>NZ_JADOEQ010000037.1 GCF_016745255.1 Enterococcus sp. BWR-S5 | reverse complement strand
CAGTCCGGGCAGCGAATTTCCAATGCATTAACCAGAGATGGGAACACTATTCATTCGGTGGCAAAGGAGTTTTCGGTTATCGATCAGAAAATCGGGCAAGGATTTGATGGGTTCAGTGATTTGTCAGGACCGGGCAAGTGGCCATGAAAGAGATAGAAAAAGAGGAACAGCATATTCAACAACAGCTGGCTAAGTTATCTGAGAATCAAGAAAAAAATCGCAAGGACAACTGGCAGCTGGAGGAACGAGAAAATGATTATCGTCGATTAGTTAAAAAGCAGGAAGCATTTATACATGATGTCCTTTCCACAAGTATAGGAGAGCAGCACAATTATTTTACTGATATGGAAGAGGAGCTGAGCGTTCTTCATCGGGAAAATCTGCGGTCATTAGATGAAAAAGTGGAAACGCTCTACAAAGAGAAGCAGGCGCTTGAGGCAAAAGAGGAGCGCCTTCTTCAGAAACGGCGTACGTTGTTAATGGGAGAGGAGGAAAAGGTGTGAGTATCAATTTTTATGTGGGAGAGGTTCAGGCACAAAGCAGTTCGGCAGTCGCGCTGGCCACAGCCTATATTCAGCATGCGGGTACCTTGAAGGATAGTATCCACGCATTTTTAAGCGCTCCCCTCTCCAGCAATACGTATGATTCCGCCAAGCGTTACTTTATGGCCGTGTATCCGCCAGTCAGTCAAGCCTTGATTTTGGTGGGAGAATCAATGATCGACGCCCATACGAAATTTCCAAAGGAATTTCAGGCAATGGTGGACAGCTGCGATGTGGAGGAAGCACGGCTAAAGGCACAAATCGAACAAGGACAAAGCTTATTGAAGTCTTATGCAGAGGTTCTGAATAAGGAAGAGAAACCTAATCAGCGGATGGAGCAGGCCTATATGCGGATGCAGGAAGGCATCGGCAAGCTGGAAGAAAAGTTGAATAACCTTTATACTTTCAATGCAGCTTCTGCAGGGATTTTTTCTGAGGTGGAAGCCAATCTGGATAATCTGGAACAGGCACTAACCGCAATTGAGGGCTGTACTGCGTGGAATCCCAGCAGCGGTACCTTTGATATTTCTAAACTAAATCTATCCTGGACGAAAGCGATTAACGAGGCGTGGCAGGAGCGGGAAGAGCGAAACCAACAGGACATTCAAAAGAGACTGGCGCGACTGAATGCTTATGAGATAGAATGTGTAGAGTACGGTGGGAAATATGGAAAGAGCTGGACAATCATCAAAGACGGTCAGCGCTTATCCAAAAAGGATCACCCGGAGCTGTATGCATTATTAGATGAATATGGCGAACACCTAGCAAAAGACCGGTATACGGCTAAGGAACTGAAAATCAATCGTTATGAAGTGACGTAT
>NZ_JADOEQ010000036.1 GCF_016745255.1 Enterococcus sp. BWR-S5 | reverse complement strand
TACAGACGGTCCGTTACGGATTGATTTTGTACCGACGCTGAATTTTGGCCGCAACAAGATTACCAAGAGTGAACGGCTGTTTTCAGCCAATGCTCAGCTGTTTCATGGCGACACGCCGGCACGCGGCAACTTTGTGCAGGTGTCCGATTACCGTGGAACGGGCGCAGGCTGGACCTTACAGGTCCGTCAGGAGGAGCAGTTTACCAACAACCAGACGCTGAATCATCAGCTGAAGGGCGCGGTACTGTCTTTCGATTCTTCTTGGGCAAACTCTGTTCGACCACAGGCCAGTGGACCAACGGTCAAAAAAGAGGTCATCCGAATTGAAAATATCGGAGCCACTTATACCCTGGCGGAAGCCGGAAAAGACAAAGGGGAAGGCACATGGGCCATTAACTTTGGTGCCTCATCAGAGAACACCAACGGCATGGCAAATACGCTGAGCCCAAGCTTGGATGCCGAAGGCAATCAAGTACTGGACCCCACCTTTGACAACAAGCCTGTTTCTAAAAACAGTGCGGTTACACTATCTGTACCGACGGAGATTATGATCGACCCGGTACCTTACACTACGGTGTTAACTTGGACCCTGTCCGAGTTGCCATAAATGCAACAACCACACACACATATCTTAGGAGGAAAACACAAATGAAAAACACACACAAATTAAGCGCTGCTTTATTAGTAGCAGTAGCCGGAGCAGCAATTGTCGTACCAAGCGCAACGAAAGCAGAACAAAGCGACTGGAAAACAGAAGGCGTTGTTGAATTCGAAAAAGATACATCTTTACCAACAGTTGTAGAACCTGATGGAACAACTGTGATTCCTGAAATCTCAGTAAACCCTGAAGCAACAAACGAAATGGCGATCGTTGCGGCGACTCCATTAGACTTTGAAAAACATGCAATTCTTTCAGACGGAAGCGACCAAACATACAACGTAAAACCTTACGGCTCATCTGTAGGTACGTATGAGCATTTCGTAGACTTCAAGGATGTTCGTTCAACATCAACTCGTAAATACTACATCTACGGTGAATTGACAGATCAATTTACACATGCAACTGAAGCTTCAACATTGAACGGAGCAACAATCACTTACTCTAACATGCGTATTGCTGGTGCGGATACTGCTGCAAGTATTGCTAACATGCCTTCAGAAACAGGCTTGGCAGCTGGCAAAACTGCAACATTATCATTAAACAACCAAGAATTGTTCTACAGCATGACAGAAGCAGATAAAGGATACGGACAATACAAAGTTGCTTTCGGTAACCGTGCAAACGGCGAAGACGAAATCAGAAACTCTGTAAAACTGTTTGTTCCTGGTGATGTTGTGAAATTCAAAGGACAATACACTGCTAAAGTTACTTGGACAATGGCAGACGCTCCATTATAAGCTACAACTATTCAGTAACATGAATTTGTAAACAGAAGAGAGCCGGTCGACGGTTGGACCGCCGATCGGCTCTTCTGTTTCGTTTAAAGAAAGGAACTGTCAGCGTGAAAAAAATACAACAAGTAG
>NZ_JADOEQ010000035.1 GCF_016745255.1 Enterococcus sp. BWR-S5 | reverse complement strand
GGATTGGGAGCATGGCTTTTCGACCTTAACTAGGATACGGAGTAAGAAGAAATGTGCCACTTACATTACAAAATACGTGACAAAAGATTTAGACCAGGAGATTGTCGGAAAGGGCAAAAAAAAATACTGGTGCTCTCGTGGATTGAGATTACCAGCGGTGGAATACAGCAGTTTTGATTTATCTTTCGGGAAGGCGCCCGATTTCGAGAACGAAACTTGCTATATCTACAATTTCGACAGTTGAATTATATCATGAACTGCAGGGGTTGCAAACTTCTGCAGTTTTTTGTTGCGTAAACACCTAACAAGTGATATATTGGTTACATAAAAATATTCAGGAGGTGCCTAAATGAGCAAAAACGTTAAGTTCTCTATGTCTTTGGGGCAAGAGTTAAATGATTATTGTGTAGCAGAAGCAAAACGCATAGGGATAACTAAAAACGCCTATATAGCAATGTGTGTAGATACAGTTAAACGACAATCAGAATCTATGGCTATGACAAGAGAAGCTAGTGCCATGTTTGAACATATCAAGTCAGAGGAAGGCAAAAGCGGTAAAGAGTAGCAAAGCGTAGCGGTTCCTTTACAGTAGGTGTTTTGTGGTATCGTGTTGAAGCCTCAGGCTGAGAAATTCGGATAGTGCTATATTAAGACTGAGGGCTCCGATTAAGCACCGCAAAACAGGGTGCCTGCTGTCAAGGATTGCGGATACGGTTCAGGTCAACACTTGAAAGGGGGTGGGAAGCATGAACAACGAATTTTTGGATGATGTAGCAGGTTTTATCAAAGATGATATTTACGAGCTATGGGAGGTCACAGGAGCCGTTTTGGAGTTTTATGAGTCAAATAGTCAATATATGGCTTTCGAGGGCTCACAGGACGTTTTAAAGGGCTTAAAATCGTTTCAAAAAGATTTCGGAATGGCCATTGTTAGATTGGTGCCAGAAATAGTGAGCATAGAAAAACGACTATCAGAGTCAGCAGCCGTCGAAAGCATACAAGACTAGATAATCGTTTCGGTGTGATTATTATAACCCAGAACCCATTAAGAAACAATTTGCGGAGCTGGCAATTTCGGACGGAGAGGACGCACGGAGCATGCCCCGCGCGCCCGCACCGCCGAAATGTCAGCCCGCTAATGTTCTAATGCTGCTGAGTTGAATATCTAACGAAAAATTATAGAGAGGAGGCAGAGACGTCTACTTGACATACGTCTCACTTAACGACATAGAATGACAAGTGCAAAGAGATATAAAAGCAAAGTAAAAACCTATCCTGACGGGGCTAGAACCGTTTATGTGTACAAAAGACCGCTTGATGTTTGTGACACTTCTGAAGGTGATGCAGGAAGCTATCGTGATTTGACTGAAGACGAAATACAAGCGGAGTATGAACATTCAAAATTTATGAATTTGATTCGTACTAAAACGAAGATTAGAGACTACTGCTTAAGCAATGATTTTACATACTTTTGGACGTTGACCTTTGGTGGAGATAATCGTCATGATGATGCTCTTTGCTTTAGTAAATTACAGAAGTGGTTGCGGTGGATGAAACTGAAATATGGCAAATTTAATTATATTTTTATTCCCGAACGGCACAAGGATGGTGCGATCCATTTTCATGGTGTAACAGGTGGGTTCGGCGGTGTGATTGTTGATTCTGGAGTAAAGCACAAAAAAGCTAAGGTTTATAACTGCTCGGATTGGGAGCATGGCTTTTCGACCTTAACTAGGATACGGAGTAAGAAGAAATGTGCCACTTACATTACAAAATACGTGACAAAAGATTTAGACCAGGAGATTGTCGGAAAGGGCAAAAAAAA
>NZ_JADOEQ010000034.1 GCF_016745255.1 Enterococcus sp. BWR-S5 | reverse complement strand
GCCTTTATCTAGTATATCGAAAGGAGTTTTATCGCTAAAGCTACTTCTTCCACGCGCAGTACGCGTGGTTTTTTTGTTTCAATCACTTTAGTGATTGAAACCGACTAAAGTCATTAACTAAAACAAAAAGCCGAGATGATTCTGTATAATCACCTCGGCTTTTTGTATGGTTGGCACATAAAAAGTAGTGTTTCTACCCTTCAAGAAGCACCGCTTTAGGAATGTAAAGGCAATGATTTGCATCTTTTATCAGAAGGAAGATAGTGCTTATAGCAACCTATACTGAATATATTAGTCACCTAAAAAATCCCTTTGTACTCAACTTCAGAAAGATATCCTCAAAAAATCCCTCTTTACATAAATATTAGCAAACTTTATAAAAAAAATAAATATTTATTTATAAAAAATCGAATTTTAATTAAATTCAAATCATTTTCCAATTCAAAAAAAGTAATTTCCCATATCATTCTCAATACAAAATAAAATTACTCTAAAAACGTATTCCATCCTTCGAGTTTCGAATAGATACTCATTAACTCTTTTCCATTCACATCAACAGCTTTTCTTATAACACTATATTGAAGAGTTATTAAATTAACAGTGTTAATAGCTTAAAGAAGCCCATGTTTTACCAAGTATGTAGCTTTGTACAGCCCTATCTTTGATATAGCTCACTATAGTTAATGACTGTTCGATCTTCTGTTTGAGAAGAACCATCAATCACATCAATTTTCACCACAGCAGCATACTCCAACTTCTTAACAATTATCCCCGTCCGTATCTCGCTTTTGTAAATAAACGAAACAGACTGATCAACATCGAATGATTTTTTTATTTCTGAATCTTCTTTACTCTTTTTTCCATAAGCTCTTGTTGGTTTTTCTTCAGACATTATTAGTCCTCCTTATATAGAAAAACAGCCTAAAAGGCTGTTTTTAATGGGCATAAACTAGTTTTTGACAATATTAACTGCTTGAGGACCTCTTTGTCCATCTTCTAAATCGTAAGTAACTTTTTGTCCTTCATCAAGAGATTTGAATCCATCTCCTTGAATAGCTGAAAAATGAGCGAAAACGTCTGTACCATCTTCTCCTGTAATAAAACCAAAGCCTTTGTCTGCATTAAACCATTTCACTGTACCTGTATTCATAAAAAAAATCCTCCAAGTGCTTTTGCACAAAATATTTGCAATATGTTCACGATAACGTAAAAGGAATTATTCTAAAATACTTGTCAGGATAAGGCCGATTAAATTAATCAAGAATGATACTACTAATTGATGGTATCACACTTTGCCCTTAAAGTACAATCTGAGCTGTTTTTCCTTCAGCATTTTTCGCTCTCTCCCCATTTCCAAATGTTATATCTCTTCTTTTTTATTTTTCCAATATAGTCTGATTAAAAACAAAAAAAGAAGGGGTATGATGAACAAACTTTTTCTTTTTTCATATAAAAAAAAGAACTTTTGAGTTCCAGATACTTTCTAACTGCTGAACTATAGACATTTTCTCAAGACTTTGCTACGCTAAACGTGTCATTCAAACTAAGGAGTGAAATCATGAAGACATTTTTCAAATGGGCAGTTCTAATTTTAGCAATTTTTATGACAGTTGTTATGTTTCCACTGATTGTTGACGTTATTCCTGTTTTTTTTAACAATGTTGCCTATAATCTCGGGCAATACCTTGTATATATTGGTGTACCTATCTTACTATTTTTTCTATTTTTGGTTCTTTCAGAGAATAACAAATAGTTGTAGGTAGCACATTAGGGAGTCCCAATTACTACTAATAGTTGCATTACACAGACAGTAGTCTTGGTAGCAGCTAACTGCAACCGTTGATTTTATTATGAAACGAGGAGTTCTATGAAAAAATTTTGGAAATTGTTTATTTTTAGGCTTGAGCGAGATAAAAAGGTTCGCAATGATACTATCTTACTGACATTATCGCTTATCATCCTTCTTGGGTTCTTAGGTATGATTATCTTTTTCAATCCACAAAAAGAACAGGCAGAGAAGTTTAAAGGAAGCACACCGCTGTCTACAGTTGTTGGTACAAGCAGCACAAGTACTTCTCTCTCTTCCACCGAATCGCAACAAAGTACAGACACAAGCGCGACTGAAACAAGTGAATCTGCAAAACCTGCGCAACCTTCTATTGAGGAATTTGTTGGTGGTTGGCGTATTTCTGAAGACGAAGCACCAGTCTTTTTTAATCCTAACGAAACAATTTCAAGTATTGCTTTAGATGGTACAATCGCTAATCTTCCTATGGAAAATCTTTACCTATACTATACAGAAGATGGCAGAAGCGTCCTCTCCTATTCCGAAAATGGTATTGAAAAGGAATGGATCAAAGAGTCAGATGACACCCTCTCAAGTGAAGGTCAAATTTTCGATTCTCTAGGAGACCTGACAATTGAACAATATCTAAATGGATATTAATCGATGTGATAGAAAAGATGGCTTAACCTTATGCCATCTTTTTTCGTAAAAAAAGAGCCAAAAGGCTTATGATTCCTTATAAATCAGCATTTTAGCTCTTAACGGTATTGAGATAGTGAGGCTAGAAAATCTAATTTCACCCATCTAAGTCTCATTGTCAATAAAACCAGGATGTTTTATCATTTCAATAATATCATCAAGTTTCACTCTATTAAATACAAACCGTATTCAATCAATTCTCATAAGCGTGGGGCGCTCATACATAATTTTTTCTCTTATTTCTTAAAAATTCGAGATTCGTTCTCCTTAATCCAACTAGCCATTTTCGGCTGCAACGGTTGATTAACGATGTTGGTCTCTAGAAGCTTATCTTCCACTATAGTAATTATCCACCCGCATAGCGGGTGGCTTTTTAATAGCCCTAGAAGGGCTCATTACTTGCTGCTCCCTTCAAGGGAGCTTTTTAAGAGACCGCCAACCGCTATCTCTCTATTTTTTTCTAG
>NZ_JADOEQ010000033.1 GCF_016745255.1 Enterococcus sp. BWR-S5 | reverse complement strand
CAAGCCAAACGACACATACCAGCTGTAGAAGATACTCTCCGAGCCCTTCATCATGGTATTGTAGCTGGCTAAAAAGTTCGACAGCTGGTGAAATGAATCACTGGCCATGATGGTTCGGTTACTGCCGGGATAAATCCCAATCATCAAATATACCCCTGCCAAAATGACTATCGGCAGAAAAAAACTAAGGCCCAGTATCCAGCGGTTTTTCGCCAGATAGCGGACACTCTTCCATTGTGTTGGTTTCATTGCTTTCCTCATTTCTTCCATTTTTTCAGCGGCCTCAGCTGACACGCCCGATATGATTCAGGGGAAAATAGCGGAACACCACGACCCCTTCAATCTGATTGGACGTGATAAGCCCCATCTCCCGACTGTCACGAGAATTGCCTCGATTATCGCCTAAGACAAAATACTGATTGGCCGGTATTTCTGTTTGTGTGCCAATCGACTGAACCGCCTCTGGACTGAGAAGCACGGTTAAGGCGCCATCCGGCAGCTGCTCTGCAGAAAAGGTTCCTGCCTGGTTTGTCTGCTGCTTCGTAGTGGCTTCATATAAATACAGGCGGTTGCCGTCCAGATGCAGGCGATCCCCCGGCAGTCCGATGATTCGTTTCACATAGGACTCCCCGACCTTGTCTGCCGGTTCAAAGGTAATCAGCTCATAACGGGCAAAGGTCTCGGTCCGTCGGACCAGCAGACGGTCGTTGTCTGCCAAGGTTGGCACCATCGAAACCCCATCCACCTGACGGGTTCGAAAGTTCAAAAAGAATAGCAGCACAAGGACGGCTAACAGCCCTAGCACCACATAGCCCCGACGTAGCTCCCGTCGCTGCTGCTCCTGTTGCTTTCGTTGTCTGATTTCTTGTTTTAACCGACGGTTTCGCTTCTTGGGGCGAACACCGCTGGTGGGTACTTTTTTTGGTTTTCTCTCAGTGGTTTGGTTCATTCGTCGTGTCTTCCTTCTTATAGATACGTCATTTCATGCAGCGGCAGGACCCTCATCCGAACCACCCCAATGATATCCTTTTTATGAATCACGCCATAGCTGCGGCTGTCTACGGCAAAGGTTCGATTATCCCCCAACACAAAATAACTGTCCTTGGGTACAGCGTCCTGACCGATCACCTGACTTAAGCGAAAGTCTTCAGTGAACTGTTGGTCGTTTTGCCGAGCTTCCTTCAACGCCGTGTTCAAAAAGCGCTCCACCTGTTCCTGCTCGTTCAGATACAGCACATCTGCTTGATAATAGAGCCGATCACCGGGCACCCCAATCACTCGCCGAACCGACAGCTCGCCATCGGTTGGACTGCGAAACAGGACCAAATCAAAGCGCCGAATTTCTTTCAGCTTATTGACAAAGACTGTATCTCCGGCATTCACCGCCGGTGCCATCATATAACTGTCCACCGAATAAAAGGTAAAGGTAAACAGGGAAATGACATAAATCAGCCCCATAGCTAAAAACAGGCTCAAAAGAAGCTCGCCGACCAGTCGTCTGCCTCTTTTGACCCCCGTTGGTCGCTTTCGGCCGGTTTTCCTGCCGCTTGATTGTCGCTGCTTTTTCTTCCGTCGGTGTGTGGAAGCCTTGGCATTGCCTGTTTTTTTAAGCGCTGTATCAGACGGAGAAGACCGACGGTCTGTCGTCGGCTTCCTGCCTGTCCGTTTTTGCCCGTCTCTTTTGGAAGAGGGGCCGGTCTTGCGTTTCTTTCGCTTCTCATCCTTCATTTCATCGATCCTCAGTTTGTCTTTTTCAGTGAGTCTTCGTTGATGCTGAAATAGGTCAACACTTTTTGTTGGTGCGTTTGGATTTTCTTCAAATCCGCTTCGACAGCTGCCCGTGTCTCTTCATTAACCATCAGGTCATCTGCCTGTGTATAGAGATTCATCCCCAGCTCAGACATATAGGAATATTGTCGACTTAACAAGCGCTGTCCCTCTTCTGACAAGCGTTGGCTGGGCACGCGGGTTCCGTAACTGGACAAACGTCCGGTTAAATCCCGCAAACGGGTCGCCGCTTTTTCAGGATTCGCCAAAGACTCTTCACTGCCCAGCTCCTCCTCAATCGTTGCCACCAAATGATACCCCTGAACAATCGCATTGGAGTCCTGTTCCCCCAAGCGATGGGCTTGATAGTAACGGGAATAGAAGGCGCCTCCTCCCAATGCGCCTCCAAGTACCAGTAATAAAAGAGCGGAACGAAACTGACGCCATTGCTGCTTTTTCATCTTTTGTACCCTACGCTGCAGTTTTTTCCGCTTCTTCTTGTTCTTGATGCGCTTTTTTTGCAGTCCTGCACGTTTTCTTCCCGTCAGGAAGCTTTGAATGAACAGGATCAGAACAAACAGCCCACAAAGGATCGCGGCGGATAACAACCCTATAAATAACCAATCCAATATACTCACGTTTGTTCCCCCATTATTCGTTTTCTTTTCTTGGCTTTTCTAGTTGCGTTTTTTCTTTTTACTTTTGGTTTTCTTGCGTTTTTTCGCTTCGTTTTTCTTTTTCACCTGTCGAATCACCAGATAAATCACCAGAACCAATACAAACACGCCGGCAACAATCGCGGCAATCAGCTTCCAGTCAATGCCTTCTTCCTGAATCAAGCCGACATCCTGCTCATTGTATTTCTCTGCTTCTTCGTTAGTGATGGTAAAGTCCTGTTCCCAAGTCCAGGTATTAACCTCTGTGGTAACAGTGATATAAGCCGTGTAATCCCCTGCGACCATCCGGTCGCCTTGCATGGATACCGGGAAATCAATCAGACTGTTGGGTGCCATTTTCATCGAAGCTTTCTTCGTATCGTACAAGACATCCTTCGAGCCCTTTTTCGTGATTTGAGCATCCACGGTCATCTCACGAACAAACGCCGGTTGAATATTGGAAAAGTTCACAAAAATCGTGTTGCGGTAATTATTTAATCCGGCATAGACCTTGTTTAACGCTAAATCATGGGTCACTTCGGTATCGTTTTGTTGGAGAACGACCCCGATAAGATAGGCAAACTTATTGATAACCGTGCCTTCTTTTTGCTTATCCAGCTCTTCTTCATTGGTGATATTCCGCAGTTGAATCCCGCCGGTAATAATCCCATCAAAGGATGCCTCCGGCATCGTCACTTCAAGATCCAGCATCCGCTCTTCTCCCGGTGCCAAAACAACTTCCTCCGGTCCTTTGACCACATCGACAAAATCGTACTTCAGGGAAGCATCATTTTCAATCTCATTGGGGGTGTATTCAATGACCCCGTTACTATTGGTTTTCGCGCCACTCAGCTTGACACTCAGTGTTGTTTCTATGTTAGTTGGATTGGTTAGTTTAATCTGAATCGTTTGTTTTTGACCGGCTGCCAGCTGTAAATCAAAGTAGCCGACCTCTTTGTTCAGTTGATTCTCCGGTAAAATGACTTCATAGGTGAAGCCGCCAATCTCTGTGCCTTCCGGCGTTTCTGTTTCCTCGGCTGCTGCTGCTCCCGGAAAGACCAGCAGAGCTGTCATGATTATGTATAGTAGGCCTAGTACTACTTGTTGTATTTTTTTCACGCTGACAGTTCCTTTCTTTAAACGAAACAGAAGAGCCGATCGGCGGTCCAACCGTCGACCGGCTCTCTTCTGTTTACAAATTCATGTTACTGAATAGTTGT
>NZ_JADOEQ010000032.1:2847-4560 GCF_016745255.1 Enterococcus sp. BWR-S5 | reverse complement strand
ATTCAAGACAACAACATGATTTAACAAGCAAGCAATATGCTAGCAAACAAATTGAGCGTAACAGTCGCAAGACTGTCAAGTTTAAACTTTTTATGAGAGTTTGATCCTGGCTCAGGACGAACGCTGGCGGCGTGCCTAATACATGCAAGTCGAACGCTTCTTTTCCACCGAGTGCTTGCACTCACCGGAAAAGAGGAGTGGCGGACGGGTGAGTAACACGTGGGTAACCTGCCCATCAGAAGGGGATAACACTTGGAAACAGGTGCTAATACCGTATAACAATCGGAACCGCATGGTTCTGATTTGAAAGGCGCTTTCGGGTGTCGCTGATGGATGGACCCGCGGTGCATTAGCTAGTTGGTGAGGTAACGGCTCACCAAGGCAACGATGCATAGCCGACCTGAGAGGGTGATCGGCCACACTGGGACTGAGACACGGCCCAGACTCCTACGGGAGGCAGCAGTAGGGAATCTTCGGCAATGGACGAAAGTCTGACCGAGCAACGCCGCGTGAGTGAAGAAGGTTTTCGGATCGTAAAACTCTGTTGTTAGAGAAGAACAAGGGTGAGAGTAACTGTTCACCCCTTGACGGTATCTAACCAGAAAGCCACGGCTAACTACGTGCCAGCAGCCGCGGTAATACGTAGGTGGCAAGCGTTGTCCGGATTTATTGGGCGTAAAGCGAGCGCAGGCGGTTTCTTAAGTCTGATGTGAAAGCCCCCGGCTCAACCGGGGAGGGTCATTGGAAACTGGGAGACTTGAGTGCAGAAGAGGAGAGTGGAATTCCATGTGTAGCGGTGAAATGCGTAGATATATGGAGGAACACCAGTGGCGAAGGCGGCTCTCTGGTCTGTAACTGACGCTGAGGCTCGAAAGCGTGGGGAGCAAACAGGATTAGATACCCTGGTAGTCCACGCCGTAAACGATGAGTGCTAAGTGTTGGAGGGTTTCCGCCCTTCAGTGCTGCAGCAAACGCATTAAGCACTCCGCCTGGGGAGTACGACCGCAAGGTTGAAACTCAAAGGAATTGACGGGGGCCCGCACAAGCGGTGGAGCATGTGGTTTAATTCGAAGCAACGCGAAGAACCTTACCAGGTCTTGACATCCTTTGACCACTCTAGAGATAGAGCTTTCCCTTCGGGGACAAAGTGACAGGTGGTGCATGGTTGTCGTCAGCTCGTGTCGTGAGATGTTGGGTTAAGTCCCGCAACGAGCGCAACCCTTATTGTTAGTTGCCATCATTCAGTTGGGCACTCTAGCGAGACTGCCGGTGACAAACCGGAGGAAGGTGGGGATGACGTCAAATCATCATGCCCCTTATGACCTGGGCTACACACGTGCTACAATGGGAAGTACAACGAGTCGCGAAGTCGCGAGGCTAAGCAAATCTCTTAAAGCTTCTCTCAGTTCGGATTGTAGGCTGCAACTCGCCTACATGAAGCCGGAATCGCTAGTAATCGCGGATCAGCACGCCGCGGTGAATACGTTCCCGGGCCTTGTACACACCGCCCGTCACACCACGAGAGTTTGTAACACCCGAAGTCGGTGAGGTAACCTTTTGGAGCCAGCCGCCTAAGGTGGGATAGATGATTGGGGTGAAGTCGTAACAAGGTAGCCGTATCGGAAGGTGCGGCTGGATCACCTCCTTTCTAAGGAATATTACGGAGACTACACTGGTTAACTTTACTTTGTTCAGTTTTGAGAGGTTTACTCA
>NZ_JADOEQ010000031.1 GCF_016745255.1 Enterococcus sp. BWR-S5 | reverse complement strand
CCTTTATCTAGTATATCGAAAGGAGTTTTATCGCTAAAGCTACTTCTTCCACGCGCAGTACGCGTGGTTTTTTTGTTTCAATCACTTTAGTGATTGAAACCGACTAAAGTCATTAATAAGAAGCAGACTGGACATCTGCCAAGTCTGCTTCTCATTTTCTTCTACTCTTCGTGATTGGTATTCAGTTCTGTGATTTTTCCTGTTGCCAGATAAACAATCCATTCACAAATATTCGTCACGTAGTCCCCAATGCGCTCCAAGTATGTTGCAACATGCAGATAATCCGTTCCACTAATAACAGTCTCCGGATTTGATTTCATGCTCTCAATAGAGTTGCTGTAAATACTATTGAAGTATTCATTCACACGATTATCCATCTTAGCAATCATCCGTGCATCTTTTTCGTCTGTTTTTACATATGCGATCAATACGTTATCGACCATTTTCTTCACATAATCAGACATATCTGAAATTTCTTTTTCGATTTCAGGAATTCTTGTCTCACCTTTTAGGCGAATTGTTGATTTAGAGATGGACACTGCATGATCCGCCATTCTTTCCAAATCAGAACTGGCTTTCATTACAGTAATAATCATACGCAAGTCTGTTGTAACAGGCTGTTGTAATGCAATCATCTCAAAGCTTTTCTTTTCAAGCTTTACTTCCATATCGTTGATTTCTGTATCACGTTCGATCACTTCATTCGCAATATGCTTATCGTGATCGATGTACGCACGAACAGATTTATGAACGGCATTACTTACCATCATTCCCATTTCATAAAACTGATTGTGCAGATTCAATAGTTCTTCTTCAAATTGACTACGCAACATCATGTACCTTCCTCCTCAAGTCTTTTAAGTATGAAGTGCTATCCTTCAATCTTACCTACCGCTATTTCTATCCCTCATAAGCATCTCTGTCAGTAGGATCTACTTATTATAGAAGCAAAACAACTAGAAAATTAACCGAATTTCCCGGAAATGTAATCTTCCGTCTCTTGTCTCTTCGGGTTTAAAAAGATTTTCTTCGTATCATTAAATTCTATCAGTTCGCCCTGCAAAAAGAAAGCTGTTTTATCAGATATACGTGATGCCTGAGACATATTATGGGTAACCATAATCATTGTATATTGTTCCTTCAACGTCAACAACATATTCTCTATTTTCCCGCTGGAAATTGGATCAAGCGCACTGGTGGGCTCATCCAGCAAAATAATTTCCGGATCAACGGCAAGTACACGAGCGATACAAACACGCTGCTGCTGTCCACCGGAAAGAGACAAAGCACTTTTATGCAGCTTGTCTTTGACATCTTCCCAAACTGAAGCAGCCTTCAACCGTGTTTCTACGACTTCATCGAGAACTTGTTTGTCCTTCTCGCCTTTTAATCTTAAGCCGTAAATAACATTTTCATAAACAGAAAATGGAAACGGATTGGGCTGTTGAAACACCATACCGATTTCTTTACGCAGTTCAACAGTATCTGTTTTAGGACCATAAATATCTTTTCCTTTGTACATCACGCTTCCTGTAACGGTCACGCCTGGAATCAAATCATTCATTCGATTCAACGAACGTAGATAGGTTGATTTTCCACAGCCGGAGGGACCAATCATTGCGGTAATCTCTCCTTGATTAATCGAAAGGTCGATTCCTTTTAACGCTTCTTTTTCTCCGTAGTATAGATGCAAATCCTTTGATGAAATAATCTCTTTTGTCATCCTTTTCCTCCTAACCAAAATGCCCGGAAACGTAATCTTCTGTCGCCTGTATTTTTGGTCGTGTAAAGATTTTTCGTGTTTCGTCATATTCTATTACTTTTCCCAAATAGAAAAATGCTGTTTGATCGCTAATCCGCGCTGCTTGCTGCATGTTATGTGTCACAATGATAATTGTGTAATCGTTTTTCAAACTAACTAATGTTTCCTCTACTTTACCTGTAGAAATCGGGTCAAGGGCACTAGCTGGCTCATCTAAAAGCAGAATATCCGGCTTCATCGCAATTGCTCGTGCAATACATAGTCTTTGCTGCTGCCCTCCGGAAAGAGCAAGTGCACTTTTATTCAGGTTATCTTTTACCTGTTCCCATAATGCAGCTTGCTTCAGGCTGGTCTCTACGATTTCATCCAGCTTGTTTTTATCTTTTTCGCCATGCTGCTTAAGGGCAAAGGTTATGTTTTCATAAATGGATTTACTGAAAGGATTTGGTCGTTGAAACACCATGCCGATACGCTTACGCATCTCATAGACGTCAACTTCCTTAGTATTCACATCCACACCTTTATACATGATTTTACCCGTTATTTTTGTATTAGCGATACCATCGTTCATTCGGTTCAGTGAACGTAAGTAGGTTGATTTCCCACAACCGGAAGGACCGATTAATGCCGTGATTTTGCTCTTTTCAAATTGAAGGTCTACACCCTTAATCGCCTCATTGTCTCCATACCAGACATGCAAGTCTTCTGTATGCAGAGCAACTGGTGTTTGTTCCGGATCGAATGTGATAATATTTGTGTCATTCAAATTATATTCTTTCATTTGTCTACCCCTAACGTTAGGCTGATGTCAGTTTCTTATGCAGGCGGTTCCCGATGAATCGTGCACCAAAGTTAAACAGAAGAACGACAATAATCAGAACTGCAGATGCTCCTGCTGATACCGCCGGACCATCCGGCATTGTTCCTTCTGTGTTTACTTTCCAGATATGAACTGCTAAGGTTTCTGCTTGTCTGAAAATACTGATTGGGCTGGAAACACTTAATGGATTCCAATTGCTGAAATCTAAAGCCGGTGCACTTTGCCCTGCTGTATAGATCAGCGCTGCAGCCTCACCGAAAATACGTCCTGAGCTCAAGATAACTCCTGTTAAAATTCCAGGCATAGCTTCAGGTATAATTACTTTTTTCACTGTTTCCCATCGAGACAAACCTAACGCCAGTCCTGCCTCACGCTGAGTATAGTGGACTGCTTTCAATGACTCTTCAACATTTCTTGTCAAAAGCGGCAGGTTGAAAAAAGTTAATGCCAACGCACCGGAAATGATTGAGAAGCCGTAACCAATCTGTACAACGAAGATTAAGAAACCGAATAAGCCGACAACAACTGAAGGCAATGAGCTCAGAATCTCAATAGATGTGCGGATAACGTCTGTCAGCCAGTTTTTCTTGGCATACTCTGACAGGTATATCCCAGCGCCTAGAGAGATTGGCAAGCTGATAAGCATCGTAATGAACAGCAGGTAAATTGAGTTAAACAGCTGAATCCCGATACCACCGCCTGCTTGATAGGCCTTCGAAGGCTTTGTCAGAAAATCCCAAGAGATATGCGGAACTCCCCGCAGCAATATATAGCTTAGCAAGGCTGCTAAAATTAGAACGATAATACCAGAGACTGTGTACAAGATACCTGTTGCCAGTCTATCTGCTTTCTTTGCATCCATTATTTCAGCGCCCCTTTCTTACCAATAATTCGAATCACGATATTGAATAGTAATGACATCAGTAATAAAATTAACGCCAGAGACCATAGTACATTGTTTTCAACAGTCCCCATGATTGTATTCCCGATTCCCATCGTCAAAATACTTGTCAATGTAGAAGCAGGTGTCGTCATTCCTGTTGGCATTACCGCCGCATTACCAATAACCATCTGAATAGCCAAGGCTTCACCAAAGGCTCTCGCCATTCCGAAAACTACGGCAGTTAAAATACCCGGAACTGCAGCTCTGAGAACAACTTTATAAATCGTCTGCCAGCGTGTCGCTCCTAAAGCCAGAGAAGCCTCTCTATAATGTCTTGGTACAGCCTTCAAGGCATCCACGGTCATTGTTGTAACCGTTGGGAGAATCATGACAAACAGCACGAAGGTTCCCGCCAATATCCCAAAACCAGTACCGCCAAAAATAGAACGGACAAAAGGAACAATAACTGTTAAGCCGATAAATCCATAAACAACTGAAGGGATTCCTACTAACAGCTCAATAACAGGCTGTAGGATTTTCGATCCTTTTTTAGGAGAGATTTCAGTCATAAAAACTGCTGCGCCAATGGCAAATGGTGTTGCAACAATTGCAGATAGAAATGTAACAATAAATGATCCCGCAATCATTGGCAGTGCACCTACCAATGGTTTTCCGTTTGAACCGGTCTCACTGGGATTCCAATCTGTTCCAAATAGAAAGTCAAACACGTTTATTTTGTCTACAAAAAAAGTAGACAAGCCTTTGCTGGCTACAAAATAGAAAATAGAAAGGACAACCAGAACAATCAACGCAATACAGAAAAAGCTGATTAGTTTCCCTCTTTGTTCCATTTTTGCCCGTTTAGATTTTGTCAGTAATTGCTTTTGCACATCTTCCAAAAAAACTCCTCCTTGAGCAATAGTTCAGATACGTTTAAGTCTACGCGTCGAATTTCAATTTGCGTTTAATAACATGTAAATGTTGCGTTAAGTTTGTAAATTTTGTGTAAAGACGCCGCTAATTGATTAGTTTTCCTTCCCAATCACGCTCTACCTTCATTTTTGATACCGGAATATAACCCAATTGCTCAATGATTTCTCCTTGAACTTTTTCAGATAACATGTATTCTAAAAAGTCTTTCGTCAGCTCATTCGGTTCTCCCAATGTATACATGTGCTCATAAGACCAAATTGTCCAAGCATTCGTTGTAACATTCTCATCTGTCGGCTCAACGCCATCTATCTTCAAGGTAGCAACCTCGTCACTCACATAAGAAAATGCAGTGTAGCTGATTGCCCCCGGAGTATCTGAAACGATTGAACGAACCATCCCGCTAGAGTCTTGCTCCTGAGCACGAATAGCTGTTTTACCATCCAGCACCCATTTCTCAAAAGTCGCACGTGTACCGCTGCCAGAAGCTCTATTCAGGATAACAATCTTAATGTCTTTCCCACCGACTTCATTCCAGTTGGTAATTTCCCCGAGAAAAATCTTTCTCAGATTTTCTAAAGAGATATCTGTCACACCAACGCCCTTATTGACAATTGGTGTAATGCCCGCTACAGCTACTTTATGATCGATAAGCTTCGCTGCATCGATTCCTTTCTTCTCTTCCGCAAACAAGTCAGAATTCCCAATTTCAACTGCTCCGGCCTGAACCTGACTCAAACCAGTACCACTACCCCCGCCCTGCACGTTAATAAACTTTCCGGGGTATTCACTTTGATAAGCTTCGCTGGCAGTCTCCACCAAGGGCTGTAAGGCAGAAGAACCCACCGCAGTAATTGATTCGCCTCTGTCTATCCAGCTGGCACAGCCAGATAACGTCAGCATGCTAATAAAACTAAAAAGAATGAATAATTTCGTTTTCATGTTTTTAACAATCCTCCAAATCATTTAAATCAAATTTATTTTAACATTAAGCTTTACGCTTGAGAATCAAATACCCTTAATTTCTTATCGTTCATCGGTTCGAAGCGTATAAAATAACAGAGGATTGGAAAATCTCAAATGATTTTCCAATCCTCTGTTTCTTATCTTGGCTTATAGTAATGGTGAAATCAGTCGTGCAAGACCTTCCTTCAGCTTAATCCAAAAGCCTCGTGCATCGTATTTTTCCTGTGTCAGCAGATGAGATACCTGAGAGTCCTCATAGAAGGAGTCTCGTACTTTTTCGGAAAATTCCTCATCATAAATGATTGTGTTGACTTCAAAATCCAGTCGGAAAGAACGAACATCAATATTTGCTGAACCAACTGAAACAATCCCACCGTCAATAATCATTGTTTTCGCATGAATAAAGCCATTTTCATAAGTTTCAATGATTGCACCGTACTCAAGCAGCTCTGCCGCAAAAGAGTACGTCGCCCAGTAGACCAACATATGGTCGGGTTTATTCGGAATCTGAATTCTTACCTTCACACCTGAAAGAAGCGCCAGCTTAATGGCCTCATGAATGGATTCATCCGGAATATAATAAGGCGTCTGAATCAATATCTCTTTTTTGGCAATCGAAATCATTTTCAAATAGGCCATCTTGATTTGCTCATGCTCAGAATCCGGTCCACTGGTAACCACTTGGATAGCCTTTTTCCCAACAGAGGTAATCGGTGGGAAATACGCTTCATTGTAGCTTAGTTCTTCTGTATGCTGAGAGTTCCAGTCCATCAGAAATCTGTTTTGCAGACTATATACAGCATCTCCGCAAATTCTTAAATGATTGTCTCTCCAATACCCAAATTTTTCTACAATCCCTAAATATTCATCTCCGACGTTAAATCCACCTGTGTAGCCAATCATTCCATCAATAACAACGATTTTCCGATGATTCCGATAATTGATTCGCGGATTTAAATAAGGAACAAACAACGGGAAGAAAAATGCAACTTCACCTTTTTCATTAGTCAGCTCTTCAAAAAACTTCATGTTTACTTGGGTTGAGCCCCATGCATCAAGAAGCAAACGAACCTTAACACCTCGCTTTGCCGCTGCAATCAACTCGGCACGTAATTCTTGTCCTAGTGCATCTCCTCGATAGATGTAGTATTCCATATGCACATGGTCTTTCGCATTTCTGATGTCTTGAATCAAGGCATCAAATTTTTCACGACCATCTGTGTACAAAGTAACATCGTTGTTTGTGGTATACATAGAACTTTCAAACATCGTCAGCATGTAAATCAACTGCTTCGGTTCTACCTCTCCAGTCGGCGGATGCGGAAACAAGCCACGTTGCAGAGCTTTCTTTTCATTTTCTATTTCAGCGTTCATTCCGATTTTTGCTTGCATTTTCATATCAAAGATTTTATCCTTTGAAATTCCTCTTCCTAAAAAGATATAGAGGACGAACCCAACAATCGGAACAAATAGTAAAACCAATAACCATGCCCAGGTTTGTGCAGTCTGCTTTCTCTCACGAAAGACGATAACCGCAGATAACAGAACATTGGCTATATAAATAATGACGAAAAAATTATCAATAAAAAAACTCATATCTCCACCTCGAACTCACACTTTTCCATAATAGTAAGGATAGCGAACTTATTCAAAGATGTAAAGGAAAAAGAGAATATGAAAAATAAAATCCGTTTCCTCTTCTTTAAATAAGTAATGAATTCAGGTAAAAATAACGAAACAATACCGATGACCAACTATCTGAACACCTCAATAAAAAGGCTCTATAATAAATAGGACTGAGGAAAGTGAAAATACCTTTCTCTGCCCCTTAGACAATGAACCTAAGTAATTATCCACCCGCATAGCGGGTGGCTTTTTAATAGCCCTAGAAGGGCTCATTACTTGCTGCTCCCTTCAAGGGAGCTTTTTAAGAGACCGCCAACCGCTATCTCTCTATTTTTTTCT
>NZ_JADOEQ010000030.1 GCF_016745255.1 Enterococcus sp. BWR-S5 | reverse complement strand
GCCTTTATCTAGTATATCGAAAGGAGTTTTATCGCTAAAGCTACTTCTTCCACGCGCAGTACGCGTGGTTTTTTTGTTTCAATCACTTTAGTGATTGAAACCGACTAAAGTCATTAACAAAAAAAGAGCCAAAATCCTTGTATTTCAAGGATTCTGACTCATAATAATCAAAATGAATTATTTTACTGTTACAGAAGCGCCAACTTCTTCTAAAGCAGTTTTCAAAGCTTCTGCTTCATCTTTAGTGATGCCTTCTTTAACTGGTGCAGGAGCTCCGTCAACTACAGCTTTAGCTTCTTTCAAGCCAAGGCCAGTTGCTTCACGAACTGCTTTGATAACTTTAACTTTTTGGTCTCCAGCTGCAGTCAATTCTACAGTGAATTCAGTTTGTTCTTCGCCGCCACCAGCTGCAGGACCTGCTGCTGCTGCAACAGGAGCTGCTGCAGATACGTCAAATTTTTCTTCGATAGCTTTAACTAATTCGCTTAGTTCTAAGATAGTTGCTGTTTCTAGTTCAGCAATAATGTTTTCAATATTTAATGCCATTTTGGTTTTCCTCCATTTAAAGTTTGATAAACTATAATTTTTTTTATGATACTAAAGTTAAGCTGCGATTAAGCAACTTCTTCTTGTTTTTCTGCCACTGCTTTGACAGCGTAGGCAACGTTGCGGACTGGTGCTTGTAGAACAGATAGCAACATAGATAGTAAACCGTCGCGGCTTGGTAGTTTCGCAAGTGCAGTGATTTCTTCCAAAGAAGATACTTTACCTTCGATAACCCCACCTTTGATTTCCAATGCTTTTGCATCTTTAGCAAATTCATCCATAATCTTAGCCGGTGCAACTACATCTTCGTTACTGAATGCTACAGCTGTAGGACCTGTGAATACTTCATCAAGACCTTCTAAGCCTGCTGCTTTTGCGGCACGTGAAAGGATAGAATTTTTGATAACTTTCATTTCAACGTTTGCATCGCGTAATTGTTTACGTAAGGCTGTTACTTCTTCAACAGTTAGACCACGGTAGTCAACGATGACTACAGAAGCTGCTGCTTTGAATTTTTCCGTTACGTCATCAACTAAGCCTGCTTTTTTAGCGATTGCTGCTTCACTCATTTATTTTCACCTCCTGAATAATGATGGAGAAGCTTTTCATCGATAAACAACAAAAAACTCCATGCCACCGTTGACATAGAGGGACTCATTGACAAATTCTCATCAATCGTTGTCCTCGGTAGGAAATTAAGGCTGACGCCACCTACTGTCTTCGGTACAGTTATTTATTAACCTCAACTACCTTATCATAGACAAGGTAGTTGAGTCAATAGTTTGTTCAACTTTTATTTCTATCTAGCTTCTCGAACTAGCTCTCTTCAATAATAAGTCGAAGCAATTCGCGACGAAAAGCATCGCTATAATTACTTCGTCTTATTATTCGAGAGCTGACCGAGTTCGTTCAACTTTTATTTCTTAAAAAGAAAATTGGTCAACGTGGATTCCAGGTCCAAATGTTGTTGTTACTGAAATGTTCTTGATGTATTGACCTTTTGCTGCTGATGGTTTAGCTTTCAACAGTACATCGTTGATTGTGTTGAAGTTTTCAATCAGCTTGTCTGTATCGAATGATACTTTACCGATAGGAACATGGATGTTACCAGCTTTGTCAACACGGTAAGTTACTTTACCAGCTTTTACTTCGTTGATTGCTTTTGTTACGTCCATTGTTACAGTACCAGTTTTAGGGTTAGGCATCAGACCTTTAGGACCTAATACACGACCTAATTTACCAACTTCAGCCATCATGTCCGGAGTAGCAACAACTACGTCGAAATCGAACCAGCCTTGTTGGATTTTGTTAACCATGTCAGCATCGCCAACATAGTCAGCTCCGGCAGCTTCCGCTTCCTTCGCTTTGTCGCCTTTAGCAAATACCAAAACTGTTTGAGTTTTACCAGTTCCGTTTGGAAGCACAACTGCTCCACGGATTTGTTGGTCTGCTTTTTTAGGGTCTACATTTAGACGGTAAGCAACTTCAACTGTTGCATCGAATTTTGCAGTGTTTGTATCTTTAGCCAAAGCTACCGCTTCTGCTACTGTGTAAGCTTTAGTAGTATCAACTTTTTTTAATGCATCTTGCATTTTTTTGCTCTTTTTAGCCATTTTGTTTCCTCCTTGATTGTGGTTATAACGGTAGAACCTCCCACGTAATTCATATCTTTCAATATGAAGCCGACTGAGAAGCTACTTCTTCAGGGTTGCAGATAATCTATTATTCTACAGTAATCCCCATGCTTCGTGCAGTTCCTTCAACCATGCGCATAGCTGATTCAACATTAGCTGCGTTTAGGTCTGCCATTTTAAGCTCAGCGATTTCTTTTACTTGGTCGCTGGTAACTTTAGCTACTTTATTTTTGTTTGGTTCGCCTGAACCTTTGTCAATTTTAGCTGCTTTTTTCAATAGTACTGCAGCTGGTGGTGTTTTAGTAACGAAAGTGAATGAACGGTCTTCGTATACTGAGATTACCACTGGAATAATCAAGCCTGCTTGATCAGCTGTACGAGCATTGAATTCTTTTGTGAATCCCATGATGTTGATACCCGCTTGACCTAGTGCAGGACCTACTGGCGGTGCTGGTGTTGCTTTACCTGCAGGAATTTGCAATTTAACTAATTTTTCTACTTTTTTTGCCACGAGACATACCTCCTTGAGTCCGTGATGTGGTTAATTGGAGATACATATTTCTCCTCCCACTGTCTTTCCTGAAAACACCAAGAATAGACGTGTGCAAAAATGCACACTTAGATAGTATACAGCCTTTCATCGATTATTTCAATGTTTTTTCTTGAATTTTCTCGTTTTTATCTACACTTGAGTCATAATTTTTCCTACTAAAAATTGATAAATGGGCAGCGGTAGAAATTTTCTTACTTGAATCAGCTGGCGGCTCTTACCTACAGTGTAGCGAAGCTTATTGCGGCGATCTGTCGCTGCTTTAAAAATCACTTCTGCCACTGCTCTTGGTGCAGACCCTTTCGCACCATTTGCTGCAACGTTGTTTTTTACAGTGTTACCATATGCTTCGTACTCCTCTTTTAGTGCCGTCGTTTGCATGGAACGCTCATAAAAATCGGTCTGAATCACTCCCGGTTCAATAAGCTTCATTTTTATATTGAATGGGCTTAGCTCATATTGAAGTGATTCAGCAAGCCCTTCTATTCCCCATTTCGTCGCATGGTAAACAGATTGTAACGGTAAGGAAGTTCTACCGGCAATAGATGAAATAGTAATAATACGGCCGGATCGCTGTTCTCTAAAATAAGGAATGCAGGCATTTGTCATGCGTATCACTCCTAGCAAATTTGTCTCAATCTGCTGCTTGACTTGTTCAGCACTGGCTTCTTCCAATGGACCAAAAAGATAATAGCCGGCATTATTAACTAATATATCGATTTGCTTAAAACGTTCGATACTCTTTTCAACTGCATGTTTAATACTTTGCTCATCCGTAACATCGCAACGGACCAGCATCAGCTTTTCATTGTCTTTCCATTCTGTTTCCATCTCCGGTTTACGCATGGCAGCCACTACCTGCCAGCCTTTTTCTACAAAATAATTTACAGTCTCTCGTCCAATTCCTGATGAAGCACCTGTTATAAATACAGTTTGACTCATTCTTTTCACTTCTCCCTTACTAAATATTCTTTATATTTTTTATATATAGTTAAAATAAAAGAAAAACGGACAAATCGTCCTTTATCAAATCAAGTCAGATATTCTGACGTTTGCCAGTTCTTCTTCCATTGCTTTTTCTGCTCTTTTCAAGCTGCTAATCCCTTTTTCTACCATTTCTTCCAAGTTCTCGTAATCCATATTAAACGTTCGATAGGTTCGAAACAGCTCAGTTCCTTGTTCAACTGCGTGAAACACATCATACAATGTGATTTCATCAATTGGCCTGGATAGATGATTCCCTCCACCTGCTCCTTCTTTGGTAACAATCAAGTCCGCCTTTTTCAGTTTTCCTAAAATTTTTACTACTGTAGGAGTTGGGATATTAAGCATTTCTGAAATCACTTTGGCAGAGAGAAACTCATATTTCTCTTCCTCCGATTTAAAATGAATAAACAGTAAAATGGATATACCCTGAAATGTTGCACCGGAATAGGACACATCTGCACCTACTTTCTTTATACAAACTATATATTACGAATATCGAGTTGTCAATACTAAACAATGATATCATTTCAATACATTGCTGAATCAATAGCCGCATCGCAATTTTTATTGCCATCCACAGATTCTCACTGATTTTTTAGAGGAATTCTTCACTTTTCCAAGCCTCTTATGTTACACTACTTCCAGTTCATTCAAATAAGAACTATTGACTGACAATAGTTAATAGCAAAAACATATCATTTATTATGAATAACAAAGAAAAAACAACTCGTATACCCTAAAATAGTTTCTTAAATATTCAGCATTAAAGAGAGGAGCATTATTATGGAACAGCAACGCTATAAAAGTGTTTTTGATATCATCGGTCCCGTAATGATTGGACCAAGCAGTTCTCATACTGCCGGAGCTGCTCGAATCGGTAAAATCGTTCGAACGATTTTTGGTGAACAGCCCGATACAGTTGATATCTACCTTTACGAATCCTTCGCAAAAACTTATCGAGGTCATGGAACAGATATCGCCTTAGTTGGCGGATTGTTAGGAATGGAACCAGATGATCCGGCACTTGCCGATTCATTGAAGATTGCTCACGAAAGCGGTATGGAGGTTCTTTTTGTTCCCAAAAATGAAAAAGCCGATCATCCAAATTCGGTACAGCTCTTAGTTTCTAAAGGAAAACGCAAGCTCTCTATTACCGGCATTTCAATCGGTGGTGGAAATATCCAAATTTCTGAGCTGGACGGCTTCAAAATTTCGCTAAATATGGGTGTCCCTACCTTTATTATCGTGCATCAAGATGTACCGGGAATGATTGCAAAAGTGACAAATTGCCTCTCTGAGATGGCGATAAATATCGGTACAATGACTGTTACCCGCGAATCTAAGGGAGAAAAGGCAATCATGATTATCGAAGTCGATCAGCACGAAGCTGGAACAATCGTTGATACCCTGGAAAACATCCCTCACATTCATACTGTGAATTATTTTGATTAAATCGAAATCTATTAAAGGAGCAAACAAACTATGTTTCTTTCTATTGAAGAATTGGTGACACAAGCCGCTGATTTTCCTTCCGTTGCAGAGCTGATGATTGCTGTAGAAATGGCGACACATCATTGCAGTCGTGAGCGGATCATCGAAACTATGGAAAAAAATCTTATTGTGATGAAGCAGTCGATTGAAGAAGGAACTGCTGGTGTAACCTCTGTCACAAAAATTACAGGTGGTGACGCTGCTCGCCTGAATGATTACATTGAAAGCGGCAATTTTTTAAGCGGTGAAACCATTTTGACAGCCGTTAAAAATGCGGTTGCCGTCAATGAAGTTAATGCAAAAATGGGACTGATTTGTGCGACGCCAACAGCAGGCAGTGCCGGAGTTGTGCCGGGTGTGCTACTTGCAGCAGTTGATCGTTTACAACTGACTCACGAACAGCAGCTTGATTTTCTTTTCACTGCCGGAGCCTTTGGGCTGGTGATTGCGAACAACTCCTCCATCAGTGGTGCTGAAGGAGGGTGTCAAGCGGAGGTAGGATCTGCCAGTGCAATGGCAAGTGCTGCACTCGTTTGTGCTGCTGGAGGAACACCGGAGCAGGCAGCCCAGGCCGTTGCTATCACCCTAAAAAACATGATGGGTTTAATCTGTGATCCTGTAGCAGGATTAGTGGAAGTTCCCTGTGTAAAACGTAATGCGCTAGGCTCTTCCCAAGCCTTCATTTCTGCCGACATGGCCCTTGCAGGAATCAGGAGCGTGATTCCTCCTGACGAGGTTGTCGCTGCTATGTACCAAGTGGGTCGACAAATGCCCGGTATTTTCAAAGAAACCGCTGAGGGCGGGTTAGCGGTAACACCGACAGCCAAAAGGCTGACAAAGGAACTATTGACAAAAAAAGACTAATCTACGATTTTATTAACAATAAAAACCATCTTTCTGAGGACGCTGAATGAATACAGCTAATTCTCTGAAAAGATGGTTTTGTCTGTTCTTAGAAAGTACTTATGTGGTTGTTACTATAATGTCTTCTTCTTTATACAAAGCTTATCGCTGTTGATAAAGTTCTACAAATCGCTTAGCTTCGTACCTTGATTCGCTAAAGCATCCTTTGCTTGACTGGCAAAGGCACCTTTCATCGTTCCACCGATATCTTCTGTTACAAAACTCATACTTTCTTTTGTCGCTTCAAGAAATTCTGTTGCGGAAGCTTCTGCTGTTGATCGGTTTTTTCTACCCTTTTGACAGGCCAGAGTCGCTGCCCCACCACTGATTATCCCCTTTTGCGCATTCTTTTTCATATCCTTTAACAGCTTTTCCAACATGGCAATACTTCTCCTTCGTTTTCTTCATTATCCATTAATCGCCGTTGTTGAAGCCGATAGTCTTCCTCTAATTCCTCTACAGCTTGATTTATCGCCATTTTTTCATAGTTACAAGCATGATGTACTTCCTCCATCATTTCTTCCAGCTTATATAATTCTTGCCGCAAAATGGTTGAATCCTCTGAAAAATCCCCCAAATAGTACTGTGTCAATTGGGCAACCTCTTCCAAGTCACGTAATCCTCTGTCTCTCAAAGAATTCAGCTCTTCTTCTCGCTCTTCATAATTTCTTTGCTTCTTTCGATACTCAACTTCCAACTGTTGTTCCTTATTCATTGATTACTCCTTTTTCTATCTTTAAAGCTGGCTTGCCAGCTCCTGATCTGTCGCTACCAATTTCGCAATACTCCCCTTAATTTCTTCAATAAGATTGTCAAAACTCGTGTACATCTCCTTTGCTTTAGCCATTTTAGTAGTATAGTACTCCGTCGGTTCTCCAACAATCACATCCTCCGACGCCCCACCATTTTCTAAAGCTTCCAGAACTTCTGAATAGGTTAACTCTGTACCGATCCCCTGTGCTCTTTGAAGAGTATCCTGCCACAGTGACTCTGCTTCCGCAATGGCTTCTTGGTAAATTTTCGTCGCACCATCTAAGCCTGTTTGCATCAGAGTTGCAGCATTGGACAGAATAATCAATGCTTCGCTGCTATCCAGAAAAATTTTCTCTGAAGAAGATAGTCCACCGCCACTGGCTTTTAGCTTTGCTGCTAAAGTAGATAACCCTCGCAACAGCATCGCCGCCTGCTTTTCTATTTGCTTCCTACGTACAAGGCCTTGCTCTGCCAAATCTCCCTGAACGATTAGGTAACCATTTTCATCAAATTCCCAATCAAAGATATTGTGACTTGAGCCCTCAACCCAAACAATCGTTCCAAAATCTTCACCAGCCCATAATTGCCAGTTTCCGTCATTTAAAAAGGTTGTCATGTCCTTAGTATTTCGATAATTAATAAATAATTCCGGATTGTCCCTCATAAACTTCTTTTCATCTTCCGACAAATTGGCATAAAGAAACCAGCCATTAAACACAGTTGTCGGAATCTTATGCTTTGCACCGACCAACATCATATAAGCACTTTGACTATAGCCGCTCAATTGAGTAACCGTCCAGCCATCTGTACCATTGACCTTGCCAACAAAATTATCCGCAACACCTAACTGACCTTCGCCTTGAAAAGGAGCTTTACCTTGAAAAACAGCACTCCAAACATCTGTCGTATACTCACCAGAATCCGTCCCGGCAGAAACAACAGCAATTTGATTATAATCAGGTTTTCCATTAACAATAGGAGCAACCGCCAACCCCTGATAGCCAGTAGTATTATCGTCTAACAAGTCTACAACATACACTTGTTTATCAGTTTCTTTAATAGTTAAAATTTTGTCCTTTTCTGGACGTGTAAGATCATCTCGCTCATACTGTTCTTGATCCACATTATAAACATATTGGTTTAACCAATTTAAATCCTCTTCTGTAAAACTCATTTACGCTCCTCCCAGTTATATTTAACTTCTGCATTTGGACTTCCATTTTCAGCCTTTTTAATTCCTTGCTTTTGAAATTCTTTAGCCACCATATTAGTCTCAGGAAAATTTTCTTCTAAAGCTTCATCTATCTGAAATATCCCATCTGTTACTTTTTTAATTCGAGCTTCTTTATCTCCACCAGTATAAACAAACAACCACTTAACGAATTCATTATGTTCCTCGGTACTGAAGTTCTTGTCATACTCTATTGGATTGTTCTCATTATCTTTCGGGTAGTCATTAATTCTCATACTAGTCAAAATAGTAATAGGGCCACTTCCAGTCGTCCAACCTCGCCACTCTATCTTCTCTATCCCAACGTAATTCTCAATGATATACTTCGTTGCCTGTTCTTGTATTTCTTTCACTGCTTGATTTCTTTCCTGTCTAATCGTCTCTTGTTTATCCATATATATTTTTCCTCCTATTGCCACTAAAACCACGATGATTCCTAATATAATCAGTTTATTTCTTCTATTCTTCATGTCATTTTCTCCGTAACTAGTTATGATTTCTTATAAGTATGTATGAATGTCAAATTATAACGAATATATATTCCTATGTAAACATTAAATCTTGTTAATGCTGCTTCTATTTTTATCAAGGTGTTCCTAGTATTCCCTAAAATGTTCCTGATTATAAAAAGCGCCAGACAGCCTCCTCTCCTTTCATCTTCATCTCCCCAAATCTACGCAAAAAGACCGGAATGATTCAATCATTCCGGTCTCTCTGTTCTATTAAATCATCCGTTTCTTTGCTTCTACAACGAACTGTTTCATTTGATGATAAAGCTCTTGTCTGATTTCTTTCAGATTATGATTAACTAGCTGATGCTCCTTGACAAGCTGCTTACCATTGACCCAGACAGAAGCGACATTCGATGGATTCGCCGAATAAACAAGTGCTGAGTATGGATCAAAAATTGGAAACATGTTAACGGACTGTGTTTCAACAAGAATGATATCCGCTTTTTTTCCCAACTCAATTGAGCCCATTTCATCAAAGCCTAAAGTCTCTGCTCCGCCTCTTGTAGCAAGGCGGACAATTTCCTTCGCAGGAAATAATGCCCGATCCTTCTGATAGGTTTTGTGAAAGTTCGCAAACAGCTTCATCTGTGCAAATAAATCCAGCGTATTGCCGCTACTTGGGCCATCCGTTCCCAAACCAACCGTTAGACCTGCCGCCAACATGTCCTTAACCGGTGCAACGCCCTTCGCTGATTTAGTATTCGCACCAATACAATGAGCAGCCCGTGCAGTCGTTGCATGATTTGCCGTCAGAGCTATGTCCTCTTCCGTCATATGGATACAGTGAGCCATAATAAATGGTTGCTCCATGAAACCTATACTTTCCAAGAATTCAAAGGGTGTCTGTTGGTATTGCTCCGCCAGTTCCACCAGCTCATAGTCCATTTCTGCTACGTGCATCGTGATTGGTACCTGATATTTCTTGCTCAGCTCAACCACTCTTTTTAATCCTTCATAGGTATTGGTATTTGGGGCATGAGGCGCAATAGCCGGCGTAATCAAGGGATGATCCTTCCATTTCGGCAAAAAATTTTCACAGTATTCTAATCCGCCGGAAGGTTCTTCACTGTCACAGGTTGCCATATCGATAATCGTTTCACCGACGATTGCCCGAACGCCGAAACGATCACAGGCTTCTGCCACCTGCTCCTCAAAGTAATACATATCACAAAAGCCGGTCACACCACTCAGAAGCATTTCACTAATGGCGTAAGCACTACTTGCGGCGACCAACTCCTCGGTCATGTACTCCTCCAAAGGAAATAGAAATCGTCTCAAACGATCTGGCACATCATCACCTAAGGAACGAAATGGAATCATTCCTGTATGGGTGTGTGTATTGATAAACCCCGGCAGCAATAAACCTCCTTGACCATCAACGACTTCGTCCGCTGCGAGCTCCTGCATCTGCCATTCGCCTATCTCAGTGATTGCCTCACCTTCAATCAAAACAAAACCATTTTTATACTCCGTCATCTGATCGTCCATGGTTAATACATGAACATTCTTAATTAGGGTTCTCATACGATTACGCCATCCTCTGGAAAGACAAGTGGATAAAACTCTTGCGTTTTTGTATTCATCATCCCTTTATCTGTCATCTTAATAGCCGGCGACACAGGCAATGACAAGGTTGAAAACGACATAATTTCATTCATATTTTTATACCCTAGCTTCTGCATTGCTTTTCGTACCAGCTTCAAGTCATTACCTAGTTCACTGATGGGCGCTTGTGACAAAATACCACCGATTGGCAGCGGGCAGGTTGCTTCTACTTGTCCGTCCTTTGTCACAACATAGCCCCCTTGCATGTGCAGCAGCTCATGTTGGGCAGTCAGTATATCCTGTACACTGTTCCCCATCACCATGACATTGTGGTGATCATGGGCCCAAGTAGTACCGATACTCCCTTGTTCCGTAATCGGTTGTTCCATCAACGCATAAGCAATATTTCCATTCTTGCCATAGCGCTCCATCACAAGTAGTAATGCACAGTCAGAATTTTCCCAATCGAGAAAACCATCCTTAACTGGGATTTCCTTTGTGATACGCTCGGTAAATGTACCAATTTCCTGTTTCTGAATCACATTACAGCGCACCTTATCTAAGGTTGTTTCCACAGCTATTTTCAAATCATCCGCCGTTAAAAGCTTACAGTGTACAGATTGGCTATAAGCTGCTGGGAATTGCTCAATTGTTTTTGGATAAGCGACTGCGTCACCTTTTTTATGAACCGGTTTTCCTGATTTGTATACCTCATCAATCGAAAATGCTGTTAAATCATCAATTAGCAGAAAATCTGCGACTCTTCCCGGAGCGATGATTCCACGGTCATTCAGTCCCATTCTTCTAGCCGGTGTATAGGTCGTCATGTAAATTGCCTGTTCCAGAGGCAGACCAGCTGCGACAGCTTTCTTTAGATTCTCGTTTAGATGACCTTCTAAAAGATCATCCGCCATCACATCATCTGTAATCAGGCAAGCATAATCATAGTAGCTATTGTCCACAATGACAGCCATATTTTCCGGAGTAATTGATTTATTTTGGAATTGAATGAACATACCATTCTCAATTTTTTCTGCCAAAGATTCTGGAAATTGATGGGTATGGTCTGAGGAAATACCACTGTATAGGAACGCAGCCAGCTCCTCCTCGTAAATTTTAGGACAGTGCCCTTCTAACGGCATCGTTGGTCGCTTCTCTTTGCAAAGGTCAATAATTTGCCGAATCAATGAATCCGGCTCACTGGCAATCCCCTTGAAGTTCATCGCCTCTCCCAGACAGATGATTCGCGGATCCTCTAACAGCTTCGCAACCTCCTCTAAACCAATGATTCCACCAGTTGTCTCCAACTCCGGTGTTGTTGAAGGAACGGAGGACGGGATAGCATGAAAAATATCGATTTCTGTCTCGGCTGCCATAAACTCTGTTAAGCCATCAATTCCAAAAACATTCGCCATTTCATGGGCATCCGCAACAACAGTCGTTACACCGTGAGGCAGAACAGCCTTTGAAAAAATGGTTGGTGTCGTCATCGAGCTCTCAATGTGCATGTGTATATCAAGCAGACCGGGAACCATATATCGTCCTCGACCATCTACTACCTTTTCAGCATTCAAATAAGCTAAATCCTGCGAGCTGATATAATAAAATTTCCCCTCACTGACCGTCACATTTTTTTCTTCGAAAGCTTGCTTTACGGTATTATATACATTTACGTTTTTTATTAATAAATCGATGTTCATTCTTAGCTGTCCCCTTACTTTTCTGTTATGTACACTATTTTCTATTATACCTTGTTTTATGTCGCTCACTTAAATAAAGTTAGATATGTTTGCTATAAAAATGGACTGACTTGAAAATGAAGTTGGGACAGAAGTGTCTAACTCCGAGAAATAAGAAGAAATTCACGAAAATTGTTCCACAAATTTTAGTGAATTTCAGTTTATTTCCGAAGGAGTTGCTTCTGATCCCACCGTTTATCCAGATTTTAAGAGACTGAGACAAAACTCAATGAGTTTTGTCTCAGTCTCGTTTTCAGGATAGTCTCTCTTATTTCTGATGAAACAGCTTCATCACTTTATTGATTAATCAGACGGTTCCACTGATCAATCCAATCAGTTAGTTGACCATTTACAAAGTCAAAATCAACAGTTGATGCACGATCTGCAATTGCGCCGTAAGTCATATTGCCGGCTTCCTCTTCTGTCAGCTCCACTGTGCCCACAGTTGGTGCTTCGTTCAGAGAAAGAGCTTTTGTCTTTTGAGAATCTGCACTGATTCTATAGTTTACAAATTCGTAAGCCAGCTCTTTGTTTGCAGCTTCCTTAGGAATATTAATTGTGTTGTAGTTCGCATACGTTCCGCTTTCCGGTACAACGTATTCGATTGAGTCAGAATCACCCTTGATAACATCATAGGCAAAGTCCATTACTATAGCAGCTTCAATTTCTCCAGCTTGAAACATGTTTGCAAGGTCAGAAGATTTCGCATAAGTCTTCACGATATTTGGTTTCAATTCTTCCAATGCCTTGAAAGCAGCTTCGCCGTTATCTTTTGTAATATCCTGATCCTTGTAATCACTGGCAATATACATCATCAACGGTCCAGCTGTCGTTGTAATTTCAGGAATAGAGATTTTCCCCTTCAATGAAGCATCCCAAAGGTCAGACCAGTCCGTAATTTCTTTACCAACTTTTTCTTTGTCATAAACGATTCCAACACTATTTACAGCAATCGGAACGCCTGCTCCACTGTCAAATACTTCTTTCGCTCCATCAGTCAAGTCTGCAATATTTGGAATTTTTGACTCATCCAGCTTCTCAAACATATCCTGTGATGCGCCATCAGCTGAGTTCGCTTGGGCCAACTCAATAACATCGATACCTGTTGGATTGCTGACAAGCTTAGTAAAACGATCGCCGCTATTTCCAATATCCATCGTAATTTTCGCATCAAACTCTTTTTCAAAAGGTGCCATGATGTCACTTTTCACGATATCTTCACTCAAGCCGAAGGTTGAAACAACTAAATCCTTTGATTCCTTTTTGTCTGAAGAGCCTCCGGAATCACCTCCGCCACAAGCTGCCAATGCAAACATACTCGCCAATACCAATGTTCCTGCTGCAAAACGTTTTTTCACAATTTTTTCCTCTTTTCCCTTTTTATTTATTTATCTTCCAAAAGAACGATTTTTTCTTTTGGAAAATACAAAGCGATTGCGTCGCCTGCTTCATAAATTTGCTTATCCGTACCATTAACAAGGAATTTTCCAAGTGGTGTCATCACTTCATACTGGTAGCTTTTACCAAGAAATGTTCGAACCTCTACTTGACCGTTGACGATATTATCATTTGCATCTACAGCAATTTCAATATCCTCCGGGCGAATGGTGGCAACTAATTTCGCTGCCGGTGCTTCCTCATAAATTGTTTCAACACTGATTTCCTTCGCTTGGTAACGACTTCCTGATACTTGCTCGACCTCAAAGAAATTCTCAAAGCCGATAAAATGCGCGACAAATTTCGTTTTCGGATGACGATAAATTGTCTCAGGTGTATCATATTGTTCAATCACACCGTTATTCATTACGGCAACCTTATCAGAGATAGAGAAGCATTCCTCCTGGTCGTGGGTAACAAATACGGTCGTAATTCCCAATTGCTGCTGAATACGTTTAATTTCGATACGCATCTGCACACGCAGCTTGGCATCCAGATTACTCAACGGCTCATCTAATAACAATAACTTGGGTTCAATAACCAGCGCTCGTGCCAATGCCACACGCTGTCTTTGCCCACCGGATAACTGCTTCGGATAACGGTCACCAAGATGTCCCAATCCACAGATTTCCAACATATCCGCTACTTTCTTATTAATTGCTTCCTTTGATTCTTTGCGAAGCTTCAAACCAAAAGCAACATTTTCAGCAATTGTTAAATGTGGAAACAACGCATAGCTCTGAAACACCATACCAAAATTACGTTTATGCACCGGTACCTTCACAAGCTCCTGTCCATCCAATACAAACGACCCATCATTAGGAGAAATCAGTCCTGCAATCACACGCAGCGTTGTGGTTTTCCCACAGCCACTGGGTCCCAATAAAGAAACCAGCTCGCCCTTTTCCATAGAAATATTCAGTTGTTCCAATATATTTTGCTTACCGTCATAGCTGACACGAATATTATTTAAATTTACAAAGCTCACACATTACCCTCTTTTCTTCGTTGACGGAAACAGCCTAACCTGTTTTCCCATTATAAAAATCCATTTTCCTATACTACTCTCTAAGAAATCGAAGCCAATCCCATTGTTTTTTCTACAATAAACATCAAGAGAATGGTTAAAAGCATAATCATCACTGAAATTGCCGATACCGTTGGATCATACGTATACTCGATGTAGCTCAACAAGGAAGTCGGCAGCATCGTCACACCAGGTCCTGATAAAAACATCGATACCGGTACATTATTGAAGGAGTTAACGAAGGCCAGCATAAATGCCGCAAATATCCCCGAAGAAACATTTGGCAAAACAATCTGCATAAAAGCCCGAACCCTTGTACAGCCTAACGTCCAAGCAACCTCTTCAATTGAAAAATCCAGCTGCTCCATACTGGAGCCAACTACACGAATGATGTACGGAAGACTGATAAGAAAGTGACCAATCAGCAAGCCCTGAATCACCGGCAAACGAAGCTGAATCACAACAAATTGAAACAGCGAGTAACCAACAACAATTCCCGGAATCATCGTTGGAGAAAGAAAGAAACTCTTCAGTATGTTCTTTCCCTTCATATCATAACGAGACAACGCATAGGAAGCAGGTACACCAATTAGCAGCGCCAAGAAGGTCGCGCCAATTCCTATAGTAAGACTCAGTTTAAAACTATTCATAAATGTATCTGACGTCAACGCTTTCTTGTACCAATCCAATGAAAACTCCTCGATTGGAAACTGAATCGTTGATGCTTTTCCAAAGGATGTAACAACAATTACAACCAAAGGCAGGAAAAGAAAAGCAAAAACTAATACAGCAATCAAGGTCATTCCTTTTTGTTTACGCACGATTCATTTCCCTCCGATCCAAGCGGGCTGCCGCCATATTTAACCCCTTATTCACTACTAGTGTAGTCACAATCATAATTAATGCTATCACGCTGGCAGATGTCCAATCACCTAATGTAGACGCCTTTTGATAAAGGAAGGTCGCCATCAGCATATTTTTATTCCCACCCAATAATTGCGGCGTCGTATACGCGGTCATTGTTCCTGTAAAAACTAAGATACTGCCGACAATCACACCCGGCGTACAAAGTGGTAAGACAATCTTATAAAAGGCCTTAAAAGGGCTGGCACCTAACGTTTCTGCTGCTTCAAGTGTTTCTCTCTCAATATTTTCCATCACCCCAACAAGTGTCATAATCATTGTTGGAAGAAACAGATAGACAGAACCAACAATAATCGAGAACTCCGTATAGAGTAACGTGAGCGGCTGATCAATAATGCCAATCTTCAGAAGCAAGCTGTTAATAACACCCGATTTCCCTAAAATGTTAATCCACGCAAAGCTTCGAATAACAGAATTCGTCAACAAAGGAAACATCGTCATCGCCATCAATAAGCTCTTCCATTTCTTGCTGACACCTGCAATAAAATAGGCAGCCGGAATACCCAGTCCAGCTGAAATCAAGGTCACAATAACGGATACTTTAATCGTTCGAAAAAATATCTTCAAATTATAGTCATCGGTCAAAAAATCCACATATGACTTGATACTGACACCGCTATCTGTAAAAATAGTTGGCCAGATACTGTTCACCAACGGCAACAGCATGAAAAATAACAATAAAATAATCCCCGGTGTTACAATCAAATACGGAACATTCCGTTTCATTATACCTCTCCTCATTCGTTTTTCTGTAACATTATAATCAAAAACACGAACATTTTCAATAAAACTTTTCTAATATTTCATAAAAAATCGTTCTTTTTCAAATAAAGGGTTATATACAAAACAATTTGTTCGCATCTAAATTAACTTAGTTTCAGTCAAAAAATAGAGCCTTTTTCTTTTTAATAACCAAACAACCGTTATTTTAAGCTGTTATCACCCATTTCCCCTGATGTTTAACCTTTATATTCTATTAACCATATTCATCAATTACTTTCTCACTGTCTTTTTCTCAGTAAAACACGAACATTAAATAGCGAGTATCATTAAAATAACAAATTTGTCTCTTACTCATGCTTACTTAATTGGTAATTCTCAACTAGCTAACTCATGTTATACTGTAAGCTGAGTGATTAAAACATTTGGAGAGTAACATGACAGAATTTAAAATGAATCCTAAAAACCTACGCTATTTTCTTTTCGTTCCATTAGGTGCTATTATCTGGTTTTTAAACCCGCCAACAGCGTTTAACGAAATAGTACTGCTCCTTTTACTAACGGGGCTGCTCATACTATTTCTATTCCTTCATTATCAAACGACTTTTCAAGTGACAGGCGATAGCTATATTTACAAATCTATTTTGAAGAAACAGCTGTTTGATAAAAAACAGTACAGACTTCGAGCGATTGGGTCAAAAAGAGTTGGCTCAAGACATGGGCGGTCAACCATCTATCAAATGAATATTATTGATCGCAAAAGTCTTCTTACTGTAAAAGAATTGCGGCTGAATATGACTAGCACCCAATATGACACCATGTGCGCAACGCTTCGGAAACTCAATGAACTAAACGGATAAACGAACAGGGATAATTACCAGTTTCAACAGTAATACAAAAAAACAGAGCAGCCTTCAACGGAAGGTTGCTCTGTTTTTTTAATCAATAAGCGTATTACTGGTTTAGTAGCCAGTTATTAAATTTTATCAACCTGTTCAAAGTCCAGCTCAGTACTTGTTTCACGACCGAACATATCGATGTTTACTTTCAGTTTCTGCTTCTCTTCATCAATCTCAGTTACTTCTCCTTCTAATCCGGAGAATGCCCCTTCAATAATCTGTACAACTTCACCGATTTCTACTTCCAGCTCAGTCTGGCGAGCGCTCATACCGATTGAACGCAGGATATGATTGATTTCTTCTTGTAATAACGGAGCTGGTTTACTACCTGCACCATGAGAGCCGACAAAGCCTGTCACACCCGGGGTATTACGCACAACATACCAAGAATCATCTGTCATAATCATTTCAACCAAAACATAGCCGGGGAATGTTTTATGAACGACTTCTTTTTTCTTCCCGTTCTTTTCTTCTGTTGCAGTCTCTTCAGGAACAACTACACGAAAAATATAATCGCCCATCCCCATGCTTTGTGCACGTGATTCGATGTTTGCCTTTACCTTGTTTTCATAGCCTGAATACGTATGCAGTACGTACCAATTTCTTTCAAAGGTTTCCATTTTCTTTAAGCTCCTTATATCATTAGTCAAATCGATTGATTTCATTTTTTGAGGAAAATAAAAAAACCTCAGCTTGCCCGAAGTTTTTCTAACAGACTCATTATAGCACTCATCTTACCAAAATTCCAGTTAGAATCAACGAAGAATCCAGCCGAAAGCTGTTTGAATCGCTGTATCCATAACAAAGAATAAAATCGCAAACAAGATAGTTGTTTCGATAACGATTAATGTATCTTTGCGCAGCTGTTTTTTAGTAGGCCAAGTTACTTTTTTCATTTCATCTTTAACACTCTTTAAAAATTTCATTTCTGCTCCTCCAATAATTACTTTGTTTCTTTATGCAATGTATGCTGTTTACAGTATTTACAGAATTTTTTAACCTCTAATCGGCTTCCGTGTTTTCCCTCAGTTATTGCTTTGGAATAATTACGAGAACCGCACACTGAACAGGCAAGAGCTGATTTTTTTACCGCCATAGTTCTTCCTCCTCTGTTCATAAAATCACTTACTAACATTATCACTAATTGTTCAAAAAGTCAATAATCGTTTGATTTCCTGCCACAATAATTCCCTTCAAACTCCCTCTCCCTACAGACTATTGTTTTTTTACAAGTTATGTTATTATTGAACTATCAGAAGTATTTAATTTAAGGAGGGTCAGGCATGCTATTAAAATCTGTCGTTCTCAAAAAGAAAAATCTTACTACAGTGAATGAATCCTGTACATTGGAAGAGGCATTGAATATACTGGAAGATTCCGGCTATCGATGTGTTCCGATTTTGGATGAATCAGGTAAAATCTTCCGAGGCAACATTTACAAAATGCACATCTACAGACATAAAGCGAATGGTGGAGATATGAATCTGCCGGTAACTTATTTATTAAAAAACGCAACAAAATTTATTTTTGTGAATACATCCTTCTTCAAGGTCTTTTTCACAATCAAAGAACTGCCATATATTGCTGTACTTGATGAGAACAATCATTTTTATGGTATTTTAACACATAGTACATTACTGAACATTCTGGCACAATCATGGAATATTGAACGTGGCAGCTACGTTCTGACAATTGCTTCTACTGGCAAGCAGGGCGATTTGGCAAGTATTACAAAAATTATTGCTAAGCATAGCAGCATTGCCAGCTGTATCACACTCGACATCGGTGAAGGCGACTTTATTCGTCGAACATTGATTACACTGCCCTCTGAAACAACAGAAGATAGCTGTACCCAGATTGTTGAACAGCTTGAAAGAAAGAACTTCAAAGTAGTAGAGATTGAAAACCTGAAAAATAACAACTAAAAAACAGCTCTTCAGCCAAGTAAAATGCTGAAGAGCTGTTTTTATTCTTTTAATTATCTGCCATTCTGAAAACAGTCCATTCAGACATTGGCTCGGCCCCTTGCGAGACATAGAATTCAAACGATGGTTCATTGTCATTCAAACATGCCCATTCTACTCGCCCAAGCTGCTCGTCTTTCGCAAGCTTAAACATTTTCTGAATCAGCTGCTTGCCAAAGCCTTTCCCTCGGTAGCGTTCTTCGATATAGATATCTTCTATATACAGACCTGATTTTCCTAAAAAAGTAGAAAAATTATAGAAATATACACAGAAGCCAATTGGTTTTCCATCAAGTAACGGGAAAAGAACCTTGGCTCTTTCTTTATCAAATAGCCATTCCTTCAGCGTCGCCTCATCTGTTTTCACTTCGTTCGGCAGGCCTTCATACTCCGCCAATTCTTTGATATAGCGCAGTATTAGCGCTGTATCCTGTTCTTCTCCATAGCGATAATCCAGCTTTTCCAAATCCTTCACTCCCTATTTCTCTTCGCCTATAATTCGAACTTCTGTTTCTAACGCAACATCAAACTTCTCTTTAATTACTTCCTGAATATGTGCAATCAGCTCCACATAATCCGTTGCAGTCGCCTGATCGATATTTACAATGAAACCGGCGTGTTTTTCTGAAATCTGTGCACCGCCCCATTTCAGTCCTTGCAGTCCTGCATCTTGAATCAGTTTCCCGGTAAAATGTCCAACTGGTCGCTTAAACACACTGCCGCAAGAGGGATATTCCAATGGCTGCTTGGACGTCCGCAGCTCTGTCAGCTCATCCATTCTGGCTTTGATTGCTTCATGTTCCCCTTGCTTTAGCGCAAAGGTCGCTTGCAGAATAATTCCTTCCATTTGTTGAATCGCACTATGACGGTAAGAAAAATCCATTTCTTTTGCTGTCATTTTTTTAATTTCTCCATTTGGCAATAGAAATTCAGCCGACTCAAACACATCCTTAATTTCACCATCATAAGCTCCGGCATTCATGTACACTGCACCGCCGATACTGCCCGGAATACCACTGGCAAACTCAAAGCCTGCCAAGTCATTTGCCAAGGCTTCATAAGTCGTATCAATCAGCTTTGCACCTGCCTCAGCAGTTACCTGATTGTCCTCAACAGTTACTTGCTTCATCTCAGCAAGCATCACAACCATACCTCGGATACCGCCATCTCTCACAATCAGATTACTGGCATTTCCTAATACCATCCACGGAAGCTCTTCCTTCTGGCAGAAAAGAACAAGCTTACGAACCTCCTCTGTTGTTTTCGGGAAGCTCAGCATATCTGCCGGACCACCAGTTTTTGTGAAGGTAAAATTCTTTAAGGGTTCATCAAATAAAATAGTTATTTCAGGTAATTCATTTTGTATTTTTTCTTTAGTCATTAAAGGTCGTTTCCTTTCTTTCAAGCATCTGTTTCATTCTAGCATGTCCCAAAAGAACTTTCTAGTCTCTATCAATCATGGAAATAAGCAAGTTCATTGTACAGGATTGTTTCTTCAGCAAACAACTAGATAATATGCTTTTGATGGTCATGAAGCATTTTGCTGCACAGCTCATGGCTTAAGAAGACATCTTTCTGCTTCAACTGTTCACTACTCTGTGCCTTCACACCATCAATAAATTGCTTAATCAGCGGAGCAAAGCCGCGTTTTTCCAAAGTTGTCGCCCAATCACTAAAGTCCTCTTTTGTTGTTCCTTCAGTATTTTGGATTGTCAGCTCTGTCAAATTTTCTAAATTGTAGGTACCTTGTAACGACGTCACCTGATACGTTTCTGTATTCGCCCCCGAGCATAAATCCATCGAACAAATCGCAGTTGTCTGCGCTGTTTCCAAATGAAGGAACGCCCGCTGCAGCTCCCCATCCTTCTCAATGATTTTTGTTTGTACTTGTTGAATCGGATCATCCAATAAATAAACCGCTGTATCAACGACATGTAAAAACAAGTCATAAATCATGAAGCCGGTGCTTCCCGGTGCATTAACTCTATTTTTTTGAAGTAAGATTAGATTTTTATCTTCGATATTTTTTAGTTTTTCAACAAATGGAGCAAACCGACGATTGAAGGCAATCATCAAAATCAGCTGATTCTCTTTCGCAAAGGTCTGTAGCTGTCTGACCTCTGACAAATTTTCGCTTAATGGTTTATCCACACATACGTGAATGCCAGCTTTCAACAGCTTATCGACAATCTCAACATGCACATGTGTTGCCACATGGACAAAGCATGCCTCGATTTCTGCTTCAATTAGTTCATCAACTGTTTCCACTACATTCTCGAAACCATATTTATTTTGCAAAAGCTCTCTGGTTTGCTCATTTCTTGTCGCCAAAATAAAATTGCCTTCATTCCGCAGCTCGCTATACACAGGTAAATATGCTTTTTGGGCAATATTGCCAAGCCCGATTACACCAATTTTCATAAGAACCTCCTCATTTCACTTTGTATTCTTATCTTACTATATATTCAATCCAATTTCTTTGATTTATGTGAAGACCTTTTGTCAATTTTTAGCCAAACTGAAGAAAGATATTTACAATAAAGCAACCTTTCCAAAGTTCACAGCCACCTGCCTGTTTCAACAAATACCATTACTTCATAAGCAGCTTGAGGGGATTGAAAAGCCTTCTCCATCAACTCCTTTGTAATTGGATAGAAGACTGGACAATCAAATGGACCCTGAGGCCAAGTAATCTGATATTCCCCATTATTCTCAATCACAGCAAACCCATCTCCTCGATGTATTTTCTCCAATTGCTCTCCTCCTCACACAATACCTCTTCATTATATCTGCAAATGCAGAAAAATACGATGCAAGCTAAAGAAAAGACTGCAGGATTATTGACTCCTTCTCACTTTCCGTTACAATGAAAGCATGAAGAGGTGAAGAAAATGAAATGTATTTCATGGAACGTAAATGGCTTAAGAGCCGTTGTAAAAAAGAATTTTGCTGATGTCTTTCAAGAGCTGGATGCAGATTTTTTCTGTCTGCAGGAAACAAAGCTTCAAGAAGGGCAAATTGATATTGAATTTCCCGGCTATTACCAATATTGGAACTATGCTGAAAAGAAAGGCTATTCCGGAACCGCCATCTTTGCTAAAGAAGAAGCCATTAATGCTTACTATGGCATTGGCGCTGAGGAGCACGATAAAGAAGGTCGTGTGATTACGTTGGAGTACCCGAATTATTTCATCATTACCTGCTACACGCCAAATTCTCAAAATGAGCTGAAACGTTTAGACTATCGAATGACTTGGGAAGATGCATTCCGTCAATATTTAGATGAACTGAAAGCTAAAAAGCCAGTTATTGTTTGCGGAGACCTGAATGTCGCTCACAAAAACATCGATTTGAAGAATTGGAAAACCAATCAAAAGAACGCCGGATTCACACCGGAAGAGAGAGAAAAATTTTCTACTTTACTGGACAGCGGATTTACTGATACTTATCGCTATTTTTATCCGGAAAAAGAAGGAGTCTACTCTTGGTGGAGCTATCGCTTTAACGCTCGTAAAAATAATGCAGGCTGGCGTATCGACTACTTCCTTGTCTCTGACGATTTGAATGACCGACTAATTTCTGCCGATATTCATACAGAAATTATTGGAAGTGACCACTGCCCGGTAGAAGTTGTTATCGAAGATTTCTAGCTTACAGTAATGTTAAATTTTTTTATCATTTTTCGAACTCTGATGATTTTCCCATTAAATCAGTTATAATAAGTAGTGTATGAATTCATTGAAATCGGCAGCAGAAACTATAACAACTGCTTGTAGAAGACTTTTTATAAGAAGCAATTTTGCGGGATTCATATAGATGATTTGTAAAATATGATACTACTCACTATAAAGGAGTCTTTAAAAATGAACTTTTATGCGATTGACTTTGAAACCGCCAGCTATGCCAAGCATAGTGCTTGTTCTGTCGCTTTAGTAAAGGTGGAGAACAGCAAAATCGTAGGCGAATATTACTCGTTAATCAAACCTGAAACTGATTTTTTCTGGAAAAACATTCAAATACATGGCATCCGACCGGAAAACGTTGCTGATGCACCAAAATTTCCTGATGTCTGGGAACAAATCAGAGCCTGCTTCCATTCAAACAGTCTGGTCGTTGCACATAATGCCGGCTTCGACTGCGGTGTACTTGCCGGTTGTCTGGATTACTATAATATTGAACAGCCGAGCTACCTGTCTCTTTGCACGGTAAAAACCAGTCGTAAGCTGTTTCCTGAATACCCTAACCACAAGCTAAATACAGTCTGTGAAAACCTGAATATCCAGTTGGATAATCACCATGATGCCTTGGAGGACAGCCGAGCCTGTGCCGAAATCCTGCTTCATCAGGAAAAACTATTCGGTGTAGAACCACTGAAAAAGCTAGTAACACTAAAGTAATTATCCACCCGCATAGCGGGTGGCTTTTTAATAGCCCTAGAAGGGCTCATTACTTGCTGCTCCCTTCAAGGGAGCTTTTTAAGAGACCGCCAACCGCTATCTCTCTATTTTTTTCT
>NZ_JADOEQ010000003.1 GCF_016745255.1 Enterococcus sp. BWR-S5 | reverse complement strand
CGAGAACAAGAAGCAGAAGATCGTGTAAGAGATAGTATAAGTAAAAGAGAGTATAAAGATCCATTTAGCAAATAAATACTAGAAAAAAATAGAGAGATAGCGGTTGGCGGTCTCTTAAAAAGCTCCCTTGAAGGGAGCAGCAAGTAATGAGCCCTTCTAGGGCTATTAAAAAGCCACCCGCTATGCGGGTGGATAATTACTGTTTTAAACAGTTGCTTCCATTAGAAACATGGCTGAATCTTGATTCATTAAAAGATTTTTTCCATGGTAGAAGGTCTGAACAGTCACATCTTTATATCCGGCTTCATTGGCTAAAGTAATTAATTGATTATGAGAAAAGCCTGGATGGATTTCTGTTGAAGTGATGGACGGTGTCAAATCAAAGTCAACAATCATCAAGCGTCCACCGGCATTAATTAATGGTTTCAGTTTTTCGAACACTGATTTTGTATCAGGAATATGGAGTAGCACCTGTGACATATACACACAATCCACCTTAATATCTGAGTGCGCTTCTGAAAGCAAGTCAACAGGCAATGCTGAAATTGTAGTTATTTTCTGTTCAGCCAATTTTAGCTTTACTTGTTCAATCATGGCTGGTGACGGGTCAGTGAAAATCATTTCTTCAAAAAGATTCTTCAACTGCAGGCCTACCAGTCCTGTACCGCAACCAAAATCCAACGCTGTTTTATAACCATATAGACTTAGCCGCTTTTTTAGCTCATCAGCAATAACTGTTGCTACAGCTGAACGTTCATCAGAATCGTAGCGCGCTGCCATCATTTCAAATTTATCGACATTACTCATTTTTTATCCCTGCCTTTATAATTAATCATTAAGGAACTAACGAATAATTATAGCACATCTGTGTTGAAATACATGGAGAGGAAAGCTCTATTGTAAAAGAGGATTCATAAAGAAATCTTAATTATGGAAGGTTTTGCAAGTTATTTTCATAAATTTATTGAAGTTCTTTCTTTGAACAAGTAAACTAGAGAAGGTGCAATTTTAAGATGAGTAAGAGAAAGTAGGGATTGTGTGTCATCAAATAAATTTGAAAAGAAACAAGGACTGACTGCTCAAGAAGTGGAGAGTAGAAAACAGCAAGGCCTTCAGAACGATTATGAGGAAAACGTTGCTAAGTCAACAAAGGATATTATTTATGATAACGTCATGACGTTATTCAACTTTTTGAATTTCGCAATTGCGGTATTTCTGTTCGCAGTAGGCGCATATTCAAACTTAGCCTTTTTAGCTATTATTTTAGTCAATATGGGAATGGGAATTTATCAGGAAATCCATGCTCGGAATTTGGTACAGAAGCTCTCTATTGTAGCGAAAGAGGATGTAACAGTCATTCGTGACGGTCAAGAAGTATCCATTGGTACAGATGAACTGGTAATGGATGATATCGTTTTGATTTCCGCTGGGGAACAAGTGCCGTCAGATATGAAGGTTATTGATGGAAAAGCAGAAGCTAACGAAGCTTTGCTGACCGGTGAGTCTGATTTGATTGAGAAAACAGAAGGAGATGTTCTATTATCCGGTAGTTTCTTATCCAGTGGTCAGGTTTATGCACAAGTTATTCATGTTGGTGCAGATAATTATGCTGTTAAGATTACTTCAGAAGCGAAGGTCCACAAACCAATTCGTTCTGAATTGATTCGCTCGATTCGTAAAGTATCAAAGTTTACCAGCTACGTCATTATTCCTTTAGGAGTAATTTTATTTATTGAAGGTTATTTCATCCGGGAATCCGGCATGAAAGAATCTGTGGTAGCTTCTGCAGCAGCACTTTTAGGTATGCTTCCTAAAGGTTTGGTTCTGCTAATCAGTATTGCTCTGACAACAGGTGTCATCAAGCTTGCAAAGAAACGTATTCTTGTTCAGGATATGTATGCAATGGAGACCTTAGCGCATGTTGACACATTATGTTTGGATAAAACCGGAACAATTACTGAAGGAAAAATGAAAGTGCAGCACGTTCATGCCTTGAATCCTAAGTTCAATGAAAGTCTGTCCTTAATTATTGGAAGTTATTTGTCAGAAAGTACGGATAACAATATTACCATGCAGGCTATCCGTGACCATTTTGAACTGTCTAACCGCTACGGTGCGGTTAAAACTATTCCGTTTTCTTCTGAAAAGAAATGGGGAGCTATCCAATTTAATGAAATTGGAACGGTTGTACTGGGCGCGCCTGAAAAGCTGTTTAGTGAGGATCGTTTACCTAAGGAAGTTTTTTCCGCTCAGGAAGAAGGCTACCGTGTGTTGATGATGGGGATTGCTGAGCACGGAATTTTGGACAATGAGGGAACTCTTCCGTATTTGGAGCCTCTCGTGCTATTAGAAATTGATGACCCAATTCGTCAGAATGCCAACGAAACATTGGCTTATCTGCGCGAAGAAGGAATCGATATTAAAGTGATTTCAGGAGATAATCCGGTGACTGTATCCAATATTGCTCGCCGTGCCGGTTTAGTAGGTTACGAATCTTATATTGATTTATCAACAAAGAAAACAGAAGAAGAGGTACGTCAGGCAGTTCATGAATATACGGTCTTCGGACGTGTATCTCCTCAGCAAAAACGGACCTTAGTAAGAGAATTAAAGGACAATCAGCGTGTTGTCGCTATGACTGGTGATGGCGTGAATGATGTGCTTGCATTAAGAGAAGCAGACTGCAGTATTGCAATGGCTGAGGGCGATGGGGCAACGCGTCAGATATCTAATCTGGTATTGCTTGATTCAGACTTCACAACACTTCCTGATGTATTATTCGAAGGACGTCGAGTGGTAAACAATGTGACACGAGTGGCTAGTGTCTTCTTCATCAAAACGATTTATTCGTTGATTTTATCGGTGATTTGCGCATTGACTGCTATCGCCTTCCCGTTTATTCCAATTCAAATTACATTGATTGATTTGGCTATCGAAGGCTATCCGGCGTTCTTCCTATCCTTCGAATCAGATAAACGTAAAGTCCATGGCAAATTTTTACCTACAGCTTTGCGCAATGCATCTGTTAATGCAGTGCTAGTTGTAATTAATATTGTTACAATCTACCTGATTGGTGAGAACCAAGGGCTTAACCAGCTAGATACAACAACATTGATGTACTATCTACTAATTGGTATTAGTTGTATGGCTGTTGTTCGAGCATGTCTGCCGTTGAATCCATTACGCATTTTCCTGATTGTTACTACAATTGGCGGGATTTATGTAGCTGCTATGCTGTTCCACCACATACTTGAGGTTGGATTCCTGACTTCAACAACATTGCCTATTTTTGCAGTAATGATGGTTATTAACATCATTGTTCGTGTGTTAATTGGTATGTATAAAATGAAGAAAAACAATTTGGCTGTTAGTGATTTATAAAAGATAGACTGCAAGTGAGAGACCCGACATTTTTGTTCGTGTGCTGCAATAGTACATTTCAAAAATGTCGGGTTTTTAACAAAATAAATAGAATAATACGTAAAAGTGCACAGCTTAACCGTAATGAGTAAGCTCTTTAGAAAAGAATTATCGGACATGTTCTATCAAAGCCTAAGAGTTTGATTTCCTGTGGTTTTGTGGTACAATTAACGATGTGTAATTATGTCATTTAAAAGGTCGGGACAGAAGTGTTCAGCTTATGAAAGAAGAAGGGATATCCTATGTGAGGTTTTTATGGTGTATCAGCTGATTTCAGGCTATACTGCTTCTGTCCCGCCGTTTGTTCGAACTTAAAAGGGAAGTTCGGGTGTGGGGAGTAGTATGTTCCCACACTCTTTTTACCTACTATAGAAAAAGCAGATAATTTTGCTCGTTGGAGGTGAGACCAATGGCACAAAGAATACCTCAAGAGGTAATCGATGAGGTAAGAGAACGTACGAATATCGTCGAAATTGTTGGTCAATATGTTCAACTGAAGAAATCCGGTAAAAATTACATGGGGCTCTGTCCGTTTCATGAAGAACGTTCTCCTTCTTTTTCTGTAGCCGAGGATAAGCAGATTTTTCATTGCTTTGGTTGCGGAAAAGGCGGAAGTGTATTCAACTTTGTTCAGGAAATCGATGGCATCAGCTTTCCAGAGGCTGTTCAAAAGATTGCTGAGATGGAACAGATTCCTTTACAGATTAATTTATCCGACCACATTGAGAGAAATGCACCAAGTACAGAACAACACAAATTATTGGAGCTGCACAAGAAAGCTGCTGAGTTGTATCACCACGTACTGCTGAATACGCAAATTGGAGAACCGGCGTTGAATTATCTTCTTGAAAGAGGACTGACGAAGGAACTGATAGAAGAGTTTCAGATTGGGTTTGCTCCGCAAAAACGTGATTTCTTAAGTCAGGTCTTTTTAAATGAGAAAGTAGACGCCAAGCTTTTTCAAGAATCAGGGTTGTTTATTCAAAGAGATAGTGGAGAATTTCTGGATCGTTTCTATCAACGAATTATGTTTCCTATTTGGGATGCTAAAGGGAAAATCATTGCCTTTTCCGGAAGATTGCTAAAAACGGAAGATTTTTCCGGCGATGATATGCCGAAGTATTTGAATAGCCCTGAAACACAGCTTTTCAATAAGCGTGATACGTTGTTCAACTTTAATCGCGCTCGGAAGGAAATTCGAAAAGAAGATACCGTATTTCTTTTTGAAGGATTTATGGATGTAATTGCGGCTTGGGAGGCTGGAATCAAGAGTGGTGTTGCCTCAATGGGGACCAGTCTTACCAATGAGCAAATCCGGCAGCTGGAACGGGCTGCCGGAGAGCTTGTTATTTGTTATGACGGTGATAATGCCGGGATAGAAGCGACGAATCGAGCAATTTCTCTATTGAGCGAGCACAGCAGATTCAGACTTAGCATTGTAAATATTCCGGAAAAGCTTGATCCGGATGATTATTTACGAAAATATGGCAGTGAATCGTTTAGAGAACTGGCGTTACATGGCAGAGAGACTGTTTTTGCGTTTAAAATGCGCTACCATAAGCTTTCTCGAAATATGAATAACGAGAAGGAACAGCTTGACTATGTAAACACGATGCTTCAAGAGTTATCGCGGGTAGATTCACCTTTGGAAAAGGATCGTTATCTAACGCTTTTGGCGGAAGAGTTTCATCTATCCAGCCAAAGTCTTGAAGAACAACTGCGAATGATAGAGGCCGAGCAACGACAGGTAACGAGAGAAAATCGGCACTATCAGAATCAGCAACCACAGCAACAACAACAGCCAGATTTTCCTCCGCCATTTGAAGAAGAAGCACCTGTTGTTTCTTATCAAAACAAGGAGCATTTTTCTAAGGTGGAAAAGGCGGAACGTATGCTTCTTTATCGTTTGATGAACGAAGGAAGTGTTCGTGCTATGGTGCAACAACGAGCGTTTTCTTTTGCTCACACAAGGTATCAAGAGTTGTACCTGATGATTGACAGCTTTTTATCCATTTATCCGGAGTTTGTGCTAGCTCAGTTTCTTGAATTTCTTCAGGATAATGAACTAAAAAAACTAACTGTAGATATTTCTTATCAAGAGATGTCTGAGGAAAGCTCGGAACGTGAATTGGTGGATTTATTAAATGTCATCGATCACTCAGATATAGAAGAACAGATTCAGCAAAAGAATATAGAAAAACGAGAAGCAGAACGCTTAGGCAATCGAGTCCGAGTGGATGAATTGGCACTGGAATTGATTACTTTAGCAAAAAAAAGACAAAAAACAAGATAATCTACAATAAAATGATTAACAAACTATGCGTAGTTGTTATATAATGGATAGGTATGCAAATATGAAGGGGGCCTTCTTTCATGGAAAAAGAAACAGAGAAGAGATATCAAGCGGCAGTTGCGGCTTTTGTCAAAGAAAACAAACCAAAAGGTTCAGTTTTGTATGATGATTTGACCAATAAACTGGCAACACCTTATACACTAAATGCCGATGAAATGGAGAAATTGATCCAAAAAATCGAAGATTCAGGTATCAGTGTTGTTGATGAGAATGGTGATCCAAGCGAATTCAGCCTGAAAAAAGATGAAAAAGTAGCGACCAAAGCACAAATGGAAGATTTATCTGTCCCAACAGGTGTTAAGATTAATGATCCGGTACGTATGTATTTGAAAGAAATCGGCCGTGTTCAGCTGTTGACAGCTGAAGAGGAAGTCGACCTTGCTTTGAAAATAGAAGAGGGCGATCAGGAAGCCAAACAACGATTGGCAGAAGCCAACCTTCGTTTAGTTGTTTCTATCGCTAAACGATATGTCGGACGCGGCATGCAGTTTCTTGACCTGATTCAAGAAGGAAACATGGGCTTAATGAAAGCCGTAGAAAAATTTGACTACCGTAAAGGATTCAAATTCTCTACTTATGCTACTTGGTGGATTCGTCAGGCAATTACCAGAGCGATAGCTGACCAAGCCCGTACTATTCGTATTCCCGTGCATATGGTGGAAACAATCAATAAATTGATTCGTATCCAACGTCAATTGCTGCAGGATTTAGGAAGAGAACCGACACCGGAAGAAATCGGTGCTGAAATGGATTTACCAACTGAAAAAGTTCGTGAAATCTTAAAGATTGCACAGGAACCTGTATCTCTTGAAACACCAATTGGTGAAGAGGATGACTCGCATTTAGGTGATTTCATTGAAGACCAAGATGCAACCAGTCCTGCTGAGCATGCAGCTTATGAGCTGCTGAAAGAGCAATTAGAAGATGTTCTTGATACATTGACTGACCGTGAGGAGAATGTCTTACGACTTCGTTTCGGACTGGATGACGGAAGAACGCGTACACTGGAAGAAGTAGGAAAAGTTTTTGGTGTTACCCGTGAACGTATTCGTCAGATTGAAGCGAAAGCATTACGTAAACTGAGACATCCATCACGCTCTAAACAATTGAAAGACTTTTTAGAATAATTGATTTTGAAAAATATCAGCTTAAAGGTTTTTGAAAGTAAGTAGCCATTCTCAGTTTGGCAAGGATAGGATAAAAGTGTTAGGTAATGACTGGTAAAGCAGATTGCTGAAAGTTGGTTGAGATTCTTGACTGGCTTAAGCAAATTGATATACCTAAGCCTTTTATCCCACTGTTTATTCGAGTTTAGAGGGTAGGAGAATTTTCAGTTTGATTATGCTCCTACCCTTTTTTGCTTGTTTTAAAGTTGAAAATGGAAATTATCTTTTAATGACAGTCTGATTGGATTCAGAAATACTTTACCCATTGTTTGATTCAGAATATAAGGGATTTTACGAAAACGTAACATAAAAGTTAACGAGTACATATTGGAACAATAGTATTTTTGTGATAGATTAGATTTACTTGGCAAAGTAGAATGTGAGGCGAAAAAATGACGAAGCATTGTCCGAATTGCGGAAATGAGATTGATGAAAATGAAATGAAATGTCCTGAATGCGGTTTTGAATTTTCAGATAAAGTAAATAGTAAGAAAGAAGCTGAACAGGAGGATTCAACACATCATACTGAAAACACTTCCTCTCACTTTGAAGCTGACGATAAAAACGAAAACATCGAATGGGATGATTTGAAGGACTTAAGTATTGGTCATGTTATGAACTTGTTCAATGAGCAGCAGGAACAGGACGCAGTAAAAGATGACAGCTTTGAGGAACAGATTCAAAACAGCTCTGAAGAGACAGATAGTTCCTCTACAGAGCCCGAAGTCGGTGAACCTTCAACAGATACTCAAGCAGAGGTACCCGCTGAAGAGATAGAAGAAGTGACAGAGAATCAAGAAGAAGTAATTGACATCTCAGAAGAAACAACGGAAGAGAATGTTACAGAAACAGAAACAGAAACAGAAACAGAGAATACAGCTAGTCTACAAGACTACATTGAAGCGCACAAGGAAGAACAGAAACGCTCAGAGATATTGACTGCTGATGAGGCAGAGGCGGATACAAGTGAAGAGGTTTCAGAAACAGCAGATGAGAGCAATGCTGCTGAAAAAGAACAAACTGAAGAACAAGCAGATGGTAAAGAGGAAACAGAGGAATACGATGAAGACTCTGAATCTGTAAAGGATAAACCAATAGCAGGAACAATTCCTTCCAAGAGTAAAAAGCCGGAAGAGATTGAGATGGACGCTGCACCAATCTTCTTTGAAGAAAAGGATATTTTACCTTCAGAATTAGGACCAAAAAAGAAATCTCAATTTGCTACATTTGATGAGGCTGAACGACCAAAAAATATCTCCTCAGAAAGTGAGAAGACTGACAAAAAGAAAAATAAGAAAATTCCTATATTTTTGGCAACAGCAGCAGTTCTTGCACTAGGCGCCGGCGGTTGGTATTATATGCAAAATCAGGATACGACACAGAAGCAGGAAGCTAAAGTGGATGAGTCAGAAGAGTCATTAATTGATGAAACTCAGACGGCATTAAATAATTATTTTTCAGATGAGGACCATGTATACATTAAGCCGGAAATGGTTGCTGCCAGCACTCAGACGATTGAAGACAATCTAGAAAAGCTGAAGGATCAAGAAGGCTACGAAAAACTGGAAGAAACGCTGAATACGATTAAAGATAAACAAGCAGCGATTACTAAAGTAAATGAGTTATATGTTTCACCTGTGATATCCGGAAGCAGCTATAAGGAAGCAGCAATTGCTTCTGATAAGGAGGTTACTCTGGAGAAGGAAACAGGAACGGATGGTTTTTCTAAGCTGATTAATCAAGCAATTGATCAAGCAAAAGCCCAATATGACCAACTTGAGAAAGCTAGAAATGCTGTTGATGTCATTTATAAAGATGGTCAGGCAAGAACGCTTTTAACTCAGGAGACTTACGAAGCGGCTGTAGCTGAAGTCAATAAAGTGAAAAATGAAGACCTGAAAAAATCTCTGACTGAAACCTTAAGCAGTGCTAAAACAGCACTTGCAGGAGAAACTTCCGAAAGCTCTACCCCAGAAGCAGAGCAGCCGACAGAAGAAGCTTCCGGTACTAATCAGACGACTTCAAACCAAGCATCTGTAAACACAGCGAATGAAGGGGCGAATGCGCCGGCCGCTGAAGTGAACACAGCAGCAGACCCTAGTGCCTTTTCAGGTCCGGATAGCAACGGAGTATATACAGCACCGGTTTATACTGCCATTCCTGAACAGGTTGCCGATAGCTCTAATGCAGCATGGGTTTGGTCTGCGGGAATCAAGGAAAAAGTCATCGCAACATGTATGGAGCGCGGCTATATTGTTGATGGGGGCTACTATTTAGAGCCTGCCAGAATCGTCAACGGTCAAGGCTACTATAATTTATATAAGACAGACGGCACATACCTTGTAACAATTAACGCACAAACTGGTTGGTTTAAAGGAAATGCTTCAAGAAATGCCGGACGTTGATAAATGGTGTTCATTTAAGTCGAGAGTTTGGGAACAATTGATGATCCCGGACTCTCGTTCTATATAAGTCCTATAGTTTTTCCGATGGGGGATATTTTTATTTAATAAAAATTGATTAAGTTAGAAGCAGGATTTATCTAATAGAAATAAATTGAAAAAATGAATGGGGGGATTGCTCTTATGGAGGAAAAAGGGTATGAAACATTTCGGGAAGGGGTTTATGCTTGTCTGCCAACGGTACTCGGGTATGCCGGAATTGGCATTGCAGCTGGTGTAGTAGGAAAAAGTGTCGGGTTGTCTGTTTTTCAAGTAGCGTTGATGTCAATTCTGGTCTATGCGGGAAGTGCACAATTTATTATTTGTGGTATGTTGGCTATTCAAGCACCTGTTTCAGCAATTATTTTGACAACATTTTTAGTGAACTTGAGACACTTCTTAATGAGTATGTCGGTCGCCAGTCATTTCTCAGAAGAACCGTTAGTAACGAATATCGGAATCGGTAGTTTGCTAACAGATGAGTCCTACGGTGTACTGATGACTGCTATTGCTAACGAGCACAAAATTAGTTCAGTTTGGACTCATGGTTTAAATATTACTGCTTACTTAGCTTGGATTGGTTCAACAGTGATTGGTGCGATGCTCGGTAATTGGATTCCTGATCCTAATATGCTGGGCTTAGATTTTGCTTTAGTAGCAATGTTTGCAGGGCTGTTTGTATTACAAGTTGATACGGCAATCAAAAAATCAACGAAAAAGACATTGATTGTCTTGCTTTCTGTTTGTCTGTCGCTATATATATTGATGCGCTTTGTTTCACCGGAGGTAGCAGTTCTTGTTGCTACATTGTTTGGTTGTGGAGTGGGGGTGACAATTCCGGATGCTGAATAGTTATGTGTTACTCACCATTTTAGGATGTTCGATAGTCACTTGGCTCCCTCGGATTATCCCCTTTGCTTTGACAAAGAAGGTGGCATTTCCAAAGCCCTTATTGAATTTTTTATCCTACATTCCAATTTGTATTTTGACAGCTTTGCTGCTGCAAAGTGTTTTGATATATAAAGAAGGAACATTTCCTAAAGTTCAGATGCTGGAAGCCATCAGCTGTATCCCAACTTTACTTGTTGCAATTCGTACGAAAGATTTGATGAAAACGGTGATTGTAGGTATTGTAACAATCGCTTTGCTAAGACTTGTTTTTTAAGTCAGGAAAGGAAAATGACAATGAATGAATTATTAGGTAATGTATTTACAGCGTTGATTATCGATCAAAATGATCGCTATTATTTTTTACAAAAAAATGGAGTGACTTTCCGTCTGTCAAAAGAAGAGGGAGAGCATCAACTAGGCGAAGCAGTCGAAGGCTTTGGCTATTTGAACCAAAAGCAAGAACCTGTCATGACGACAGTGATACCTGGAAGCAGAGTTGGGCATTATGCCTTTGGAACAGTTACAGGTGTAAGAAGAGATTTAGGTGTTTTCGTTGATATTGGATTAGAAGATAAGGATATTGTTGTTTCGCTGGATGACTTGTCTACCATGAAGGAGCTTTGGCCCAAAAAAGGAGATCGTTTGATGGTCGCCTTAAGAGTTGATGATAAAGGCAGAATCTGGGGAGAGTTGGCCGATGAAAAGCACTTTAAGGCAATGGCTCATCTCGGTCACTCTGAGATGCAGAACAGAAACGTTTCAGGAACAGTTTATCGCCTGAAAATGGTAGGAACGTATGTCTTAACTGATGATTTAAGAATTGGCTTTATTCATCCGGAAGAACGGTTCCTAGAACCTCGATTAGGTGAGCAAATCAATGGGCGGGTTATCGGCATTCGTCCTGATGGTGTACTGAATCTTTCTTTAAAACCAAGAGCACATGAGGCTATAGATGGGGATGCAGGAATGATTTTAACTTTCTTGGAGCGTTCAGCAGAAGGCAGAATTCCATTTACTGATAAGTCAGATCCAGAGGAAATCAAGCAAGCCTTTGGAATAAGTAAGGGACAGTTTAAACGCGCAATCGGCCACTTGTTGAAAGAAAAGAAGATTAGGCAAGAAGATGGTTACACTATTTTGTTGAAAGATTAAGGTTTTTCTTTTCTAATTGAGAATCTCTTGCAAATAATCCGAAGTTAATTTATACTTATTATAATTTGAATCGATAGATATCTTATATAAATTATAATTATTATAAATAAGGAGTTTTCTCTTATGAGTTCAACAACAGCATTGAAAAAGATAAAGCAGCAATTACATGAATCAGGATTTAAACTGACTCCCCAACGTGAAGCAACTCTTTTAGTTTTGCTTGAAAACGAAAAGGACCATATGTCAGCAGAAGAGATTTATTTTTTAGTTAAACAGAAAAGTCCGGAAATCGGATTAGCTACTGTATATCGTACATTGGAAATCTTAACTGATTTAAAAGTGATTGATAAGGTTAGCTTTAATGATGGCTTGGCTCGTTATGACTTGAGGAAAGAAGGCGCAAAGCATTTCCATCACCATCTTTTATGTCTGGAATGCGGCAACATTGAGGAAGTGGAAGAGGACCTTTTAGGTGAAGTAGAAGAAATCATCGAACAACGGTACCACTTTGTTGTAAAGGATCATCGCCTGACCTTTCATGGTATTTGTCAAGAATGCCAAAAGAAAAAGAGAGACGAGTAGTCTTATCTATCTTGTTCTGTTCATCTTTAACATGATAGGCAATCCTTTAAAACCAAAAAACTCCTTTCGATTTGATAATGGTTGGTAGCCTTTATCCAGTATATCGAAAGGAGTTTTTATTGCTATAGCTATTTCTTCCGCGCACTGCACGCGTGGATGTCTTGCTCCAATCACTAAGGTGATTGGAGTCGATAAAAGTCATGAGTTAAAAAGCCGGAGCAGAAAGACCTAATCTTTCTGCTCCGGTTTTTACTAGTTTTATAAGTTAGCAAATTTTTCTAATAAACGAATCATTTGGCATGTGAAGCCATATTCATTGTCATACCAAGCAACTGTTTTAACTAATTGGAAGTCGCCGGCAGTTGTTACTTCTGTTTGGGTAGGATCAAAGATTGACCCTTGTGTTGTACCGATAACATCTCCGGAAACAATTTGACGATCGTCGTAACCAAACGAAGGATTATCAATAGTATGTTTTTTGATTGCTTCGTTGACTTGTTCCGCGGTTACTTTTGTCTTCAGAATAGAAACTAATTCCGTTAATGAACCATCTACAACAGGTACACGTTGTGCATGTCCTTGAAGCTTGCCGTTCAGTTCAGGAATAACCAAACCAATTGCTTTGGCAGCTCCTGTAGAGTGAGGGATAGTGTTATCAGCTGCTGAACGAGCCGCACGTAAATTACCGCCTTTTACAGGTCCGTCCAATAACATTTGTGTAGATGTATAAGCATGGACAGTGGTCATTGTTCCTACTTCAATACCAAACTCGTTATTCAGGAAGTAGGCCATTGGTGCCAAGCAGTTGGTTGTACAAGAGCCCGCAGAAATGATTTTATCGCCAGCATCTAATGTATCGTCATTTACGTTATAAACGATTGTTTTCATTGCACCCGCCGGAGCTGAGATTACCACACGTTTCACGCCAGCATCCAAATGCGCTTTTGCCTTTTCTTCAGAGGTATAGAAGCCGGTACATTCGAGGACAATATCCACACCATTTTCTTTCGCCCAAGGGATTTTACTTGCATCTGGTTCAGCATACACACGTGTTTCTTCACCGTCAACAACAATGGAGTTTTCAGTTGCAGTGACTGTTCCAGGATAGGTGCCGTGTGTAGAATCAAATTGCAATAATTGAGCCAGCATTGTTGGGCTGGTTAAATCATTGATTGCCACCACTTCAATATCATCTGAAACCTCTTTAATACGTCGAAAAGCAAGACGGCCGATTCGGCCAAAACCGTTAATACCTACTTTAACTGTCATAATGAAAATTCCTCCTTCAATTGTATTACAAGTACATCTCTTAGTTTGCGCTCCTAAAAATTTTTTGTCAAAAGATACACCTCAAAATGGGCATTCAAACGTTGAGCGAGTAAATGAAATCTTCCTAACAAGTTTTGATTTATTGATGAGAAAATCTATGCCGTTCGACTTGCCTGTTCCATTAGTCAAATGGTATGCGTAATGTTAATCACGCAAAACTTCTCGAGAGACAAATTTTGCGCTCATCCTAAATGAGATAGCTGCTAGTAAAACCGGACAGACAAAAAAACTCTCCTTATCTTTGCTCTTCACAGAGAAAGAGAGGAGAGTTTTTTATTCTGTATGAACCATTTGCTGTAAAGGATAATCTGCATTTTTTGAAAGGGCGAGGATATTTTTTCGGAAGCGTTCATAGCGCATATCACAATAATCCAAAAAGTTGTCGCCACAGTAATGTCTGATAAGTGCCCAGACCGTCCATAAGAGATCCTGTGCCATGATATAGCCTTTTATCTTCAGTATGTCTTGATCAGAATAACCTGAAGGGTAGTAAGTTTCCAGAAGCAAATCAATTGAAGCAGCAGGGAGTCTAGTCTCAATGATGTAGGCTGCCAGGTCCCAGTTGGCATCGTTCAATCCGGAGTATTCCCAATCAATTAAATAGTATTGTCCATCCGTTGATACGAGAAAGTTTTCCGGAACAGTATCATTATGACAGGGTACGAGCACAGCTTCTCCGATATATGTTGTAAAAAAGTCTAAAAGCTTCTCTTTCAAATCATAGTAATCAAAGAAAAGATTGCCGTTAATCTGCTCAATAATTTGCTCATATTTTTCCAATTCTTCCAACCATTCAAACGTATTATTGAAGTGAACGGGGCTTGTGTGAATCTTTTTCATTACCTGTGAGACGGCAACCAAGCTTTCTTGAGAAAATGGGTTGGATTGCGCCAGATTTTTGCTATTAGGAATAAAGCGGCTGATTTTGATTCCTGTTTCAGCATCAAAGTAAATGCATTCAGAGTTCACACCAAATTCAGAAGCGATTCCATTATTCACTTGCTCAATTTCACGGTCAATCATTTGTTTTGTCAGCTTACCGGGTTGGCGAATAACGTAGTCTTCACCTGCAATGTTCATAATATAGTTATAGTTTGTTAAGCCGCCGGCAAAAATAGAACGATCAAATACTAAGGTATCATCAGCAAAAACTTCACGTAATTTTTCTTGAATAACCAGCTCAATATTTTGTTGTTCTATTTTCATTTCATCATGAGTTGTCATAAAAAAACATCCAATCAATTTTTAGTCAGAAAAAGAGCTGCATCCCATTTTTCTAAAAGGTGTTGCATCAGTTTCTGTATAAGCTATTTGTAAGTTCGTATCATTTACTGCTTAAAGTACTTTTTAAAAACCCGCTATTTAATCTTTTAAACTTAGATAGTGTAAGAGAGTAAGCAGTGATTCGCATTATCTAAAGCAGTCTCAATGAAGCCATTATACTTCATTTTTATAGTAAAAAAAAGGGAAATCCCGTGTTGATTTTCTGCTTCTATTTGTCAAAAAAGACAAAAATGTCATGAAAATCCAAAAAAATCCATTTTTTACAATTCTTAAAAAGTAATCGGTTACAATAATGCAAAATCATCTCTTTAATCTGCCATTCTTTAGGGAAACTGCATGATAGTATAAAATCAGCAAAGCAGAAGAGCGAGACAAATAGAAGGATTCAAAAACCTGTTCTCTCTCTGTCGCTTATAAAGTAGGAGAGGAAGGGAAACATAAGATGGAGTATCGCGGAGATGAAGCTTTAGGATTGATTGAAACAAAGGGTATGGTTCCGGCAATTGAAGCAGCGGATACGATGCTGAAAACTGCTGATGTAGAGCTTGTTTCATATGAGAATATCGGATCGACGCTTGTGACAGTGATGGTCAAGGGGGATGTTGCAGCAGTCAAATCTGCTGTAGAAGCAGGTGCGAAAGCAGCTGAACGGATTGGTGAGCTAACAGCAGCCAATGTCATGGCACGGCCAATTCGTCCGATTGGACATATTGTTATGGCTCACGATATAGATAAAAGCTAAGTAAAAAGGGAGGAGTAAGACGAATGACAGATGCACTGGGATTTATTGAAACGTTTGGTCTGGTATTTGTAATGGAAGCAGCCGATGCGATGTGTAAGGCTGCGGATGTCGAGTTGATTGGTTATGAAAATGTGGCATCAGGGTACATTTCTGTGTTAGTCAAAGGAGATGTCGGTGCAGTAAATGCAGCTGTAGAAGCAGGAGTAGCTGCAGTAAATAGCATGGGGGCAGAAGTGTACAGCCATAATGTGATTGCCAGCCCGCATAAAGATATCGAAAAGATTATTGACAGATACGGCTTTGATATTTAGTGCGTGTAAATAGTAAGGATAGAGGTGGATGAATGTATAAAGTTGATAATGATCTTTTATCCATTCAGGAGGCTAGAATTTGTATTGAGAGTGCAAGAGAAGCAGCTAGTATCCTATTAAGCTTTTCTCAATCTCAATTAGACAGTATTGTTGAGCAGCTGAGCAAAGCGATTGACAAGCAAGCGGATCAGTTGGCAGAAAGTGCGGTTGAAGAAACTGGTTACGGCTGCTTAGCAGATAAAAAGGTCAAAAACAGATTTATCTGTAATTATTTACCTGAAAAAATGAGAAATGAACGCTATGTGGGTGTTTTGAATGAAGATACGAGTAATAAAACGATTGATATTGGCATTCCTATCGGACCTGTAATTGCTATTCCGCCTGCTACCAGTCCTACAGCCACAACCATTCATAATGTGTTGATTGCTATCAAGTCCGGAAATCCAATTATTGTTGCACCGCATCCAAGAGCGAAAAATGTGATTCAGCAAACAGCAGCGCTTTTATGTGAAGCTGGTAAAAATGCAGGTTTACCTGAAGGAACAATTCAATGCATGCAAATGGTTAGCCTTAGCGGAACGAAAGAACTGATAAATCATGAGGATTCTGCTTTGGCATTGGTTACTGGTGTTCCCAAGCTGTTGCCAATTGTAAAACAAGCTGCGAAGCCGTTTATCTATGGGGGGAGTGGTAATGGACCTGTTTTTATCGAACGCTCCTGTGATATTCGCCAGGCGGTAAACAGCATTATTATCAGTCGAACCTTTGATTACGGCATTGTATCAGCTGCTGAGCAATCCATTGTAGTTGATGGCCCTATTATAGAAGAAGTAAGGGCAGAATTTTTAAAACAAGGAACTTATTTTATTAATAAAGAAGAGGCAGCCAGACTAGAACAGGTTTTGTTTACTCAAGAGAAGACAATCAATGCGGAAGCTGTTGGGTTATCCGCTGTTGCATTGGCTAAGACTGCTCAGATAGCAGTTCCAAAGGAAACAAAGCTGCTTGTATATGAGCAGGAGTATATTTCTGAATCAAATCCATTTACCCAAGAAATTCTTTGTCCTGTAGTTGCCATGTATGTAGAAGATGACTGGCAGCATGCCTGTGAAAAATGTATTGAGCTCTTGATGGAGAATGGCAAAAGCCACACGCTGGTTATCCATTCTAAAGATGAAGCCGTTATTCGAGAGTTTGCGTTGAAAAAGCCAGTTTCTCGTGTTTTGGTTAATACACCTTCAACCTTTGGCGGTATGGGTGCGACAACTAATTTGTTTCCATCTATGACGTTGGGAAGTGTAGCGTTAGGTACTGATGAGGCATCTGATAATATATCTCCTCGTCATCTAACACGCATTCGAAAAGTAGGCTACGGCGTTCGAAATATATCGGATTGCCTTCAACCTTTTATCACTAATGGCACCGAGGCAAAAGATAAGAAAGAGGATAAAACTGATTTAGATGAAATTGAAGATGTAATCAGACGAATGATTGACATCCTGGAATAATGAGGTGAGAACAATTAACAATCAGTTTACTTTGAAAACAAAGATTATTGCAAATCAAGGTTCTTTGAAAGAATTAGAGAAGCTTAAAGGGGAAAAAGCCTTCATTGTCTCTGATAAGATCATGGCTGAGCTGGGGTATCTTAGCCAGGTGATCGACTGTCTGCGTAAAGCTCAAATTGGAACAGAAAGCTTCACCGGCATTCGTCCTGATCCAGATACTAAAGTGATTGCAGAGGGGCTGAAAGCCTTTCAAAAAGCAGAGCCCGATATTTTGATAGCTATAGGAGGCGGCTCTGCTATTGATGCGGCGAAAGGAATTCTCTACGCAGCAAGTCAGTTTCTTGATTCAAAAAAGAAACGTCCTTACTTTGTAGCCATTCCTTCAACGAGCGGAACCGGTTCTGAGGTGACAGATTTTTCAGTCATTACTGCAGGAGGAGACAAAATTTGTCTTGTTGACGAATATATAGCCCCTGACTTGGCGATTCTTGATGCGACCTGTATCAAAAACGTACCAGACAGAGTTGTCATTGATACTGGGATTGATGTTCTGGTTCACGCAACAGAGGCCTATGTTTCCTCCAAAGCAACTGATTTTACAGATGCGATGGCTGAAAAAACGATTCAATTGGTATTTGAACATCTTCCTTTACTTCACAAAGATATTCAAAATTCTTATTCCAGAGACCGTCTTCATAACGCATCATGTATGGCGGGAATTGCGTTTACAAATGCTGGGTTGGGAATTACTCATAGTCTGTCTCATGCGGTAGGCGGTAAATTTCACCTCGCTCATGGACGATGCAATGCAATACTTCTTGAGGCTGTCATTGATTATAATGCTGGGCTTCAGGAAGCTGCTGATACCGAAGCTGCTAAAAAGTACGCAAAATTGGCAAGAATACTTCAGCTGCCCGCGAGGACAACGAGAGAAGGCGTTGTAAGCTATATAGATGCCATAAAGAAACTAAAAAGAGAAGTAGGAATAGAAGCAGGATTTAAAGAATTATCGATTGATCAAAAGGAGTATGAAGAAAGCTTGGAGTACATGACTCAAGCAGCGATTAATGATCGTTGTACGCCTTCCAATCCTAGAGAACCTTCTCTTGAAGAGCTGCAGGAAATCTACAAAAAAGTTTATTAAATAGTAATGGAATGAGAGGGAAAGAAATGAACATTAAAGATATTTCAGAAAAGTTCACAAATGTAGCGAAAGACATGTCTCCGGAAGAAAAAGCTGCCATGCTGAAGCTGTTCCAAGGAATTTCCCAAGAGCTGGAAAATCCTGGAGAAGGAGTGAAGGTCAGCTGTGCAAATGATTCTTCAGTGGCTGTTGCATCAGAAAATCCTGAGAGCTATCCGGAAGGTATGACACAGAGACTTAAGCGTCTGAAAGATAATTATCTAACAGCTGTCCCCAGCATTACTACTCACCGTGCGAAAGCTGTTACGCAGGTTTCAAAGGAAAGTCCTGGATTACCAACGATTATGCTGCGAGCAAAAGCATTTAGAAGAGCCTGTGAAACAGCTCCGCTTTTAATTCAGGAGGACGAACTAATTGTCGGACATCCTTGTGGTGCACCTAGAGCAGGCGCATTTTCACCGGATATTGCTTGGCGGTGGACAAGAGATGAGCTAGATACAATTCATGAACGTCCACAGGATCCGTTTTATATCTCTGATGAAGACAAGAGACTTATGAGAGAGGAATTCTTTCCATACTGGGAAGGTCGCTCTTTAGATGAAATATGCGAACAGCAATACCGTGAAGCTGGATTGTGGGAATTCTCAGGAGAAGCCTTTGTCAGCGATTTATCCTATCACCAAATTAACGGAGGCGGGGATTCTAATCCGGGGTATGACGTTGTTCTAATGAAAAAGGGTATGAAGGATATCCAACAAGAGGCAAAAGATCATCTGGCTGAATTGTCAATGGAAAATCCAGAAGATATCGACCGTATTTATTACTATAAGTCAGTTCTTGATACAACAGAAGGCGTTATGGCTTATGCGAAACGTTTATCAGACTATGCGTATCAACTTGCACAAAAGGAAACAAATCCGGTTCGGAAAAATGAGTTGGAAAAAATTGGTGAAATCAATGCGAAAGTACCGGCAAATGCACCGACAACTTTCCATGAAGCGCTGCAATCTGTTTGGACAATCGAATCCTTGTTCATGGTGGAAGAGAACCAAACAGGTCTATCCGTTGGACGTGTTGACCAGTATACTTATCCATTCTATGAAGCAGATAAAAAAGCGGGCAGACTGAACGATTTTGAAGCCTTTGAAATTGCCGGAGCATTCCTTATCAAGTGTTCCGAAATGATGTGGGTATCTAGTGAGGGTGGTTCTAAGTTCTTTGCCGGGTACCAACCATTTGTGAATATGTGTGTGGGCGGTGTGAAGCGTGAAGGCGGCGATGCTTGTAATGATTTGACGTATCTATTGATGGATGCGGTTCGTCATGTAGGTGTCTACCAACCTTCTCTGGCTTGTCGTATTCATAACCAGTCTCCACAAAAATATTTGGAAAAAATTGTTGATGTCGTTCGTGCCGGTCTGGGCTTCCCAGCTTGTCACTTTGATGATTCTCATATCAAGATGATGTTGGCAAAAGGCTTTAGTATGGAGGATGCACGCGACTATTGCTTAATGGGCTGTGTGGAGCCTCAAAAATCAGGGCGTTTATATCAATGGACATCTACTGGATATACGCAATGGCCAATTGCGATTGAATTCGTATTGAACCGCGGCTGGATGCTGTGGCACAACTCAAAACAAGGCTTGGATTTAGGCGATTTAAATAACTTCAACACCTATGAGCAATTTGAAGAGGCTGTAAAGAAACAAATTCATTATATTACCCAGCTATCCGCTGTCGGAACAGTCATCAGTCAACGTGTTCACCGTGACGTAGCACCGAAACCATTGATGTCATTGATGATGGAGGGCTGTATGGAAAGTGGTAAGGATGTGACCGCTGGTGGTTGTGTCCATAACTGGGGACCGGGCTTGATTTGGTCCGGATTAGGAACTTATGCGGATTCGATGGCTGCTATCAAAAAATTGGTGTTTGATGAAGGAAAGTACACGCTTGAGCAAATGCGAGATGGCTTGAAGGCTGACTTTGGCGGATACGAAGAGCTGCATCGTGATTGTCTCGATGCCCCTAAATATGGGAACGATGATGATTATGCAGACTTAATTGCTGCGGATATTGTCAACTGGACTGAAAAAATCCATTCCCAATATAAGACACTTTATTCTGTATTCAGTCATGGAACATTATCTATCTCAAATAATACACCATTCGGAGAAATGTTGGGCGCTTCTGCTAATGGCCGTAGAGCGTGGGCACCATTATCAGATGGTATCAGTCCAACGCAAGGAGCAGATAAAAAAGGTCCAACTGCGATTATCAAATCTGTTTCGAAAATGGATGTTGCATCAATGAATATCGGAATGGTTCATAACTTCAAGTTATTACGAGGAATTTTGGAAACACCGGAAGGACGACAAGGGCTGATTACATTATTACGTACTGCATCAGTTTTAGGTAACGGAGAAATGCAATTCAGTTATGTCGATAATGAAGTGTTGAAGGAAGCACAAAAAGACCCTGACAGCTATCGCGATTTGATTATTCGAGTGGCCGGCTACAGTGCATACTTTACTGAATTATGTAAAGAGGTACAGGACGAAATTATCAGTCGTACAATGCTGGAGCATTTTTAATAGAAACTGAAAAATGAACATAGGTGATGGACATGGAAAAAGTGATTCAAATTGAACGAAAAGCACGAATATTTAATATTCAAAAATATTCGATTTATGATGGTCCGGGAATTCGTACCTTGTTCTTCTTCAAAGGCTGCCCACTGCGCTGTAAATGGTGCTCGAATCCGGAGAGTATCGAAAAAAAACACCAGGTAATGTTTCAGAAAAAGTTATGCATTGACTGTGGTGCTTGTGTAAAAGTCTGTCCATTACAGGTACACAAAATGGATCCGGAAGTAGGTCACTATATTGACCGAACGATTGACTGCGGTGGCTGTAGAGCCTGTGAAAAGGTTTGTCCTAAAAAGGCTTTTACTATTTCAGGCGAAGATAAATTAATTTCTGAGCTGCTTGAAATTGCTATTGAAGACATTCCATTTTATCAGACATCTGGCGGTGGCGTGACACTTGGCGGGGGTGAAGTAACAATGCAGCCTGAATTCGCGACCAACCTTTTGATGGAATGTAAAAACGCAGGTATTCATACTGCAATCGAGACATGCGGACATGCGCCAATGAAATCCTTAGTAAAAATAGCAGAATTCTGTGATCTTTTCTTATTCGATTTGAAGCATATTGATTCGCAGGAACATCAAAAATTGACAGGCGTTCGTAATGAACGGATTCTTGAAAATATGGAAGAACTCCTCCGTAAACGATATAACGTGAAGGTTCGGATGCCTTTGATGAAAGGACTGAATAACGATCCGGATACGATTCATCGAACAATCGAGTTCTTGATGCCTCACAAAGAAAAGCGGAATTTTCAAGGAATAGACCTGCTCCCATACCACAAGTTGGGTGTAAACAAATACGATCAGCTTGACCGTATCTATCCAATTACTGAGGATTTGAGCATGTCTGAAGAGGATCTTGATTTGATAGAAGAACAAATCTCCAACTATGATTTTCCAGTTAAGGTTATTCGACATTAGGAGGGAGCATGAATGCAGCGAATTATACAAGAATCTGTTCCGGGAAAACAAGTCACTCTTGCCCATGTTCTAGCTTCTCCAATGGTAGATATCTGTGAACGATTAGGGGTCGAAGCAGGAGATGCTGTTGGCTTGATGACATTTACACCATCAGAAACTGCAATTATTGCTGCAGATGTTGCTACAAAAGCTTCAGCTGTTGATATAGGGTTTCTCGATCGATTCACTGGTTCATTAGTCATAACTGGAGATGTAGCCAGTGTTGAAGCAGCGATTAGAGAAGTAAACAGTGTACTAAGTGACATGTTGAACTTCACTGTCGTGCCGGTTACAAAAACATGAAGAGAAGAATCATGATTGTTGGTGCGCAAAGTAGTGGAAAATCCTCAATTGCCAACTGGCTGAATGGAACAACTGAACCGCTAAAAAAAAGGCAGGATGCGATTTATGGAAGCTGCACAATTGATGTACCTGCTCAATATTTAGAAAATGTATCAATGTACCGCTACATTTTAACACTTGCTCAAACCGCTGGGTGTGTACTTTTCTTAGTGCATAGTCAAGCACAGGAAAGTCTGTACCCGCCCAATTTTGCCGCCTCCTTCAATTGTCCTGTAATTGGACTGGTTATTGGAAGACAAGAGCACGGAACGATGTCAAAAGCTTTAAGCTTTTTGGAAAAAGCCGGTGTAGAAGAAACAGTGGTTCTTGATAATTTATCTTCAGAAGACTTTGCAGCTTTTAGAAAAACGTTATTGAAGTATTTAAAGTAGAAAGGAGTGGAGTCGATCATGTACTTTATCACTGAATCAGAGCTGCGCATGAGTTATCGACGCACTCATTTCACTGAATATGAAGTAGCACAGAAAACAAGGCTGACTCCTGAAGCCAGGCAATTTCTGCTTGATAGAAATATCCGAATTTCCGACGCTCAAAAAGAACAGCTAGAAGCAAGAAAAACGGAAAAAGCTTGTTTTAAAGGCAATAATATCTCTTCTTTTTTGAAACCAAGGCTTGAAAAAGTTTTGGCATCATTCCTCCTTATTGTTAGTTTTCTTACAGATGAGGATATATATATTGCGGAGCAGGTTATGCTATTGGAAAGCTATTTGGCGGATATAGAAAAGGAAGGCTCTCAATCTGAGTTGCCTGAGCTTCTGTCAGATTGCTCTCTGAGTGCAGATGAGAAGCACAATATATCTGCTTTTCATGTTCAATTACCGAAGGGTAGGACGATAGCTTTGTTGCAATTTCTAATTGCTGAGTTAAATCTGCTTAAAGCAGAACTAACAACAAAGAATGATGAGAAAGAAACAGCAGAAACGGAACAGCGGGCTTTCGCTGTAGAGCGAATTGATATTGGATGTCGTATTTTAGAAGGATTGATTCATAGAGCGATAGGTGGGGAAAAATGACAGTACAGGAAAAGCAAAAGGTATTTAGTTATTGCGATAAATTGATTGCAGCATTTGAGGAAGTAATTGAGCATCCTCAAAAAAGTAAATCAAAATGTTACTACACCGGTGTTGATTTGGGTACATCCTGTATCGTGATTTCGGTACTTGATGAGCAGAAAAAACCTGTTGCAGGCGCTTATCAATATGCAGATGTAGTGAAAGACGGCATGATTGTTGATTACCTAGGAGCGATTCGTATTGTTTCCGAGCTGAAGCAGGAGTTAGAGCAACAGCTTCAAACAGAACTGACTTATTGTGCTGCAGCTCTGCCGCCAGGTACACAGTCGTTGGATCATGGTGTTATCCGACATGTAGTTGAGGCAGCTGGTTTTGAAATCACAGCGTTGCTGGATGAACCGACAGCGGCGAATGAAGTGCTGAACATTCAAAACGGGGCAATTGTTGATATAGGTGGAGGTACTACCGGTATCACGATACTGAAAGATGGACATGTTCTTGAAGTGTTAGACGAACCAACAGGAGGAACACATTTTTCACTGGTTGTTGCAGGAGCCTATCAGCTGCCGTTTGAAGAAGCTGATGTTTTCAAGAGAAACAAAGCCAATCACATTGAGCTGCTGCCAATTTTGAAGCCGGTAATTGAGAAAGTGTCAACAATTGTCATTGATTCAATCCGGCAACATGATGTTGATGAAATTTATCTGGTCGGTGGTACTTGCTGCTTGACGGGCATTGAGGAAATTATTGAAGCTAAAACAGGAATTTCAACATACAAGCCTGAAAATCCTATGTTTGTAACACCTTTGGGGATTGCACTAAGCTGCAAACAGCAGACATTAGTCTAAGAAAGCAGGGAACGGCAATGGATTTTAGAATAATTCAATCACCTTCATCAGGTGCTTTAGAGATAATCAGCAGAAGAATGGGCATGAGCAGCGCTGCCGGAAAAGATATTTTGGCAGGCTGTGACGCCATTGGTTTGATACAAGGCAAGCTGATTGACATGGTGTATGTGGCAGACTTAGCTGAAAAAGCAGCTGGAATCACAGCTGTGGATATTAGAGGGAGCTGCCCACAGAATATGGTTTTATTAGCATTGATTGGCGATACCGCATCAGTAGAAACAGCGGTCAATGATATTAAATTGAAAATGAAAAAAAGCAGAGGCAGTGATTAAGATGTTGGCAGCGAAATTAGTAGATAATGTTTGGGCAACAAGGAAAATTGAATCACTAAATGGCTTAAAATTCATGCTGGCTGAAGTAATCGATGCGGAAGCCCAAGGGCAGAGACTGATTGTTGTTGATTTGATTGGAGCAGGTATTGGAGATAGAGTAATCATTTGTCAAGGATCTTCTGCCGGCAGAATTTTTGAAGATAATGTACTGCCAATCGATGCAGCTGTTATCGGTATCATTGATGAAGATTGCCGATTTTAATTGTAAAGAGGTGATATTTTTTGAAAAAGCTTATTTCCATGGCTGATATGGAGCAGTTGTTAGCAGAACAAGAAGAGGAATGTGTGGTAGCTCCGGATACAATTATTACACCTGCAGCTATTGATTTTGCTGAGGAAAAGGGCATTCGTTTAATTGAACAGCCTGAAAAGTCCAATCAGACAATCGCTCAGTTGGATTCGGATGAAGCGGTTAACAGTATTCTGCAACTACTAGGGAATAAAGATATTTTACAGGCATTAATTACTTCTCTGAAGGATGATCCTTATGAGGCTCATCAAGACGAATCCGGAGTAAAAATTATTTATGGAAAAACAGTTAGAATGTCTTCCTCCCAAAAAGACAATAAGCAACTATGCGGGCAGGTTTTAGTTAAAAAGGATACCTTGGAAGCAGGACTGCTGGCGATACAAGATACTGATTTTTGCATCAAAACAAAATCTGAGGAAGTAAACCTTGTCTTAGAAGGAGAATTGATTGTGAAAATCAATGAAAGAGCTTATAAAGCAGAGAAAGGCGATATCGTCTCTATTCCTGCCGGCATACAACTGGAACGTTCAGCAATAGGAACAGCAAAAATATTCTATGTTCGTTCTTAAGGCTTATCAAAATATCGAGGGCTTAAGCTTGCGATATAGAATGAAGCAGAGGAACTAAAAGAAAGGGGGCTCACTTAGTGCAGGCAATTGGATTAATTGAAACAAAGGGCTTGATTCCCGCTATAGAATCTGCGGATGTCATGTTAAAAACATCGCAGGTTGAGTTGATTGAAAAAGCACTTGTTGGCGGAGGTTTGGTAACCATTATTGTATCCGGTGATGTTGGGGCAGTCAAAGCGGCTGTCGATGCCGGTGAAGCAGCTGTGTTGGCATTCGGGCAAGAAGCGCTAATCTCAAGGCACGTAATTGCACGACCACATACAGAAGTCAGTTCAGTACTTTTTCCTGAAAAATCAGTTCAAGAAAAATATAGGGCTGAAAACGAAAACGAAGCTTTGCAAATTGTAACACATGAGATAGAGGATGTAGCAACCCCTGATAGAGTAAGTGTGGAAGATGAGGTTATTCAAGAAGCTTATTCTGATGATGGGTTGGTCAAACTCTCTATAGAGGAGCTGCGGAACTTGGCAGAAAAGGATACTAGTGTAAATATGTCTGCTAAATCCATCAAGAAAGCGAATCGAGCAACCTTGATTAAACGTCTGAAAGAAGGACGTAAGAATCAAATGAACAAAGAGCAATAGGTTTGATAGGAACCACTGGCATCAAGGAAGGAGGAATAAAGTACTTGGAAAATTATGATTATGATTTAGAATCGATTCAAGAAGCTAGAACGTTGGCTAGGAAAGGTAAGAAGGCTCAAACGGAGCTGGCACATTTCACTGCCAATCAAATTGATACAATCATCCGTAAGATGGTTGAGACTGCCCAAGAGAACGCAGTACTACTAGCAAAAATGGCAGTTGAGGAGACTGGATTCGGAAAGGTCGAAGACAAGATATTCAAAAATCATCATGCCTCTACTGAGCTTTATCAGTTCATCAAAGATATGAAAACTGTCGGGGTCATCAAGGATGATCCGGAAAGAAAAATTATTGAAATAGCAGAGCCTATGGGATTGCTGATGGGAATTATTCCTTCAACTAATCCAACCTCAACAGTTATTTATAAGGCAATTATTTCAATTAAAGCAAGAAATGGGATTGTGATTTCGCCACATCCGTCTGCGTTGAAAGCAACAATGAAAGCTGCTCAACTAATGAATGATGCAGCAGTTTCTGCTGGGGCACCGGATAATATTGTAACGTGCATTTCAAAACCTTCAATGCAGGCAACAAATGAGCTGATGCGCAGCGAAGAGGTAGCGTTGATTATTGCTACAGGAGGCGCCGCAATGGTTAAGGCTGCATATAGTGTCGGAAAGCCGGCGCTAGGTGTTGGGCCGGGGAATGTACCTAGCTATATTGAAAAAACGGCGGATATTAAACAAGCAGTAGCAGATATTATCGCAAGTAAGACCTTTGATAATGGTACCATTTGTGCTTCCGAACAAGCAGTAATTGTCGAAGAAGAGCTGGAATCACAAGTTGTTTCAGAGTTTCAACGGCAAGGTGGCTACTTCATGACAGAGGAAGAAACAGCAAAAGTTTCTCAAAAGTTGTTTGTGAAGGGACATGCGATGAATGCTCGGCTTGTCGGGCGTTCCCCTAAGGTTATTGCTGAGGCAGCAGGTATATCAATTCCTGATGGCACGAAAGTGCTTTTGGGTAGACAAAACGGAGTCGGAGAAGGCTATCCGCTTTCTTATGAAAAGCTAACAACTGTACTTGGCTTTTACACAGTCAAGGATTGGGAAGAAGCTTGTGAAACAAGTATTGCACTTTTGAATAATGGCGGTGTCGGACATAGCTTTGCCATTCATACACAGGATAGAGAATTATTAATGAAGTTTGCTGAAAAACCAGTTTTCCGAATCCTCGTTAATACCGGCTCCACACAAGGAGGAGTTGGTGCAAGCACAGCAATTTCTCCGGCATTTACATTAGGCTGCGGTACATGGGGTGGCAGTGCGACATCTGACAATGTTACGCCTGAGCATTTGATAAATATTAAGCGAATGGCATGTGGCATTAAACCTATAAATAATCCTTATGCAGAAAATCAGTATTCTACAGTGCAAACGACTCAACGTACAAATGCTCAGAGTGCTGATATGGAGTCTCTTATTAAGGAGCTCGTGTCATTCTTTAAGGAAAGCGGTGAATAACCAAGTTGAAAAATCAGAAAGAACTATTACAGTTATTCATTAATATCCTGCAAACAGAGAAGACATCAGAAGATATTGGTGTTCCACTAGGTATTTCTAATCGTCATATTCATTTAGCACAAAATGAGATTGACCAATTGTTTGGTACAGGATATCAGCTGACTAAGCTAAAAGAGCTTTCTCAGCCAGGTCAATATGCTTGCAAGGAAACCGTAATGATTTGCGGTCCTAAAGGTGTTATTGAAAAAGTTCGTGTATTGGGACCTGCTCGCTCAGCTTCTCAGGTGGAGGTAATGACAGGAGATTGTTTCAAGCTGGGGCTAAAGGTTCCGGTCAGGCAATCCGGAGAAATCATTGGTACACCGGGAATTACAATTGTTGGCTCAGCCGGCAGTGCAACATTGAAAGAAGGCGTGATTGTCGCACAGCGGCATATCCATATGTCACCGGAAGATGCACACTTTTATCAAGTGGCAGATGGTGAACGTGTCATGATTAAATTGACTGGCGAACGCGGCGGAGTCTTTGACAACGTAGTGATTCGAGTCAGTAAGGATTTTCGTCTGGAGTGTCATCTAGACGTTGAAGAAGCGAATGCTATGGGATTAAATTCTAAATCCAAAGTATATATTATTAAAAACAATCAGGAGGAAATGTAATGAAATCAGAAGCTTTAGGACTTATCGAGACAAAAGGTTTAGTAGGATCAATTGAGGCAGCAGATGCAATGGTTAAAGCAGCAAATGTTGTGTTGATTGGAAAAGAATTTGTAGGCGGCGGGCTCGTAACTGTAATGGTTCGTGGTGATGTAGGTGCCGTTAAAGCAGCAACAGATGCCGGAGCTGCAGCTGCTCAAAGAATTGGGGAGTTGGTATCAGTACACGTTATTCCACGTCCACATGGTGAAGTGGAAAACATCTTACCGACACCTAAGGGCTAGGCAAACAGAATAAAAAATCAAAAGACTGGAACAAAGCATCTTCCAGTCTTTTGAGCTATTCGAAAAAAGAACTGTAGTGAGAAGCGGTTGTAGAAATGTGTTTGAATTTCAAATAATTATATAGTATGTTATATGTATGCGGAAACGTTTACAAAATGAACATTCTTAAAATGAAAAATAACTACAAAGGCAGAGCTTCTGTTCAATCTATTTATTTTCGATGAAAAGATAGATTTCTTCGTATATTACTATATGAGTGCGTTGTTGCGAAGCGAAAAGATGCTTGCTGATGTATTTCGTACGTTGATAGCTGGAATTTTACTCTATGTTTTGCTGATACTTTTTATTCCAAACATATCTGGGTGTATCTATCGAGGTATGTCGAAATCTTTGAACTATCTAATGCGTTCAAAAGTTATAGTTGTAAAAATAAATTTTCAAGATAAATAATTAATCAAGAATTACTTAAGGTGGTGTCACCTATGAATACGAAAGAAAATCCACTGCAAAAATTGGTTGATACTCGTTTATTTAGCCGTTATAGCAGTGTTGTTCCCATTTCCAGTATCTCCTTGATTCTTATTGATACACAAGGACAGATTCTTATGGAGTTCAACCCGGTTCCAGATTTCTGCAAGATTGTTTGTCATAAATTACCAAATAGAGTTTGTGATCATTGTTTAGATTGCTTGCAGAATAAAAAACAGCATCGCTACGTATGCGAATATGGACTGGAAAATGTCTATATGCCAGTAGTTATAGATAAAGAGATTCTTGGCTATATTGTTGGTATACAGGCTTTTTCGACTGAAACAGAGTATAAAAAATATTTGTTCGATATGTCAAAGTTGAATAAGGAAACAGGGGCTTCTTCAGAAGTGATTGCTAAAGCATTGGCAGCATTGGCCACAGTCGATGAAAAAGAAATCCGAATATATGAACAAATTTGCGGCCATGTGGCAAATAGCATTGCTTTGGATGTAAAGGAAAAGGTGTTGAACGAAAATCCGGATGTTGAACGGCTTTCCATTGAAAAAGAGCTGCTGGAAAGAAAAATTGTCGATTTGGAGACTAAAAATAATTCTCTAGTCATTAATCCGCATTTTTTATTTAATACGTTGAATTCTATTGCCCGAACGGCCTATTTTGAACACTCACACACAACTGAAGAATTAATCTATTGCTTGTCTGATCTTTTGAGGTATACGCTGAAGCAGGAGAACCAGCTGCATACAATCGAAGCAGAGATTGATTATATAGAAAAGTATCTTTATATTCAGCAGGTAAGATTTAAGGATCGTTTGAAATACGAGCTGACGATTCCGGAAGAACTTCGATTCGAAAGAATTTTAAACATGACACTTCAACCAATTGTAGAGAATGCACTAATCCATGGAATTACGCCAAAAAGAGATGGGGGAACCATTCGTATTTGTGCCGAGGTCATTGAAGGAGACATCTTAATCAAGGTAGAAGACGATGGGAATGGCTTTCCTCAGGAAGTGTTGAGGGCAATCAGAGAAGGAGAAGAAGATAAAATGAGCCTTGGTTTCAGAAGCACCGATAGTCGCTTAAAGCAGCATTTTGGTGAATCCTATGGCTTGGAAATTCCTAAATCAGATTATGGCGGTAGTATCGTTACCATCAGAATACCAAAAAGTAATTAAGGAGTGAAAATATGGGCGCAATCTTAATTGTAGAGGATGAGATGCTGGAAAGGGATTTTCTTAAAGCGATTGTGATGGAGGAAGTCAGTGCGAATCATGTTGTTTTGTCTTGCTCAACTGGAGGCGAAGCGGTGGCCCTGGCGAAGCAGCATTGTCCGGAGATTCTTTTTCTCGATATTTTGATTCCTGAAAAGGATGGATTGAGTGTATTGGAAGAAATACGTACATTTCTTCCGGATTCAAAAGCTGTGATCTTATCTGCATTTTCAGATTTTTCTTATGCTCAGAAAGCAATTGATTTGAACGTGTCAAAATATATGCTGAAGCCTGTGAAGCCAAGAGAAATTACAGCTATCTTGCATCGTTTAATGGGAGAGATTGCTGACAGTAAAAAACAGGCAGTGCCGGAAGCGGAACGTGAAATTGTTGCAATCACTGAAATTCAGGGATTCATCAAGGAAGCTCTTCATTTTATTCAGGAGAATTATAAGGAAAAGATTACTTTACAAAAGGTTTCAGCTCATGTATATATGAATCCCCAATATTTCAGTAGAGTATTTAAACGGGAGGTCGGACTTTCTTATACAGATTATGTAAATAATCTGCGCATCGATTATGCGTGTAAGCTGTTAGAAACATCCGATTATCCGTCATACCGTATTTCAAGTGAATGCGGATTTAATGATCCATCCTATTTTAACCGTGTTTTTTATCGGCAGATGAGTACAACACCAAATAAATATCGAAAAAATGCTCATATCGGTACAGGAAGTTAATCCACAGACGAGAACATAGCTCAATAGAGAAGTGTTCTCGTCTTTATTTGTTTATCTGGCTTTTTCAAGGTGCCATTTCTTAGGAAGGTACTTGTTAATCGTATTTATTCCTTCTTCATTAATGTTGTATTCAATTTGCAACTGATTATTTTCGTCTAAATCATAAGATATTTCATCAATCAAACCATTTTCTTTTAGAGAAAGCATATGCTCTACAAAATTTGGTTGTGTAAACTGTCTTTCAGTACCATATTCTTCTTTAAGACCTTCCATCACTGAATCTACTGTTGAAACGCCGGTAACAGCGATGTAATGTAATACACGTGAACGAATGGGTAATAGCATTGTTTTAGCCCTCCTTTTTCTTGATGAAGTCCAACGGGTTAACCGATACAATAATGGCTCCGGAAGTAATAATGACAGCACCTAGAATCATCATCGGGCTTAGGCTGGTTTTCAAGAATATAGCTGAGAAAATCACTCCCCATAAAACATAAGTACTATTTAGTGACATACCTGTCGCCACACCAACCTTACTGTTTGCAACATACCATGCAAGAAATGAAGAAGCGGCAAATAGTGCCCCTGCTGCAATAATCAGCATAATAGAAGGAGAGGAAAGAACTTCCTTAAATAAATCCAATGCATTGAAGAGTGGCAGAACCACAATAATAAAGACAATACCGGAAACGGCCTGGCGAATATTGATGGCAATATTTGAATCAATCATTGACATACCAAATGCTGAGAAGACGCCTTCCATTCCCCAACCAATTGCTGCAATAAATGCACAGATAATTCCGAAAGTAAAGTCTGATCCTACAGAACCTCCGCCATCCATGGAGATTAGAATGGCACCTGCGATACAAATAAGCATACCGATTCCAACTCGCTTAGAAATTTTCTGTTTAAGAAAAATCCGTGCAAAGATAGCCCCGAACATCGGAAAAAGAGCTGAGATAGGAATAGCAGCTGCACCGGCTGAAGCAATCCCTATAAGATAAGCACCGTTGGCGATTGGTCCACCAAATAATGCGCCCAGAATAACCATTAAACCTGGAACAATTGCCAAACTGCGGCCAATTTCCTTTAAGCGTCCTTTGGCAATGTTGAAAATTAGTAACCAAATTGCTGCAATCGTATCGTTGATAGCTGAAGCAACAAAGGGGGCTGCAAATACGCTAATGACTCCTGCCAGCGGATCCAGTGTCATTGCATAAGCGGAAATGGTACTGTACAGTCCAAAGGTGACTGCCGAGAGGATACCACTTGTGATTCCTTGTCTGGTAAAACTGGCATCCAATTTTTGTTTCTGTGATACTAGCGAGCTTGATTCACGTTTGACTCCGTCTTCCATAAATACACCTCTATCTGAATAGTATTCGGTAGTCTGGGAAGAGAATCCTCTTTTCGGAAAGCGGATACATTCCTTTCATACCATTATAAGTCCTTTATGAGCCAATTATAAGCGAAAAGTAGAAAGTTAAATTACACAATCAAAGGATTCTTCTTGTAAAAAAATTTGATGTTTCAACATGAATAGGATTATTTTTACTTTTAGGAACTATTTAGCAGCATGTGTTTTAAAAATATCAAACAATTCTTGAAAAAAACACTGGGATAGATAGAAAAGTTATTTTTTATCATGGCAAATTTATGCTATACTAACACTAGATTTTTGAACGATACATCGCTTTTAAACATATGTAGGTAATGACATAATGCTTCTTGCAAGTTATGGTAAATCATGATAGTGTAAGTGTCTATGTGTTATTTTGAATAGAAGATGCCCTAATATGGCAGCAATAGAAGCGTTCATAGATAATTTATTGATTAGGAGGACGACAACATGTCCATGTTTTTAGATCAGGTAGTCATTGATGTTAAGGCCGGAAGCGGCGGCGACGGAATGGTTGCATTTAGAAGAGAGAAATATGTACCCGATGGCGGACCGGCCGGTGGAGACGGCGGAAATGGCGGAGATGTGATTCTGATGGTTGAAGAAGGGCTTCGAACATTGATGGATTTCCGATTCAATCGTCATTTCAAGGCAACACCCGGAGAAAATGGAATGAGCAAGGGAATGCACGGAAGAGGCTCAGAAAGTTTAATTGTCAAGGTTCCACCAGGTACAACCGTTCGTGATGCTGAAACAGGTGCATTACTTGGTGATTTAGTGGATAACGGACAAACACTAACTGTCGCTAAAGGTGGTCGCGGTGGTCGCGGTAACACGCGCTTTGCTTCTGCTAGAAATCCGGCACCGGAAATCGCTGAGAACGGCGAACCGGGACAGGAAAGAAAAATTGAGCTTGAGTTAAAGGTATTGGCGGATGTAGGCTTGGTAGGTTTCCCATCAGTGGGTAAATCAACACTACTTTCAGTTATCTCTGCAGCACGCCCTAAAATCGGCGCCTACCATTTCACAACATTAGTTCCTAATTTGGGTATGGTCACAACTACCGATGGCCGCAGCTTTGCTGCAGCTGACTTGCCGGGACTAATTGAAGGGGCCTCTCAAGGCGTTGGTTTAGGTACACAGTTTTTACGTCATATTGAAAGAACACGAGTAATTCTTCATGTCATTGATATGAGCGGAATGGAAGGCAGAGACCCTTACGAGGATTATCTGGCAATTAATAAGGAGTTGGCTTCTCATAATCTTCGTTTGATGGAAAGACCACAGATTATTGTCGCAAACAAAATGGATATGCCTGAAGCAGAAGAGAACTTGAAGAAGTTCCGTAAAGAAATTGCTAAAGAGCAGACAGATGAGTTTGCGGACCCAATGCCGATTTTTCCAATTTCAGGGATTACCAAAAAAGGGTTAGAGCCGTTGCTGAATGCAACAGCAGACCTTCTTGATGTGACACCTGAATTCCCTCTTTATGCTGAGGAAGTGGAAGAAGAAGTGGTTCGCTATGGCTTTAATCCTGAGGGACCTGAATTTACGATTGATCGTGATTCTGATGCAGCTTGGGTGCTTTCAGGTGAGAGCCTGGAACGTTTATTCCAGATGACGAACTTTGACCATGATGAGACGGTCATGCGTTTTGCAAGACAATTGCGTGGAATGGGTGTAGATGAAGCCCTTCGTGCACGTGGTGCGAAAGATGGAGACATTGTTCGTATTGGCGGTTTTGAATTTGAATTCGTAGAATAATATATAGTAAGAGGCAGCTGCTATCCTGAAAATGGATACTCTGCCTCTTTTTTCTGGTTCTACGTCAAATTGTGTTGGTAGGACAAAAAACTGAATAAAATGATAGAGCTTGGAACAAAAGAACAGAGAAAACCTCTGATTTTGTTTCAAGTTCTTTTTTAGAGAAAAGGGAAACAGCGCGAATGATTTGGGCAGCTGGCCGGAAGCGACTTGGCAAAAAGCGCCAATTCCATTCCTAAATCGAGTCAAAGCAGCTGTAAGGAAATAGAAACACAGCTGCTAATTCCCGATTTGCCTATAGAGCTGCGGAAATATTCGCTTGTTTTTCTTTTTCATGTTGTGAAAAAATAAGACCTTGAATAATATAAATACGCGAACGGAAATGATAGAAATTGCGATAACCATAGGCAACACGCTTGATTACCTTAATCTTGTTGTTTAGTCCTTCTGTCACCCCATTGGAGAAAGAATAACGAAAAGCATTAGTGATTCCTTGTCTGTGTTTTTTGAAAAAGGTCAGTTTCTTTTTGAACCAAATAGGAAGCCTGACATCTAATGTATCGAGTTCCTCAAAGAAACGCGAGGCATCACGATGAGTAAAGGCGTATTTGAGAAACTGAATGGTGTCATAAGCGATGTGTAACACAGAATCATAACTAAGCAGTTCATCGACAATATCTGTCTGAGTCAATGGGCGCTTAAATAATGGATGATATGGACGGGACTGACTATCCAGTTTAGATGAATCCTTAAGAAGTAACTTCCAATATCGTTTCAGTCGTCGGTAGTGTTTCTGTTTTTGAGGAGAGGAATGCCGGAAGGCATTCATGTCCATGACTAGATACTTTACTTTTTTTCGTGCTTCTTGAGTGTAACGCATAAAGTGTCGAACCAATTGTGGTAACCGTCGGTCCTCAAGGACTTCAAGTATTTTGTTGGTTTCCCCGTTAACACAAATGAAACTCATCGCTCCCTGACAGCTTTTCATTGACTTGAATTCATCGATACATAGAATTTCCGGAAGAAACTGCCAATTAGAGCGATAAGAAGCAGAGAGTTCTTCCATTAAGCGAAGAACGGTTATATCTGAAACAAAATGATTTTGAGCAATCTGCTTTCTAGAGATATTTTTCTTTAAATCAAGTATGATTTGGAGGCAGAGCTGTTTTGATAAGTGATGATGCTCCTCAATCAGCTCAGTATGTGCATGAAAGGTTTTCCCACATTCGTGACAAAGAAACCGTGAGCGATTCAGCTCCAAAAAGTCAGACGTTCGTTAAATACAGGGAGCTGTGCTTGAGTCAGATGATGGCCGTTCTTGATAATTTGACCTTGATTTTTTAGGCCACATCTTTCGCGATGTGTGGGTCTATATGTAAGTGTGGCTTTGATGACCTGAGCCTGAACTCCTTTCATCTGTCTGTATTCAAGCCATTCCTCTCCAAAGGAGAGGTGTTTATCTGTTAGTCCAAGTAATTTTCTGGTATTCTTATCCATAGGGAACAACCTTTCTGATGATTTGGTTTTTAGTCGATTTCATTTTATCAGTTAGTTGTTCCTTTTTTGTGTTTGAACACTCAAAAAAGTGTTAGTGAGTTTTCCTTTAGGAATTTCCACCAACACAAAATATTATAGACCCTTTTTTCTCAAGTTGTTTCCTATTGTCTATTTTGCTATAGTGGATGTAACAAGTGGAAGAGGAGGAATGGAAATGGTTATTTGTCAAAGCTGCGGTATGGATATTGAAATGGATAAAGATAAAGGAACGAACACAGATGGGACACTTTCTTCAGAGTATTGCCTTTACTGCTTTAAAGAGGGAAGTTTTACCAATAATCTAACAATTGATCAGTATGTGGAAATTGGTTTGGACTATTCTCCTGAATATAAGGCAGCGACTTCTGAGAAGGAAAAAGTACAGATAAAAGAACAGGCTAAAGCTTACTTAGCAACTCTAAAACGGTGGAAAAAAGCGAATTAAGCGGAGACTCTTGCTGATATGTCTATGTTAGTGATAACTCCATGTACAATATAGGCATAACGAAGAGAAACATAAAAATAATGGACTAACTAATCGCAGAAATCTCTGATGATGTTGACACGAATGTGCAGCATTGTCAGAGATTTTTTTATTCAGCATTGAGATAAGGAAGACGTAGGACAATCTGCTGAAATGAATGACGCTTTTTGAAGATGAAAATATCTTCATCTTTATTTCATGTTTTTAAGCTTGATTTATGTTGTGTTTTTTATACTCCAAGGTGTACAGGAGGAGATAGAACATGGTTAAACTAAAAAATTGTTTTCAACGACGCGAGAAAAAATATAAATTGTCTTATGAAAAATACGATCAGCTTGTTGGAAAAATGAAGCACTATATGCAGGAGGATGAGTATGGACTTCATACAATCATTTCAGTGTATTTTGATACAGATGATTATGAAATGATTCGTCATTCAATTAACAAACCGGTTTTCAAAGAAAAATTTCGCTTGCGAAGCTATGGGGTGCCAATAGAGGATACAAATGTCTTTATGGAAATTAAGAAGAAGGTCAAGGGAGTCGTTTATAAGCGGCGTGTGACGTTACCCTACAATCAGGCCCGTGAGTTTTTTGAAACACGGAAAAACGGCTTCAATTTCAATAGCTCAAAGGATATGCAGATTAAACAGGAAATTGATTGGCTGGTTTTGAGAAAAAAATTAGAACCAAAGGTAATGATTGCCTATGATCGTCGCGCTTTTCTATATCCACAAGACGAAGATTTTCGAGTGACCTTCGATTTCAATATTCGTTATCGAACAGAGAAACTTGATATTGCAGCTGGTGCAGAAGGAGAAAGAGTGGCTCCCGAAATTGATGTCCTGATGGAAGTCAAGGCGCTAGGAGCTTACCCATTATGGTTTTCTGAGATTTTAGGTGAGTTGCAGATTTATCCTGCATCCTTCTCAAAATATGCTCAGACTTACCAGCGTTACCTATTTACTAAGGAGGAATTTAGTCATGTTGTCTAGTTTGTTTACTGAAAGTGCCGTAGAGTTGGATTTGGTGAGCTTGTTCGTATGCATCATCACCTCACTTGCACTAGGATTATTAGTTGCTTGTGTCCATATGTACAGAAGCACCTATTCCAAAAATTTCATTATCACCCTGGTAATTTTGCCGATTTTAGTTCAGCTGGTGATTATGCTGGTTAATGGAAATCTTGGTACAGGTGTTGCTATCATGGGAGCTTTTAGCTTAATCCGCTTTCGTTCTGTTGCCGGAGGCGCACGGGAAATCACTAGTGTTTTCTGGTCAATGGGAATAGGCTTGGCGACAGGAATGGGATTCATCACTTATGTCATTCTGTTTTCAGTAGTGATTGCTCTCGCCTTAGTTCTTCTAAATGCCAGTCATTTTGGTGAAAAGAATAAAGTTGCTGAGCGGGAAATCAAAATTACGATTCCGGAGGATCTTGACTATCCAGGACTATTTGACGATTTATTTAAGGAATTTACTTATAACCATAATTTAGATTCTGTAAAAACAACAAATATGGGGAGCTTGTATGAATTACGCTACCATGTAACATTAAAAGATGCACAAAAGGAAAAAGCATTGATGGATGCCTTACGAGTTAGAAATGGAAATCTGACCATTGTTTCAGGGAAAGTTTCAACGAATAAAGATGAATTGTAGGTGACTATCATGAAAAGAATAGCAATTAAACTATCATTGATTACCGGAGCGTTACTTTTATTTGCCGGTTGTCAAAAAACAGATGAAAATACAAGCAGTAATGACGCAGCAAGTCAGACCACACAAACTTCTTTGTCTTCCCAAAACTCGGATCAGTCAGAAAGCTCAAGTGAGTTGACAGCTGTTAATACAGCCACAATCAGCGAAACAAAATATGGTTCATATGATGAGGAAGATTTCGACGACAGCTATGATGAAGCCAGTGCTACAAGTATTAAGTTGAGCGGCACAACTAGTGAAATTTCTGGTTCAGGTGCTTCTGAAAGTGGTCAGGTAGTAACAATAAGTGCGGCAGGAACTTATATTTTATCTGGTAACTATGAGGGACAAATAAAAGTTGCTGCCGGACAGGGAACCGTGAAGCTGGTGCTAAACGGTGTAACAATTACCAACAGTGATTCAGCAGCAATCTATGTAGAGCAAGCAGAAAAAGTGATTACTACTTTAGCTGAAGGAACTGAAAATACATTAACTGACGGCACTGACTATGTTTATGCCAGTGCAGATGAAACGGATCCAAATGCTGCATTTTTCAGTAAAGATGATTTGACGATTAATGGATCAGGCAAGTTAACCGTCAACGGCAATTACAATAATGGAATTCAAAGTAAGGACGATTTGGTCATTATCAATGGTACGATTCAGGTTAATGCAAAGAACAACGGCATTAAAGGAAAAGACTCTGTTTCAATTGCCGGCGGTACCTTTACGATTAAGACAACTGAAGGAGATGGCATCCAGTCTGATAATGCAACGGATACTGCCAAAGGTTGGATTGGTATCGACGGAGGAACATTCACACTGACTACTGGAACAGATGGTATTCAGGCGGAAACAAGCATGTCTATTGCAACAGCTGTGATGACCATTCAGACTGCTCAAGGGAGCTCTGATACCGCTATTGATTCTACGGCAAGCTATAAAGGCTTGAAATCCTCTGGAGCGATTACTATTGATGATGGAAGTTATGAATTGAATACTGCTGATGACAGCATACATGGAAATGGTGCTGTGACAATTAACGGTGGAGAGTTCACTATGAATAGTGGCGATGATGGTATTCATGCTGATACTGATTTAGTGATTAACAATGGAAAAATTACAGTAGCAGAGTCCTATGAAGGATTAGAAGGATCAACTGTGACCATTAATGATGGCACAATAGAAGTTCATGCTTCAGATGACGGAATTAACGCGGCAGGTGGCAGTGATGGTGAATCCGGTACATTTGGCGGCGATAATTTCGGTGGTGGTCCGGAGGCAGCAGATAGCAGCAAGTATTTGGAAATTAATGGTGGAACGATTTATGTTGAAGCAGAAGGTGATGGTGTAGACAGTAATGGTGATATTCGGATGAACGGAGGCAGCTTGCTTGTTAATGGTCCAGTCAATGGAGGAAATGGTGCGCTAGATTATGAGGGAACCTTTTCGATGGACGGCGGTACTCTTGTAGCGAGTGGTAGTAATGGTATGGCCATGGGTGTCAGCGACAGCTCCGCGCAAGCAACAGTCGGTATCTACTTTGATTCTACGCAGGCAGCAAATACAACTATCAATCTTAAAGACAGCAGCGGGAAAACACTTGTGACCTTCCAACCAACAAAGGAATTCCAGCATTTAGTTGTCAGCACACCTGAACTAACCTCTGGTGAAGCACTAACCTTGTCATCTGGCGGGACCAGCTCAGGAACTTCTCTATTTGGTTTGTATCAGGATGGAACTTATGAAGGCGGTACTGATTTAGGCACATTGACCTTAAGTGGGCAGATGACCTCTGTTTCTCAGGATGGTTCTGCAGCGTCCGGCAATCAAATGGGTGGCGGTCCTGGTGGAGGCGGCAGATAGTCAATATCAAACTGGTCGAAGGTACCTAGGAATAAAAATGATTTTCGTTTCCCAAACCGGACATTTACTGATAGAATAAGGTGAATAAACCAAACGAGGTGGTAAAAATGTCTAAACGTGTAATCATTATGAATTTTGATGTAGAAAGTCAAGCCTATCAAGCATTCTCTGAAATCAAGAAACTGCATATGGAAAGACAGCTCAAAGGAGAACAGATGGCTGTAGTGACACATACAAATGAAGGTACTCATCAGTTTAAAATCAATGATTTTTTAGATTTTACCGGAAGTGACCACACGTCAAAGGATAGCTTGATTGGCATGGTCATCGGTATTTTAGGAGGGCCGCTAGGTATTTTGCTTGGCTGGTTTGCCGGCAGCTTAATCGGTGCAACGCAAGATGCAAAAGAAATTCAAGGTGCACAATCTACCTTTCAATTTATGACGGAGAAAATTTCCGTTGGACAAACCGGCTTGATGCTTATTGCGGAGGAAGAGGATAACCGTCCGTTGAATCATTTGGTTATGAATGAACTAGGCGGAGAAATCACACGCTTGGAATATGAAGAGGTTGCCAAAGAGATTGAAAAAGCCAAGGCTGTTGAGAAAAAGGTACAGGAAGCCGCGAATGATGCTTGGTTGGGTGAAGATAAAAAGAAACCCGACGCCAGTTGATTCTTAGTCATGTCCTGTAAATAATCGAGTAAAACGCAGATGTTTTTCCATAGTAATCAATGCATCAGAAATAGCTAGCATTAGCAGTAGAGTAACTATACGACTTTAATTGATGTAAAAAACGATTTTTAATCAATGACCAATTGAACGGATGGGACAATTTGTATTTTAGAGTTGTCTCATCCGTTTATATTTTATAGTATACATAAAGAAAAATGAGAACGAAGGTGACAGGAATGTTAAAGATACTTTTAGTAGAAGATGATGAAGTTTTGTCAGATAGTATTCAGGAAATCCTTGCTGAAATCGGGGAGGTAGAGCAGGTTTACGATGGGGAAGAAGCACTTTATGAAGGAGAACGTGAGGTTTATGATTTGATCGTTCTTGACTTAATGCTGCCAAGTCTTTCCGGTGAAGAGGTTTTGACCCAATTAAGAGAAAAGAAAATTTATACGCCTGTCCTTATCTTAACAGCTAAAGATGGCTTGGAGGATAAGGTGAACGGGTTTAAAAATGGCGGTGATGATTATCTCACGAAACCATTCCATAGAGAAGAGCTGCTAATGAGAGTTCAAGCACTAATTCGTCGTTCATTGGGCTTAAATCCAAAAAATGAGCTGACGATTGGAGAATTGTGTATCGAAATTGATAATCGACAGGTTCATTACAAAGATCAGGAAATACAGCTGCAAGGAAAAGAGTTCGATTTGCTTCTCTATCTTGTTCAAAATAAGGGGCGAATCATCACCAAGGATCAGTTGTTTGATCGAATTTGGGGATTTCAGTCAGATACGACTCTGACTGTAGTAGAGGTCTATATGAGTAATCTACGCAAGCATTTGAAGCCCTTTGAGTTGGATAAGTGGATTAAAACGTTACGAAATGTCGGTTACCTGTTTCAACCGGAGGAAGGGCAGGACGCATGAAGAGAAAGCGAAATAAAAACCAGCGAATCCGGTATTTTATTGTAAATATGATTTCGTTTGCGAGTATTTTTTTAATCTTGGGTATCATAGTATTTCAACTACTGCAAACATCTATTTATCAAAGTGTAGATACAGAGCTAAATCATCTCGCTGAAAACAGTTCTTTTTTGGAAGGACAAATCCGTATGCTTCAATTGGATCGGACAGGTCAATTTCCTAGAAATAATAATGTTTTTGATTCTGAAAAGGGCACAAAAACACCACCAAACAATTTTCAACAACAAGTGATTCTGTGGAACGCTGAAGGAGAAATCTTAAATGAGGACAGCCTAGGCTCGCGCTACAATGATTTGCAGAATATTTCCTTTTCAACGGATCAATTAGATACGATAATCAATATTGAGGTGACAGACAGCAATGATCGCAAGCTGCAATTTCGCTCAATAATGGTTCCGATGATGGATGAGAATACTGAAAATGTTGCCTATGTTCAGATACTGACAAATACAGACCCTATAAAGGGAACCGTTGAAAGAGTAAAACAGATACTAATAGCCTGTATGGTCATTTTTGGTGTACTATCCATTATTTTGAGCTATTTCCTTTCGAAATGGTCGATGAAACCAATCATGGTTTCATGGCGTAAACAACAGGAGTTTGTAGAGAATGCTTCTCATGAGCTCCGGACACCGTTGACGATTATTCAAGCGCAACTGGAAAAGCTGTTTACCAAACCTAACCATACCATTCTCGAAGAATCTGAAACCATTGCAACCTCGTTAACTGAGGTACAGCGCTTGGGCCAGCTGACTAATGACTTGCTTCTATTGGCTCGTTCTGACTCTAATGCTATTGTTCTTGAGAAAGAGCCAATTGCTATCAACCAATTTCTTGCGTCCGTGATAGCCCCGTATCAAGAGCTTGCGCAAGCGGAAAACAAGGCATTCGTTCTTGAACTTCAAAAAGATGGGCAAGTGGATATTGATCGGCAAAAAATCCAGCAGCTTCTAGTCATTCTATTGGACAATGCATTGAAATATACAAATGAAGAAGATCAAATAGCAGTGACATCAACAATCGAAAAAAATGAATGGATTATTCAAGTGGTCGACCACGGAATTGGAATAGAGGACGAACAGAAGAAAGAAATTTTCGATCGTTTTTATCGAGGGGATCAATCGCGCAATAGAAAGACCGGTGGTTATGGGATAGGTCTGGCAATTGCTAAATGGATTGTAGAAGTCCATCATGGAAAAATGACTGTATCTGACAGTGAACCGAAGGGAACAACCTTTACAGTCAGTCTGCCGCTTAAATAACAAATTTTTATTTGCTAATACGGCTAATTTCTTCTAAAATAGAGGAAGAAATCTAATGGAAAGTAAGGAAATCAATGGAAATACAATTTTTAGGTACAGGTGCCGGCGTACCGGCAAGACATCGAAATGTAAGCAGTATTGCGTTGAAACTGCTGGATGAAATTAATGCAGTTTGGTTATTTGATTGCGGCGAAGGGACACAGCTGCAAATTTTAAAAAGTAATATTCGACCAAGAAAAATTGAAAAAATTTTTATCACACATCTTCATGGCGATCATATTTTTGGATTACCGGGATTACTGAGCAGTCGTTCTTTTCAAGGTGGCGATGAGCAGCTTGACCTTTATGGTCCTGTCGGAATCAAACAATATGTAGAAACTTCATTAGCGGTTTCAAAAACACGACTTTCTTACCCTATTGTTTACCATGAAATAAAAGAGGGCGGTAAGGTTTTTGGGGATGCGCATTTTTCTGTGGAATGTCTGCCATTAGATCATGGAGTCTTGAGCTTTGGGTATCGAATAGTTGAAGCAGACCATGAAGGAGAGCTTCAGGTTGAGAAACTGAAGGAGCTTGGTATTCCTTCCGGACCGATTTATGGAAAACTAAAACGTGGGGAAACGGTAGAGCTTGCCGATGGCCAAATCGTTAATGGTAAAGATTTTGTCGGTCAGAAGAAAAAAGGAAGAATCGTTACTATTTTAGGCGACACACGTAAAACGAGTAATAGTGTGGTGCTGGCAAAGAATGCGGATGTCCTTGTCCATGAAAGTACGTATAATAAAGAAGAAGCAAAAATGGCCAGAGCACATTTCCATTCAACCAGTCATCATGCTGCTGAGGTTGCTGTCGAAGCGATGGTCAAACAGCTGTTGCTAACCCATATTAGTGCGAGATATTTGACAAAAGATGTGATTAAATTGGAAAATGAAGCAAAAGAGCTTTTTCCTTTCGTAAAAGCTGTGAAAGATATGGATATTATTGATATTCCATTTAATGAATCAGAAAATTAGGGGGAGCAGATATGAGATTTTTGCAGGATTTAAATGATAAGGTCGTCGTGGTTACTGGGGGTTCAGCCGGCTTAGGCGAGAAGATTTGTTATGAAGCGGCACGTCAAGGCGCAATTGTTGTTGTTTGTGCCCGACGAATCAATCTTATCGGAAAAGTGAAGGAACAATGTGAAGCACTGAGCGGCAAAGAGGCACATTCTTTCCAGCTGGATATCGCTGATCCTGAAAATGTGGAGCATGTCATTGAACGAATTAATAACGAAGTGGGCACTGTGGATGTTTTGGTAAATAATGCCGGCTTTGGTGTTTTTGATGATTTTTTGGATGCTGATATGGCAGTTGCTCGGAATATGTTTAATGTAAATGTATTAGGAATGATGGTCTTTACTCAAAAAATTGCTATTCAAATGGCTGAACATGGTCAGGGTCACATTATCAATGTTGCTTCAATGGCAGCAAAAATGGCTACACCTAAAACATCTATTTACTCGGCAACTAAATTTGCGGTTCTAGGATTTTCCAATGCGCTTCGCTTAGAGCTGAAACCATTGGGTATTGCTGTAACAACAGTTAATCCGGGACCAATCGCAACAAACTTTTTTGACCAAGCTGATCCAACTGGAGATTATCTTGAGTCATTAGGCTTCATCGTTCTTGAACCGGAAAAACTTGCAAGAGAAATTGTTCAGGCGATGGGCACAACAAAACGTGAGATTAATCGCCCTCGAATTATGGAAGGCGCAGCTCGCTTTTATACGTTGCTTCCTCATCTAGGTGACTTTTTAGCTGGAGGAATCTTTAATAAAAAATAAGTCTGGGAGGCGCTAATAATGAAAAATCAGTGGCGTGTAATTGTGGGATTGCTGCTTGTTTTGGTTATTGTTGTATTTGCTGTTTTGAACAGCCAGAACGTTCCGGTTAATTTCGGGTTTGCTAAAATATCCGGACCATTAATCTTGATAATTCTTGGTTCTGCCATTATCGGAGCACTTGTGGGTGTAATCACCTCTGTTACAACTATTTTAGATCAAAAAAAGAGAATTAAAGATTTAATCAAGGACAAAGATATGTATAAGGATGAAACAGATCGTCTTGTTCAGGAAGCCGTTGAACAAACAGAACGCAGTAACGAAAATAGATTGGCTGAGCTGCAGCAAAAGTACGATCAGCTTCTTGAAAAGAATACAGAGATTTCTTTAGAGAAGCAGAGTGATTTGATTGAATAATTAGAATGTAGGTAACTACTTGCCGAGAAAAGGGTGATGTACTTGTTGCATCGCTCTTTTTTGCTGATTTGACACGTTGTAAGCGGTACTATAGACTGATAATGAAAAGAGTTGAATTTGAAGAATGAGGGTGAAATTATGTCAAAAGCAGTGTGGATGTTTTCATTTAAATTGAAAAAGGATGTTTCTGAAGAAGAATTTATTGCTGCCACAAAAAAACTTCATGATGAGGTTGTTTCTAAGCAAAAGGGCTTTATTTCTTGGCGTCAGCTTCTTGATGAAGATGTATGGATTGATTTAGTAACGTGGGAAACGATGGAGGATGCGAAAAAGGCGATGACTGCCGGAAGCAACAACAGCACAGCCAAAGCATTTTACTCGCTGTTAAATATGAGCAGCTGCAAAACGAAAGTATTACCTGTTGCGGCTGAATATTAAAGAGGCAGTGATCAAGCTACCGCTTATTTGACGAATATTCTGCTATTTCAGCTAGTATGGCAGTGAGTTAACGCAGAGAATCATAGAATAGACGAAATAAATGAATAACTAGAAAAAATTTTTGTTAATCAAAAGGAGCAATTGAATGAAGAGGGGTATTGCAGCAGTTAGTGTATTGCTGATGGTGCTTTTTCTCCACACAGGCTGTAGTTCCAGCATGACTGAGGAAATAGAGGTAAGCAAAAATAAGATTGCTTCCTTCTATAAAGCCGTTGGAGCAAAAGAACTTGTCCATACAGAGCTCACCTACAAAGCCGGAGAAATATCTGAAGATGAGCTGAACGAATACATGGACTATTTGAAGGAAGAGGAGGAGTTTATCCTCGCGAATTCGCCGGTAACTGAACAAGACCAAACGACTGTGAAGCTGGAAAAAAAGTTGGAGGATTTAGTTGTTACTGTGATGATCGTTTATCAAACGGATATGACAGGTGAGGTTACAATGATTTACTCTTCTGATGAGTATAAAAAATAGAATAATATACTTGTACATTATTCTGAAATCAACGAGTGGATGAAGTCATCCACTCGTTTTCTATCCAACTAAAGGATTACTTGTCTGAGGTAAATCAATGGATGAATGTACGATGATTATCTGGTACAGTCTGAAAAATTAAAATTGGCTTATCTTTAGTTTTTACCTTTGTTTTGTTATAATTACTTGGTTAGGAGTGACGATGTGAAAAAATCTAAATACATATGGAAATATCCAGATAATCCAACATTTTCTGATGAATTTCAAACATTATTAAATGAAAAAGATATCAGCCCTCTCATCGGTAAGCTTTTGTGGCAGCGGGGGATTCAGACCGCAGAACAACTTGACTTGTTTCTCACACCCACATTGGAAGCCCTGCATGATCCACAGCTGATTCATGATATGGCGAAGGCTGTAGAACGTATTCAACGAGCAGTCGAACAAGGAGAGCGAATCCTTGTTTATGGTGACTATGATGCTGATGGTATTACTAGTACAACAGTGATGAAAGAAGCAATAGAGTTAATTGGCGGAGAAGTAGAATATTTTCTTCCTAATCGTTTTATCCATGGCTATGGACCGAATCTTTCTGTCTTCAAAGAGAAAATTGACGAGGGGATTCAACTAATTGTAACAGTTGATAATGGTGTAGCAGGTCACGAAGCAGTCGCCTATGCACAAGAGCAGCAGGTAGATGTAATCATTACAGATCACCACGAATTACCTCAGGAATTACCTAAAGCTTTTGCCATTATCCATCCTAAGCATCCGGAAGGGACATACCCGTTTTCTGAACTTGCAGGAGTAGGTGTGGCATTCAAAGTGGCTACAGCTCTTTTAGGAGAAGTTCCGGTAGAATTTTTGGATTTAGTTGCCATTGGAACGATTGCCGACTTAGTATCCTTGACTGGAGAAAACCGCACATTGGTTCAGCTTGGATTAAAAATGATTCAGACGGGTGACCGTATAGGACTGGACGCATTGGTTCAATCTGCCGGCTTAAAAAAGGATGGACTTTCAGAGGAAAATGTCGGTTTTGCAATTGGACCAAGACTGAATGCTTTAGGACGATTGGGTGAAGCAGCACCAGGTGTTGAGCTGATGACCACCTTTGATGAGGAACAGGCGATGGAAATTGCAGCGTTTATTGAAGAGACGAATAATGAACGCAAGAATATTGTTGATACAATCACCACTGAGGCTTTTGCTATGCTGAATCCTGATGCATCCATTCATGTATTGGCGCAAAAAGGGTGGCACGAGGGAGTCTTAGGAATTGTAGCCGGGCGAATTATGCAGGAAACAGGTAAGCCTGCCATTGTTTTAACCATCGATGAAGCTGGAGAGTCTGCCAAGGGCTCAGGAAGAAGTGTTTCTGCATTGAATTTGTATGATGCGTTGAACGAAGTGCGAGATTTGTTCACTCATTTTGGTGGACATCATATGGCAGCCGGAATGACTCTGCCTGTGGAGAATATCGAAAAGGTTCGAGAGCATTTAGACACGTATGTTGAGCGAAATCAATTAGACCTTTCACAAGGACAGGAGCTGATTATTGATGAGGTCTTAACCATTGAGGAGACCACTATTCCATTTATCAATCAGCTAAAATTGCTTGCTCCTTTTGGAACAGATAATCCAATGCCTAGTTTTGCATACAAGCAGGTGCAAGCTGTTCAGGTTCGACAGATTGGTGCAGCACAAAATCACCTAAAATTACAGCTGACAGATGGCTCCGCTAATTTAGATGTTATCGCTTTTCAGATGGGGAAAGAAGCCAAAGAGTTTTCAGATATTCCCTGCAACATTGCCGGTAAATTATCCATCAATGAGTGGAACGGGAATAAAAAACCGCAATTGATGGCGGAGGATTATGCAATCGAAGAACTGCAGCTGTTTGATCTTCGTGGGAAATCAAATCAACAACAGGAAATTCCTCAGGAAAATACCCTGTTTGTCTATTTTCAAAAAGAAAGTTTCAAATGGATAGAGAAAGAGCAGGCAAAAGGGATTCACTTTACATCAATGGAACAGTTTTCTATTGAAACACAAGGCACATCTATCGAACAGCTTGTATTTGTCGATTGTCCTGATGACATTATTGAGATGAAGCAGCTGGTTGCTCAAACAGAGGTCAGCCGAATTTATATCATGGGGCTGTCAACTGACGAAGCTTACCTGAATGGAATGGGCACAAGGGAACAGTATTCAAAGCTCTATGCCTTGATTCGCAAACAGGAAAGCATTGACATCCGTTATAAGCTGAAAACTGTCGCTCAGTATCTAAATATTCAAGAAAAGCTATTAATTTTTATGATTCAGGTGTTTTTTGATTTAGGATTTGTTACAATAGAAGACGGTGTTTTAAGAAATGTAAATAACCCTGAAAATCATCCGCTGACAGAGAGCGCAGTATATCAAAAGCGTTTGAAAAGGATAAAGGTCGAAGAATTTTTATTATATAGTGACCGTAAAGTCTTACTGCAGTGGCTGTTGAATGAGGAGGAAAAGTAACATGAATTTGAAAGATTATATTGCCAGCATACCTGATTATCCTGAAAAAGGAATCGTCTTCCGAGATATTTCACCTTTAATGGCAAACGGAGATGCTTACCGTGAAGCAACAAAACAAATTGTTGATTATGCAAAAGAAAAAAGAATTGATATGGTTGTCGGACCGGAAGCGCGTGGCTTTATTGTAGGCTGTCCAGTTGCTTATGAGTTGGGTGTTGGTTTTGCACCAGTTCGTAAGAAAGGAAAACTACCTCGTGAAACAATCGAAGTAACCTATGATTTGGAATACGGTACCGATACATTGACGATTCATAAAGATGCGATTTTACCAGGTCAGAGAGTGCTGATTTGTGATGATTTATTGGCTACAGGCGGAACCATCCAAGCAACGACTCAATTAGTTGAAGAGTTAGGTGGCGTAGTGGTTGGCTGTGCCTTCCTTATTGAGTTACTTGATTTACATGGAAGAGACAAGATTTCTAATTATGAAATCGTTACTTTGATGGATTACTAAAAATAAGAGAGTTTGAGACTGAATATAGGGTCTCAAACTCTCTTTTTCTTCTGAAGCAGTCTTCAAACAAAAAGCCGGAAATTCACAAAAATTTGTGAATTTCCGGCTTTTGCTTAAAACGATTGCGATTGTTTAATAAATAAGCAAAGAAGAGAATAGGAAATGCTCACTTGATGCTTAAACGAATCATTATGTTCACAACCTCTTTATTTAAATAGGATTGAAGCAATCAGAGCAAAGCAGCTTTATGCCGACAGGGGGCTGTCAGGGTGATAAAGTATTCCAGCTAATGCATCTAATGCTCAATCAAGCGGATTATTGATATTTCCGATAGACAGTATAGTGTTCTTCCTGTCTTCTTCGTTGCTGGCTATAACGCTTTTCATCCCAAAGCATAAACCATATGATAAATAGTGGGCCGACGATCAGCAATGCAGATTTTAAGCCCAACGTACCTAGAAAAATACCAATAAATAAAACAAAGAATATGAACCCGCCGCGACGTACTGATTTCATTTTCATCACCTCACAAAATGATCGAACATTTGTTCGTAATAGTATTATACGAATATTTGTTCGCTTTGTAAAGTAGAAACTTTCTTTTTTTATATCTAAAGAACAATTGAAGAGAACATTCGTACTGTTTATCGGCTTAACGCTAAATTCTATTTCTGTTAAGAAATGCATTGATAGTATTCAAACTATCTCACGAACTAGAATTTCTTTGCTTTAACTATGAGATATCTCCTAGTGGTAAACATGACAATTCTTATAAACTGTTTTCTAACGAATAATTTTAAGAGTTAGAAACTATAAGGGAATATAAAACACAAGAAATGGGGAATGAATCATGACAGCAATTTTAGTTGCAGGTGGTGCCGGCTATGTCGGTTCACATACAGTAGTTAAGCTATTAGAGAAAAATCAAAAAGTAATTATTGCAGATGATTTCAGTCATTCAAATCTAGCAGTAATTTCGGCAATCCAAGCAATTACAGGGCAATCTGTCAAAAGCTATCGTGCTGACCTCACTCAGCTTGAGGAGGTTAAAAAAATCTTTGATGAAAATGAGATTTCCGGAGTCATTAATCTGGCAGGGTACAAGTCGGTTGGAGAATCGTCACAAATGCCCTTACACTACTATCGGAATAATTTGGAAATAATGCTAAACTTGCTAACTGTTATGGAGGAGTATGATGTTTACCGTCTGGTATTCAGTTCATCGGCAACCGTTTATGGCAATCCGAAAGAGTTACCCGTCAAAGAATCAGCGCAACGAAAGCCTACGAACACCTACGGTAGAACAAAGGTAATGATTGAACAAATTCTTCAGGATTTGGCTGAATCAGATAGTCGATGGAGGTTCATTTCTCTGCGGTTCTTTAATCCGCTTGGGGCACACAAAAGCAGCAATTTAGGAGAAGACCCTAATGGCTTACCTAATAATCTAGCTCCCTATATTACACAGGTAGCTATTGGAAAGCTTCCGAAGCTGCAAATTTATGGACATGACTTTCCTACACCAGATGGAACGAGTGTCAGAGATTATCTTCATATTGACGATTTAGCAGCAGGTCATGTTGCGGCGATGAACAACCTATTGGATTCTCAGGATGAAACATCTCGCTTTGAAGCAATCAACTTAGGTAGCGGAAAGGGATATTCTGTTTTGGAAATTTTACAAGCCTTCGAAGAAGCCATTGGGAAGAAAATACCCTTTGACTATACAGAGAAGCGACTGGGAGATACAGCTGAATCGTTTGCTTCTATTGAAAAAGCAAAGAGAGTTCTTGACTGGGTTCCAACTTACACAATTGAAGAAATGTGTCAGGATACTTGGCACTGGCAATTGAAGCATCCAAACGGCTATGACAATGAGTAGCTACATTTCGTCGTTCAAGTTTGAAAAATGAAGCATGACTTTGGAATGTAATCCAATCTCATGCTTTATTTTCTTCTATTTACATAGTACATTTTAGTTTCAGAAAAGACTTATGTGAAAAATAAAATTGAAAAATACATAAATGCTGCGCCGGCCATAACAAAGAGATGCCAGACTACATGCATAAAGCGAACACCTTTTAAACTATAGAAAAGTGCGCCCAATGTATAAGCAACACCACCTGCGACTAATAGAGATAAACCAGTTAGGCTCAGGCTGTCGTATAATGGCTTTGCAGCAATCAGGCAAAGCCAGCCCATAATGATGTAGATAATTGTGGAGGCATGCTTTACAGTATCCTGCTTATGCAAAGTCACAGATTTATAAACAATGCCGAAAATCGCCATTGCCCAAATCAAGCCAAACAGTGTCCAACCCAACCAGCCATTTACGCTTAACAGACAGTAAGGTGTATAGCTTCCTGCAATCAACAAGAAAATGGAGCTGTGGTCAAATACCTGAAAGACTTTTTTTGCTTTGGTAAAAATCAGACTATGAAACAATGTAGAGGACAGAAAGAGCAGAACCAACATTGAGCCATATAGTGCATAAGAAACAACATGTAGCGCTGATCCCGTGTGAGCTCCCTTAACCAATAGTACAACTAGACCTGCCACACTTAAGCCAAAGCCGATGCCATGGGTCACAGCATTCAAGACTTCATTTAGAATCAAATATTTACGGGAAAATTCAGCTTTTTCCAAGAAATCAACTTCCTTCTATTTTAATTTGATGAAAAATTTTTTTCGGTCTGTTATACTATATCCATAACCTAAACCATGTATATTCATTCTATCATGAATAGAGGTTGTTTTTAAAGAAAGAGTGGTTAATTTATGACAAATGTAAAGATTGTAACAGATTCTTCTTGTACAATGAGAAAAGAAGTACGGGATGATTTGACTATTCATATGATACCCTTATCCGTAATGATTGATGGTGTTGTTTATCCGGATGACGATCATTTGGATGGTGAACGCTTCATGGCGATGATGGATACTGCCAAAGCACTGCCTAAAACCAGCCAACCACCAATTGGAGAGTTCGTTGAGCTTTATGATGAGCTTGGAAAAGACGGTAGTGAGATTATTTCTATCCACATGACTAAAGCGCTCAGCGGTACTGTTGAGGCTGCTAGACAAGCAGGAAATTTAAGTACGAGTAAAGTAACTGTTATTGATAGTGACTTCACGGATCAAGGACTTTCTTTCCAAGTAATTGCTGCGGCGAAGATGGCTAAAGAAGGCGCGAGTGCGGAAGAAATCTTAGCAGAAATTCAAAAAATTAAAGAAAACACAAAACTTTATATTGGTATTTCGACACTAGATAACTTGGTTAAAGGCGGAAGAATCAGTCGAGCGACAGGCTTGCTTTCCAATATATTTAATATGAAAGTTGTTATGGACTTTGACCATACAGAATTGATTCCAGTTGTCAAAGGACGTGGAGCTAAAACATTTAACAAGTGGTTTGATGAACTAAAATCAGAATTGGAAAAAATTTCCAATATTAGACAAATCGGTATTTCTCATGCGGAGGGTCTGGAGCTGGCAAACTACTTTAAGGACGGATTGCAAAAACTGTTTCCTGATATGGATATTCCTGTGTTGCATACGAATCCTGTTATTGCTACACATACCGGAAAAGGTGCATTTGCAATTATGTACTATACAAATTAAGCAGCATGAATGGGGTGGGACTTAATCGAAATGGTTAATGTCCCACCCTTTGAGTTACAAAAAGGAGCGGCAGATTGATTCCGGTGTATAATCATCTCAGGTAATTTTTGGTTTATAGTCCTGGAGCCTTTCAAAGAAAGAGGGATAAAATGAGACAGTTGATTCACAAGAAATGGGTAATGCTTTTACTTCCTTTCGCAACAGCACTATTGACACTATTATTGCTGCTGCTTCTGATTCCTAAGGCACAACCTTATTTTAATACTCAAAATGTAAAAGACACGAACAAAAATAACAAAGAATTAGTTAAATATGTGGCTATTGGCGATTCTCTGACTGAGGGCGTAGGAGATTTAACTAATTCAGGCGGCTTTATTCCTATAGTCGCAAAAGATATTCAAGAAAAGTTTCAGCTAAATGCTGTGGAAATTGAGAACTTTGGAAAGAACGGTGACCGAAGTGATCAGATTTTGAAGCGTATCAAGAAAAGTGAAGACATCCAAAAACAACTTGGTGAAGCAGATATGATTACCTTAACTGTTGGCGGAAATGATTTGATGAAAGTCATCAAAGGTGATGTGTTCAAACTGACTATTGATTCATTTGACAAGCCATTGGCAAGCTATCAAAAGCAGATGACTTCGTTGCTGGATGAAATTCGCAAGTATAATGAAGAAGCACCTGTCTATGTTCTTGGCATCTACAATCCCTTCTATTTATATTTCCCGGAAATCACCGAGATGCAACAGATTGTTACTAATTGGAATGCAGGAACAGAGGCTGTCGTTGATGAGCAGGAGAAGATGTACTTCATACCTATTAATGACCTTCTTTATAAAGGGGTAGATGGTGATGTTGGTATCACCGGCTCTGAAGAAGATGATACAGGTTCGGAAGATGCGGTAACAAACAATGCTATTTATGAAGAAGATCATTTTCATCCTAATAATCTTGGGTATCAGCTTATGGCAAATGCTGTTCGACAAAAAATGATTGAAACAAAGGATGACTGGTTGAAAAAAGGAGCGAATGAGTAGAATGGCAGAAGAAACAGAAAAACAGCAGCCTGAAAAAAAGAGAAAAAGAAACAAACAGCTAAAGAATGACAGTACAGGAAAAAAAATAAATCCATGGAAAATTGCTTTTTTAGCAATAATTGGTGTATTAGCAGGCATTGTTCTATTTATCGGTATTAGAGTCACTCAGGTAAGGGAACCAGATTTTGATTCTTCAAAGGCTGTCCAAAGAAGTGGAAATCCTGTATTGACAATTCAATCCAATAAACAGCAAATCAATGAACTGATTGATTTCTACTTAGAGGATTTCCAAAAAGGGTCTGAGGTTACCTATGATTTTTATTTGGAAAACGAAGCGATGTTGACAGGAAGCTTCAAAATATTGGGACATCCGATTCAGTTCAACCTGTACTTCGATCCCTATGTGATGGACGACGGCAATGTTCAGTTAAAGGCAAAGAGTCTTTCAATCGGAACATTGGGCTTGCCTATCAGAGACATTTTAGCGTCTGTTCAAAGAGATTATAAGCTGCCTGAATGGGTAGAGGTAATGCCGGAAGAAAAATATATTTTACTCCGCTTGGATAAATTCCAGATGCAAAATGGTTTGTTTATTCGTGCAGATAAGATTAATCTGATTGACGATGATATCAGAGTAAGTATTTATCTACCGGAAGAAGCGACAAGTAATAGTTCTGAAACGACTGAAACAAGTTCGTCAGAAAACTAGAGAGGGGATAAAAAATGAAGGAAACAGCAATCTTTGCCGGAGGCTGCTTTTGGTGTATGATACAGCCTTTTGATCAGCAGCCGGGAATATACTCCGTAACCTCCGGTTATACTGGCGGACATGTGCCAAACCCAACCTATGAACAGGTTAAGAGTCACTCTACAGGTCATACTGAAGCAGTAGCGATAGAATTTGATCCCACAATTATCTCTTATGAGCAGCTAGTAGAAATTTATTGGCAGCAAACGGACCCAACAGATGCTTTAGGTCAGTTTGAAGATCGAGGAGACAATTACCGACCGGTTATCTTCTATCAAAATGAACAGCAGAGAATGGTAGCTGCAGCAAGTAAGAAAGCGTTGGAAGACAGTGGTCGATTTAAAGAGCCGATTGTGACTCAAATTGAGCCGGCAGCAGATTTTTATCCTGCCGAAGAGTATCATCAGGATTTCTATAAGAAGGACCCGGAGCGCTATGAAGATGCTCATCAGATTCGAGAAGAATTTCTAAAAGAAAATTGGGAGCGTACATTATAAATGAGAAGAAGCTTTTATCACTACTTGGTTACATTGAAAGGTCCCACTGCAGATGTAGAGACGCAATTTGCAAATGAAGCAGCAAAGGATATTCGTTTTCCTAAGCAGTCGGAAGATTATCATGAGTTATCCAGCTATTTGGAAATGGAGGTTAATTACCTGCCGACAATGGCTGTTTTTGACGATTTGTGGGAGAAATACTTGGAAAACAATCGATAATAATGAAGAAGAGATTTTCTGAATCAGAAGTTAGCTGGAAATTAGTGCATAGGCACTGGTTTTTTGAAAGGTAACTCTGAGCAAGAAGTCTCTTTTTTTTTGATTGCTCCCGCTGAAAGCAGTTTTTAGAAATCAGATGTAATGAGATGTTTTCATTAGTTAATACTTTTCTCAGACCTCTTTTTTCATCTCGTTTTTCATGGTAAACTATAGTGATTGACACCAGTTTTCACAAACAGGTAGAGAGAGGATAAAATACATGAAAAAGCAGCATCGGGTTCCATATTATCAATATATCATTTCAATCATTTGTACAGCAGTGATTGTTGGCGGAGGCAGTTATACATACTTTAATTATAAATACAATTCTTACATTTCCAGTCAGACGCATGAAGTGTCGGAGCTAAAAGAAGTCCATGAACTGTATGACGATATTTTGACAAGCTATGTCGGTAAAGTTGATCGTTCAGAACTGGTGGAAGGGGCACTCAAAGGAATGATGGATTCATTGGATGATCCTCACTCAGCCTATCTGAAGGAAGAAGAATCTTCTGAGCTAAACGATGAAGTATCCGGCAGCTTTGAGGGAATTGGCGCCACTTTGGGAAAGAAAGACAAACAACTGAAGGTCATGGAAGCACCAATAGAAGGTTCACCGGCTGAAAAGGGTGGTCTGAAAGTAAATGATACCATTTTGAAAATTGATGACCAGCCAGTTGAAGAGGAGACACTAACTGAATCCGTGAAGAGAATACGAGGTAAGAAGGGCAGCAAGGTACAGTTGAAAATTGATAGAGAAGGGGAGACCTTTGATGTTGTCTTAACCAGAGATACTATTCCTTTGACAACCGTCAGTGCTTCTCTTGATACAAATCCTAAAATTGGAAATATTCGAATTTCTTCTTTTGGCGGTAAAACCTTTGACGAGCTAAAAACAGCAGTCAAGGAGTTACGAGAAGAAGGGGCAGAGTCTTTCGTGATTGACCTTAGACAAAATCCGGGTGGGTTGCTGGATCAGGTAGAAAAAATGGCCAGTATGTTCTTGAAGGATGGCGATGTGATTGTTCAGTTTGAAGATAAAGATAAAAATATGCTGGAACACACAGCTTCGTCTAAGTTAGATGGTGGATTTAAAGTAACAGAACCAGTAGTGGTCCTTGTAGATGGTGGTAGTGCCAGTGCCTCAGAGATATTTGCGGCGGCATTGAAGGAATCAGCAAACATAGACATTGTAGGAACACAGACTTACGGAAAAGGCACCGTTCAGACAGTCAAAAACATTGGTGAAAAAACTAGTATGAAGCTATCTATTCTGAAATGGCTGACACCTGACGGAAATTGGATTCATGAAGAAGGTCTTGCACCGACTATTCAAGCGGATTATCCGGAATATGCCTACCTGTCACCCATTTCAAGAAGCCATGTATTGCAGAATGGAGAAGATTCAGAAGTAATTACAAACTTGAATAAAATGCTGAAAGCTCTAGATTTTAATGTAGATGAAACCTCTATTTTTGATAGTAAAACACAGCTGGCAATCGAGGCGCTTCAAAGTGATCAGGGATTACCAATTACCGGACAGGTGGATGATCAGACAGCAGCAAAAATCGAAGGTCTTTTAAGAATAAAAATTCAAGAAACCGATCCTGCTTATAACAAAGCAATTGACTTATTGTCCAAGTAAGATAACAGCTCCATTGTTAGTGAATGTTGAAAAAATTTCGTTATATTATTGATGGAAGTAGGGAAAAAAATGGAAAAAAAGAGGAAATATATCGGATATTTTATGTCTTTTATAAAATTACTGATTCCCTCTCTCGTTCTATTATTTATTATAAGGGGATTCATTTTAATCCCGGTACCAATAGATGGCAGCTCAATGGAAAAAAACCTTAGCCAAGGAGACATGGTACTGATGGAAAAATATACATCAATTAAACGCTTTGATGTTGTTGTTTTCCAATTACCAGATGGCGAAATCTACGTGAAGAGGGTCATTGGACTTCCCGGAGATTCGGTTCGCTTTGAAGATGACCAGCTATACATTAATGGGGAGAAGGTTGCTGAACCCTTCCTAAAAAATAACAAGTTGAAGCAGTATGACAATAAACCCTATACAACAAATTTTGATCTTTCCGATTTAATCAATCAGGACAAATTAGATAAGGATAGCTACTTTGTCTTGGGAGATAATCGACGCATGTCTAAGGACAGTCGTTCGTTTGGTGCGGTCGAAAGTAAATATATCATCGGTAAAGCAAGAATTGTATATTATCCATTAAAACATATAAAAATTATTAATTAGATAGGTGAATGAAATGACAATACAATGGTTCCCCGGTCATATGGCCAAAGCACGAAGAGAAGTATCGGAAAAGATAAAGTTTGTAGATATTGTTTTTGAATTAGTTGATGCCAGACTTCCGTTATCATCAAGAAATCCTATGATGGATCAAATTGTTCAGCAAAAACCTCGCTTGGTTCTGTTGAATAAGGGCGATTTAGCTGACTCTGAGCAAAGTAAAAAATGGCAGGAATACTTCCAAAGCAAAGGATTTCACACCCTAATCATTAATTCACAACAAAGCTTGGGAACAAATAAGATTATCACAGAAGCTAAAAAAGCATTGAAGGAAAAAATTGAACGAGATAAACGAAGAGGAATTAAACCCAGAGCGATTCGAGCAATGTGCATCGGTATCCCGAATGTTGGGAAATCAACGCTAATGAATCGTCTTGTTGGGAAAAAAATTGCGCAGACTGGGAATAAACCAGGGGTAACAAAAGGGCAACAGTGGCTTAAATCAGGCAAAGAGCTTGAGCTTTTAGATACTCCTGGTATTTTGTGGCCTAAGTTTGAGGATCCGGAAATCGGAAAAAAACTGGCCTTAACTGGTGCAATTAAGGATCAGCTGCTGCATTTTGATGATTTAGCCATTTACGGTTTGGAATTTTTTGCTCGTTTTTACTCAGAGCGCTTAATGGAACGCTATCAGCTTTCGGAAGAAGAAATTTTTCTCCCTGCCGCTGAATTATTGATGCTCATCAGTAAAAAGCGCGGGTTCAAAGATGATTATGATCGAGCGAGTGAAATGATTGTTCAAGAGATTCGAAGCGGAAAGTTAGGCACATATACATTGGATCGTTGGGAAGAGTTAGGAGCAATTGAGGATGAAGCATGAGTCTATCAAAGAAATTAAGGAAGCGCTAAAGGATATTCATTCACATGATGATGCTCGGTTGTCTACTTGGGCAGCGGATGAGCGTTCAGGTGTTCAACAGGCTTTGAATCAATGGGAACGTAAAATGTTGAAGCTTGAGAAGGAAAAGGCGCTGCTGCAAAAACTTTCTATTTTTGAAAATGAAGCAAAGGCAGAAGGCTATCGACTGATTGCTGGAATTGACGAGGTTGGTCGTGGTCCGTTAGCTGGCCCAGTTGTTGCAGCAGCAGTGATTTTACCGGAGAATTGTGAGCTTCTAGGTGTCAATGACTCAAAACAGCTTTCCTTGAAAAAAAGAGAGGAACTATATGAACAAATTCAAACACATGCGATAGCTATCGGTGTCGGTGTTGTTGACCATCAGGAGATTGATAAGATAAATATTTATCAAGCAAGTAAAAAAGCGATGACTATTGCTGTTGAAGACTTGGAATTTGTACCGGACTATCTGCTAATTGATGCGATGGAGCTTGAGCTGAAGGTTCCTCAGAAAAAATTGATTAAAGGTGATGCTCGTTCTGTCTCAATCGCTGCTGCCAGCATCGTAGCAAAGGTGTGCAGAGACCGATTGATGGAGGATTATGCAAAGTTATTTCCAGGCTATGGTTTTGAGCGAAATGCCGGTTACGGCACAAAAGAGCATCTGGAAGGGATACAACAGAACGGGATTTGTCCGATTCATAGAAAAACGTTTGCCCCTATAAAAAATTTTTGCTAATAATAAAATGAAATCTACCTTCTTTTGCAAATACTACTATTAAGAGAGTATTTGAGAGGAAGGTTTTTTTATGGAACAGGAAATTAGAAATCTGTTGTTTTGCTTAGTAAACTGCCAAGGGATTGGCAACATTGGGATATTGAAGATTTTGCAATTTATTTTAGAGAAGGATTATTTAGATTTCACCAAAGAAGAGCTGATTAGGATTGCTGGAATCAGCACTTATGAAGCACGTTTTATTCATTCGTGGGAGCAGTGGCAGCAATCAAAGGAACAACTGGCTCTTTTTCAAGAACAGCACCAGTTTCTGACGATTCTCGATGAAGAATTTCCTATATATTTGAAGGAAATCTATAATTGTCCAGCAGTTCTCTTTTATCGAGGAGATATCGGGCTTTTAGCAAAAAAATCTGTTTCATTTGTTGGTGCAAGAAATGCTTCCCCCTATGGTTATCAGGTGGTTCGTGAATTTATCCCGCCTTTAGCAGCAGAAGAGGTTGTCATTGTCAGTGGTTTAGCAAAAGGAATAGATAGCTGTTGTCATGAGGAAGCCATCAAAAATAAGGGGAAAACAATAGCAGTCATCGGAACAGGTGTTGACCGCTGCTATCCAACAGAAGCAACCTTTTTACATAAGAAAATTGCTGAAGAGCATCTATTGCTTAGCGAGTATCCTAATGGAACGGCACCAAAAAGACATCATTTTCCAATGAGGAATCGCATTATTGCAGGCTTAAGCAGTGGTACATGTCTGATTGAAGCCGGAAAGAAGAGTGGTTCGTTGATTACAGCACAAGCAGCAATGGAGTATGGCAGAGATGTTTTTGCTGTGCCGGGGAATATTTTTCTTCCTCATTCTGAAGGTGGTCATATTCTGATTTCGCAAGGAGCTGTTTGTGCCTTTTCTCCCCAAGATATTTTGAACCAAATTAAATTTTTTTATTAGTTATCTATATCAATCCTTGACAAACACAAAATGAATAGATATGATGAACTACGATTTGTGAGTTTATACTGTATATATAGAAGGAACAGGAAATTTGAAAGGAGACGCACATTGAATGGCGTATAAATATCTAGTTATTGTGGAATCACCTGCAAAAGCTAAAACCATTGAAAAATATTTAGGTAGAAACTATAAAGTAGTTGCGAGTGTTGGTCATATCCGTGATTTACCAAAAAGTAAAATGGGAATTGATTTTGAAAATAATTATGAACCCCATTATATTTCTATACGAGGAAAAGGCGATATCATCAAAGGATTGAAGGCTGCAGCGAAAAAAGCAGACAAAGTTTATCTCGCAGCCGATCCGGATAGAGAAGGGGAAGCAATTGCTTGGCATCTTTCTCACTTACTGGGTTTAGATATCAATGATAAAAATCGAGTGGTTTTCAATGAAATTACCAAAGAGGCAGTAAAAGCTGCGTTTAAAGAGCCGCGTGCTATCAATCTTGATTTGGTGGATGCACAGCAAGCCCGACGTGTTCTGGATAGAATTGTAGGGTACTCAATTAGTCCAATTTTATGGAGAAAAGTGAAAAAAGGACTGAGTGCCGGACGTGTACAATCAGTTGCACTAAAAATCATTATCGATCGTGAACAGGAAATCAGAAAATTTGTTCCGGAAGAATACTGGAGCATTGACGGAAATTTCCAAAAAGGGAAAAAGAAATTCAAAGCTAATTTCTGGGGACTTGATGGCAAAAAGAAAAAACTGCCAAACCCTGCTGCAGTGAAAGAAGTAACTGATCGGATTGATGGGAAAGAATATGAAGTTGCCAAAGTGGAAAAAAAGGAACGCAAACGCAATCCTGCATTACCCTTCACAACTAGTAGTCTGCAACAGGAAGCAGCAAGAAAGCTGAATTTCCGTACCAGAAAAACCATGATGGTTGCACAGCAGCTTTATGAAGGAATCGCATTAGGAAAACAAGGAACTGTTGGTCTGATTACTTATATGCGTACCGATTCCACAAGACTTGCTGATTCGGCTAAGGCTGAAGCTGCACAATTTATCGAAGAAACTTACGGAAAAGAATACTCTGCACATGGTGGTAGAAAAGCGAAAAACGCTCAAGGAGCACAGGATGCCCATGAAGCGATTCGTCCATCCAGCGTGCTGCGGACTCCTGATGAGCTTAAGCAGTATCTTGATAAGGACCAATTGAAGCTGTATACGTTGATTTGGTCAAGAATGGTTGCCAGTCTTATGACGCCTGCTGTTTTAGATACAATGAAGGTTACGTTGAAACAGAATGGTGTAATCTTCATCGCCAATGGATCGAAAATAAAATTCAAAGGTTTTATGCAGGTCTATGTAGAAGGTCGCGATGACGGGAAAGAAGACAAGGAAAATATTCTTCCAGATATGGCTGAAGGAGACACTGTTCTAGCTGTAGATATTGAACCAAAACAACACTTTACACAACCTCCGGCTCGTTTTAGTGAAGCAACCTTAATCCGTACCTTAGAGGAAAATGGTGTTGGTCGCCCATCAACTTATGCGCCAACCTTAGAAACCATTCAACGTCGTTATTATGTCAAATTAACGAATAAACGCTTTGAGCCAACGGAACTTGGTGAAATCGTCAATGGTTTAATCGTTGAGTTCTTCCCGAGAATTGTTGATGTGCACTTTACAGCATCTATGGAAGGCGACCTTGACCATGTGGAAGAAGGCAAAGAAAAATGGATTGAGGTTATCGATCAGTTCTATCAGCCATTTGAGAAAGAGTTAGCTATTGCTGAAGAGAAAATAGAAAAAATCCAGATTAAGGATGAACCGGCAGGGTTTGATTGCGATATTTGTGGTCATCCAATGGTCATTAAGCTTGGGAAATATGGGAAATTTTATGCTTGCAGCAACTTTCCTGACTGTCGTAATACCAAACCAATTGTTAAGGAAATCGGTGTAACTTGTCCGGTTTGTCACGAAGGACAGGTTATCGAACGTAAGTCTAAGAAGAATCGTATTTTCTACGGCTGTAGTCGTTACCCTGATTGTGAATTTACTTCATGGGATAAACCAATTGGCAGAAACTGTCCGAAATGTAATGAATACCTTGTTGAGAAAAAGGTTAAGGGCGGGAAACAGGTCGTCTGTATCAACGGAGACTACGAAGAAAACGTGCAGAAATAGCACTTCGTTGAGTAGCGGATTTGCGTTTATAAAGAGCCGCTTACAAAATTATGTGCAGTTTGAGAGCTCCAGGATATACGTATAGGAGTACCGATAGCTGCACAAGCATAGCTGAAATGTTCGTACACAATATAAGACACGAGGTTGGGATGTTGACATCCCAACCTTCATACTTTTTGATGAAATGAGGATGGAAATGGTAAAAACAGTAACAGTAATTGGTGCCGGTCTTGCCGGAAGCGAAGCAGCTTGGCAAGTTGCACAAGCTGGAGTTCCCGTGACTCTCTATGAAATGCGCCCAGTGAAAAATACTCCAGCACATCAAACAGAAGAATTTGCTGAATTAGTGTGCTCAAATTCTCTTCGTGGGAATGGATTGACAAACGCTGTAGGTGTACTGAAAGAAGAAATGCGTCAACTGGATTCAATTATTATCGGCTCTGCTGATGAAACAGCGGTTCCTGCGGGTGGCGCTCTTGCAGTAGACCGCGAAAATTTTTCAAAAATGATTACAGAAAAAATCAAAAGCCATCCGTTGATTACTGTGAAGAATGAAGAGATTACAGAAATACCTGAAGGGATTACAATTCTTGCAACTGGACCGTTGACTTCAGAAAGTTTATCTGAAAAGATTAAGGAATTCAATGGCTCTGACGGGTTCTATTTCTATGATGCAGCAGCACCAATCATTGATCGCTCAACAATCGATATGGACAAAGTATATTTGAAATCTCGCTATGACAAAGGAGAAGCAGCTTATCTGAACTGCCCAATGTCTGAGGAAGAGTTCAATAAGTTTCACGAAGCATTAGTCAATGCAGAAGTTGTTCCTTTGAAAACCTTTGAAAAAGAAAAATTCTTTGAAGGCTGCATGCCAATCGAAGTGATGGCAAAACGAGGCATAAAAACAATGCTCTTTGGGCCAATGAAGCCTGTAGGATTGGAAGATCCTAAGACTGGCAAGCGTCCTTATGCAGTTATTCAGTTACGACAAGATAACGCTGCTGCTTCACTTTATAACATTGTTGGCTTCCAAACGCACTTGAAGTGGGGCGAACAAAAGAGAGTCTTCCAAATGATTCCGGGTCTTGAAAATGCCGAGTTTGTTCGTTATGGCGTGATGCATCGTAACAGCTTTATGAATTCTCCGGAATTGTTGCTTCCTACGTATCAATCCAAGCAAAGAGAAGACCTTTTCTTTGCGGGACAGATGACAGGAGTGGAAGGCTATGTTGAAAGTGCCGCCAGCGGATTATTAGCGGGGATTAACGCTGCACGACTTGCCAAGGATGAGGAGCCTGTTGTCTTACCGAGAGAAACTGCAATGGGAAGCATGGCTTACTACATTACACATGCGGAAGGGAAACACTTCCAGCCAATGAATGCCAACTTTGGTCTGTTCCCGGAAATGCCGAAGCGAATTAAAGATAAAAAAGAACGTTATGAAGCAATAGCTCAACGTGCTTTAACATCACAAAAAGAAGTAATTGCTGAATTAAAGCAAAAATAATAGCAAAGCCAAAGGGTATGAATTAAGGAACCCTTTGGCTTTTTTTGAGCAAACAGATCAATTTCAATGATGAAAATTGCCGGGAAAGCATAAAATGATTTTATAGAAAAAACCTGTATTCAGCATAAGATAACTTAAGTATTTTTAAGGAAAATGGTTGAATTGTGAACAAATTTAGAAATATTGATTAAATTCTGACAATTCGTTTGTTTTTTGAAATTCGTTATGCTACAGTTACAGTGTAATTACTGGAGGGGGTTTCATGGCAGAAAAAGATTGGCCGCAGTTGTTTTTCAATTACTTGATTGTTGAACGAGGCTACTCCGAAAAAACCAAAATTGCTTATGAAAATGATTTAAAGCATTTCATGGTATTTTTGAAAGAAACAGGCAACGAAGACTATTTATCTATTGACCATCTGGATGTCCGAACATACCTAGGTGAGCTTTATGACAAAGAGTATAGTCGAAATTCTGTTGGACGGAAAGTCGCAAGTTTGCGTTCTTTTTATCAATATCTTTTGAAAAATGAGCAGATAGAGGAAAATCCTTTTTCCTATGTTCATCTAAAAAAGAAACAGCAGCTATTGCCTCGATTTTTTTATGAAAAAGAGATGACTGCGCTTTTTGACAGCGCTCAGGGAGATAAGCCCTTGGAGCTAAGAAATCAAGCATTACTGGAAATACTATACAGTACAGGCATTCGTTTAAGCGAGTGTGCCAACTTAACGATTGAACGTGTTGATTTTGCTATGAGCACCTTGTTTATTACAGGAAAAGGGAACAAGGATCGATATGTACCTTTCGGATCGTTTGCAGCTGACACATTGGCTAACTATTTAGAGCATGGTCGAAAACCTTTAATGGAAAAATACGGAAAAGAACATCGTTATATTTTTGTCAATCATCGGGGAGACCCAATTACTCCGAGAGGTATTGAATATACGTTAAATCAGCTTATTAAGAAAAGCAGCTTAAATACTGATATTCATCCGCATATGCTTCGGCACACATTTGCAACACATTTGTTGAATAATGGGGCTGATATGCGAACAGTTCAAGAGTTATTAGGACATGCAAATCTATCAACAACACAGATTTATGCCCACGTAACCAGAGAAAGCTTACAAAAGAATTATCGAACATTTCATCCTCGTGCCTAATGAGGATTTCTAGGAGGAACAAACATGGTAGAATCACAATTTCATTCAACAACAATCTGTGCTGTCGAAAAAGACGGAAAATTTGCTATGGCCGGTGACGGTCAGGTAACAATGGGTGAATCAGTTGTTATGAAAGGCAGTGCGAAAAAGGTCCGCAGAATCTACAACGATGAAGTTGTGGTCGGTTTTGCCGGAAGTGTCGCAGATGCATTCACTTTAGAAGAAAAATTTGAAGGTAAACTTAACGAATATAATGGAAATCTAACAAGAGCTGCCGTTGAGCTGGCACAGGAATGGCGAACACAGCAGTCTATGCAAAAGCTTGAGGCGATGCTAATCGTTATGAATAAGAGTGAGATGCTTCTTGTTTCAGGAACAGGAGAGGTTATTACGCCGGATGATGGTATTTTGGCGATCGGTTCAGGCGGTAATTTTGCATTATCGGCTGCCCGTGCAATGAAGCAATATGGTGATAAGGAAATGCCGGCGAAGGAAATCGCTGAGAATGCATTAAATATCGCAGCTGATATTTGCGTCTTTACCAATCATAATATTATCGTAGAAGAATTATAAATGAGGGAATAACTATGAATGAATTAAATAAAACACCAAGAGAAATAGTCAAAGAATTAGATGAGTACATCATTGGACAAACCAGTGCAAAAAAATCTGTTGCTGTTGCCTTGCGAAATCGCTATCGTCGTATGCAGCTGGATGAACAAATGCAACAGGATGTGACACCGAAAAATCTATTAATGATTGGACCAACCGGTGTAGGTAAAACAGAAATTGCCCGACGACTGGCAAGTATTGTCAATGCGCCATTCATAAAAGTAGAAGCCACTAAATTTACAGAGGTAGGTTATGTGGGACGTGATGTCGAATCCATGGTCAGAGACCTTGTTGAGAATGCCATCAAAATCGTAGAGAAACAGCAATACAGCAGTGTTTACACGCAGGCTCTGAAACGTGCCAATGCACGCTTAGTAAAGGCTTTAGTACCAGGGATTAAAAAAGAACAAAAGCAATCAGGAAATCAGTTCGATCAAATGATGCGAATGTTCAATGCTCAGCAGCAAACAGATGAGCCTCAGGAAGAAGTAACTGAGGAAATCAAGGTTAATCGAAAAACTGTTTTGGATCAGCTGGAGCGTGGGTTACTCGATAAACGCGAGATAACGATTGAAATTGATGAACCGAAAAAGACAATGCCAGCAATGAATGCTGGTATGGAGCAAATGGGCATCGATTTAAACGAGACTTTAGGGGCTTTATCTCCTAAGAAAAAGGTTGAGCGCACAGTTTCTGTTAAGGAAGCACAGGAGCTGCTGGTCAGAGAAGAATCTGCCAAAATTGTCAATGATGCAGATATTCATAGCGAAGCAATCAAACTTGCAGAATCGAGCGGTATCATCTTTATTGATGAGTTTGATAAAATTACAACGAAGAATCAGCAGAATTCCGGAGAAGTTTCACGTGAAGGAGTTCAGCGCGATATTTTACCAATTGTTGAAGGCTCTCAGGTTAATACCAAGTATGGTGTGATTCAAACAGACCATATTCTGTTCATTGCTTCTGGGGCATTCCACTTGTCTAAGCCAAGTGACTTGATTCCTGAATTGCAAGGTCGTTTTCCAATACGTGTCGAGCTGGAAGACCTTACAGCTGAAGACTTTGTCCGTATTTTGACTGAGCCAAACAATGCCTTAATCAAACAGTATATTGCATTGATTGGTACTGAAAACGTAAAAGTCACCTTTACCCAAGAAGCAATTGAACGAATCGCAGCAATCGCTTTTGATGTAAACAGAGACACGGACAATATTGGTGCTAGAAGACTTCATACCATCTTAGAACGTCTATTAGAGGAGTTGTTATTTGAAGCACCGGATATGCAAATGGGTGAAATAACGATTACTGAAGCCTATGTGGATGAAAAACTGGACAACATAGCGAAAAATGAAGATTTAAGTCGTTACATCTTATAAAAGAAGAGGAGTACAAAAAATGGAAACATTATTGGATCGAACACGCCAAATCAATCGCCTGCTTCAACAAAAGAACACGTTTGATTTGGAAGCTGATTTGCCCTATGGTAAAATGGCTACAATTCTTGGCGATATCTTAATAAGTAATGCCTACATCATTAGCAGCAATGGGGAGCTGCTGGGCTACAACGAGAAGCTCGATGTCAACAATGCACGTGTGAAGCACATGTTTGAAGAAAAGCAGTTCCCGCAAAGCTACACGGATGCTGTTGCTGTACTGCAAAAAACAGAAGCTAATATTCCTATCAATAGTGATTTAACAGCCTTTCCTGTTGAGTTAAGAGAAGATTATCCTAATGGACTGACAACCGTCATTCCAATTTACGGGGCAGGAGAGCGGCTGGGAACAATCATTCTGGCTAGAATGGAAGAATCATTTGCTGATGAGGATCTGGTTCTTGCAGAATACGGTGGTACGGTAGTTGGTATGCAGATTCTTTATCAGAAATCTCGTAGTATTGAAGCGGAGGTACGCAGTGCAACTGCTGTGCAGATGGCGATTAATACACTCTCTTACAGTGAGTTAAAAGCTGTTCAAGCGATATTTAACGCATTGGAGGGCGACGAAGGTCGTCTAACTGCATCAAGTATTGCTGATGAAATTGGCATTACTCGTTCGGTAATTGTCAACGCACTTCGAAAGCTGGAGTCAGCAGGCATTATTGAATCGCGTTCACTGGGAATGAAGGGGACTTACCTAAAAATTCTAAACAAACAATTTATTAAAGAATTGGATAAAAAGCGGAAGTAGGGACGAACAATGACCGTTATTATTGAAAATGAAGCACTTATCGCAACAATCGCCGAAGAAGGCGCAGAGCTCATCAGTTTAAAGGCAAAAGAGACTGGTTTGGAGTACATTTGGCAAGGAGACCCTAAATTTTGGGGAAGACATGCGCCAGTGCTATTTCCTTTTGTCGGACGTTCAAAAGATGACAGTTATCGTTATCAAGGAAAAACGTATCCAATGGGACAGCACGGATTTGCTCGAGACCAAGTTTTTGAAGTTATTGAAAAAGGACCTGAAATGGTTGCGCTCTCCCTAAAAAGCTCCAAAGAATCAAAAGAAATCTACCCTTTTGATTTTGAATTGGTTCTGACGTATACATTGGAAAATGCTGAAATCATTGTTGGTTACCAAGTGATAAATACAGGATTAGAGGAAATGCTGTTTTCAATCGGTGGACATCCGGCATTCAATATTCCTTTAGAGGAACAATTAGCCTTTACAGATTACTACCTTTCCTTTGAACCTAAAGTTGATCGAATTCAACTGCCGTTAAATGGACCGTTTGTTGACTTAGCCAATAAAACATTAGGGCAAACAAGTGTAGATTACGATTTAACACGTGAGCTTTTTGAGAAGGATGCTCTAATTTATGAGACACCTGGAAAAACAGAGATTGCTTTCAAGACAGATAAAAGTAATCACAGTATCAGCTTAAAATATGACAATATTCCATTTGTCGGTGTTTGGTCACCTTATGGAGTGGAAGCACCATTTGTGTGTATTGAGCCTTGGTGGGGAATTGCTGATAAGGTAGATAGCAACGGTGAATTAGTTGATAAATTTGCTGTCAATCGCTTGAATCCAAAAGAGCTTTTCAATACAAGCTATACAATTTCTGTAAAATAGAGGAAAAAATAGCATTGCCTGAATTGATTTTGAGTCAACTGAAGGCAATGCTTTACTATTTAAGCTAATCTTTTTTCTTATTCAAACCAAAAGGCACTCGGTTCTCGGTGCCATTTTTAATTCGACCAATATTGGCTTTGTGGCGAATGAAGATAAAAACAGTTAAGGCAGCTGCTATTGTGGTTAGCAACCAATCAAACTGCGGTAAAACAGCTGGCCAAACAAATGGCAATATAATCGTGGAAAGTGTAATTAATACTGCGCTGACCATACTCGTAACACTGACCATACTTGAGATAAACAATGTAACAACAAAAATGGTAGCAGAGTATACGAAGAACAGCGGGCTGTATCCTAAAATCATGCCGGCACTGGTTGCGACCGCTTTGCCGCCTTTGAAGTTAGCAAAAATTGGGAATGTATGACCCAAAACTGCCGCTACACCAAAAATCAAAGGATTAACGGGTAGATTGAAAATCATCGGCAGACATGTAGCGAGGGTTCCCTTTAAAATGTCCATCAACAGAACAGCAATCCCGGCTTTTTTTCCTAATACTCGGAAAGTATTGGTTGTTCCCATGCTGTTGCTGCCGAACTGGCGAATGTCTTTATCAAAAAAAATTTTTCCGACCCAAACCCCGGATGGGATTGAGCCTAATAAATAGGCAATGAGTAGCAATGCTGCTATTTTCATATGTTTGCCCCTTTCTTTATTCAAACTAATGTTCATTTTATCATGAAAAAATTTCGGGAACAATCATGAATTTTTCATTGCCAAGTAATACTGGTAATGGCGGTTGAGGAAAATGAGCGCATAAATCCTATCCATATCGAGAAAATGATTTTCTTTTTCATATGCAATTAGAAAGGAAATCATTTTCAAAATCACAAAAAAATGCTATCTTAATATATGTTGATAAGAACCAGTTGAACGTATTTCTATTAAATAAGAAAGTGGGATGATCAAGTATGACATTTCAGAATCCAACAGATGAACAAATTTTTTCTTACCTGAGAGAGGCGAAAAGAATCGCAGTTGTCGGATTAAGTAATAAAGAAGATCGTACAAGCTATCAAATTGCTGTGTTGCTTCAGGAACAAGGTTATGAGATTGTTCCCGTGAATCCTGTGTTGGCAGGTCAGAAAATTTTAGGTGAGCAGGTCTATCCTGATTTGGTCTCAGTCCCGGGAACAATTGATATTGTGGATGTTTTCAGAAGAAGTGAATTTTTACCTGAGGTTGCTGAGGAGTTTCTAAAGACAGATGCAAAAGTTTTTTGGGCACAATTAGGTTTGGAAAACGATCAGGCGGCGGAGCTGTTGAAAAATGCAGGAAGACATGATATCATCATGAATCGTTGCATTAAAATTGAACTTGCAAAAATGTCTTCTTAATTGTTCTGCGTATATTATTAAGAAAGAGCAGCCGAGGCGGAAAGCTCTTTTTTTTTGAGAGCTTTTAGAGTATTATTGTAATGATGCGGCTTGATGCTGTGAGAATCCAAGTATAAGGAGTTTTTTCTTTGGTAAAGAAGGTAAATAATGAGTATAACGATTCATCCATTCAAGTGCTAGAAGGACTTGAGGCTGTTAGAAAACGGCCGGGAATGTATATCGGTTCAACGGATAGCCGTGGACTGCACCATTTGGTTTATGAGATTGTAGATAATGCAGTTGACGAGGCGCTTTCCGGATATGGAGACGAAATCAAAGTAACAATAAACAAGGACAACAGTTTGACTGTAGAAGACTCCGGTCGTGGGATGCCGGTCGGAATGCATGCTTCAGGGATTCCGACTGTTCAGGTAATTTTTACTGTACTTCATGCAGGTGGTAAGTTTGGTCAAGGTGGCTATAAAACATCTGGAGGTCTTCATGGTGTGGGTGCCAGCGTAGTGAATGCCCTATCTGAGTGGCTGGAAGTTCGCATAGTACGTGATGGCACTGAATATATGGAACGGTTCGAAAATGGCGGAAAGCCAGTTGGCACATTGAAGAAGCTGGGCAAGACGAAAAAGAAAAACGGAACATCCGTTACTTTTCTTCCAGATGCCAGTATTTTTTCAACAACGAAATTTTCATATGAAACCTTAGCAGGTCGCTTAAGAGAGTCTGCGTTTCTTCTGCGAGGCGTTAGAATTATTTTAGCGGATTTAAGAGAAGATGAGCCTAAAGAAGAAGTTTTTCACTATGAAGAAGGAATTAAGGAGTTTGTTGAGTATCTAAATGAAGACAAGGATTCATTGACACCTGTCATTTACTTTTCAGGCGAAAAAGACGGGATTGAGGTTGAACTGGCTTATCAGTACAACGATGGATTTTCTGAAAATGTCCTATCATTTGTTAATAACGTAAGAACAAAAGATGGCGGGACCCATGAAGTTGGAATGAAGATATCTATGACCAAAGCATATAATGAGTATGCTCGTAAGGTTGGACTTTTGAAAGAAAAAGATAAAAATTTGGAGGGCAGTGATTTCCGTGAAGGCTTAGCTGCAATCCTTTCTATCAGAGTTCCTGAAAATCTACTTCAATTTGAAGGGCAAACCAAGGAAAAATTGGGAACACCGCTTGCAAGAAACGCGGTAGACACAGCAGTTGGAGAGCAAATGGTCTTTTATCTGCAAGAAAACAGTGATATGAGCCAAATGCTGATCCGTAAGGCAATTAAGGCTAGAGAGGCCAGAGAAGCTGCTCGTAAAGCCAGAGAAGAAAGCCGTAATGGGAAGAAGAAGAAAAAGGGAGAGTCTCTTCTGTCAGGGAAGCTGACACCCGCACAATCGCGAAACCCTAAGAAAAATGAACTGTATCTTGTCGAGGGAGATTCCGCCGGAGGTTCTGCCAAGCAAGGACGGGATAGAAAGTTCCAAGCAATTCTTCCGTTACGTGGTAAAGTCTTGAATACTGAAAAAGCTAAAATGCAGGATATTCTTAAAAATGAAGAAATTAACACAATGATTTATACAATTGGTGCCGGCGTCGGTGCTGAATTTTCAGTAGAGGATTGTAATTATGATAAAGTCATTATCATGACTGATGCGGATACCGATGGGGCACACATTCAGGTCTTGCTGCTGACATTTTTCTATCGCTATATGAAGCAATTGATTAAAGCAGGTAAAGTCTACATTGCTTTACCGCCTCTATATAAAGTTTCCAAGGGATCAGGTAAAAAAGAAGTGCTTGAATATGCCTGGACAGATGAAGAGCTGGAAGCAGCTACGAAAAAAATCGGTAAAGGCTATATGCTGCAACGGTATAAAGGTCTTGGCGAAATGAATGCAGATCAGTTGTGGGAAACAACGATGAACCCGGAGACAAGAACGTTGATTCGTGTCAATATTGATGAAGATGATAAGGCTGAGCGTCGTGTCAGCACATTGATGGGTGATAAGGTTGCTCCTAGACGTGAATGGATTGAGAAACATGTTCAGTTTACGCTAGAAGAAGAGGGCAGCATTCTGGATAAGCAAGACGATGAAACAGCGATTGCCGCTGAACCAACTTCTGAAAATGAAGAACCAGCTACAGAACTAAGTGAGGAAATCACTTTATTTGATATAGAATAGACGAAGGTAGGTTTAAACCATCGTGGTACATGAAATGATGGAGAAACCAGCAAAGATTGAGGGAGCAACACTCCTGAAGTCGCCTTGTATTGTGCCACATCAGCTCTGTTATGACAGTCGCTGTGTGTTACAACAACTAGTTTCCACAAAGAACAAAAGGAGAGCCATTTCCCTTTTAATAAGAATGCTAGGGAAATGGACATCGGACCTCCAAGATGGAGAAATCAGAAAGTTACCTGCCTGATTTCCTCAATAATATAAAGGAGTTGACGGTTTTGGAAATACGTCAGGAAATTCAAGAATTGACCCTTGAAGAAGTAATGGGCGACCGCTTTGGCCGCTATTCCAAATATATCATTCAGGAAAGAGCCTTGCCCGACATTCGGGATGGATTGAAGCCTGTACAGAGAAGAATTCTCTTTTCCATGAATAAGGACGGAAATACCTTTGACAAAGCATTTCGGAAGTCTGCTAAATCTGTAGGGAATATTATGGGTAACTACCATCCCCATGGTGATAGCAGTATCTACGAAGCGATGGTGCGTCTAAGTCAAGATTGGAAGCTTAGAGAAGTATTAATTGAAATGCATGGGAATAACGGAAGTATGGATGGAGATCCGCCTGCAGCCATGCGTTATACTGAAGCTCGATTATCCAAATTGAGTGGGGAAATGCTGCAGGACATTGAAAAGGAAACCGTCGATTTTGTCTGGAACTTTGATGACACCGAAAAGGAACCGACTGTTCTTCCGGCTCGATACCCTAATTTATTGGTTAATGGCTCCACTGGTATTTCGGCTGGGTATGCCACTGAAATCCCACCACATAATCTTGAAGAGGTTATTGATGGAACGATTTACTTAATAGATCATCCTAAAGCTACACTGGATAAATTGATGGAATATATTCCCGGACCTGATTTTCCGACAGGTGGTATTCTTCAAGGGAAAGAAGAAATCAAAAAGGCTTATGAAACAGGTAAGGGAAAAGTCATCCTGCGTTCTCAAACGAGAATTGAGGATTTAAAAGGCGGAAAACAGCAAATTGTTATTTCTGAAATCCCTTATGAAGTCAATAAAGCAGCCTTGGTGAAAAAAATCGATGAAATCCGTTTAAGCAAGAAAATTGACGGTATTGCAGAAGTACGAGATGAAACAGATAGAACAGGTCTGCAAATGGTTGTGGAATTGAAAAAGGATGCAAATGCAGAAGGTATTTTGAATTACCTTTTCAAAAATACAGAACTGCAAATCAACTATAATTTCAATATGGTTGCAATTGATAAGATGACACCGCATCAGGTTGGCTTGTTACGTATTCTTGAAAGTTACGTAACCCATAGGAAAGAAGTCATTACGAATCGAAGCCGTTTTGAGCTGGAAAAAGCGAAAAAACGCCAGCATATCGTTGAAGGTCTAATTAAAGCATTGTCTATTTTGGACAAAGTGATTGTGACGATTCGAGGCAGTAAAGACAAGAAGAACGCAAAAGACAATCTTGTGACTCAGTTTGCATTTTCTGAAGCACAGGCAGAAGCCATTGTTACATTGCAATTATATCGTTTGACCAATACTGATATCACACAGTTGGAATCTGAAGCAAAGGCTTTAGACGAAGAAGTAGCTGAATTGACTAGTATTTTAAATGATGAAAAAAAATTGATGTCTGTCATGAAGAAAGAGCTTCGTGAAGTGAAGAAACAGTATAGCACTCAACGATTGACTCGAATCGAAGATGAGATTCAAGAAATCAAAATTGAAACAGAAGTCCTGGTTGCTCAGGAAGATGTCATTGTTTCTGTTACAAGAGAAGGCTATGTCAAACGAAGCAGTGTTCGTTCTTATACTGCTTCCAAACCTGAAGAGCTGGGAATGAAGGAAGGCGACTTCCCGCTATTTGTCGGGGAAGCGAATACTTTAGATCATTTATTAATGATTACCAATAAGGCGAATGTAATCTATAGACCGATTCACGAGCTGCCTGATTTAAGATGGAAGGACATTGGAGAGCATATTTCTCAGACTATTAGTGGAATGGCTATCGATGAGTCAATCATTGCTGTTTATCCATATAAAGAAATCAACTCTGCAGCAACCTTTGTGCTTATGTCTAAAGAGGGAATGATTAAACAGACGAAAATGACTGATTTTGAACCTTGGCGGACTTATCGCAGTAAAGCAGTTTCCTGTATGAAGCTGAAATCAGAATCAGATGAAATCGTCAATGTTACCTTAACGAGCGATCAAGAGCTATGGGATGTGTTCTTAGTCAGTCATAGAGGGTTTGGTTTGCGTTATTCACTAGATGAGGTACCGGTTGTAGGTGCAAAAGCTGCCGGTGTTAAATCCATGAACCTTAAAGAACATGATTTTGTTGTCAATGGATTATTAGTGTACAAAGAAGGTGACACACCGATTACAATCCTGACGCAACGAGGAAGTATGAAACGCATGCTGGCACAAGAGTTAAATCAGTTAGGTCGTGCAAAACGTGGATTGATGGTTCTAAGAGAATTGAAGAGTAATCCGCATCGAGTAATTTTCATGAATGAAAGCTCAACAGCGAACCAGCTGCTGGTTATCACTCAAAAAGGGACACGGTTGTTAATAGACTCAATGAATGCGCCAATCAATGATAGAAGTTCAAACGGTTCCTTTGTTATTAATGAAAAAGACGAGATCGGTATTGAAGAGGTACATCAGTTAGTCAACCTTGACATAGAAGATGACTCTGTTCTATAAAATTATACAACACACGCACCTGTATTAGTACAGATGCGTGTGTTTTTTTAACAGATAAATAGATGGGAATTTCATTGGAGAAAAATTAAGTGAAAATGTTCACGAAATTAAAACGTTGTAATATCAAGGATAAACGACTCTTTTTTTAAATAATAGCATAAATAAGGAAAAATATAACAAGTAAAGGCTTGCATAAAATAGATTATGTGTTATACTTGTCACATAAAGCTGTTATAGTTAATTAACAGCATATTTTAAGGAGGCACAACATGGAGCAATGGAAAGGCTTTAAAGGCGAAAAATGGCAACATTCAGTTGATACACGTGATTTTATCCAAAGAAACTATACAGAATATACAGGTGATGACAGCTTCTTAGAACCTATCGCGCCAAGTACTGATAAACTATGGACAAAACTACAAGAATTATTTGAAGTGCAGCATGAGAAAAACGGTGTGTACGACATGGACACAAACGTTCCTGCAACAATCACTTCACATGCACCAGGCTACTTGATCGAAGGAGAAGAAAAGATCGTTGGTCTGCAAACTGATGTACCATTGAAACAAGCTTATATGCCGTTCGGCGGAATCAACATGGCGAACAATTCCTTAACTTCAAATGGCTTTGAAGTTGACGATGAAATGACGAAAATTTTTACTGAGTGGAGAAAAACACATAACCAAGGTGTATTCGATGCTTACACTCCAGAAATGAGAGCTGCACGTAAAAATAAAATCATCACTGGTCTTCCAGATGCTTATGGCCGTGGCCGTATCATCGGTGACTACCGTCGTATCGCTCTTTACGGTATTGACCGCTTAATGCAAGAAAAAATGAAAGACCTAAGCAACACAGGAAACAAAGTGATGACAGATGATGTTATCCGTTTAAGAGAAGAAATTTCTGAACAAATCAGAGCAATGGCTGACTTGAAGAAAATGGCTGCTACTTATGGTTGCGATATTTCTAAACCAGCTGCTAATGCACAAGAAGCAATCCAATGGTTATACTTCGGTTACCTTGGTGCAATCAAATCACAAAATGGTGCAGCTATGTCTATCGGACGTATCTCAGCATTCTTGGATATCTACATCCAACGTGACCTTGATAACGGTGCAATCACTGAATTCGAAGCACAAGAAATGATTGACCATTTAATCATGAAACTACGTATGGTTAAATTTGCACGTACGCCTGAATACAACCAATTATTCTCAGGATACCCAATCTGGGCAACATTATCTATTGCCGGTATGGGACTTGACGGACGTTCATTAGTAACTAAGAGTGATTTCCGTATCCTGCATACATTAACAAACATGGGACCATCTCCTGAGCCAAACTTGACTGTATTGTATTCTTCTCATTTACCAGAAGGATTCAGAACATTCGCTTCTAAAATTGCGAAACAAAGTTCTTCAATCCAGTTTGAAAATGATGATTTACTACGTGCTAACTGGGGATCAGACGACTGCGCAATCGCATGTTGTGTATCTGCAACTGTAATGGGTAAAGATATGCAGTTTTTCGGTGCTCGTGCTAACTTGGCTAAAGCTGTTCTTTATGCAATCAACGGTGGTGTTGATGAAAAGACTAAGATGCAAGTTGCTCCTAAATTCCGTCCAATGACTGGCGAAACTTTAGAATATGATGAGTTCATCGACAGATTCAAAGACATCATGGACTGGTTAGCTGAATTGTATGTAAATACACTGAACGTTATCCACTACATGCATGATAAATATGCTTATGAAGCGCCTCAATTGGCATTCATGAACAGTGATTTGCAACGTACATTTGCTACTGGTATTGCCGGTATCTCTCACGCTGCTGACTCTGTAATGGCTATCAAACATGGTAATGTACAAGTTGTTCGTGACGAAGATGGACTAGCAGTGGACTATGTACCACAAAATGAGTTCCCAACTTACGGAAACGACAACGAAGAAGCAGATGCAATGGCTAACTGGATTCTTGAGTACTTCATGACTCAAATCAAACGTCAGCACACTTACCGTAACGCTCGCCCTACAACTTCATTATTGACAATCACGTCTAATGTTGTTTACGGTAAAGCGACTGGTAACACACCAGACGGACGTCGTGCCGGTAAACCTCTTGCTCCAGGAGCAAACCCAAGCTACCGCGACGGTAAATTCCTAGGTGAGAAGAATGGTCTTTTAGCATCATTGAACTCAACTGCAAGATTAGAATACACATGTGCACTTGATGGTATTTCTAATACACAAACAATTAATCCAAGCGGTTTAGGTAAAGACGATTCTACAAGAATCGACAACCTGCGTAATGTTATGGACGGATACTTCGATAACGGTGGTTACCACTTGAACGTTAACGTATTCACAAACGAATTACTGTTAGACGCTCAAAAGAACCCTGAAAAATATCCTAACCTGACAATCCGTGTATCTGGATATGCCGTGAAATTCCGTGACTTGACTCCTGAGCAACAAGCAGACGTTATTTCAAGAACTTCACATGACAAACTGTAATTAACGATTTAGACCAATAACTGAAGTCCGGGACAATTTTATAACTAATTTTGTTCCGGGCTTTTCTAATTAAAAGAGGTAGGGGATGGCATTATTAAGAATGTTCAGAGCCTGTTTCTTAAGAAATGAGAGAAAAGATTATGACTGAAGCAGTAAAGGGTAGAATCCATTCTACAGAAAATTTTGGTACCGTTGATGGACCTGGTGTACGATTTATTGTATTTACACAAGGCTGTCGTATGAGATGTCAATTTTGCCATAACCCGGATACATGGAAAATTGGTTCCGGCGGAAAAGAAGTGACCACCGATGAGGTACTTGCGGAAGCAATGAAATATCGCTCTTATTGGGGAGACAAAGGCGGAATTACTGTAAGTGGGGGAGAACCATTACTGCAGATGGATTTTCTGATCGAATTATTTAAGAAAGCCAAAGAACAAGGGATTAACACCACTTTAGATACTTGTGGGAAACCTTTTACAAGAGAAGAGCCATTTTTCAGCCAATTTCAAGAGCTGATGAAGTATACGGATCTTATTCTGTTTGATATCAAGCATATCGATAACAAGCAGCATAAATTGTTGACTTCATTGGGTAATGAGAACATTTTGGAAATGGCAGAATACCTATCTGAAATCAATCAGCCAGTTTGGATTCGTCATGTGCTTGTGCCTCAACGCAGTGATTATGATGAATACTTGATTCGCTTGGATGACTACATCAAGACATTGAACAATGTAGATAAAGTGGAGGTCCTTCCTTACCATACAATGGGTAAATACAAGTGGGATGATTTAGGTTTAGATTATCCTCTTGATGGAATTGAACCACCTACAGAAGATAGAGTAACAAATGCGAAGAATCTTCTTCACGTGAATGATTACAAAGGCTATTTGAATCGATAAATAAACAGTCAAGCTGCAGCATATGGATAATCATGTGCTGCAGCTTTTTTGGGATTTTCTTCTATCGCTTTCAAGAATTATATATCTTTTTTTTATCAGTTTTTTTTTACATATTGATAAAATGTTGAGAATTTCTGTTTATATGATTGTGGTACACTGAATCGGAATCATCTCTGAAAAAACGGTGTTCCAGGAGCAACTACTTCGGAAACAAGCTGAAACATACCGAAAATACGAAGAATGCTATTTTCGTATGTTCCTTCTTGTTTCTCGTAGCTGATCGCTCCTGTCACAACCTCTTCAACAAGGAGTGTTTATCAATATGACAGAATTAAATAGTAAAATGAGTGTCGCCAGCACTACTGCAGCACAGATGAGTCAGGCGGCAAATACTTTGAGTGCGATTCAAGCACCTAGTGTAGCCGCTGGGCAAACAACCGTTACCGGCAATACGAATGCACAACAGACAATTAAACAAACAGCAGAAGCCCTGACCACTATCGTTGCTGCTTTCAATGCAGATATTGGCAAAATTACAACAGTCGCCAGCGAGTTTGCTCGAGTGGATGCAGAACGGGCGGAAGCCTTCAACGCATTTGATGCAGTCAACCCGTTAGGACGGTGGATTCCCTAATGACAGAAAATATAGCCGACAAAGAACAGGAGCTGAATGGACAGCTCCGATTAATTAATGAACAACAAGAAGAAAACTATACCTCTTTTAGAAAACTTGATGAATCAGAACGTTTTATTCAAGATGCCTACGCAATGGAACAGCATTTTCTAACTGATTTGTCGGAAGTTTTCCACACTTCTGATTCAGCTCAATTCTTGCATGACAGTGAGCAAGAACATCGTGAGTGTAAACATCGAAGCTTCACACAGTTGGAGGAACAATTTGAGGCGCTGCAGCAGGAAAAACTGACCTTAGTTGAAAAGGAAAACGACTTGCTGGATGAAAGAAGTGTATTGTTTCAAAGGGAGGATGCAGCTGATGAGTATTGATATGTATCTTTCCGAGGTCAGAAGTCAGACCAACAGTGCGGTACAATTAGCGAATGCTTATAGCCAGGCCATTGGTGCTCTCGCTGATAGCTGCCATGCGTTCATGCGTGCACCGCTATCTGGCAATACCTATGATTCAGCTAAACTATATTTCACCACTGTCTACCCGCCACTGGTCAACGGAGTAACAATGGTTTGCGATGCTCTGACTGAAGCACATCAAAAATTCCCGAATGAGTTTGAAAGCTCAGTGGATACTTGCGATGTGAAGGAAAGTGAACTCAGTGAGAAAATCGCACAGGGAGGACAAGTATTGAAGGCCCAATATGCTGCGATTGATAGCCTGGAAAAGGCTGACCCGGTATTGGAGCGCAGCATTATGCGGACACAGGCAGCAATTGCGAAATTAGAAGAGACGCGGAAGCATCTGTATGAGTTCAACGCTTCCTCTGCCGGCATTTTTTCCGAAGTTGAAAGCTTATTAAGCCAGCTTAACCAAGGAATTGCCGAGGTAGGAAAGGGCAGCGCATGGAATGCCAGTACCGGTACTTTTGAACTGGACCGTATGAGTCTGTCATGGATTCAACCGTTGAATGAGAAGTGGAACACACGCAATCAACCAAAAATGGATAGTGAACGCAACGAGGAACTGAAAAAGTACACATTAATCAAGTGTTACGATGAAATCACCGATAGTGTCACTTGGTCCATTGAGCATAATGGAAAACGTTTAGACAACGCTGAATTACAAGCTTATTTGAAAAAAGTAGGCGAATATTTAGATGAATCAGACTATGATATACTAAAACTGAGCCCCAAAGAATGGGAAACACGCATCAACAACCAATGGAAACATGGAACAGAATATTCAACGGAACAGATGTCCCTTGGTTCTACCAAGGCCTAGGACACATTCAAGACTTCGTCGGCAAGAGACAATCGGATGGGACTTGGGATTTAATTATTAATTTTGGCTATGTTTATGCGTTCAATAAACTGCAGAGTATGTATAAAGTGGGTGTTAAAAAAGCCAGTGGGGTTAACACCTTAAATCCAGAACTTCAAAAATTACATGGGGAATTGGATATTTTAGCGGAGAAACATTTATTACCACAATTCAGTGAGATAGATCCTAATCTTGAGGCTGGATATACTGGGTCATTTAAAACGGGTACAGTTGGTAACCCAAATAAAAGTACTTTTGGTCAACCAATAGATTTAACTAATTATGATATAGATTTCTATATAAAAAGTGATGTATTATATGAATTGTATGGAAATAGTGTCAAAGCAAACCCGCAATTCCGAGAAATATTGTCACAAACACCAGGATTTGAAGGTTTAAAGCCAAATAAACAAGGATTTTCAATTAAATTTTTGCCATCAGGTAATTAGAGATTAGGAGAGTAATTAATTATGAACGAGAATAAGTATGGAATGAAAGCAAGAGTAAGAATAGTGTTTCAAGGTGACTTAGAACAATTATCTGTTTTGTTACAAGAAAAGTTAAATATACCAGAATTTTGGTTTGATACAGATGAACAGCCACCTCATGGTGAAATTGGATTTTGTGAGGTGTTTGGGTTGGAAGTGGAGATTAAAAATTTTGAAGGTGATTCGACAAATTACATCTTAGATGTTATCACAACAGATTCTTTTACGGAAATAGCAGCTGGTAGGATGTATGACATCTCTCAATGGCTTGCAGATTATATTGCCTTCTCATGCAAACTAACAACATTTACTGATTAAATATTTCATGTATACAAAGAAATATTTTTTGTGTGTAAGAATATTTAAGATGTGCGTAAAAGTGATGAGGAAAATAAAAAGGCACTCTACCGATTGACGGGAATCGAGGAGATAGAGCCTTGACTAGTAAGAGCGAACTCACTAATCAAGTTTGAACATCAAAATTCATTAGAAGGGAAATTAAGTGTTTTATTCGAGGAGAATGTAAAACAAACTGTGGAAGTAGTGACTTCTAGATATGTTGCTCATACAGTCTTTCTTTTTTTGTAGCAGACTAAAACAATAGATTATCCGAAAGGGATATTATAAAAATAGAAAATATGTTTTTATTATCCCTGATGGAACAATCATTCAGAATATGGTAAAAGTTGAGAGGAAGTTTGTTTTATGTGGAAAGAGTTGAAATTGAGTAATGTACAAAAAATTGAAAAAGTATCTGCAGAATTCGTGATTTGGATGCACTCAATATTACCTTATGGAAAGATGAAAATAAGAGTTTATGAAGATCAAGAAGGAAGCTTTAGTGGACTTACTGATTTGCATGTAAAAAGAAAATTTGATGGAGATTTCGAAGCGGCTGTAGGCTTTGGAAAAACGATTGAGGAAGCTTTATCTGAAACTATTCGTAACTTCAATGAAATCATTGAACAGGATTATCCAAAAGATCAATATCCTAACGGTCTATCAGAACATCACATTGAATACACCGAGCCATCAGATTTTTAACACATGTAATTGTCGACTAGAGGCTTCAATCCTTTTACAAATTTAGAAGATAGGTTGAGTAACTCAGTAGGAGGAAGCTCATGCAGTGGATTATATTAGTTGGGAATGAAAATCTAACGATTCAAGAGATAAAGAAAAAAGACTACTACAATTGTAAACAAGTAACACAATTAGAAAATGATAGAGTAGTAGTGGACTATGGAGCTGAGCATGTCTTTTTCGATTTTTTAGATAACTTGATTGAGGATTATGAGAAGGAAGAGCTAGAACTGCTCCCCTTTAAAAATCCTCATTTTATAATGATGACATTTACTTCAAAGAAAATTTTAAAGCAAGTGCTGATGCAAAATAATTTCCCAACGAATTTGTATGTTGATGATGACGATGGAATGATTATGAAAATGGATAAATATATCAGATTATTGAACGAGAATAAAGATAATCCTAGAGGAAAATTTAAGTAATAATTCGTTGATACGGTTATGGAATAAGATTTCCTCTACAACTTAGAATATAAAGACTAAATCCGTCATAAAATTGTTGTTCTTTTTAGAATTTTTGTTATTATTAATAATGAATGATAAAGTGTACCCGTTCAATCATCAATTGGATAGTGGACACAGGACCTGAAAAAAACAGAGAAACATGTCTGGTTATTCTAGGTCAATACGTTAGAGGAGTGAAAACAACTATGTCAGAAATTTTTGTTTTTGGACATCAAAACCCCGATACAGATGCAATCGGAGCAGCAATCAGCTTTGCTTATCTACAAAAGGAATTAGGAAAGAACACTGTTCCGGTGGCTTTAGGAACACCAAGTGAAGAAACACAATACGCATTGGACTATTTTAATGTTCCTGCACCACGAGTTATTGAAGAAGCTGGTTCAGAAACAAAGCAAGTCATGCTTGTCGATCATAATGAGTTTCAACAAAGTGTTTCAGATATCAAGGACCTGACAATTTTGGCAGTAGTCGATCATCACAGAATCGCTAACTTTGAAACTGCGGATCCATTGTACTACCGTGCTGAGCCTGTAGGTTGTACCAGTACAATTATTTTCAAAATGTTTAAAGAAAATAATGTTGTTATCCCTACACAGATTGCCGGTATGATGGTTTCAGCGATTATTTCTGATACATTACTGTTCAAGTCTCCAACTTGCACAGAAGAGGACGTACAGGCGGCTAATGAGCTGGCTGATATTGCAGAAATTGATTTAAATGGCTATGGTTTGGATATGCTGAAGGCTGGAACGAATTTAAGCGACAAATCAGCAGAAGTATTACTGGACCTAGATGCAAAAAGCTTTCCTCTTGGAGATATAAATGTGCGTATCGCGCAAATCAATACGGTTGATTTCAATGATATTCTTAGTCGTCAAGCGGAATTAGAAGCGGCCATGACTGCTGAAATCACAGCCAACGGCTACGAAATGTTTATCCTAATTATCACGAACATTTTGGATAGTGATTCTGAGCTATTAGTTCTTGGCAATTCATTAGACAAAGTAGAAAAGGCCTTCAATATTACATTAGAGAATAATCGCTCCTTCCTGAAGGGTGTTGTTTCTCGTAAAAAACAAATTGTACCTCAGTTAACAGCAGCATTTAATTAACAGAATAAGCAGGCGGGACTTGGATCGTGAACGGCTAAGTCCCGTTTTTCCAGTACATAGGCAGAAGATGTCATGGCACAGTTTCCGAATAAGCTGCCGGCTTGATGACAACTCTTTAAATGAAGACAATTGTCACATTATTTCACGATGTTAGGTTAGGAGAAGAAGAATGACAGTCACTTACTATTTTCAACATAAGAATCAAAAAAAATTAGAAAAACTAGTGAATAACCCGCTGTTCAATCAAATTGTTACTTACTTTAGCGAGCACAGAGCAGAGAAAATTATCTTAAGAGAGTTGAAAAAAATATTTCAAGAAAGAAATTTTGAGCAATTTTTAGAAGAGATGATTGATTTTCAGTTGATTCGGCGAGAAGAACGACGTTACTATATGGAGATTCCTTTTTTCAATACGAATGGACTTGAGAAGGAAAAAGAAGCAGCCAAGTTATTTGTTAAAAAACATAAAGACGAAAACGTAGAAGAGTCCTGCTATTTATTCGGAGAAGCATTGTGGGATGAGCTTTTTAGCGCGGAAGATTCCTTCTTTTTTGGTGTAATTGATTCATCGGATAACTTTTTTGAAAAACAAGCTTATGGGAATGAGCAATTGACATTTGTTTCGATTCATCAGAAAAATAGTCAACCACTTGATTTTGCTTCTTATTTTGCAGCAATGGAAGCGACATCCGGTGACAAGTTGCCAAAGGTCTACCAGCCTTTGCAGGAACTAATTGGAGATGTGGATAGTAATTATTTTGCAGCACAGACGTATAGAATCATCCGAGCAGTCCTTAAAAATAGAAGGGTAGCAGATAAAAGAAATATTTTTCTTGAATCTCTAGTGATGATTGAGCAGCTTAAGAAGACAGAAGACGGGTGGCAGCTCCTAGCTCCTGTAATTCAAAGAGAAACCTCAATCTCGAATGAACAGCTTTATACTTATGTAGCAACGTATAAGCAAATTGATGACCACAATCAACGTGTGTTTCATAAAATGTACTTCTACTTTGAATGTTTAACAACATTTTTAGCAAATCAGGAATCATTAAGTTATTTGGTTATCTAATTAACTATAATTATATTATGTAAACTAAATAAACTCAACTGTGGAGTGAATACGAAAGGGGAATCATTGATGGTAGACTTAACACAAGTGTTAACCTTTACAGAAGCAGCTGAAAAGTGGCAGCTGGCAGGTGGGAATACCTTACGGCAAGCAGTAGCTAGAGGGCGATTTCATGAAGAGGAAATTCGGAAGAGTGGAACTGTCTGGTTGACTACCTACGAAGCAATGACTCGTGTTTTCGGTCCGATACCAACAGCTCAAGAGCAGAAAGCTCCGTTGGTTCTTGAACAAAAAACAGTTTACCTATCACTAAAAAAAGGTAGAACTTCACTAGAGTTTCTTGAAATAGAGAAAAAGGCCGCCCTTGCTTTCAGCGAACAAAGGCAGCTTCATATCAAAGAGACCATTTTTGGAAAAGAATTCATTTTATACGTATTTACGGACCAAGATAAGTGGAATAGTTGGGTTACTTTAGCAGAACGCTCCTTTATTCCCAACTCACCAGACCAAAAAAAGCCGACTTTCTAATTTTTCTGGGCGGTGGGGTTTCCCATTCTGCCGAGCTAATTTCTCTTGTATACTCTGAATTATAAACAAGACCATTAAGTATTGTTTCGAAACGGTGAGCTTCTGCTTCACCGTTTTTTATTGCAAGACAGGTGGCTTCAAAGACAAATACAGGAATGTCATAGTCATTGAACCATTGTTTTTTCTTTTCAAGTACAGGATTAGAAAAGGGAACGATCAGCACAGCATCAATTCTTCTGGAAAGTTTAGCAAATTCCTCCTTAACAATCAAATCCGAACTGCCAAATAATACTCGAACATCAAAATCATTCTTTGGATGAAAATCGTAGAGTGACTCCAAAGAGTAGCTCTCTGTAAGGACTCGTAGCTCAAGGGACTCCCAGACACTAAAAAATGAGGTGAAAAAGGAATCTGATTGATCAGCACCGAGTATAAGCAACTCAATGTTTTTGTCACCATTTTTTGTTTCAGGGTGTCTTGAAGAGACATAGGAGCGTTCATAGTCTATCCCAATTAGTTCGTCCAATAAATTATTGTAGGCCACAGGACCATCCATAGTTCCAAATGTTTTCATTTCAATATCCTTGACGATAACCGGATAATCCTTTAAAATTTCCTGTTTGCTCTTTGTCATATGCCGCATCTGCGGAGAAACGAAGACAACGTCAAAAATTGTACCGAAGTCATAGGCATTGTATGCTTGAATATAATTGATTCCACCATAAGCAAATACTAAATCATAATTTCCTTCAAATTCTTTTTTTCTCCGTATGATAGTTCCTATATCATCAAAGACTGCTTTTAGTGGTGATTCAACAGCATCGATTGCTTTTACAATTCTTTGACAAAACATGCTTGAGGTCATTCCTCCGGAGCAGCCAACATAGATAAACATAAAGTAACCTCCTTCCTTGTCACTAAGTCGTTACATGTATTTTAACAAATATTTTGCTATTTGGAAAGCCTGAAGGCAAAGCAAAGACAAAAACAGCGATTCATCTGCTTGTGAGATGATGAATCGCTGTTTTATTAGGAAAATAATAGGGGATAGCTAATTTCGATTTCTTACTTTCTTTGTCCAAAAACCACCGGAAATATATTTGGGTTCATAGGAAATGATAAAGGCTCGAGGTTCAATATCATTAATCAGCCGATAAAGTTTTCGTTCGTTTTTTCTCGGAGACAGTATTTCCAAGACCAGCCGTTCACCATCACGTCCCATTGCTACACTCTCAGTAACACCGTATCCGTTTGAACGCAAATTATCAGGGAGGTTTAACTGCTTTGTAGTCGAGGGAAGAATGACAGTAACCATAATATAGCCAAGTGCCAGATGATCCTCAATCTTAATGCCTACACTGATACCGACTGCATACCCTAAAGCATACACTAATAGATTTAGGGGCTCGTCCAGTCTATTTAAGACCATACTCAAGCCTAATACATAAATAGTGATTTCAGCCATACTCACAATTGGAGCGAGCACTCTATACCCCTTCATCGTCAACATAAATCGTATGGTGTTCAGGGTAATATAAGCGAAATTAATCACAAAAATCATTGCAAGCATCTTAAAGTCAACCATTTTTATCCTTCTTTCCAGCACGTATGATAGGTCATTATAGTAATAAATAATTAAGAAGTCAAAGAAAATGAGGGGAGATATTATAGAAAATATCTGTTGTTTTCTTATTCAATAAAATCAATCTATCCATGGTTTTTCAAAGGAGAAAGCAACTGCATTGAACTAGGGGAGAAATGCCAGTATCAAAGCTTTTACGGTATAGCTCACGACTGTTAAAAGAGGAACGGTTGAAAGCAGTCAAGCAGGGAAGATTACATAAGAGAGATTGTGAACAGTCTATGGTTTAGAAGAGCATGAAAGGAAGTAACGAAGCTTAGAATGATTTTAAGTAATTACTTTTTATAAAATAAAAGATTGCATTTCTTTCCATTTTAAGTATAATAGTCTTTGTGAACAAAGTTGTTCAATAGAAGAAATGAGGTATTTTGGTGAGTGTTTTAGGTATCTAACTAAGCAATTTAATAGATGAATAAGAGATGCTTATTTGTCATGCTCATGAGATACCTGTCAAATAAAGAGTAATTAGTAGGTGCACAAACAAAAATTCGGCACAAATTCATAAAACATTCGTAGATGTTTGTAAGAGTTTGCTTTGCTGAGTAATTGTTTTTATGTGCCACTTCATTCGAATTTAATGGGTAGGGCAATTTTCAGATTGATGATTGCCTTACCCTTTTTTTGAACAAATTTTGTTGACATCATGTCAGGTATCTCTTCTGATGAAAGGAATGGATATCATGAATAATAAAATCTATCAAGCAGTACAATTTGATACAATAAAAAACGAATTAAAAAAATATGCCTTCAGTAATTTTGCTAAAAAGGCCATTGAAAAAAGAGAACCATCTTCTTCTTTACCAACCGTTCAACGATGGTTGGATGAAACAGAGGAAGCAATCACAATTTTAGCCAGTGGACAACATGTACCCTTTATGGGCTTAACAAGAGTTGAACAGCTGACGAATCAAATAAACAAGGGTATGGTTTTAGAGCCCGGAGAATTAATAGAATATGCGGACTTTTTGAGAAGCTTCCGCTTAATTGCTAAGCTATTTGAAAAAAATAAATATCAGACACCAATTTTATATTCCTATACCAATGACTTAACTGATTTTTCTCAAGTAGATGCAACAGTTTACGAGTTTATTCAGGGAAACAGAGTCAAAAGTGAAAGCTCAAAAGCATTGAAGCAAATTAGAAATCAGATTGCCAAGCTGGAAAAGGAAATCGATCAGCGCTTACGGAAATTTATGGCCAACAGCCAAAATCAAGCGAAGCTGCAGGACCGCCTAATCCTAATTAAGGATGATCGCTATACAGTTCCAATAAAAGCAGAATACAAGCAAAAAATTGGTGGGACGATTGTCGATCAATCCTCCAAAGGAACAACCGTTTTTGTTGAACCTGAAACAGTAAGAAAATACAATGATCAATTAATTATGGAAAAGGCAGCTGAAGTAGGTGAAGTATATCAAATTCTTGCTTACCTGACCGGATTAATTGGAGAGCGAATGTCAGAAATCACCTATTGTATTGACGTAGTCACTGAACTAGAGGTCATTTTTGCACGAGCAAAATATAGTCGGGTAATTGACGGGAAGAAACCAAAGATTAATAAAGAGGAACGTATTATTTTCAATCAGGTGAAGCATCCTCTGTTAAATAGTCCAGTTCCGCTAACCTTAAACCTTGGCATTGACAATCGCGCCCTAATCATTACAGGAGCGAATGCCGGTGGTAAAACAATCGTACTGAAATCTGTTGCATTAGTTTCCTTGATGACAATGACAGGAATTCTAGTTGCCAGCGGTGAAGGAACCGATATTGCTGTCTTTGATGACATCTTTATCGATATCGGTGACCAACAAAGCTTGGAAAATTCCTTAAGTACATTTTCCGGGCATATGCAAAATCTTTCAGAAATCATCAAAAAAGTGAAGCGGCATACACTCGTTCTTTTAGACGAAATCGGCAGTGGAACAGATCCAAATGAAGGCGCCGCATTGGCTATTGCTTTGATGGAGGAGATGTATAGAAAGGGTAGTTTGGTAATTGCAACCACTCACTTTGGCGAAATCAAAGAATTTGCAGTAAAGCATGAAGATTTCACTACTGCCGGAATGGCATTTGATGCTGAAACACTGACACCGAAATACAAGCTGCTTTTAGGTGAGACCGGTGAAAGTCACGCATTCTGGATTGCTGATAAAATGAAAATCAACGAACGTGTTCTAGCGAATGCAGCTGAATACTTGGAAAACCGATCCTATGATTTAATAAAGCAAGATTTCCAGCCAACAACTCAACCACAACAAGCTATCACCGCAGCTAAGGTATATGATTTCTCTAAAGGGGATCGTATACGTGTGAATGACACCGGAAAAATTGGATTGTTTTACGAGCCAATAGATGATTATCAAGCAAATGTTTATCTTGAAAAGGAAATGCTCGAAGTTCCTTTACGACGACTAACACTAGTATCAACAGCAGAAGAGCTATATCCAATGGGGTATGACCTGGATACGTTGTTTGAAGACTTTGCTGACCGAAAATACAAAAAGGACTTAGCCCGCGGCTCAAAGAAAGCCCATAAAAAGCTAAACAAAGAAATGAAGCAGCGAAGAGAGCTTGCTGAATGAAGAATGATTAACAAAGATAGGAGAAAAGCTGGATAAAAACAGTTTTTCTCCTTTTTTCCATCCCAAAAGAACTATCTTTCATAATTGTTGGTATGGTATGCTGAAAGTAATAATAAATGATAGGGGGAGATTGTCTTCTTTTTCTTTAATCAAATTATTGACAAGGACAAAGTGATTGGCATTTACCATAATATTTTTATAAGCTGGGAGCATGATATAGACGAAATGCTCAATTCAATCATTAAAGAGTTATCACTTGAGGTAAATAACCTCGAAAATGAGCTTTATGCTAAAGTAGAAATCATGGATATAATCTTGGGGACACTTTCAGGAAAAATTAGTGAAGAACTAGAAACTGAGTACTACTTTTTTGCAGTGGAGCTTATCGATGCAGATATTTCTCTTTTTATGGAAAATTTCCAAGTAGAAGCTGAAACTTTTGAGTTTGTCATGGCTCGATATCCTAAAAACTATAGTCTTAGTAATGATACCTGGAATAGTGTATTAACACATGTTTTATCCTGCTATGTTAAAAGATCCGGAACTGTTGATAATCTAGGATATTTGTATTCTGGATTGAAATTAATCGAAACGTATATAGGCCGAATACACACAAATATACTTCTGAAGCTTTTGGCAGCGTTTGATCCAACAAGCATAATCAGAGATGAATTGACCCGTCATCAGATAGTTACCATCATTTTAAAAATGGAATTGTCTGAACAAGAAAAAGTCTATCTGAAAGCATTACTTATTGATGTATTGCTGATTGTTGATGCAGGATTTAGAGAAGGAAATAGATTAGTTGATTGGAATACTGTTTATGATGGAAATACTAATGTAGGTGATGTGTATTCTGCAAGGATAGATTCTGACTTGCTCATAAAAAGTTGGGAGCGTACCATCGATTTTTTGATTTCCTCTTCAAATCAATCAGAGGAAATAGAGGTATCACTCAAGCTTCATTTTTCCAGCGGAAGTGTTACTATCATTCATCCGGAACATGAGCGCATCGAAATGCAAGTTTATCTATTATCAGAAAAAAATGATTTTTCTATACGAATAGACACAGCGACAATTGCTACCGGTGATATAAATGATTGGCGAATCAACTGGTTTTCTGTACGGCAGCAACGAGAAGAAATTCACGCTGCTATTTCAAGCATTATCCAGCCTGGCGCAGTCATTCAAGAACATACTACTGCATATAGAGATTTTTCTTTCAGCTATGTCTATCTAAGTAATTATAGAGGAATAGAGGAGCGCAGCTTTTCTTTTGATCAAGCTTGGCATTTAGAAGAAGGGGTTATTGTTGAAGACCACACAGAAAACGGCAAAAGATACTCAACTGAAATCTCTGATTTAAGCTGCATTGTTGGAAAAAACGGTGCTGGAAAGACAACCTTCATCAATTTTTTAAAAGATGAATTTCCAACTTTAGTGGAAAAAACATATAAAAAAAAGACTGAAGAAGTCTACGAGTATTTAGTCATCTATAAACTCAAAAATCAATATTACTATTTAACGAATATGTCAGTAAAAACCAATAAATCTAATCTGCACCTACACTATGCTGAGGTATTGGCAGATTGGCAAAACATTGGGAAAATCCATTATTTCTCTAATATGATGAAAGTGGAACCCTTAACAGAAAAAAGCAGCCAAATTCTCGTAGATTTTTCTGAACAAGCAACCCTAAACCGATATATTGCGCAATTAACGGTTGAAAAGAACAGAGTTTTACCTAAAAAAAACAAACAGTCACTACTTTCGACGGACCTCCTATACCAACTATTTTTCTTACGAACGATTAAGCCGGAGTTGCTGCAACGCTATTTTGAAAATAAGCTGAAAAAAGAAAAATTAACTCTTGATTCCGGAAGCGAGCAGTCAAAATTTTTCCAGCGTATGCTTGATAAAAAAAGGAAAAAAAGTGGAGACCTTGAACACCTAATCATGTTGCTAAATGAAAATGTGAAAATTTCAAATCTATCCTCAGGTCAGCAAGCAAAGCTTCTGTTTCTTTCAAAGTTGTATTGGTCTTTAAATAAGCAATATGTATTGAAGGATGCCTTAATAAGCGAATTAACCAAAGTAGATGGCAATTTGATTGATTACAATGAGTTTATCGAAGAAGGAGATGCTTCTGTCATTTTTATCGATGAAGGAGAACTGTATTACCATCCAGAATGGCAGCGTAATTTTCTTAGTGAAATCATTGAACTTCTTGAAATTAGCCGCTCAACAACGGAGGGGGTTCATCGAAGTATTCAATTGGTCATTTCAACAAACTCACCATTTATTTTATCCGACATTTATCAGGAAAATATTATGTTCTTAAGTGATGATAAAACACTGAATACTCTCGCAACTTCTAATTCGCTAACTTTCGGGCAGAACATTCATACACTACTGAAAAATAGTTTTTTCTTGAATTACACAATAGGCGAATACGCAAGAAAAGAAATCACTAAAATGATCGAACTTTTAAGCCCTCCAAAAGTCATACCATTTACTGAATTTAAAATGATGCACCCAGAATATCCTATTTCTCTACCTCTTACGATTGATGAGAAAACGAGGGAAGATATTCTTATTTATGTGGAGGATAGTCAAAGCTTTGAAAAGAAATTGGGGAAAGAGAACTTAAAAGAGATTGTTTACACTAAAAAAACAACTACATTGAAAAAAGAATACAGAAGTTTTAAGGAATCACTTAGGCGCTTCTTTCAACCAAAAATCCCGACTGCAAAAGACTTAACCGTCCAGCAGCTCTTAAAGTATTTAGATATGGAGATAGAGGCTGTAGGCGAACTCGTCTATAAGGAGCTTTTAGAAGAATTGAGAGATGTGTGTATAAATAGATTTAGTGAATTTTTGATAGTAGATAAGGAAGTACTGGAAAAAGAGAAAGAAAAGCTTATGAAAAGATTATCAGAAATAGATACACAGCTTCTTGATGAGGGACCTTTATGATATATGTCGGACGTTATCCCGAAGAATTAGTAAAACAGTTTGCGGAAGAAGCTGAAAAGAAATTCAAAAATAAGCTAAAAAGGAAATATGTTGCTCATATCCAGTCTTTAAAATACCAAGAAGCTTTAGATGAAATAAACAGAGTATTTGATCCTATCGTAAAAATTGCGAATATTCAAGAACTCTTTCGTTTCTCACCGGAAGAGCTAAGAGAAATCAGCATTTTTCTTGAAAGCAAAGATAGGGCACCTAGTTATTTTTATAATGGTGAAGCAATACAAAATAATTTGAAATTTCCTTACAAAGAAATCTATGACCTATACACACCAATGTCTAAGTATCCGCTATTGTTTGCGGGAAGTCCGATGTCGTACGGGGATATCTATGAACCAGTTACTCAAAAGATAAAAATGAGTGTATTAATGACACTGTGCTTAAACCTTCAGGTCTGTCCCTATTGTAATAGGACGTATATCAATTACCGAGGTTATAATAACGGTGGCGCTCAATTAGATCACATTTTAAGCAAAAATAAGTACCCTATTTTCGCAAGCAGCATAAATAATCTAGTTCCCACATGCGGGACATGTAATCTCACAAAGGGAACATCGGAGACTAGTTTTTCTCCATTTATACAAAATGAGGGAAATGAGTATCATTTTTCCTTTGATCCCACAGAAAATGAGATAGGGATTGATTCAAAAAATCAAAGCACAATCGATTTTATTGAATCTATACGTCTAAAAGAAGCCTATCAAATACACCGTATGGAAGCAGCTGATATTTTGAAGAAGCTTGAAATCTATAATCGCTCTCAGAAAAATGAGCTACAGGAGGTCATCTATCAAGCAAGTGGCTCAACAATCAACATAGAGGAACTGCTATTTGGAAAGGGACTCTTTTCCAGGGAAGAGTACAAAAGATACCCTCTTGCTAAGCTGCGTACAGATATACTACGAGCCAATAATTTTAAAAGAAAGTAAGATGAACTACTGACTTGAAGCACGTATTAAACTTTATATAACCACACAAAAAAGGAGGACTATTTTTGAAGAAAACATTCTATATGATGAGACATGGACAAACACTTTTTAATGTTAGAAGAAAAATACAAGGAGCATGCGATTCTCCGTTAACAGAAATCGGCAGACAGCAAGCAGAAATTGCCGGTGATTTTTTGAAGGATATTGCCTTCGATCACTTCTATAGCTCATCAGCGGAAAGAGCCTGTGACACACTTGAAATTGTTACACAAAATAAGCAGCCCTATACGCGATTGAAGGGTCTAAAGGAAATGAACTTTGGTGCCTTTGAAGGCGAAAGTGAAGATTTGAATCCGGAGAATGAAAAGAAAAGTACATTCTTTCTGGCATATGGTGGAGAATCAAGGGAACAAGTCGAAAAGAGATTGGTGGCCACTTGTCGAGAAATCATGAGACAGGAAGACCATCACACTGTTTTGGCCGTTTCTCATTCCGGAGCCTGCCTTTATTTTTTGGGTGCATGGCAAGACCCGACACCTGAACTTGAAAAAGGATTTCCCAATTGCATGATATTAAAATACGAGTACGAAACAGAGGATGAATCCTTCCGTCTACTCGAAATTTATCGTCCAGTAGATTAATATAGCGCATCAACTAACCAAGTCACTGCACGCGCTTGGGGCAGACAATCTCAAAAATGGGGAGACCTATTTACAGATTGTCTGTTTTGGCATTAGTTCTCTATGAACAGAATGGCTACTAGCGAATCCCATTCAAATCAGTGTTTGAGAGCTGTGCTGAAGGGGCTTTTTTGAGCGTCATCATTTTATTGTTTATGGTATCAATGAAATAATCTATTTATAATAAAGAAAAAGAAAAAATGGAGGAAGAAAATGTTTAGGTTGTTTAAACAAAAAGAAGTGTCAATTTATTTGCGAATTTGCGAGGAAATAAAGCAGTATCACCATATCAGACCAGCTTTCGAGCTGACAAAAAGCGAAGAAGGGCAGCTTAGGTTTGCTCCGGGTGCAGCGGATGGGATGATTATCTATCATTCTTTCGGCAATCGAGAGGATGGAATTTGTACAGAGCTGTTTTCTTTAATTGAAACCTATTTAACTACTGGAAATAAACGGAGCCTTAAGGCAGTCATTGATTTCATCGATGCAAGTAACTCTCTGGCGATTTCGGCAGCGGACATATTGATAAGAATGGTCATGGAAAACATAGACTTAATCAATACACATATAGAACGTTACGCCAATTTAGCCTACATTTTACTTACTGAAACATCTTCTGTTGAGACGGTAAAATTCGGAATAATACTTTCTGAACCGCTGATTGGCCCCTATAGTGAGAAGTTCATCAATCCATTAAAAACAATTGCCTATTATGATGAATTTACTTATTTCTGCCTTATTTCCCTTAAAAATAAGCTGGAAGCTTCATCGTTCAATCACCTTTGTATTGACTATGCAGACAGTACAGATGGCTGGGGAAAGGTTCATAGTATTTCAATGCTTGAAAATCCAGACAAGGAACAGCAAGAATGGATTATTAAGAATGGTTGTTCAACCAGTACCTTGGACATGTATTTAGGGCATGAGTGTTTAGAGAAAGGGAATGTTCGTCAGTTATTAGAATCAACCAGCCCATTGGACAAAGAATTACTTGATGGGATTACAAAAATATTTTTAGAATTACTAAACAATGACGGTCCGTTAGCGGGCTTTGAGGTAGTAGTGAATGATCTTGACTTGTTTGCCGCTTACATCAAGCAGCTGCAGCCACACGCCCTGACAGCAGACCAGAGAACGGTGCTGGGCAAGCTCGCTGTGTATATTCCTGAACAGCATGAGGCTTCTGCGGAAGGGCAGAGGCTTGTTAAAGAAATAGAACAATTAGAATCGTAAAAACAAAAGGCGAAGCATACTCGTCTTTAGGAAGGTGTTTGTTATTGTTCCAGCAGATAGCTGAGAAAAAAGAAGGCGTTGCTCGTTATCCATCCGTTATTACCTGTAGCCAAAGATTAACTTGGCACTATTGACGTCTAAAATTTATAAGTACATTTTTATAATGGCTCTTGTATATATGTAGAAGTACTGAAGCCGCTATGTTTTATTCAGAATAATGAATAGAGCATAGCGGCTTCTTTGTATCAAAAAAAATAACAATACAATTTGGTTGTTATTTATATTTAAAAGTCCGCTTTGTTGTGTTACTATTGTTTTGTTATGTTGTAAATTATTTACAAAAGACACATATTTATTAACAAAAGTTGGAAGGAGCGGGTTATGAGAATTCTGATCAAATATATTTTGAAAAGTATGATAAAAAACAAAGGCAGGCTTTTAATGCTCATTGTCTCCATTGCTTTAAGCACGGGATTATTTATTGGCAGCCAAAAAGCATTTGAAACAGTTATGGATTCCCAGAAAAAAATTCAGATGGAAGCTTATGAGGGAAAAGAGGTTTCTATTACAAAGAATGACTATTCATCGGGAGCTGGGATTGATCCAAAGGAACTTGAGCTTGTAAAAATGAAAAATGAAGTACCTGAAATTCTCTTGAACAAAATCAAGCTGAAGGAGAGCTCAGCTAAGTTTGACAGCTCATTGACTCTCCGAGGGCGATTAGAAAAGGATCTTCCAAAAGCATCGGCTTTTACAGAGATTTCGGGAAAGAACTGGTATGAGAACAGCGTTAGTATTAGTCAACGTGCCAGCAAAGAATTGAAGGTTGCGCTTGGAGATACACTGACTATCCATATCAATAATAAGGATCATCAGTTGAAGATTGGTGCAATCGCTCAAAATCAAGGAATGTTTTATAATGACACACGCGGAAACTATACGATTCTATTTGAAAAAGAATACTTAAAAGAAATTTCCGGGTCAGACTATACAGTTATATTCGCCGAAACCAACAAGAGCACAGTTGTTGAAGCCATTAAGGCGTTTAATCAGAAAAACAGCGACTATACAGCAACTGAGGTCTATGATTCCGGTCAGATGGAACAAATTGTTAATCAGATTACTATGGTTATCACGTTTATGTTTTTAATGGTGGTTCTAGCAAGTATCTTGATTATTAATGGTGCCTTTCGTCTAACGATTACTGAACGAATGAACACGGTAGGAACATTTCTAAGTCAGGGAGCCACACATAGACAAATTCGCCTGTTGTTTCTTTCTGAAAGCGGCATTTACGGTCTGGTCGGTGGTCTTCTGGGTGTGCTAATCGGCTACGGACTTACGGTCGTAATCAACCGAGTGTCATCACCATTGGCAGAGTATGGCATTTACGAAGCTGTTTCGTTCTCACCTATGTTAGTTCTAACCGGCTTATTATTCTCAATCGGATTAAGCTTAGCAGCAGTTTTACTGCCAGTTGTCCGCTTGAAAAAATACTCAGTCAAAGAGGTCATCCTCAATGAGTTTACGGTCGAAAAGCAGGCCCGATGGACCAATTTCTTTATCGGTATTTTATTGCTGCTTATTTCTTTAGGCGCATATTTTCTTTTTGGCGATCAGCTCCTTGTTATCATTTTACTTCTTGTTTTGGTATTTATTGCTTTCTTGCTTATCTATCCAAAATTAACAGAAAAACTGATGAACGGTCTGTTTTCCGGACTTAAGAATAAGATGAGTTTGCTGGCTTTATCTGCCCAAAATATGGGTACCTCTAAAATTATCCGGAGCAACATCACCTTGTTTGCTGTAGGTCTGATGGTTATGCTTTTGATTAATGGTATTGAAAACAGTATGAGAAATACGATGACCAGTGTTTACGCCGGCTATCACTATGATATAAATGTTCAGGTTCCGGCAAATGGCTTGAGCAGTCAGCAAGAGGAAGTTACGGAAAAGCTTCAGGAAACAGGTTTAATTGAGAGTAATTTCCATAGTGAAATTTTAACAAATATCAAAATCGATAACTATGCTTATAATCTAATCGCTTTCGATGATCCGTCAGCATATAGGAACTACTACTCTTATATTGACTGGCAGGATAAAAGCTATGATGCTGTTTTTGAGCAGCTTGGGGATGGGTCTGATTCCTTTATGACCACGTATAGCTATGCGGAAAAGCTTTCGCTAAAGGTGGGAGATACAATTGTCTTTCCGTTTGGTAATGAGGAAAAAGAAATGAAGCTCGTTGGCTTATATAAAAACAAGTCATCCTTTAATTACTTTTTACTAAATCTTGATCGATTACCGGAAAATGTCCGTGCCTCATTAACAACAAATTATTATTTCAACTCAACGAAGAAACAAAATGAATCACAGAAAATCCTTAAGAAGGAATTAAACGATTATACGGCGGATGTCTACACGAAAGATGAACAAACACAGCAGAATACAGAGCAAAATGAATTGATGATTACCATTTTCAGAGCGTTCTCCTTAATGACAATCATTATAGGAAGCTTTGGGATTATCAGCAATACCACAATCAGCTTCCTGCAACGTAAAAAGGACTTTGCTCTCTATGCCTCATTAGGTATGACTCAAACGCAACTGATGGGAATGCTGCTGTGGGAAGGGTTTCTGACGGTTGTCATGACCTTTATTGTCGGCGTTCCATTATCCTTTGCTGAAGCCCATCTTGTTGAAAAAGTTATGGAGCAATTAATGGAAACTGATTTTCCAATAACTATCAATGTGGGGTATTTACCAATTGTTTTCGTCTTGCTTTGGTTGATTGTCATTGTCTCTTCCATACCGGCACTTTGGAAATTACGAACACTGACAATTATTGAAGAGCTGAAATATGAGTAAAGATTGCAACAGGTCGTTCAAACACAAAATATCAAGCTGATATCTGAAGCCGATTCATTAGATGAAAATACTATTATGTTTAAAAAACAGAGTGGAAAACTGGAATCTGTACCAGCTTCCTCAACTATAAATAGCAAGGAGAGAACCAATGAGAAAGAAGGAATCAAAAAATATCATTCGTGTAGAAAATGTTCAGAAAACCTTTGAAGTCAATCCTGAGTTGCAGGTTCAGGCCTTGAAGGACATTTCATTCTCAGTAAAAAAAGGACAGTTTTTATCCATTATGGGCCCTTCCGGTTCAGGAAAATCGACACTGCTGTACATCCTAGGGGGGTTAGATGACCCAACAGCCGGTAAAATATGGATTGATACAAAGCCTTTAAGCAAGATGTCTGCAAAGGACAAAAGCCTTTTAAAGCGCAGAGATATAGGCTTCATTTTTCAATTTTATAATTTAGTTCCTAATTTGACAGTAGAAGATAACATTTTATTGCCACTAATCTTGGATGGGAAAAATATCAAGGATTATCAGGAGAAACTGGATATTTTGTTGAAAAAAATTGGTATTCGGGATAAAAGAGAGGCATATCCAAATGAATTATCAGGGGGGCAGCAACAGCGGGTGGCCATCGCACGAGCGTTGATTATTGAACCTAAAGTTATTCTTGCCGACGAACCAATCGGAAATCTTGATTCAAAAAATGGACAGGCTGTTATGGAACTTCTGAAAAAAATTAATCAGGAAGAAGAAACAACCATCGTACAAGTGACACATTCCGAGGAATCTGCCGAGTACGGATCTCATGTCCTGCATATGAAAGATGGCGTAATTATTGAACACAAAAAAACCGATAGGGAACTGAAAAAAGACTAAATGAGCCTGCTCATGAAGTCAATCAGAGTAAACAAGCGCGGAATCATACGAAACCGCGCTTTTTCCTATTAACAAGAGGAAATTCGTTCATTAAAAGCTCATCTAACCCGGAAAAAAAGACTGCTGAAGATAGGTGATTCCTAGCAAAAGGAAGGTCGGTATTTTCCTGCGTACAAATCGTGTAGGGATGTTTTGCATCAAGCCAATCAGAATAAAAAAAACAGTCAGCTGAATTATCTGACAGAGAAAGCCCTTCATTTTTTTCTTCTATGGAAAAAGAAGAGAGAGGGCAGCTAAGTCCTTTACCTAAATATTTTACATAGCTTTCCTTTGCAGTCCATATTTTATAAAAGTATGGCAGCTGTTTATGTTTACGTAAGTCTTGAATCTTTCTGTGCTCCTCTGGATGAAAGAAATGCTTAGCGATATCAAGATAATCAAAAATGATTTCAGTTTTTTCCACGTCTATGCCAATAGGTGTGTCACTCCAAGCACAAAGCAGCCAGTCACCGGAATGAGAAATATTGAAATGGAAAGGTGCATCCAAGAACTGTGGTTTCCCCTGAGCATTGTTAATCAATATAGCTTCCTTTTTGTTCATTTGGTAGCAGCACCTTGCTACATATTGAAGCAGCAATCCTGAAACAGCGCAGACAATACGATCCTTTTCAAATTGTAAATGCTGAATTCGAAGCAGACGTTCTTGTTCTAATAAAGGGTAATAATCCGCATAGTTTATTGTTGCAGCAAAATCCTTCAGGTCAATTGTATATAGCTGAATCATCTTTTATCCTCCTCAAATAACTTCTAAACAAATTATAATACAAATAATACTTGTTGGAAATAAAATATGTCGAATATCACAAAAACAACGAGCTTCAAAATAAAACGGCACACACTTCTCCGTATAAACTATTTTTTACACAAGAGAATTGTTATTTTACACTATATAAGCAATTTTGTATTGAATTCCATTTTCGTTTTATGTATACTTTAGTTTACCAAATGTAAAATAACGTTTGTTTAATGGTTGACTAGCATTTGAGAATGTCATTTCCTTTGAAAACAGTGATATAAAAAAGATGTTTTTATTAAAAATAAATAATGAGAAATTTAAAATAAAAACATATATTATATGTAATATATTAATTACTTAAACGAATTTATACATTACTTTCAAAGGTGTGGCAAGGAAAAGCTGTAGTTATTTTGTACGCATAAATTTTTTTAACTATGCCTTATTTTTTTATTTTTTATACCTGTTTTATGCGTAAGATTGTTATTGAAAAGGGAGATGGATGAATGAGCAACAACAGATATACCAAAAAGCACAACCAACATATTCAATTGGACGGAAACAGAGTAAACAGCCTTTGTGAAAAAAGTGGACTAACAAGAGATGAATTTTTTGCGAATGTCTTTCTTATTCTTATGTGCAAAACGAAAGGGAATAATGCTTACTCAATGGAGTTGGTTCAAAAAAATCAATTTGTCGGTACGTTAACCTGCACTATACCTAAGCAGGGAACCCTTTTAGATGTATTGACTGCCGCCACATTAAAAGCTTCAAATGCAGACAAGCAGACAAATGATGGAATTAAGGGAATCGTTTGGTCGAGTGAAATGTCTGCAGCCTTGCAAGAGCAGATTCTTTGCGAGTTACTGATACAAGTGAATGAGGATGCGGAGCAAAATTTGTTAGTTGATTACTTCTATTCTTCTGAAGTATATGAGGAAGAAGAAATAGATATCCTTCATCTTCATTTCCAGACATTGCTTACAGCAATCCTACAAAATGAGCACGGGGAGATATCTGCATATGACATTGTTTCTCAAAAAGAAAGAGACTTACTAGTTGAAGTAAATCAGACAGATTATGATTTTTCTACAGATGCATGTGTTCATGAAATCATTGAAGATACTGTAAAAAAATACCCAAATAAGACAGCTCTTGTTTATGAAGGCGAAGAGATTACTTTCGAAGAATTCAATCGACGCTCGAATCAGATTGCTGCTTTTCTTAAAAAACAAGAGATACAAGCAGGTGATTATGTTGCGATTATGGCTGTCCGTGGCATTGAGCTGATTTGCTCAATCTTTGGTGTTTTAAAAAGCGGTGCTGCGTATGTTCCGATGAATCCTATCTTTCCAGTTGATCGCCTCCGTTTCATGCTTGAAGATAGCCAAGCAAAAATGATTTTATCAACAGGCTGTCCGGAAGAACTAAGTGAGTTTTGCCCAATTGTTGATTTAAACGATTCAGCACTGTATGAAGGAAATGCAGGTAATCCAGGCCGACAGGCGGGTTCAGATGACACCCTTTGTCTGATTTATACCTCGGGAACTACCGGAAATCCTAAGAGCGTAAAAATCAATCATGGCGCAATCGTCAATTATTGCGAGTTCAATGCCTTTGATTTCTTAAAGCTGAATAAAGACGATAGAGTACCACAATTTGCGCCAATCACGTTTAGTACAGCAATCAGTGAGATAACGACAACCTTGCTTTCAGGTGCAACGTTGTATCTTGTCACAGACGAGGTAATTAAAAACATTCCTCTTTTCAATGAGTTTATTAATGAAATTCAAGCCACTATGTGTTTGCTTCCACCAATTTATTGCGATTATGTCCAGTTACCAAAATCTGTTCGCATGGTGGAAACCGGTGGATCTGCTTGTCATAAAGAAGCGGCAGAACGAATGGTTGCACAAGGCGCAAAATATTACAATGCTTATGGCCTTTCTGAAGGAACGGTCATCAGTGTTTGGGAGCACCAGCCGGGAGAAGAAGTGAAGAAAATTCCGATTGGTAAACCTGTTGCAAACAGTAAGGTTTATGTAATGAATGGCGACAAGGTCAACGGACTGTATATGCCAGGAGAGCTTTGTGTGACTGGTATGGCTGTCAGTAATGGCTATCTAAACCTGTCTGAGCTAAATGAAAAACGTTTTATCCCTAATCCTTTCGGTAAAGGAAAGATGCTGAAAACAGGGGATATTGTTCAATGGAACCATAAAGGGGAGTTGGAATACGTTGGTCGTAGTGACAATCAAGTCCAAATTCGAGGAATGCGCGTTGAGTTGGAAGAAATTGAGCATTCACTTCTGAGCGATCCCGCCATTGTCAACGTCGCGGCTATCAGTCGAGATGACCAACATGGAGAAACCAGCATTGCTGCTTTTGTTACCAGTAAAGAGCAGCTGGATATCCGAGAAATAAAGAAGCAGCTGCGAAAACGATTAGTGGATTACATGATTCCTGCAAACATTGTTCAGTTGGAGACTTTACCGTTGACCGTTAACGGCAAGGTCGATAGAAAAGCTTTAGAAACAATTCCGATTGAAGAGCAGACAACCTTTGTCGCTCCGGAAACAGCAGTTGAGAAGCAGGTTGCACAATTTTTCGAAGAAATATTAAAAACAGACAACATCGGAAAGCAAACGGATTTCTTTGAAGCCGGTGGACACTCATTGCGACTGACTCGATTAATCAATTCGATTGAATCATCCTTCAACATTCGACTGTCAATTGCAGACATCTATGAACATTCTACGGTTGAAGCGATCAGCTCTCAAATTGAATCTGGCACTCATCAGGAACGAGAAATGATTGCACCTGCTGAAGAAAAAGAATTCTATGCGTTGTCCTCGGCACAAAAGCAGATATATATTGCAACAGAGCTTGATGATACAACGAAATCCTATAATGTTCCGGTCATGTTGTCATTTGATGGACCATTGGAAAAAGAAAAGCTGACTCACGCCTTCCAACAGCTGATTGAACGTCATGACAGCTTGCGAACAGCCTTCAAAACAATAGACGGAAAGCCCGTGCAGCATATAAAAGAAGCAATAACAGCGATTGTCGAGACTGAAGAAGTCCAGAAAATATCTACGAACACAGCAGAACAGAATTTCCATTCATTTGTTCGTCCGTTTGATTTACAGCATGCGCCATTGATGCGTGTGAAGCTTTTAACCAATCAAGAAAAAAGTTATTTGTTCATTGATGTTCATCACATTATTTCGGATGGCGGTTCCTTCAATGCACTGATAGAAGAATTTTCTTTGCTATACAGCGGCCAAACATTAGCACCATTACCAATCCAATACAAGGACTATAGTGAGTGGCAAAAGCTGCAAAATTTGGACAAGCAAAAGCAATTTTGGGTTAAACAGTTTCGTGATGCGCCGGAGTCTTTGGACCTGCCATTAGACTATAAACGAACGGCAAGACAAAGCTTCAAAGGGCAGACTGTAAAATCAATGATTCCGGCTGAGACAAGAGACGCTTTGAAAAAACTCGCTGAGAAAACCGGAACGACAGAATATATGGTATTGCTAAGCGTAGGAATGATTATGCTTGGAAAGTACAGCCGACAGGAGGATGTGGTTGTCGGGACTTCTATTTCAGGAAGAACACGTCAGGAAATAGAAAACGTTCAAGGGATTTTTGTTAACACATTGGCTATGCGCGGACGTCCAACGAGGAAGAAAACAGTCCATGACTTTCTTCAAGAGGTAAAAGAAACTAGCTTACTGGCTTATCAGAACCAAGAGTTTCCATTTGACGAGTTGATTGCATCTCTGGATATTCCACGAGACCTTTCTCGAAACCCACTGTTTGATGTTATGTTTGTTCTGCAAAACAATGAGCAGCCTGAACAGCATTGGGGAGATGCAGCCATTGTCTCAGCCGTTATGGAGGAACAGGGAGCGAAGTTTGACTTAACCTTTAGCATTTCAGAAACCTCTGAAGGCTACGAGCTTTCACTGGATTATCGAACGGCCTTATTTAAAGAAGAGTCCATGAAGCAAATGCTGCAGCATTATCTAGTGCTCCTTCAAAATGCCGCTTCTAATGCCACACAGAAAATAGGTGAGCTTTCGGCTGTAAACGAAGAAGAGAAGCAAAGAATTATGACTCAATTCAACAAACCTCAAGAAGTATCTGGCTACAAAGACCAGACAATTACTGAAATTTTTGAAAAGCAAGTTGCTTTGTTCCCGAAAAAAGAAGCTGTAATCTATCAAGATCAGGTACTGACCTATCAGGAATTGAACAACAAAGCAAATCAGCTGGCACATACCTTACGAGAGGCTGGTATCGGTACAAATGATTTTGTTGCAGTAGAGGCGAGACGAGCACCGGCAACAATTATCGCCATTTTAGGAATCGTCAAGGCAGGAGCAGCTTATGTACCAATCGATTCGGAATATCCGGAGGAGCGAGTGACGTACATGCTTGAGAACTGCCAAGCGAAGGCAGTTCTGGCTACAGATAGTTTCACTCATCAAACAGCAAGACTTTCTCTGCCTTTTTACTCCTTGAATACATTGCTGGAGGAATCAGCTAGTAGCGATAATCTCTCAGTCATTAATAAGGCAGACGACTTGCTTTATCTGATGTATACTTCCGGAACGACTGGTAAGCCCAAAGGAACCATGATTGAGCACCGCAATGTGTTTCATCTTCTTGAAGATTCTGAACCAGTCGGCTTAAGTCCCGATACGATCATGCTACAAGCGGGTTCACTGAGCTTTGATGCAGCTACCTTTGAAATTTGGGGAAGTCTGCTAAAAGGCGGAACATTGGTGCTTACAGATAAAGAAAACTTCTTGAACAGTCAATTATTAAAACAGACAATCGAAGACTATAAAATCAACACACTGTTTCTGACAACTGCGCTATTTAATCAGCACATTGAGCTGGAACCGCATGTTTTCAATCACCTAGATTGTCTTCTGTTCGGGGGAGAAAAGCTGTCTGAACGTCATGTGCGTCAGTTGCTGGAAGAAAATCAACACACTCAATTACTCCATGTTTATGGACCAACGGAAGGAACGACATTCTCTGAATTCCACCTCATTCAAAAAGAAGAGCTGGATACCGTTGTTCCAATCGGAAAACCTTTTCCAACAACAACTGCCTATATCTTATCGGATGATGGAACTCTTTGCGGTGTTGGTATGAAAGGGGAGCTGTACATCGGAGGAACAGGACTTGCCAAGGGCTACTGGCAAAATCCGGAGCTTACAGAAAAAGTATTTGTTGATTCGCCATTTGGACGGTTGTATCGTACCGGTGACTTGGCAAAATGGCGCGCGAATGGGTCCATTGATTTTCTTGGAAGAGTAGATAACCAAATCAAGTTACGGGGCTTCAGAGTAGAGCTGGAAGAGATTACTAATACAATTTTACGAGTAACAAAGATTCGTCAGGCAATTACCATTCTAACTCCTGAACAACAAATTGCCGTGTATCTTTCTAATGATACCTCAATAAATATCAAAGAATTGAAGGAAGAGCTGCGGAAGACACTGCCTGAATATATGCTGCCTGAATTGATTCTGCAGCTGGATGAACTGCCGGTTGCACCAACAGGAAAAATTGATCGAAACGCTCTACCACGCATCGATGAATTGCCTGTCGAGCAAGGTCTGGCACCAAGAAATGAACTTGAGAGCAAGATAGCTTCAGTATTTTCAGAGGTGTTGGGACACGAAATCAACAGCATCTCAACAAGCTTCTTCGATCATGGCGGACACTCATTAAAAGCAATGCAGCTCTTAAATAAACTGGAAGCAGAATTGTCTACTAGAATTCCATTAAAGGACTTTTTTGAAAATCCAACGATTGAAGGTATTGGGAAAAGGGTTGAGGCGACTGCGTCAGGTACCTATGAACGTATTGAAAAAGCAGCGAATCAAGAGGCTTATCCTGCTTCTTCAACACAAAAAAGACTCTATGTCATTCAAGAGTTTGACGAAACAGGTATTGCCTATAATATTCCGGTTGGTCTTTCCTTTAATCAGGTAATTAACTTGAAGAAAGCCGCGCAATGCTTTGAACAGCTGATTGAACGCCACGAAGCATTAAGAACCTCTTTCTATACGGCGGCTGATGGAATGGTGATGCAAAAAATCGTGAGGACGGATCAGGTTTCGTTTGTTATTGAAACAGGCCAGATGAAGAACAAAGACGAGCTTACAGATATCCTGCAAAGCTTTGTACGACCATTTGATTTATCAGCAGCACCGCTATTCAGAGCAGGAATTATTACTACATCTGATGGAGGGTCATTGTTCTTACTTGATATTCATCATATTATTGCGGATGGTTTATCGGTTCAGCTTCTTCTTAAAGAGTTTGCAGCGCTATACAATGGACACTCATTGAACAATCAGGAGCTGCAATATAAGGATTACAGCGAATGGCTGAGAAAACGTTCTATGGACGAGCATGAAGCTTTCTGGAAAAAAGAATTAGCTGACGATGCGCTTCCGGTACTTGAACTGCCATTGGATTATCGACGTCCGCAGCAGCAGACGTTTGCCGGAGCAACCGTAAGTGCTCGAATTGATGGTGAAATGAAGGAAAAACTCGCTGAGCTGGCGAATAAAACCGGAACAACCGAATACATGATTTTACTGGCTGTTTACCAGATTTTACTGCATAAATACAGCCGACAGGAAGAAATCGTTGTCGGAACTTCTGTTTCAGGTCGAACCCACGCAGATGTTGAATCAATGCTTGGTATGTTTGTTAATACGCTGGTTTTGAAAGGGAAACCGGAGAAACAGAAATATTTCACTGACTTCCTTGCAGAAATCAAGGAGCAGAACCTGCAAATGTTGGAGCATCAGGACTTCCCATTTGAAAAAATTGTCGAACTATTGGATTTACCACGAAGTATGTCTAGAAATCCATTGTTTGATGTTATGTTTGTTTATCAGAACCAACAAGACGAGGAGATTTCTTTAGAAGGGAATCAAGGAACTGAGATTGAGGCAGAAGGAACGATTGCAAAATTTGATTTATCCTTCCGTTTTACTGAAACAGCAGAAGAGTATCAGTTAATTGTGGAATATGCTAAAGACTTGTTCCGAGCCGAAAGTATTCATTACATGCTTGGTCATTTTCTTGTTTTACTGGAGGATGTTCTTACTCATTCTGAAAAGAGAATTAGCGACCTTGTGTTGATTGACGAACAGGAAAAAGTACTGGTTTTAGAGCAGTTTAATCATCGTACTGAAATTGTTGATTTAGAACAAACAGTTGTTTCCAGCTTTGAAGAACAGGTAGACCGTTGGGCGGAGAAACCGGCATTAGTTTACCAGTCACAGCAGATATCCTATAAGGAATTCAATCAGCGGGCCAATCAAGTTGCTCATTATTTGAGAGCAAATGGCGTTGGAAGAGATGACTTAGTTGCCGTTCTCGCTGAACGAAGTGTTGAAATGCTTGTCTGTATGTTGGGAATTATCAAAGCAGGGGGTGCTTATGTACCAATCGATCCATCTGCACCTGAAGAACGAAGAGAATATTTGCTGACCGACAGTCAGCCCAAAGCATTGCTTACAACCTTTGAACTGCCGGAACAGCTATATGGAATTCCTGTTGTTTCTGCTGAGTTGGAGACCTTCCGTTCCTTCAGTACAGAAAATCCTGAAAGAATCAACCACAGCAACGATTTACTGTACTGTATTTATACCTCAGGAACAACAGGTAAGCCAAAAGGGGTATTAGTTGAACACAAAGGCATACTCAATGTAAAACAGTACTTTAATCAATCCTTGGGTCTTACTAGCGACGATCATATGCTGCAATTCTCTAATTATGTGTTCGATGCATCCGCATTGGAAATATTCACTGCGTTGTTAAACGGTTCTGCTCTTCATCTAGTTGATGCAGAGGACTTAAAAAATCCAACATTTATTGAAAACTATTTATCCGAGCACATCAGTTTCGCTATTTTGCCGCCGCAATATGCAGCGAGTATTCAAATCAACAATGTGGGTACAGTAATGACCGGTGGTTCTGTTGCCACTCGTAAAATCGTTTCAAAAGAAAGCGGCAATACGATTGAGCATTACTTGAATGCTTATGGACCAACAGAAGCGACTGTTTATACGACGAGCTGGTCTTACCGTGCACAAGAAGGTGACATCGAACTGCCTGAACAGCTGCCGATTGGACAACCAATTACAAATGTGGAAGTTCACATTATAGAAGAAGGACAGCTTTGCGGCGTGGGCATTATTGGCGAATTATGCATCAGCGGTATCAGCTTAGCTAGAGGCTATCTAAACCAGCCTGAGTTAACTGCAAAAGCCTTCATTGATCATCCGTTCGGAGAAGGCAAGCTCTATCGTTCCGGTGACTTAGCACGCTGGACGCCTGATGGACAGCTGGAATATCTTGGTCGTGTTGATGAACAGGTGAAAATTAGAGGATATCGAATCGAACCAGGTGAAATCGAGAGTATTCTAAGAACCGCAGAATTTATTCAAGATGCAGCGGTCATTGTAGATACTTCAGAACAAGAGCCGAAGCTGGCAGCATATTTCGTCAGCGAAACAGCCATTGATAGTCTGGAAATACAAAAATATCTTGCAACACAGCTACCGGAGTATATGATTCCAACAGCAATTATGCAGCTTGATGAAATTCCAGTGACACCAAATGGAAAATTGGATAAAAAGGCCTTACCGTGCATCGTTACAACAGGTACAGAACAGCTGATTAAACCGACAAATGCGATAGAAAAGCAATTGGTACAAGTGTTCCAAGAGATACTTGGGCTAGAAGAAATCGGAACAAATCAACACTTCCTGTCACTTGGAGGAGATTCGATTAAGGCAATTCGAATCGCTGCGAAGATTAGAGAAAACGGGTATGAGATTTTAGTTAAGGATATCCTTCAATATTCAACGATCGCACAAATCAGTCTGCAGGTTCAGACAACCGGTGATGATCGAATGGCTGCAGCTCAGGCAGAACAAAGTGGCGTGGTTGCTTTGACCATGGTTCAGAAGCAGTTACTGAATGATTCATCAATAGAAAATCACACCTTGCATTTACACTTTGACACAGTCATTGACGAACAGCTGTTAACCACAGCATTTGATGCATTAATTCATCATCATGACATGCTGAGAGCTGTTTATCAAAACAATCAGCAAGAGCTGCTGCGAAATGAAGACACTGCGGCATTCCAATTAACGACAGCGACACATCAAGATAATCTGCGGCAAGAGCTGGTAGTACAAGCAGAGAAAGACCTGCAGCTAGTGTCCAAACAGGAAGAAAATCTATTAAACGGACATCTTCTGCAATTCCAAGAAGAAAGTCATCTGGTTATCGGTATCTCACCACTAATTGCTGATAGGGTATCTGTACAGATCCTACTTGAGGATTTAATTGCAGCGTATCGCAGCTTAGCAGAAAAGGGACAGGTGCTGCTGTCGGAAAAAACACTTCCATTCAACACATGGATTGAAAATAATCAGCTGCAGCAGAAGGAGTTATCTATCCTTAGTACAGGTGGGGAGTTACCAAAAATCAAGGCTTCCAGAAATCAGCTGCAGTATAGCATAAAGGAAACGTTATCTATCAACCAATTAGAAACAGCAAATCAAGCCTTCTCAACAACAATAGAAGAGTTATTATTAACAGGTCTTGTTACTGCCTTTGAGGAGTGGCAGCAGCAGGCAGTATGCGAGGTGATTCTTGAAAGAGATGGCAGAGCACATGATGCACAAGCCTTCAATCGAACAGTAGGTCAGTTTACAGAGCTTCAACCACTTCAATTACAACGTGGTGCGAGCTTGACAGAAACCATTCTCCAGACGAAAGAAGGCAATCGAAGAGTACAGAAGCAAGCAGACAAGGAAAAAGTTTTAGAGTTGACCAATCCAGTCCTATTCCGTTTAAAAGATGCAGAACAAGCATTTTTAGATACTGAAACAGAGAAGCTATTCAGTAAAACAGTTGATTCAAGAAAGTTGTATACGCCATGTTATGCAGATTTGGAGCTATCCATTGTGTTGAATGGCACAGAGGTCCAGTTGACCGTCGATTATGCCGTACAGGCGTTTTCAGAGGAACAGATTAGAGCCTTCCAAAAGAATTATGAAGACGCACTGGTACAGCTAGTTGATTACTGCTTGATGCAGGAGGATTCATTTAGAACCGTTGAAGATTTTGACGTGTTCGATATGGAAGCTGATGAGATTGACTTGTTAAATACACTATTGGACTAAATGGAATAAGGATTTGTGTTTGGATTTGAGAGGGGATTGCTCATGGTACAAAAAATGAAGCAGCGGACAATCAACAAAAACGTTGCAGGTATATACGATTTAACAGCGATGCAATCTGGAATGATTTATCACAAGCTATTAGATGAAGCATCCAGTGAGTATTTTCTACAGCAAAGCTTTCAATTGAACGGGACAATTGATGAAGAACAGTTAACGGCCGGGATTCAGCTGTTAAACAGGAAGTACGAAAGCTTACGAACCATTTTTCTCTATAGAAAAACGGCGAAGCCCAGACAAATTGTTTTAAATGAAAAAGAACAGGAAACAACTGTGATTGACCTACGTGCTTACGAGCCCAAAGCACAGGAACAACGCTTGGAAACAATTAAGGAAAAGGATGTTGCACGAGGTTTCGATTTGGAACGAGATTCATTGCTTCGAGTGAGCTTTGTTCGATTGAGTGAGAAAAAGACAGTGATGATTTGGAGTGCGCATCATATTATTCTCGATGGCTGGTGTTTTTCAATCCTGTTCAAAGATTTTATTCACTATTACAACGCACTGCTTTCAGGTAAATCGTTTGAAGACCTTAAAGCAGAGGCGGAACAGGAAAAGACAACCATTTTTTCTTTCAAGGAGTATGTTGATTGGCAAAAACAACAGGACCTCTCACTAGGTATGGACTATTGGAAAGAAACCTTGACGGACTATTCAGAGGTTGCCGAAATCCGCCCGATGTACACCGGAGATTCGACTGATCCACAGCAGGTTCGAACTGAAAAAATTACGCTTGATGAAAAGATTTGTCAGGAGCTTCATCAAGCGACACTCTCTATGCAGATCACCATGAGTTCGCTCATGGAAACTGCTTGGGGAATTACACTGCAAAAATACAATTGGACAGATGATGTTGTGTTCGGAAAAATAGTTTCCGGAAGAAATGCGCCGTTAAAAGGTATTGAAGAAGCGGTTGGATTATTTATCAATACAATTCCTGTCAGAGTGGATGCACGAAACCAGAAAACACCGGCGCAGCTGCTTCAAACAATGCAGCAGCAAGCGACAACAAGTAGTAATTTCGATTACTTCTCCTTAGCAGATGTGCAGCAGCAAAGTGAACTAGGCAGTGATTTGTTTAAAACATTGCTGATGTATGAAAACTATTTTGATGCTGATTCATTCAAAGAAACAATGACAGACATTGATGTTGTCCCCGATTCAATGCGGGAACAAACAAATTATCCATTAGCGATGAAGGTGTACCATTCTGCGGACACGCATTCTCTAAGCTTAGAAGCACTTTATAATCCAAGGATGTATGGCAGTGAAGAAATGAAGCAGCTGCTTGAAACCTTCAAAATGATTTTGATTGAAACGGCACTACGACCTGGACAAGAAATTACTCACATGAGCTATTTGACAGAACCCGAAAAACAAAAGGTTCTTTATACCTTTAATGAGACAGAAAAACCTTGGAAAAAAGGCAAAACGATGGTAGAGCTGTTTGAATCAGAGGTTGAGAAAACGCCCGAAAAAGTCGCTGTGATTTTTAAAGATGAGCAGGTTACTTATCACGAACTAAACCAGCGTGCCAATCAGTTGGCGGTCGAGCTTCGAGAGCTAGGCATTCAACCAGATGACCGAGTGGCCTTATTTACCGCTCGAAGCGTAGAGCTTTTGGTGGCGATGTTGGGTGTTATCAAGGCTGGCGGCGCCTATGTTCCGATTGATCCAACATTTCCGGAGGAACGCATCCAGTACATGATGGAGGACAGTGAAGCGAAAGCCGTTCTAACTGCACATCGTGACTTTCCTTTAGAAACTGCGTTGCCTATTATTGATGTGGCAGCGAACAAAGAGAAGTATGCGGTCGATATTTCCAATCTTCCAACTGTGAATAAGCCGACAGATTTGTTCTGTTGTCTCTATACATCAGGAACAACAGGTAAACCGAAGGGGGTTATGCTGGAGCACCGCAATATCGTAAACTATTGTACCGGAAAAATGGCTTTTGGCGATTCTTTCCTTAGTCATCCGAACCCAACCTTTGTTTCTGTGACGACGTATTGCTTTGATATCTTTATTAAGGAAAGCTTTTTACCGCTTTTGAATCAGATAAAAATCGTACTGGCAGATGAAGAGGAACAGGAAAGCCAATATTTGCTGGCACAGCTGATAGAAAAGCATCAGGCCAATTTGCTGGTCACAACGCCTTCTAAAATGAAGATGTTTATGATGGACGAAGCCAATTGCGACTATATGCGTCACCTCACTACAATTATCCTTGGAGGAGAAGTATTTCCAGGTACGTTGTATGAACAAATGCGTGAGAATACAGATGCACGCATCTTCAATATGTGTGGTCCAACCGAAGCAACGGTTTTAATTGTGACCCATGAAGTAACGGACAGCGGCTATATCCCACTAGGAAAACCGGTGCCGAATAATCAAATCTATGTCATGAATGAAGATGTACTTTGTGGTGTGGGAATACCTGGTGAGCTTTGTATCAGCGGAGAAAACCTTGGTCGTGGTTATATGAAACGGCCTGAGCTGACAGCAGAAAAATTTGTCCCCAATCCGTTTGGTTCAGGCCAACTGTATCATGCCGGAGACTTGGTTCGCTGGCTGCCGAATGGTGATTTGGAATACCTAGGTCGAATTGATGAACAGGTCAAAATTCGTGGATTTCGTGTGGAGCTAGGTGAGATTGAAAGCGTGTTGCGCAAACAAGAAGCTATCAGCAATGCGGCTGTAATCGTAAAAAATGATCGTAATGGGGATCGAGCAATCCATGCCTATGTTGTTTCTGATCAAGCAATTGATTTGCAGCACATGCGCGATATCTTGAGAGAAGAGCTGCCTGAGTTCATGATACCGCCATATATGATGCAGATTGAACATATTCCGGTAACAGCAACCGGAAAAGTCAATCGACGAGAGCTCCCTGAGATTCAAACAAATTCAGATGAGAAAGTACGTGTAGCACCTGTTAACGAGCTTCAGCATATTATCGCGGATATCTTTGCGGAAGTATTGAATACCGAAGAGGTTAGCATCACTGACAACTTCTTTGAAATAGGTGGTCATTCACTTCGTGCGACTCAGGTTATCAACAAGCTGGAGGCGGCAACGGCTGTTCGCTTACCTTTACGTATGCTGTTCAGTGCACCGACAGTGGAACAGCTAAGTGAGATTGTCCAAGAACAAAAACAGCAGACAGCCTATCAACCAATCCCTAAAGCAGAAGAGCTGGATTATTACCCAATGTCTTCTGCACAACGAAGGATTTATGTGATGAACGAGCTGAATGATTTAGGCGTTGCCTATAATTTACCGGCAGCTATTCGTTTTGAGGGAGCTTTGGATATTCTCAAAATGAAAACGACCTTTGAAAAAATTGTACAGCGACATGAAATCCTGAGAACCAGCTTCCATACAATTGAAGGTGAAGCAGTTCAAAAAATACATGAGCAAGCAGATGTAACGTTTACCCATGAAACAAGCCATTCATTAGAGGAACTTTCGCATTTATTCAATCTTTTTGTTCAACCATTCGATTTATCTCAAGCACCTTTAATGAGAATCAAGCTACTTACATTTAGCGAGAATACACATGTGCTGTTCTTTGACATTCATCATATCATTGCAGATGCAATCTCAATCAGTCAGCTTTTCGAAGAATTTTCGAGTCTTTATGCAGACTCAACCTTGGAGCTCCCTGCTCAGACAGCTTCCTATAAGGACTACAGTCAGTGGTTTGCTGCGAAAGACCTGCAAGAACAAAAGAAATTCTGGACGGAGCATTTTAATGATGAACTGCCTGTTCTCGATTTACCATTAGACCATCCAAGACCGCTTCAGCCAACCTATCGTGGGGCAATGCTGAAAAAAATATTGGTACCGGAGCTGAAACAAGGGGTTATGGAACTAGCTCAGAAATACGGGGCAACAGAGTATATGGTTCTACTCTCTGTTTGTATGTTACTGCTTCATAAGCACAGTCGCCAAGAGGATATCATTGTTGGTACATCAATTTCCGGACGGACACATAAAGATACCGAAAAAATTCTTGGTATGTTTGTTAATACACTGGCGATGCGAGGAAAACCAACACCTGAAAAATCCTTTGACACTTTTCTGCGAGAAATCAAAGACGAGAGCTTAAAGGCTTATGAGCACCAAGAATATCCATTTGAAGAGGTCGTTGAAGACTTATCATTAGCCAGAGACTTCTCAAGAAACCCATTATTTGATGTTATGTTTGTTTTGCAGAACAATGAAGCAGCCAATTTCAATTTACAGGATATCACCGTGGAAGAGTTAACACTGAATCATCCTGCTGCAAAGTTTGACTTAACCTTCAATTTAATTGAAAAAAATGAGGGCTATGAATTGAGTGTGGAATATGCCACTGATTTGTTCAATGAAGACTCTGTTCACTACATGATTGCCCATTACGAGCAATTGTTGCATGAGGTTGTTCATCAGGCGCAGCGCCCAATTCGTTCACTTCAGGCAGCACCACTTGGAGAACAACAGTTGGTTCTTCAAGAATTCAACAATACAGAAACACCTTCAGAAAAAGGCAAAACCATGGTTGAGCTTTTTGAAGCTCAGGCGGCTCAGACGCCAGATAAAGTAGCTGTTGTTTTCAAAGATCAGCAGGTCACTTATCACGAGCTGAACCAGCGGGCAAATTGTCTCGCTTGGTACTTACGTTCCATTGGAGTTAAGCCGGATGATCGTGTCGCACTTTTCACGGCTCGAAGCGTAGAGCTTTTAGTCGCAATGTTGGGAGTCATCAAAGCCGGAGGGGCTTATGTGCCAATCGACCCAAGCTATCCGGAAGAGAGAATCCACTATATGCTGGAGGATAGTGAAGCAAAAGCCGTTCTGACAGCTCACAGAGAGCTGCCGCTTGATGTAGATATTCCAGTTATCGAAGTCACAGCTCCGCATGCAGATAAGGAACTGCCTGAGCTAGGTAATTTGCCGACAGTAAACACACCAACAGATTTATTCTGTTGTCTGTATACTTCCGGAACAACCGGCAAGCCAAAAGGAGTTATGTTGGAGCATCGCAATATCGTGAATTATTGTACTGGGAAAATGGCCTTTGGCGATTCCTTCCTTAGTCATCCGAACCCGACCTTTGTTTCAGTGACGACCTACTGCTTTGATATCTTTATCAAGGAGAGTTTCTTACCGCTTCTGAATCAAATCAAAATTGTGTTGGCAGATGAAGAAGAACAGGAAAGTCAGCAATTATTGGCTCAATTGGTGGAGAAGCACCAAGCGAATTTACTGGTAACAACGCCATCTAAAATGAAGATGTTTATGATGGATGAAACAAATTGTACATTCATGCGTCATTTCACCACCATTATCTTAGGCGGAGAAGTGTTTCCCGGAAGTCTCTATGAGCAAATGCGCAGACACACGGATGCACGAATTTTCAATATGTGTGGTCCGACGGAAGCAACCGTTCTAATCGTGACACATGAGGTAACTGACAGCAGCTATATTCCTTTAGGAAAGCCTGTACCAAATAATCAAATATATGTAGTAGATCAAGGCGAGCTTTGTGGAGTAGGGATGCCGGGTGAGCTCTGTATTGCCGGAGAAAATCTTGGTCGTGGCTATATGAAACGCCCGGAATTGACAGCAGAAAAATTTGTTCCGAATCCGTACGGTCCCGGACAGCTCTATCATGCCGGAGATTTAGTACGCTGGTTGCCAAACGGAGACTTGGAATACCTAGGACGAATTGACGAACAAGTGAAAATCCGCGGCTTACGAGTAGAGCTTGGTGAAATCGAGAGTGTACTGCGTAGACAACCAGATATCAATAATGCTGCTGTTATCGTAAAACCAGATCACACAGAAGAGCCAGCCATTCACGCTTACTTGGTTAGCCAGACAGCACTGGACTTGTCAGCATTAAGAGAAGTATTGCGACAAGAACTGCCAGACTTTATGGTACCTCCATATATGATGCAGCTTGAGGAAATTCCCGTTACATCAACTGGTAAAGTAGACAAGCGCCGATTACCACAAATAGAAATTTCAACTGAGCGTGACTATGTTTCGCCAAGTAATGAGATTGAGCATTCTCTTGTTTCTGTTTTTGAAGAGGTTTTAGCTGTATCTCCAATTGGTATCACAGACAGCTTCTTTGAGCTTGGTGGGGATTCAATCAAAGCAATACGTGCTGTATCTAAGATGAGAGAAAAGGGTTATGAAGTTAGCGTAAAGGATATCATGCAGCTTTATACCATTCAATCAATTGCCTTACGGATCGGAACAGCAGCAGTTGTCACGTATGAGCAAGGCGAGGTAAACGGAGCAGCAGCGCTGACCCCTGTACAGAAGCATTTCTTTAACACAGGCTATAAACACCCAGAGCATTTTAACCAATCCTTGATGTTGAAGTCTGCCGAACGGTTGGATAAAGGATTTCTGAAGAAGGCAATCAATCAGGTTGTTCGTCAGCACGATCAACTGAGAGGTGTATATCAAGAGAGACAGCAAACTATTTTAAGTACCGAGGAAAGTGCACAATCGGAATTTCAATTTGTCGATTGGCAGCAGGAAACATCCGTTGAAGAGAAGATTATTGACGGAAATAACCGCATCCAATCGAGTATGAGCCTTGAGAAGGGACCGCTTGTAAAAGCTATTCTTTATCGCTTAAGCGATGCAGATCATCTCTTTATCTGTGTGCATCATCTAGTGATTGATGCAGTGTCGTGGCAGATTATTTTGGAAGATTTGGCAGTAAGCTATCAGCAGCTAGTACAAGGGCAAGCAATTGCTCTTCCTGAAAAGACGGCTTCCTTTAACCAATGGGCAGTTACTTTAGAAGAGTATGCTCAAAACAGAGAGTTAAAAAATGAAGTTCATTTCTGGCAAGGTATTTCCGATGAAATCAATGAAGCTGGAACTGAAACCGAACAGACGACGGAAGGGAATTCAACCTATAAAGAAGCTAGTTTAGCGTTGGATCAGAAGGTAACAGATATCCTTCTTTATCAAGCAGGAAAGGCTTATGGGACAGAAATCACGGAGCTGTTGCTTAGTGGGTTGAGTCGCGCAGCTGCACAGCTTTTAGGTAAAGAAAAAATCAGTATCCAATTAGAAAGCCATGGACGGGAAAAGCTTCAGGATTTCCCTGCAATTGACCGCACAGTTGGTTGGTTCACAAGTCTCTATCCATTTGTCTTAACAGACTATCCGGAGTTGACAGAAACAATTGTTCAAACCAAAGAAGCAGTACGAAAAATTCCGAATAATGGATTGGGTTATGGAGTTATCAAGTACAACAGTCAGTATGAGCTGCCGAACATACGCACAGAAGTGGCCTTTAATTATCTAGGCAACAACTCACAGGCGGCCAATGATTTCTTCCAACCATCCAGCTACAGTACAGGGACTAATATTGCTGAAAATAATAAGATGGAACAGCCATTAACCATCAACTGTTCCATCATTTCGAAGCAACTACAGGCAGCGATTATCTATGATGCGGATAAATATTCCGAGAAGGCAATCAATGATTTTTGTGAAAACTTCAAGAAGCAGCTGCAGGAGCTGGCAACACATTGCTTCGCTCAAAAAGAGCCTGTATTGACTGCTTCAGATTTCAGCTTGAATATACCGGTAGAAGAATTCAACCAATTGCAACAACAGTTACCGTTGGAGGAAGCTGAAGCTATTTATCCATTAAGTCCGATGCAATCCGGTATTCTATATCATCGCCTGAAAAATAACCGTTCCGGAGAGTATTTCATGCAACAGATTCTTCGTTTAACGGTTGCGGCAGATACGGAGCTACTACTTGAGAGCTTTAGACTGCTGCAATACAAATATCCTGTCTTACGAACAAAAATCTTATTTAAGGATTTAATTACTCCTGTTCAAGCAGTGATGAGGACGATGGAGCTGGAAACAGCAGTTGTTGATTTAACACAATCTGTTGAACTGCAAGAGATTGACACGATTGAAGCTGATGTAGAGCGCGGCTTTGATTTTGACAAAGACTCATTGGTCCGTCTAACCATTCAGCGTACTGAAAGCGAAACGTTGTTGATTTGGAGTGCCCATCATATCATCCTGGACGGTTGGTGTTTCCCAATTTTGTTTAAAGATTTTATGGAAAATTACCAGAAGCTGGCAGAAGGAATGAGTAGTAAAGCTATTGCTGAAAAGGCGAGGGCAGAGGAGACACAGCTGCCGGATTACCAACAGTACATTCAATGGCAGCAAGCACAGGATAAGGAAGAGGCGCTCGGTTATTGGCAGGAGTTGCTGGTGGATTATTCTGAGACTGCGGAGCTTGTACCGATGTTAGGTGAGAGGGAAGCGACAGATGAACAGGTAGCAGATGCACATACTCAGTTGACAGAAGAAGAGAGTAGGGGACTGGTTGAGCTTTCTGTCAAGAACCAGCTGACGATGAGCAGTATCCTTGAAACCGCCTGGGGGCTGACGCTGCACCAGCTAAATCACACGAAGGACGCCGTTTTCGGAAAAGTTGTTTCCGGAAGAAATGCGCCGCTGACGGATATCGAAAAAGCAGTAGGCTTGTTCATTAACACAATTCCTGTACGTGTAACCAACGAAAAGGATCAATCGATTATTGAGCTATTAAAAGGGATTCAACAACAATCGATTGACAGCAGCAGCTTTGACTACTTACCACTAGCGGAGGTTCAGCAGCAGAGCAGTTTGGGCTCTGAGCTTTTCAAAACGCTGTTTATCTTTGAAAATTATTACATTGACGAAAATGTCCGTAAATCTGTGGAGCAGGGCACGGCCTTTGAAACAAAAGCTGTCCGAGAACAGACAAATTACCCAATTACTGTGAAGGCCTTCATGAATGAACAGTTAACGATTGAAATTCTGTATGATCCGACGATTTATAAGAGTGAAGAAATTCAGTTACTCTTAAAACGAATGAAACAGCTTGTTCAAGTAATAATCAACCATCCGGAACAGCAGTTGAGCCAAGTGAATCTGCTAGATGAAGAAGAAAAACAGCTCGTCATGGTAGATTTCAACAATACTGAAATACCTTATGCAAAAGGAAAAACAGTCGTGGAGCTTTTTGAAGCAGAAGTGGAGAAAACACCGCAAAAAACAGCGTTGATTTTCAGAGGAGAAGAGGTTTCATACCAGACCTTAAATCAACAAGCGAATCAATTGGCTGTGAAACTCCGCCAAATGGGGCTTCAACCAGATGATCGTATTGCCTTATTCACCGCTCGCAGCGTAGAACTCTTAGTTGCGATGTTAGGGGTTATCAAGGCGGGTGGTGCCTATGTACCAATTGATCCTAGTTATCCGGAAGACCGAATACAATACATGCTGGAGGATAGTCAGCCAAAAGCTGTTTTGACTGCCCACACAACACTGCCAATCACTACAGGCATTCCGGTGATTGACCTTTACAAGAATTCAGAATTGACGCAATTACCAGATGTAAACCTGCCAACGGTCAATAAGCCAACTGATTTGTTCTGTTGTCTCTATACTTCGGGCACAACAGGAAAACCGAAAGGCGCAATGTTGGAGCATCGTAATATTGTCAATTACTGTACCGGGAAAATGGCTTTCGGAGATTCCATGATGAGTCGTCCGGAACCAACCTTTGTTTCGGTAACAACTTACTGCTTTGATGTATTTATCAAGGAAAGTTTCTTACCACTCTTGAATCAGATGAAGATTGTATTAGCCGATGAAGAACAACAGGAAAATCAAGCGTTACTGGCTGAGTTAATGGAAGAAAGCCAAGCAAACTTAATGGTTACGACACCGTCTAAAATGAAAATGTTTATGATGGATGAAGAGAACTGCAGCTATATGAGACATCTTACAACGATTGTTTTAGGTGGAGAAGTCTTCCCCGGCAGCCTGTATGAACAGATGCGCAGACATACAAATGCACGAATCTTCAACATGTGCGGACCAACAGAAGCGACAGTTTTAATTGTGACCCATGAAGTCACAGATAGCAGTTATATTCCACTAGGTAAACCCGTACCAAACAACCAAATTTATGTAATGAATGAAGGAAGACTTTGTGGTGTTGGTATGCCGGGCGAGCTGTGTATTACAGGAGAAAATCTTGGTCGAGGGTATATGAACAGACCGGAGCTGACTGCAGAAAAATTTGTACCAAATCCATTCGGTTCAGGTCAACTGTATCATGCAGGAGATTTAGTACGCTGGCTGCCAAACGGCGTACTGGAATACATGGGCCGAATCGATGATCAAGTGAAAATCCGAGGTCAGAGAGTGGAGCTGGGCGAAATAGAAAGTGTTCTTCGCAAGCAAAAACAGATTCAAAATGCAGCAGTAGTCGTCAAGCCGGATCATACCGGAGAATCAGCGATTCATGCGTACATGGTCAGCCAAGAGGAATTAAATCTCTCTCAATTGCGAGAAGCAGTACGAGCAGAGCTTCCTGATTATATGGTTCCGCCATATATGATGCAATTGACCTCTATCCCTGTTACTGCGACAGGTAAAGTGGATAAACGAAGTCTTCCACAGATAGAATTGAAAACCGACAGACAGTATGAAGCCCCCGTTGGAGACAATGAGAAGATGCTGGCGGAAATGTTTGAAAAGGTACTGGGATTAGCTCAAGTAGGAAGAACAGATGATTTCTTCGAGCTTGGAGGAGATTCCATTAAGGCCATCAGTATTCTGTCATTGCTAACCAAGAAGCAAATAAAGCTTTCCGTTAGAGATATCTTCCAGTATCGAACAGTGAAGGAGCTTGGCAGTAAAATTACAAGCAGTCAACAGGAAACCGTTCAGGTGGTTTCATCAAACAATGATGTTGAGGAATTGAACGCCAACACAGCAAAATCAATTGATGAACAGCTAGAGCATGCACAAAAAGAAATTGAGCAGTATAGCAATGAAATACTCTCAGCAAAAGCTGTTGGAACAGTACCATTATCTGCCTCTCAAAAAGCGTTACACACGATGGAGGTTATGGGATCATTTGGTCGTATTCAGGTAGCACGTCCTTGGCGCAAACAGGAATTTCTTGCCATTTGGAACGCATTACTGCAAGAACAGGAGATGCTGCGCACTCAAATCAATTTGGAACAGCAAACAATGACACGCTTTGATAAAAAGTCAGTTGAAACAATTCCATTTATTGATTTATCTGTTTATAACCAGAGGAACAGAGCGGACTATCTCAAAAAAGTCGAAGCACAGATTGAATGTTACAGTAAGCCTGAATACCCTCTTCATAAGAATCTGACACATCATTTGGTAGTAGTTAAGATGGATGAACAGCAATACGAAGTCCTGCTTCCTGTGTCACATTTAACCTTTGACGGTTTCAGCAGTGAAGTGTTGAATGCAAGATTTTATGAGTTGTTAGCCATGGAGCAGCCTAAACCAGCTGAAATTGCTTGTTACGAAAGCTATACCCAGCTATTAGCGCAAGGACCTACAGCAGCTTCAGAGTCTGAGCTTGTTGAAGCGTTAGGACTTTCAGTGTTCGATCAAGCCTTAACAAGCTATCAGACTGAAAAAGCTGCAACAGACTATACAAGCATTACCTATCATCATGAGATGAATGACTATGATTTGGCAGAGGACGAAGGCTTCATGTTAGCTGAACACCTATATTTAACTGCTTTGAAGCATACATTCCCGGAAATTGATATTCCACTCTTGATGATTCAGATTGGCAGAAGCTATGGGAACGAGCAATTTACAGAGCAAATCGGCAGCTATATCGATTTACTGCCATTAACAGTCAAGAAGGATCAGAATCAAACCTTGACGGAAACAAGTCGCAAAAGTCTGGATTATATGAGCAAATACCATGTCCATTTATTAAGTCTGATGGAGAATCCGGCATTGCAGCAAAGCTATCCGAGAGCAGCTGATATTGTTCAAAGGATAGACCTGACTGATTTACCTACTCAAATCGTGAACTTCCTGATGATGTTCGATCAGGAGAATAGTCTGTTCGATGAGCGTCAGCTATTAGCAAGTGACGAAGTGGTTGGTAATGCCAACAGCAGCAAAGTAGCAAATATTCTTCATACGAAAGAACGAATTATTTTAACAAATCTTGAATGCAAGCGTGGATTAGAGGATGAACTGATAGAAGCACTTAATTATGAGCTGGAACAGTTTGTCCGTTCTATGAAAAAGAAATGATCACTCGCTTCGGCGGACATTTAGGTATTGTCCGCCGAGCGTGATTCATTATAAACAAAAGTGTAAACAATTTATAACAGGAGGTCTTGTAATGGGAGTTATCAACATACTTTGCCTTCCTTATGCCGGAGGCTCTGCATCTGTAGTAACGGATGTGCTGGCAGGAAAGCTGGACAAAAATAGATTTACTGCCGTCCCCTTGGAATTACCAGGGCGGGGGATGCGTTTTGGAGAAGAATGTGCCTTGACGACAGATGAGCTCTATGAAGCTATCGATTCACTATTGTCGGACTATACACAACAAGCAGCACCTTATTATCTTCTTGGTCATAGTATGGGAGGAGAGCTTTTACCTCATTTATACCATAAGATTATTGAACGCGGCGGAACTCCCCCGAAAGGCCTTATTATCTGTGGAGCGGAGCCGCCTGAGCATTTGACATTGGCGGCGACAGATGAAGCTTCACTTCTAACTGAAATGAAGAAGGGGGGTGCAACATCTGAAGAGTTCTTTGAAAGTCCGGAGCTGGTAGAGCTGTTTCTGCCAATTGTTCAAGCGGATTATCGGTTATTAAACTCGTTGGTTTCACAGATACCTGAACCGATAGATTGTGAACTGATTGTAATCAACGGGAAAGAGGATGCTGAGGCCTTGGAACATCATGAAGACTGGCGCAGCTATACTACCGCCGAATGCAGCTTCTTTCAAGTAGATGGCGGTCACTTCTTTATCACAGAAAACACTGAAACCGCGGCAATTATTAATAAAGCTATATAGCACCTACTTCATACGTATTTAAATGAAACAAAAAATTTATCCAAAACAGAAAAGGGGATTTTATTAAATGAATGTACTGAATATTACACCAAGAGGGCACTGTTACGGCGTTGTTGATGCACTGGTTTTATCAAAAAATGTAGTGAAGGATACAAGCTTGCCTCGTCCAATCTACTCATTAGGGTATGTTGTCCACAACACAATTGTCGCAAAAGCATTTGAAGAAGCTGGAATCATCGTAATGGAAGGGGACCGGGAAGAGATGCTGGAAAAAATCGATTCCGGTACAGTTATCTTCACCGCACACGGTGTATCACCCAAGGTTAGAGAAATAGCTGCGTCTAAAGGCTTGGCTGTCGTTGATACGACTTGTCCGGAGGTTGCCATCATCCATGAGATTGTTGAGCAAAGAGTCAATGACGGTTTTGACGTTCTTTATATAGGCATGGCCGGACACCCAGAAGCTGTAGGAACAATTGGCATCAATCCTGAGAAAGTCCATCTAATCACCTCTCTTGAGGATGCAGAAGCAATTGAAATTGATAATGACAAAGTGTATATCTCGAATGAAACAACAATGAGTCAGTGGGATGTAGAAGAGATGACGGAATACTTGATGAAGAAATTCCCGAATGCTATTTACAATAAAGACATCTGCAGTGCGACAATCGAACGTCAAGCTGCAGTCGTTGAACAAGCAGGGGACTGTGATCTTTTGCTTGTAGTCGGCGATGCGAAAAGTAATAATAGTAACCGCTTGGCACAAGTATCGATTGAACAAACTGGCACACCGGCTCATCTGATTGAAGATATTTCTGATATCAAAATTGAATGGCTGAAGGATGTCAATGTCGTTGGAGTGACCGGCGGAGCCTCTACACCAACATATGTAATTCGTGAGACGGTTAGTTTCCTGACCCAGTTTGATTACGCAGACCCAATGACTTGGGATCGCGAAAGCAAATGTACGTCAGATAAAGTCTTGCCAAAAGGCAGTACAAAAGAAATCAGCCAATCCAGAGATCGTAAGATGGATCAGCTAAGAGAACGCTATATGCAGGTACACGCTTAATATAGAAAAATAGTAGAAGGGGTTGAGACATTAATACGTCTCAACCCCTTTTCAAACTATACCTAGACTTAAGTTAGATGAACACCTTTATCTACATAAACAATATCTCCAATAATTCCACTTGAAAGAGGACTCATTAGAAAGGCACAGGTATTTCCAACCTCTTCAATAGTAACACCGACTTTATCCGGTGTACGGTCTTCAGAGAGCTGAATCAGCTTTTGATAATCCTTAACACCTGTCACAGCCAATGTCTTGATCGCGCCGGCAGAAATACCATTAACACGCACGCCTTTTGGAGCAAGCTCCGCTGCCAGATAGCGAATAGCAGACTCCAACGCCGCTTTAGCAATCCCCATCATATTATAATTAGGAATTGCTCGGACAGCACCCAAATATGAAAGGCTGACAATTGCACTGTTTTCATTTAATACTGGTAATGCATATTTAGAAACAGCAAGGAGAGAGTAGCTGCTGATATCCTGAGCCAAAGCATAGCCATCTCGACTTATGTCCGTTACATTTCCGGAAAGCTCTTCTTTTTTTGCAAACGCAACAGAATGAACGACACCATCAATTTTACCAACCTTGCTTTCGATTGTCTCAAAAGCGGCAGCAATACTTTCATCACTAGCCACATCACACTCAATAAGCAACGCTGCATCATCGACCAGTTTTTCGACTGATTTTTTCATACGTTCATTTTGATAAGTGTAGATTAGTTCCGCTCCTTGCTCCAGCATAGCATTTGCACATCCCATAGCAATACTGCGTTTATTGGCTACACCCATAATTACAATTTTTTTACCATCTAAAAATCCCATCTACTGTTATTCCTCCTAATCGGCTTTAACATTCATGCTGTTTTTTCCGTCATATAATAATTGCATCTTCGATTGTTGAAGACTCTATTGACTATTATTAAATAAAATACTTTGATTGTCAAAATAATTATTCTCAATAATACCATATCCTCAGTAAAATAAACTGTCTCAATTTTTAAAAAGATTAACTACATAAAAATTAAACAGTTTTTTCTAAAAATATTTGATGTACAGCAATTGATCCGAGAGAGAGGGGAGAAATACGTTAAAATAGAAAAAATATTCTTGATACTAATAGTCTTATAAATTAAACTATAGAAAATAGACAGTTTACAGATAAAAAGTATCTGAACTATAAAATTTTATCAGAGAGGAGTTATTTGCAGTTTATGGAAGGAAACGAAGAGCAGCTTAACCAAAAATTAACCCAAGTGTCGATAGATCAGGAATTGAATCGGAAGGAACGTTGGCAGCTAGAAGAACTGGAGCGTGATTATCAACGATTATCTATGCAGCATGAGGAATTTCTCACTGATATCATTCAGTCAACCCAGGATAAGAAAACAAGCCATTATTTTTCATCGATGGAAGAAGAAATAGAGTATCTCCATAAACATAATCTCTCCGATTTGGAAGATAAAAAGGAGTATCTGCAAAGAAAAGCAAAAGAGTTTATTCATTCAGAGCAAACACTTATTGAAGAACGAAAGAAAAAATTTCAGGAATAATAATACACAGCTTTCTAACAATGGTATAATAAGTACGCGTTAAGAGACAGATCGAAGTTCCTAATTCGTTTTGTCTTTTTGTGTTACAGGTGGACAGAGAGGAGAAATGATATGAAAATTATGATTATCGGACATAGCGGTTGTGGTAAATCAACATTAGCGTCATATCTTTCAAAAATGAAGCAGATTCCGCTTTTACATCTAGATCAGGTGTACTTCAACACCGGTTGGCAGCCAAGAGACACGGAAGAAGCTCTTTCTATTGTGAAGCAGCAGTTGGAGAACGAAAGCTGGATAATCGAAGGAAATTATCAAAGCCTTTATCAAAAAGAACGTTTAGAGCAAGCAGATCAAATTATTTTCTTGGATTTTCCTCGGTTGTCCTGTCTAAAAAGAGTCATTCAACGCTATGCCAGATATCGTGGCAAAACGAGACCCGATATGGCTGATGGTTGTATAGAAAAGCTGGATATGGACTTTATCTGGTGGATTCTTTACAAAGGTCGAGACAAGAAAAAACGGCTGGCATTCAACAGTATTGAAAGAAACTATAAAGACAAACTGAGGATCATCAAAAATCAAAAGGAACTGGATATGTTTTATGCTGCTATGGATAAGATAAAGCAACCAGAAGGAGAGGCATAGCAAGAGAGCCGACAGCCCGTGATAAATGGTTAGTTGAATAAAATCATTTTTACTAGTTTACATAATATATATTATACGAAGTTGTTTTATACCAGTTTTGAACCTGTTTTGCATTAAACTTATTGCGGAGTTTGCTAGATAAGCCAATCAGTAAACCATGCTACTAATTGAACTAGCAGAACTATAAGCCCTACAACAAGCCCGAACAGCAAAGCGAACCAGTCCTTTTTTCGTCTTGCACGATATTCTGCTGGAGTTTCTTTTCTTCTGTTAAATCTAAGACGTGCCAAAATATTTCCACCTTTACTATTCTTAGTTAAGTATATTATACACTACAAATAATAAAACTAAGCAGAAAACTCAATACAGCACCCACGCAAAAAACTATTACAATAAATTCTAGAGCAATTCTAAATCTATCTTTTTGCATTCCGTCCACTGGCTATAATTCCTTTCCTTCAATACGACGAATTATCTTATCATTTTCTATCAGCATTTCAATAACGTCGCTTTTTGTCCATTTTTTGTCCCAACCATATAATTTCTTGTTTTTTTCGTCAGCAAGCTTTTCTAAATATTTCCATGATGAATCGTAAAGCGTAACATTCGCCCTTGTTTTCCCTTTTTTTATACCCATTCTCTTGCACGTCCTTTTCTTTTCTAAGTCCTTCAGCAAAAAGTGAGTCACCACTCCTGAACAAGTGAGCCACTTTTACCTTCAGAAGAAAGTGAGACACCTTTTGCCGGTGGCAAGTGACCCACCTTTATCCAGGATAAAAGCGAGCCACTTTAAATCGATTTTCATAATTGAGCTGAAAGCTCCACAATTCTCAAACACAACAAACATATATATACCGCAACTATTCCCATAAAAACAAGTACATTATCTTCTTCATTCAATGTCCTACACCCCTTTCACAATTCATTAAATAGACACTTGTGCAATTCTTTAACAACATTATCTGTAGATTGTTTATCTATGATTATATTTGCGTGTGAAGCTTCTTCTATGATTCCCTGTAGTAACATTTGAATATCCGAATCTGTTAAGTTGATTCTTTGTGATTGGATACGTTTCAACAAGGTGTCAAGGGCAGTATCAGCGCCATATACGAAGAAATCACGCATATATAACATTAGTTCAGCCTTATCGGGTCCATGATTCTCTAACCAGTTTTCTTTTTTCTTAAGTGTGGGCTTATCAGATTCAATCAGTAGTTTCGTCTCTTTCGCACCGTTTAGAAACTCTTTCCACCACTTTGCATTATCACGCCGAGAACGGTTTTTATCTCCTGTAAGGGTAACAAATCGATAATGGGCAGATAAAATGCCTGCCCAAAGATCCGCAAGCGCCCGACCGTCAGCAAGTTCTAAAACAGCCATATGTGCCTTATCTCCAAATAACCGAAGTTCCCACCTTGTCCAATTCTCAACGTCATACTCTTCTTTGGCTCGGTCGAAACGTTCCCCTTTTTTGTCGTATATATTAAGCTGTTGTGGCTTGTCTCCAATGTAAATACTAGCGTTGAAATCTGTCCCAGTTTTTGTGTTAATCTTGTTATACCGCTTTACATTCCCCCGATAAATCAATGTTTTCTTATAGATTTTTTCAAGTAAAAACTGCCATGTATATCTTGAATTTATGAAGTCCTGAGCGATATCACAACGAGTAAAACGAGCACCAGCCGATACTAATTCTTGGATAGTGTTATACCATGTCCATTTACGGTTATCAGACCACCGAAATAGTTCGAACTGTCTGCAAGCTTGACCGCTAAGATTGACTGTAATACCTGAGTTCATACCGTTCTCAATGTCTGCTTGAGTAGAATAATACACATGGATATGTTCGAATTTCGCAGTATTTCCATAGTGATATTTGCGACCAACACCGCCAGATTCAAAAATGAAGTCTCTAAAATTCATATGAAGAATTTCATTGATAAATTCATAAACGTCCATTTCCAAATTGAAACTAGCAGTTAAAAAGTCAAGTGTGATATAGCGAACTTCTTTTGTTTTAGCTGATATCTCTTTCATAAAAAGCCCCCGTTATGTTTTTTTGGCAGTAGTCTTGCCATTAACAAACCCCTGTATCTCTTGTGCCTGTAGGTGTGTACCTACTAACTATGTATTGTAGACCCCCTTGTTAATGTGTGGGGGTCAATCAAAAATCTGTTATTTTATCTTTGTTCTGTCTAACGTCGTCAAGCGCAACCGCTTTGACGAGGCGACCGCCTGACAGATTCGGAAGTCCCTTCCCAATCCGCCCGACCGTCGAATGTCAAGTGTTGACTAAATCACGAACAAAGTAGCAAGCCGTTGACACAAAACCGTATCTGTTGGACACCATTCCCACATTGGAAGAATCGAAGATTCAGCTTGACCTTATCGCCTTTTTTCAACTCGGAAATATCGTACTTGTTCGCAATGCTTAAGCTGAAAATTTCACGAGATTCAGGAAAGCGAAACTGCAATGTTTGAGTGCGCCACCTTTGGCCGAATCGATTTATTTCGGTAACCAGCGACTTATGTACGATGACATATTCATATTCCGTATACATGATTACACCTCGTTTTGAATAATGACAACATTCCGAGGGTTATTCTTTTCTTCTTTTGCCTGTTCCTGCAATGTCTTAATAACTGCATAACTGTCAAAGAGTTCTCTTAGTTCGTCAGTTTGAACGAATTTCAATGTTCTAATACGGTGCAAACGTCGCTTCTCTCGTGGTTTATCAATGTTTTGACTATATTCTTCGGCGTCGTAGAACCGAGCTTTTGTATAACGTTTCAGCAAGGTGTTACATTCAACAACTTCAAAGCATTGTTCTCTCAGAGCCTTGGAAACACGTGTAAATACTTGGCTAGTACCGAGTATCTTTATTTTTTGTTTCCGCTGTTGTGTAACGATTTTGAGAACGTCCCTAGAAACTTTACTGAAACTATCAAAATCATTTTGAATTTCGTCCCAAAGAATCAAGACACCTGCCTTCTTCAATCCTTTGGCAATCAAAATAGCTTCTGGAATATCGGCTAAAGATTTTAGTGCCATATCAGCATGAATATAGCCGAAGTTAGAACAGATAAATATATTTTCATGTTTCTCTCTCAGGCGTTCAGCTTCAAATACCATACTCATGGTTTTACCGCTTCCTTGTCGCCCTGTAAACAACGTAAGACCAAACTCATTAAAAGGACGAATCCCCTGCTTTATGAGCCCCCTATAACGCTTATAATCGATATATTTGTATTTAATAAGTTTAAGAGCATTTCCCATTCAAACACCCCTTTCTTTGAGTTTTAAATCTATATAAACTATTTCCGTTATAGTTGGTAAGGTCTAAAATGCTTACCTGCTCGCGCAGGTCTGCATTTTTAGATCCTTATCCCCCTATAAATGGAATTTTCTTTATTATGAAATTGAAAATCTTCAAAATAAATTGGATATTTTGAACAGCGAGAAGCACAGCTATAGCAGTAACCATGGTGCCGATTGGGAAAAAATAATCAGCAAGCCCTAAGAACTCAGAAAAGGCAGTAGTGTCAGGCATTTCAAAATTGAAGTCTATAGCAGGAATTAAAGAGAGAAACAAATCAACAAGACCAAATATAAGCTTGAAAAACAACTCAATTATCATTGATAAGGTCCCCCTGTCCTGTCAGTTTTCTATACAGGTAAATCGCAACAATAAACCAGATAAAAAGTGAGATTACAGCACGAAACTTCGGAACATATTTATCAAGTGCCGGCTTTCCTTCGTTTGCGTCGAAACTCACACCCATGAACTCAAAGCTTACAGCGTTTAGAAAATCTGTTTCTGTAGGTGTGAAAGCTGATTTTATCTGCCCGCTTAAATCTAAAATGAATGAAAATTTACCAGTGAATTTATCACTTATATCACTAAAACCGTCGTCTAAAAAGTCAAGATTTTCAGGAACAATCAGGCTTATAAGAAGTTTCGAAAGCTCCAGAAGCAAATTAGATAATGTTTCAATAATCTCCGCAGTTGCTTTTATGACTTCTCCGCTTAAATCAAAAATACCGTCAACCAATTTCCCTAGAACGTCCCAAATGTTAGTACCAGCTTCATTAGTAATATTCTGAAAAATATCTCCAAAATCAATACTTCTTAAGGCTTTTATAATTTCGTCCAGCTTTTTTATAATGTCACTTGAATTACCACCAGTAATATTTCCTGTATTCGTCGCTATTTGTTTTATCCAGTAAAACAAGCCTGTACTTGTCGTCCCTTGCACAAAATTAGAATAGAGCTTGAAGGCACTCAATAAAGCGCTCAAGTCTTGACCTATTTGTTTTATCCAGTAGAACATGCCTGTACTCGCAGTCCCTTGCATGAAATTAGAATAGAGCTTGAAAGAGCTAGATAAACTGCTCAAATCTTGACCCATTTGTTTTATCCAATAGAACATGCCTGTACTTGTCGTCCCTTGCATAAAATTAGAAAAGTTCGTAAAACTGGTTGCATACGATGAAAGGTCTTGACTAGTCTTTCTAACCCAATAAAACATACCTGTAGAAGTCGTTCCCTGCATAAAACTGGAATAGCTGCCAAAGCTCGTTGCATACGTTGATAAGTCCTGACTGGTCTTTCTAACCCAATAAAACATACCTGTAGAAGTCGCTCCCTGCATGAAATCAGAGAAGCTTGTGAATGCTTTTGAATAACTACTAAAATTATTCGATAAAGTGGATAAAACGTAATATAGTTCATTGTGCTTAGTCACAAGTAACTTCGCTTCAACAAGTAACGCCCTTAAAATGTCAGCTTGACTGGAAAACATAGTCGTTAGACTCACTTCAAAGCTTAACCACTGCCGACTGATAAAATCTTCTATATTCTTCCCGAAGTCATAAAATAACTTGTCGAAAAAATTGAACAGCGAATCTAATAATGAGTCTATTATTCCGCTCCAGAATCCCCCTTCGTCGTCATTCTCCGTCCCCGACGCTCGATATTGAATAACTTCCGTAGTGTAATAGTATCTCGGTTCTGAATCGCTTTGAACGCTAGATATACCGCTCTCAGAAGATACAGACAAATAGCGAATATTACCGTCAATACTGTTAGCCTCAGCAACAATGAAGCCAGAAGTTCGAAAAAAGGGATAAATACCACAACTACCAATAAAAGTAGTCCTATCATAATTTTCTTGAATGCTTTCATGTGATTCTCCTTTCCAAAGAAAAAAGGCTAGAGCCTAAACTCTAGCCCACTAATAAATTAAGCTCGATTGATAAAGCCTTTGATTAGGGCAAAACCTTTTTCAGCAACGAATGACACTGCCATGATTGAAGCACCGACACCAACGGCAATAGGTACGATTGATGTAATACCTGTAACAACAGGCTCAAACATTTCAGCAGTAATAATGGCTCCTAGCATTTAAACACCTCCTTAAATTAAAGCGCAGTAGAGATAATTCGATAAAGTACTTTATAAAACAAGTAAGCAGGAACGCAACCAAGTAGAAAAAATATGAGTGTAAGGTCTGAGAATCTGGCTATTTCGTTCGCTGTTTCTTGCTTGTCTAACTGTTCCACCAACGCAGTCAAATTTAAATCTATTGATTCCAGAAGCTCCTTATTTTGATCGCTCGCACTTTCCGAAAGTTCGTCTAAACTTTCTAAAACAGACAATCTAAACGTTGATAACTCCTGTTTCTCAATCTCGTTTGTTTCAGCTTGAGAAGCTTCCTGTTCTGCTTTCTCAGCTTGTTCGATTTCACGTGCTTCTTTTTCAGCCTGTTCAGCTTCCAATTTTTCGGAGGCTAACTTCTCATTCTCAGTAGCAAGTTCTTCTCTTTCGCTATTTTGACGTTGAAGTTCTTTTTCATACAGTTCTTTAAGCGTTGTAATTTCACTTTTCAGCTCGTTCAAATCTTCCTTAGTGACTTCGCTCATATCTTAGCTCACGACGGTTACAGACTTACATGTAAGATTTTGATTGAAACCGTTTCGTGACAAATCAAGCTCTACTTTACAAGGTTTTCCCATGACACCAGCGTCAACAAAATCACTTGTAACAAAAAACTCATACCGTTCATACTTCGCAGGGTCAGCAACGTACAGAAGTGTAAACTCTCTTCCAGTCTTATTGCTTTTCTTCGTTTCTGTACCTTGGTAAATTAATTCTCCGTCATTTGATAACATTCGCATTCCCCTTTCTATCTGATATATATATTAAACACTAAAAAGCGTGTAATACCGTTCGTATTTTGTTCGTATATATTTAGTACAATTAGCAAAACCAATTCTCGTTTGGGCATTCTAACGCTTTAACGTTTAAGTTAACGCATTAGTATTAACTAATATCAGATTAACACAATTGCGTTAATTGTCAACACTAAAATGTTAATTTTTATCTAAAAATTGGTTATAATTACATAGTAAGGAGGGAAGTAAAATGGCTAACGAAGAACACGAGCTAATAGTACAACGAATACAATACTATTTGGACGAACAAAACATAACACAAAACAGACTCGCTCAATTAGCAGGTATAAGTCAATCTACCCTAAATGCGTTAATGAACAGAAGCACAGCAATTCCAAAAGTCACACTAATTCATAAAATATGCCTTGGATTAGGTATTACTGTTAAAGAATTTTTTGATTTTCCACCCTACAATTCTATCGATGAAGAAGTCTCTGAAAAAGAACTTGGTCAAACTTTAGTGAGTATCAAACGTGAAATAGCAGCATTAGAAAAAAAACTAGCAGACAGACACTCAAATAACCTTGATATGGGAGTTGATTAATATAATAAACCGAAACAACTTCAAAAAGATTAAAGGCAGTATAATCAACTACGCAAGCATTGAGGATATTATCGAACTAGCTGAACTATTGAAAGAGCGTAAAAAGATTTTAGAGCTACAACACGAAGCAGAAAAAAGCGGTTTAATAATCAAAAAATTAGTAAAGAAAAAAGACTAGCACATTCACGTGTTAGTCTCTTTTTGGTTCAAATATTAAATAACATTCTATATATTATACGAAGTTGTTTTATACCAGTTTTGAACCTGTTTTGCATTAAACTTATTGCGGAGTTTGCTAGATAAGCCAATCAGTAAACCATGCTACTAATTGAACTAGCAGAACTATAAGCCCTACAACAAGCCCGAACAGCAAAGCGAACCAGTCCTTTTTTCGTCTTGCACGATATTCTGCTGGAGTTTCTTTTCTTCTGTTAAATCTAAGACGTGCCAAAATATTTCCACCTTTACTATTCTTAGTTAAGTATATTATACACTACAAATAATAAAACTAAGCAGAAAACTCAATACAGCACCCACGCAAAAAACTATTACAATAAATTCTAGAGCAATTCTAAATCTATCTTTTTGCATTCCGTCCACTGGCTATAATTCCTTTCCTTCAATACGACGAATTATCTTATCATTTTCTATCAGCATTTCAATAACGTCGCTTTTTGTCCATTTTTTGTCCCAACCATATAATTTCTTGTTTTTTTCGTCAGCAAGCTTTTCTAAATATTTCCATGATGAATCGTAAAGCGTAACATTCGCCCTTGTTTTCCCTTTTTTTATACCCATTCTCTTGCACGTCCTTTTCTTTTCTAAGTCCTTCAGCAAAAAGTGAGTCACCACTCCTGAACAAGTGAGCCACTTTTACCTTCAGAAGAAAGTGAGACACCTTTTGCCGGTGGCAAGTGACCCACCTTTATCCAGGATAAAAGCGAGCCACTTTAAATCGATTTTCATAATTGAGCTGAAAGCTCCACAATTCTCAAACACAACAAACATATATATACCGCAACTATTCCCATAAAAACAAGTACATTATCTTCTTCATTCAATGTCCTACACCCCTTTCACAATTCATTAAATAGACACTTGTGCAATTCTTTAACAACATTATCTGTAGATTGTTTATCTATGATTATATTTGCGTGTGAAGCTTCTTCTATGATTCCCTGTAGTAACATTTGAATATCCGAATCTGTTAAGTTGATTCTTTGTGATTGGATACGTTTCAACAAGGTGTCAAGGGCAGTATCAGCGCCATATACGAAGAAATCACGCATATATAACATTAGTTCAGCCTTATCGGGTCCATGATTCTCTAACCAGTTTTCTTTTTTCTTAAGTGTGGGCTTATCAGATTCAATCAGTAGTTTCGTCTCTTTCGCACCGTTTAGAAACTCTTTCCACCACTTTGCATTATCACGCCGAGAACGGTTTTTATCTCCTGTAAGGGTAACAAATCGATAATGGGCAGATAAAATGCCTGCCCAAAGATCCGCAAGCGCCCGACCGTCAGCAAGTTCTAAAACAGCCATATGTGCCTTATCTCCAAATAACCGAAGTTCCCACCTTGTCCAATTCTCAACGTCATACTCTTCTTTGGCTCGGTCGAAACGTTCCCCTTTTTTGTCGTATATATTAAGCTGTTGTGGCTTGTCTCCAATGTAAATACTAGCGTTGAAATCTGTCCCAGTTTTTGTGTTAATCTTGTTATACCGCTTTACATTCCCCCGATAAATCAATGTTTTCTTATAGATTTTTTCAAGTAAAAACTGCCATGTATATCTTGAATTTATGAAGTCCTGAGCGATATCACAACGAGTAAAACGAGCACCAGCCGATACTAATTCTTGGATAGTGTTATACCATGTCCATTTACGGTTATCAGACCACCGAAATAGTTCGAACTGTCTGCAAGCTTGACCGCTAAGATTGACTGTAATACCTGAGTTCATACCGTTCTCAATGTCTGCTTGAGTAGAATAATACACATGGATATGTTCGAATTTCGCAGTATTTCCATAGTGATATTTGCGACCAACACCGCCAGATTCAAAAATGAAGTCTCTAAAATTCATATGAAGAATTTCATTGATAAATTCATAAACGTCCATTTCCAAATTGAAACTAGCAGTTAAAAAGTCAAGTGTGATATAGCGAACTTCTTTTGTTTTAGCTGATATCTCTTTCATAAAAAGCCCCCGTTATGTTTTTTTGGCAGTAGTCTTGCCATTAACAAACCCCTGTATCTCTTGTGCCTGTAGGTGTGTACCTACTAACTATGTATTGTAGACCCCCTTGTTAATGTGTGGGGGTCAATCAAAAATCTGTTATTTTATCTTTGTTCTGTCTAACGTCGTCAAGCGCAACCGCTTTGACGAGGCGACCGCCTGACAGATTCGGAAGTCCCTTCCCAATCCGCCCGACCGTCGAATGTCAAGTGTTGACTAAATCACGAACAAAGTAGCAAGCCGTTGACACAAAACCGTATCTGTTGGACACCATTCCCACATTGGAAGAATCGAAGATTCAGCTTGACCTTATCGCCTTTTTTCAACTCGGAAATATCGTACTTGTTCGCAATGCTTAAGCTGAAAATTTCACGAGATTCAGGAAAGCGAAACTGCAATGTTTGAGTGCGCCACCTTTGGCCGAATCGATTTATTTCGGTAACCAGCGACTTATGTACGATGACATATTCATATTCCGTATACATGATTACACCTCGTTTTGAATAATGACAACATTCCGAGGGTTATTCTTTTCTTCTTTTGCCTGTTCCTGCAATGTCTTAATAACTGCATAACTGTCAAAGAGTTCTCTTAGTTCGTCAGTTTGAACGAATTTCAATGTTCTAATACGGTGCAAACGTCGCTTCTCTCGTGGTTTATCAATGTTTTGACTATATTCTTCGGCGTCGTAGAACCGAGCTTTTGTATAACGTTTCAGCAAGGTGTTACATTCAACAACTTCAAAGCATTGTTCTCTCAGAGCCTTGGAAACACGTGTAAATACTTGGCTAGTACCGAGTATCTTTATTTTTTGTTTCCGCTGTTGTGTAACGATTTTGAGAACGTCCCTAGAAACTTTACTGAAACTATCAAAATCATTTTGAATTTCGTCCCAAAGAATCAAGACACCTGCCTTCTTCAATCCTTTGGCAATCAAAATAGCTTCTGGAATATCGGCTAAAGATTTTAGTGCCATATCAGCATGAATATAGCCGAAGTTAGAACAGATAAATATATTTTCATGTTTCTCTCTCAGGCGTTCAGCTTCAAATACCATACTCATGGTTTTACCGCTTCCTTGTCGCCCTGTAAACAACGTAAGACCAAACTCATTAAAAGGACGAATCCCCTGCTTTATGAGCCCCCTATAACGCTTATAATCGATATATTTGTATTTAATAAGTTTAAGAGCATTTCCCATTCAAACACCCCTTTCTTTGAGTTTTAAATCTATATAAACTATTTCCGTTATAGTTGGTAAGGTCTAAAATGCTTACCTGCTCGCGCAGGTCTGCATTTTTAGATCCTTATCCCCCTATAAATGGAATTTTCTTTATTATGAAATTGAAAATCTTCAAAATAAATTGGATATTTTGAACAGCGAGAAGCACAGCTATAGCAGTAACCATGGTGCCGATTGGGAAAAAATAATCAGCAAGCCCTAAGAACTCAGAAAAGGCAGTAGTGTCAGGCATTTCAAAATTGAAGTCTATAGCAGGAATTAAAGAGAGAAACAAATCAACAAGACCAAATATAAGCTTGAAAAACAACTCAATTATCATTGATAAGGTCCCCCTGTCCTGTCAGTTTTCTATACAGGTAAATCGCAACAATAAACCAGATAAAAAGTGAGATTACAGCACGAAACTTCGGAACATATTTATCAAGTGCCGGCTTTCCTTCGTTTGCGTCGAAACTCACACCCATGAACTCAAAGCTTACAGCGTTTAGAAAATCTGTTTCTGTAGGTGTGAAAGCTGATTTTATCTGCCCGCTTAAATCTAAAATGAATGAAAATTTACCAGTGAATTTATCACTTATATCACTAAAACCGTCGTCTAAAAAGTCAAGATTTTCAGGAACAATCAGGCTTATAAGAAGTTTCGAAAGCTCCAGAAGCAAATTAGATAATGTTTCAATAATCTCCGCAGTTGCTTTTATGACTTCTCCGCTTAAATCAAAAATACCGTCAACCAATTTCCCTAGAACGTCCCAAATGTTAGTACCAGCTTCATTAGTAATATTCTGAAAAATATCTCCAAAATCAATACTTCTTAAGGCTTTTATAATTTCGTCCAGCTTTTTTATAATGTCACTTGAATTACCACCAGTAATATTTCCTGTATTCGTCGCTATTTGTTTTATCCAGTAAAACAAGCCTGTACTTGTCGTCCCTTGCACAAAATTAGAATAGAGCTTGAAGGCACTCAATAAAGCGCTCAAGTCTTGACCTATTTGTTTTATCCAGTAGAACATGCCTGTACTCGCAGTCCCTTGCATGAAATTAGAATAGAGCTTGAAAGAGCTAGATAAACTGCTCAAATCTTGACCCATTTGTTTTATCCAATAGAACATGCCTGTACTTGTCGTCCCTTGCATAAAATTAGAAAAGTTCGTAAAACTGGTTGCATACGATGAAAGGTCTTGACTAGTCTTTCTAACCCAATAAAACATACCTGTAGAAGTCGTTCCCTGCATAAAACTGGAATAGCTGCCAAAGCTCGTTGCATACGTTGATAAGTCCTGACTGGTCTTTCTAACCCAATAAAACATACCTGTAGAAGTCGCTCCCTGCATGAAATCAGAGAAGCTTGTGAATGCTTTTGAATAACTACTAAAATTATTCGATAAAGTGGATAAAACGTAATATAGTTCATTGTGCTTAGTCACAAGTAACTTCGCTTCAACAAGTAACGCCCTTAAAATGTCAGCTTGACTGGAAAACATAGTCGTTAGACTCACTTCAAAGCTTAACCACTGCCGACTGATAAAATCTTCTATATTCTTCCCGAAGTCATAAAATAACTTGTCGAAAAAATTGAACAGCGAATCTAATAATGAGTCTATTATTCCGCTCCAGAATCCCCCTTCGTCGTCATTCTCCGTCCCCGACGCTCGATATTGAATAACTTCCGTAGTGTAATAGTATCTCGGTTCTGAATCGCTTTGAACGCTAGATATACCGCTCTCAGAAGATACAGACAAATAGCGAATATTACCGTCAATACTGTTAGCCTCAGCAACAATGAAGCCAGAAGTTCGAAAAAAGGGATAAATACCACAACTACCAATAAAAGTAGTCCTATCATAATTTTCTTGAATGCTTTCATGTGATTCTCCTTTCCAAAGAAAAAAGGCTAGAGCCTAAACTCTAGCCCACTAATAAATTAAGCTCGATTGATAAAGCCTTTGATTAGGGCAAAACCTTTTTCAGCAACGAATGACACTGCCATGATTGAAGCACCGACACCAACGGCAATAGGTACGATTGATGTAATACCTGTAACAACAGGCTCAAACATTTCAGCAGTAATAATGGCTCCTAGCATTTAAACACCTCCTTAAATTAAAGCGCAGTAGAGATAATTCGATAAAGTACTTTATAAAACAAGTAAGCAGGAACGCAACCAAGTAGAAAAAATATGAGTGTAAGGTCTGAGAATCTGGCTATTTCGTTCGCTGTTTCTTGCTTGTCTAACTGTTCCACCAACGCAGTCAAATTTAAATCTATTGATTCCAGAAGCTCCTTATTTTGATCGCTCGCACTTTCCGAAAGTTCGTCTAAACTTTCTAAAACAGACAATCTAAACGTTGATAACTCCTGTTTCTCAATCTCGTTTGTTTCAGCTTGAGAAGCTTCCTGTTCTGCTTTCTCAGCTTGTTCGATTTCACGTGCTTCTTTTTCAGCCTGTTCAGCTTCCAATTTTTCGGAGGCTAACTTCTCATTCTCAGTAGCAAGTTCTTCTCTTTCGCTATTTTGACGTTGAAGTTCTTTTTCATACAGTTCTTTAAGCGTTGTAATTTCACTTTTCAGCTCGTTCAAATCTTCCTTAGTGACTTCGCTCATATCTTAGCTCACGACGGTTACAGACTTACATGTAAGATTTTGATTGAAACCGTTTCGTGACAAATCAAGCTCTACTTTACAAGGTTTTCCCATGACACCAGCGTCAACAAAATCACTTGTAACAAAAAACTCATACCGTTCATACTTCGCAGGGTCAGCAACGTACAGAAGTGTAAACTCTCTTCCAGTCTTATTGCTTTTCTTCGTTTCTGTACCTTGGTAAATTAATTCTCCGTCATTTGATAACATTCGCATTCCCCTTTCTATCTGATATATATATTAAACACTAAAAAGCGTGTAATACCGTTCGTATTTTGTTCGTATATATTTAGTACAATTAGCAAAACCAATTCTCGTTTGGGCATTCTAACGCTTTAACGTTTAAGTTAACGCATTAGTATTAACTAATATCAGATTAACACAATTGCGTTAATTGTCAACACTAAAATGTTAATTTTTATCTAAAAATTGGTTATAATTACATAGTAAGGAGGGAAGTAAAATGGCTAACGAAGAACACGAGCTAATAGTACAACGAATACAATACTATTTGGACGAACAAAACATAACACAAAACAGACTCGCTCAATTAGCAGGTATAAGTCAATCTACCCTAAATGCGTTAATGAACAGAAGCACAGCAATTCCAAAAGTCACACTAATTCATAAAATATGCCTTGGATTAGGTATTACTGTTAAAGAATTTTTTGATTTTCCACCCTACAATTCTATCGATGAAGAAGTCTCTGAAAAAGAACTTGGTCAAACTTTAGTGAGTATCAAACGTGAAATAGCAGCATTAGAAAAAAAACTAGCAGACAGACACTCAAATAACCTTGATATGGGAGTTGATTAATATAATAAACCGAAACAACTTCAAAAAGATTAAAGGCAGTATAATCAACTACGCAAGCATTGAGGATATTATCGAACTAGCTGAACTATTGAAAGAGCGTAAAAAGATTTTAGAGCTACAACACGAAGCAGAAAAAAGCGGTTTAATAATCAAAAAATTAGTAAAGAAAAAAGACTAGCACATTCACGTGTTAGTCTCTTTTTGGTTCAAATATTAAATAACATTCTATATATTATACGAAGTTGTTTTATACCGGCACTTGTCAATATTAAATGCAACATCTTAAGTAAATCTTAATAACGTTCTTAATAGTTTTCATTATACAATTTTGTTCCGCTTTTTTCAATGGTTTGTTTGGAAATGCTTTTCATTGAATAACATTGTTTTCATGTTTTAGCGTATTCCAAATGGAATTTATGGTTCGCTGATCTCCATTTGAATAGCTTTCTTGGCCGATCATTGATCTCGTTTGTTGATTGATCGATCTTTATCTGAGATACCTTATTAAAATCTGTAGGCTTTGGAAAATACTCTCTGAGCAGCCCGTTATGGTATTCGTTTGACCCACGTTCATGTGGCGCATATGGATGTGCATAATACGTTTTAATACCATAGGTATTCTCCATGTGTTTCACATTATTGAAGTTCACAAATTCAATTCCACGATCACAAGTGATTGATTTCACGCCGGTTGGATACATTTCGACGAGACGTTCCATTGCAGCCAACATACAAGCACTGTCCTTTCGAGTCATTTTAATGGCCACATAGTGTCGTGATTTGCGTTCTACGAATGTAGCTAGACAAGTTTCTACACCACGCTTGGAAAGCACTGTATCAGCTTCCCAGTGCCCAAAATCAGTTCTTAGAATCGTTGCTTCAGGTCGATCAGTGACCAGACGATTCTCATAGAATTGCGGTGATGGGGTTTTCTTCAGTAATCTACCGCTATATTTTCTCCGGTATCTCTTCCCTTTCAGTCGCAGCTTCTTTATTGGAAATTTGATCAAACCAGAGTAAATCCAGTTATAGATGGTATTTGTAGACACATTGATGCTACGTACACCATGAGCGATTTGTTCCGGAGAGTATTTCTTCTTCAGGTATTTCAAGATAGTTTTTGTATTATGTACTGTTGCTTTGGTAGTGGTTCCGCAGTTTCTTTTTCTCATGCCAGCCAAATTCCCAGCACTTGAAGCCTGGTAGCGCAATGCTGCCAGGCTGTTTGCTTTTCTCTCTTCACTGTTTCTCCGGATCTCCCTGGAGATTGTTGAACGATGCCGGTCTAAACGTCGAGCGATTTCAGCTTGTGATAACCCTTCGTCCAAATATGCTTCAATTTTTCCCCGATCTTCTGCTGTTAAGTGATTGTAGCTCATTTGAATATTTCTCCTCTCAAATACTTGTAGTAAGATTGATATTACATTCACACTGTGAAAAAACAAGGCTACATTGTACTCATAGCCCCGTTTATAGCTAATTTTGAAAAATTTCTATTTATCCTTTTGGAGCAGCTGTATGATTTCTTTAGGTTTTGCTACACGGCCACTTACGACTACTTGATCGTCAATAATAAGACCAGGGGTCTTTAATACACCTGTTTTAACGATTTCGGCCATGTCTTCAATTTTAGTAACCGTTGGTGTGATTCCCAACTCAGAAATAGCCGTTTCTACGTTCTCTCTTAGCTTCTGGCAGTTTTTGCAGCCAGGACCTACTATCTTTATATCCATGTCTTCTCTCCTTTGTAATCACTCTATAGAGGTACGCTATTGAAAATAAAACCAATCAATAGAATACCAACAATACAGATAGCGATGAATGTCTTTAAAAGTTTAGGTTTTACTACTCTGCTTAACATAATTAAAGAGGGTAACGATAATGTTGTGACAGACATCATAAATGCCATAAGAGTTCCAACAGGTACTCCCTTTGAAAACAATGCTTCTGCGATAGGCAGCACACCAAAAATATCGGCGTAGATTGGCGCACCAATTAATGTAGCCAATATCAATCCGAGCGGATTATTGTTACCTAAAATTGTTTGAATGAAGCTTGTAGGAATCCAGTTATGAATCAATGCACCGATACCGACTCCTACAAGGACATATGGCCAAACTTTACCGGCAACTTCCTTTACTTGTTCCCAGCCGTAGGCAACTCTTTTCTTGAAATCATACGTTTCAGTTTGGCTAAGTCCTTCTTCCATTTCACGAATATAGTCTTGAATCTCATTCTCCATATGCAACTTATCGATAAGTGTTCCGCCGGCTACAGCTAAAATCAGTCCTAAGACTACATACGCCAGGGCGAACTTCCAACCAAAAAAGGACATTAACATGATGATTGATGCGATATCAACCATTGGAGAAGAGATCAGAAACGAAAAAGTAACTCCTAAAGGCAAACCAGCTGTTGTGAAACCAATGAATATCGGTATACTTGAACAGCTGCAGAAAGGTGTCACGGTTCCCAATAAAGCCCCAAGAAGGTTGCCTTTCCACCCCTTTAAACCACCTAAAAGAACTTTGGTTCTTTCCGGAGGGAAAAACGTCTGAATGTATCCCATAAAAAATATTAGGACCGTTAATAAGATGAATATCTTAATTGTGTCGAAAAGGAAAAACTGAAGACTTGCTCCAACCTTACTCTCAACAGAAAGGCCAAACAACTCGACAAATTTTCCAGCTAAATCATTTAACCAGACCATTTTGAAGATCTGGTCACTAATCCATGTCCACATGCATAGTACAACCCCTTAACTCATGAATTGAGCGTAGTGGCTAACTCAATCATGCGTTTTTCAATTTCGTCTCTTGTTTGCTGAAAAGCAGCCGTTATTTCTTCTTCTGACCCAGTTACTTTCGCAGGGTCTTCTAAATCCCAATGCTCATGTACACTTCCTTTGGGAATGACAGGGCATTTGTCAGCGGCGTCTCCGCAAAGCGTGATAATTAAATTTGATTGATTGAAATACTCCGGATCGATCAAATCAGACGTTTGGGAGGAAATATCGATACCCGCTTCTTTCATGGCTGAAACAGCCCTAGGGTTTAGACCGTGGGTCTCAATGCCGGCACTATGAACTTCCCATTGCTCCCCTAAATATTTTTTTGCGAAGCCTTCAGCCATTTGACTGCGACAAGAATTTCCTGTACATAAAAAGTAAATCTTCTTCATTAGTTGTCCCCTTTCTCTGCTGGAAACCAGCTGCGTGTATGATTAACCATTTTTACCAATAACAACATAACTGGGACTTCCGTGAGTACACCAACCGTTGTGACAAGAACGACAGGTGAATTAACACCAAATAGTGTAATTGCTACAGCGACAGATAGTTCAAAAAAGTCTGAAGCACCAATTAAAGCTGCCGGAGCTGCCACATTATGTGGTTGTTTCGTCCATTTACAGGTAAAATAAGCAAAGTTTGCTGTGATAACGTTCTGTAAAACCAATGGAACAGCGATCATAAGCACATGCCAAGGATTGTTCAATATAATGTCTCCTTGGTAGGTAAAAATGATTACTAGGGTCAGTAGTAGTCCAATGGTCGTGATCGTGTCAAACTTAGGTAAGAATTTTTGGTTGAAATACTCGATGCCTTTTCGTTTGATCATAAAGTATCGAGTGAATGCTCCCCCAACCAATGGAACCACGACAAACAGAACCACTGAACCAAAAAGAATGTTCCAAGGAACGAACACATTGTTCACACCTAATAGGAATGAAACGATCGGTACGAAAAGTACAATAATCAGTAGGTCATTGACAGATACTTGGACCAACGTGTGAGCTGGATCTCCTTTTGTTAGATTAGACCAAACAAATACCATTGCGGTACATGGTGCTGCACCCAACAAAACAGCTCCGGCGACATAATCTTTGGCCAAGTCAGCTGGTATGAAATTACTGAAGACAACATAGAAGAAAAATGAAGCTAATCCGAACATAAGAAACGGTTTGATCAACCAGCTAGTTATACTGGAAATCAATATTCCTTGATACGTCTTTCGAACGTTTAAAAGAGATTTAAAATCGATCTTCAACATCATAGGAAAAATCATGACCCAAGTCAGAACAGCGATCGGTATGTTTGTATTCAATACTTGATAGCTTTCTAATCGATCTGCTACACCTGGTAAAAAAGTACCAATGAGCATACCGGCAGCCATACATAAAAGTACCCATACCGAAAGGTATTTCTCGAAGAAATCAATCCCAGGTCTTTCTACTGCTTCATTATTAACATTATTCATTTCAAAGGCTCCTTAAGTTCGTTTGATTTAGCTTACAGTTGATTCACTTAGAAGCAACCCTTTTAGATCGGATAAAAATTGCTGAACAAATTCTTCCTGTAAAGAGTAATGATGCCACTGGCTCCTTTTTTCTACTTTCACGATGCCAGCCTTTTCGAGTATCTTCATATGATGAGATAACGTAGGCTGAGTAAAATCAAAGTGTTCAAGTACGTCACACGCACAAAGAGATTCGGCAGCAGAAAGAAGATCAATGATTTTAAGGCGCTTAGGATCAGCTAAAGCTTTGAGAATGACAGACGTCTGTTCATATTTTTCCATAAAGGTTCCCCCTATTTTATAAGATAGATAATTATCTATATATAATATAGACGAATATCTATGTATCGTCAACAGTTTCTGTCTCAATACTTCTATCTTTTTTATTCCATAACAAAAACACCCAACAAGAGTATGCTGAGTGTTGCATTTTATTCTGACATGTAGGAGTTGTTTTAAATATAGATATATGTATAGTAATTAGTTAGCTAATCAAAAAGCAACACTACGCAGCTCACATAGCATTGCTTTTTAGTGAATCTTTGAATTTGTTGATTCCTTTCAATTGTACTAAGTTTTACTGCTTGAAAACCTAGACACTATCTATAAACATATAAAGTTACGAATTGACTGTTGCAGCTAATTCAATTATACGTCTTTCAATTTCGTCTCTTGTTTGCTGAAAAGCTGCCGTTATTTCTTCATCTAATCCAGTTACTTTTGCCGGGTCTTCTAAATTCCAATGCGTGTGAATACTTCCTTTTGGAATGATGGGACATTTGTCAGCTGCGTCTCCACAAAGCGTGATAATCAAATTTGATTGACTAAAATACTCTGTATCAATCAAATCAGATGTTTGCGAAGAAATGTCAATTCCTGCTTCTTTCATAGCCGAAATGGCTCTAGGGTTTAGACCGTGAGTCTCAATGCCGGCACTGCGAACTTCCCATTGCTCCCCTAAATATTTTTTTGCAAAACCTTCAGCCATTTGACTGCGACAAGAATTTCCAGTACATAAAAAGTAAATTTTCTTCATTCAGTGTCCCCTTCCTTCGCTGGAAACCAGCTGCGTGTGTGATTAACCATTTTTACTAATAACAACATAACGGGTACTTCTGTAAGTACACCCACCGTTGTCACAAGAACTACTGGTGAATTAACGCCAAAAAGTGTGATTGCTACAGCGACAGATAGTTCAAAAAAATCTGAAGCACCAATCAAAGCTGCCGGAGCAGCCACATTATGTGGTTGCTTTGTCCATTTGCAAGTAAAATAGGCAAAGTTTGCTGTAATAAGATTTTGTAAAACCAATGGAACAGCAATCATGAGTACGTGCCAAGGATTATTTAATATAATGTCTCCTTGGTAGGTAAAGATGATGACCAATGTCAGTAGTAGCCCGATGGTTGTTATCGTGTCAAATTTAGGTAAGAATTTATGATTGAAATACTCAATTCCCTTTCGCTTAATCATAAAATATCGAGTGAACGCTCCCCCTACCAATGGAACTACGACAAAAAGAACTACTGAACCAAAAAGAATATTCCAAGGAACGAATACATCGTTCACGCCTAATAGGAATGAAACGATTGGTACGAAAAGCACAATAATCAGTAAATCATTGACAGATACCTGTACCAATGTGTGTGCCGGATCTCCTTTGGTTAGATTGGACCAGACAAACACCATTGCGGTACAAGGTGCTGCACCCAGCAAAACAGCTCCGGCGACATAATCTCTTGCCAAGTCAGCTGGTATAAAGTTGCTGAAGACAACATAAAAGAAAAATGAAGCTAACCCAAACATAAGAAACGGTTTGATTAACCAACTGGTTATGCTTGATATCAGGATTCCTTGATATGTCTTTCGAACGTTCAAAATGGATTTGAAGTCAATTTTCAACATCATAGGAAAAATCATGACCCAAGTTAATACAGCGATTGGTATATTGGTATTTAACACCTGGTAGCTCTCTAATCGATTCGCTACACCTGGTAAAAAAGTACCAATGAGCATACCAACAACCATACACAGAAGTACCCATATAGAAAGGTACTTCTCAAAGAAATCAATCCCAGGCCTTTCTGCTGTTTCATTATTAATAGTATTCATTTCAAAAGCTCCTTGAGTTCGTTTGTTTTAGCTTACAGCTGATTCACTTAGAAGCACCCCTTTTAAATCAGATAAAAATTGCTGAACAAATTCTTCCTGTAAAGAGTAATGATGCCATTGGCTTCTCTTTTCTACTTTCACGATGCCAGCCTTTTCGAGTATCTTCATATGATGAGATAAAGTAGGCTGAGTAAAGTCAAAGTGTTCGAGTACGTCACACGCACAAAGAGACTCTGCAGCAGAGAGAAGGTCAATAATTTTAAGGCGCTTAGGATCAGCTAAAGCTTTGAGAATGACAGACGTCTGTTCATATTTTTCCATGGAGGTTCCCCCTATTTCGTAAGATAGATAATTATCTATGTACAATATAGACGATTATCTATATATCGTCAACAGTTTCTGTCCTATGCCTTCTATTATTGTTATTCCATGACAAAAACCCTAGTCTTAAGATTAGGGTTTTTTGCGCTTTATTCTGAAGTGTTGGCCTCGTTCCAAAGATAAAATATAAAACTCTTAATTACTTGAATAGTTTCTAAATAATGTTTTTTCCTATTTTATTTTTTTCGAAAAAATAAGGAGTTGTCCATAGTCGGTTGGAACAATTTTGTTCGTATCTTGAAAATGACATTTAAGATATAGATTTATCGCTGGTTGATTTTTAGCATTTACAGCCAGCACAACTTCATTTATTGAGGGGAAAAACTCTCTAATGTATGGACTCAGAAGCTTCAATGAAGCCTGCGCATACCCTTTACCTTGATAGGCATAATTGGTTGAGAAACTTCTGAGTAAAATAGCATGTTCATTTGTTGAATAGGGTTCTACCCCTTGGTTTTTATGAAGTATAAAGAACACTGGCAACTTGTCTTTATCAATCAAAAACAATGGATGTTTGTCCGGATTACTTTTAGCGGATTGGATTGCATCTTTCGGTACTCCTGAAAAAATGGCTTGTTTATCTGGAAGCTGATAATTATTTATTGCTGGTATAAACTCTGGCTGACCACAATATTCTATTAATTCCATGTCTCTTCACTCCTACCAAAAACACCCAACAAGAACATGCTGAGTGTTGTACTCGATTCTACAGATGTGGTTTAGCAAATTTATAAATCTTCTTTCCTAGCTCTCCATAAGTCTGGACGAGTTCATTATGTATATCACACAATTTTTTATTTTTTCCTTTGACTATTTTAACAATGTCTTCAAAGGTACTTTGATTGATATCAGGAAATAATTGCTTAAATTTCTCTTCAAATTCAGTCGTTTTATTACTCTTTTTAGATTTAGAAGGCAAATCTCTTTTTACTTTAATAGTGATATTCATTTTTCTCCAAAAATTTACGACAAAATCATAGCCATAATCATTACTAACAATCGTAAACCCTTGTTTCTCACCAACCTCCTTTGCAATTAAATAGCCCAAATAACTACTTAACTGAAAATCTAGCGCGTTTTGTCCAGAGCATACTTTAATAAGGTACCAATCAGCCAGCGCTATTGCTTGTAGTTGATCCAATGATATTTTCTGACATTTATCTGTATAGAAAATATAAATTTTATCTTGAATAGTAAGTTCTCCAAGCATTTCATGAAAATTCGCAGAGACATTTTCAAAATCAATTAAATAATTCATATAAAATCACCTCTTCTACCACACGACTAAAAAACACTTTCTTTGCTATGTTAAGTCTTCCTTGAATCTCAGATAAAAAAATACATAAACGCAGCAGCCAATACAACAACTAATAAAACTACAAGCAGTACATTATTGCTTTTCTTTGAGTTCTTCGTACTCTTATTAGAATATCGCTTTCTATAATAATCTCTATCCTCAATGCCCATATATATCACACCTTCCGATGCCGTTATTAATTCAATCCAATAAATAGTAATCTACAGCTAGGAAAAGCCTAAAATTTGATTGTATTTCTATTGTATAAATAAACTCCTATAAATACAGCTAATACAATAAGGAGAATAGTAGCAATTGAAACAAGAAATTTATTCGCCCCTCTCTCCTTTTCCCAAGAATATTGCGCCTTTTTTCTTTTTCCCAAAATTGAAAATAATAGTATTCCAATGATGATAAAAAAAGACAGTTCAATAAAAAACAAATTGACCATTTCACCGCTATTAGTAATCCACACATTATCCACCCCTTATTTTACATTTCAAATTAATTATATCATAAAAAACGGATTAAAAAGATATTTAAAAGATATAAATAAATATCATATCAATACATAAGCGTTTTTTTCTTAACATTTTTTATTTATGATGTCTTAACTATTCATTTGATTAATAATTTTCACCATATTTCTATAAACACTTTATGCATATATTTGTTTCATCTACTTTTGATAAGCAGAAAACCTGTTGAAAATGCCCATCATTAATAAATTCCAGAATCAATTCCATCACAAAAAACACCCAACAAGAATATGCTGAGTGTTGTACTTTAATTAGTTTTGCTTGAAGCCTCACTTTATTTCACGAGCCTACTTCAACAGTCAAGCATTCGTTTTCACATATGCTATATAAGAAAGTAAATAGCTGCCTAGAACAAAAACTCCAATTGGGACCAAAAGAATAACAGCAAAATTGTTGATTGGTAAAAGGAGATTGAGTAAGATAATAATCATACCACAAGCCATGCATAATATACCCACTAATTTCTGAGAATAAATCCATGTTTTCTCGTTGCTGATACTCCACACATTTTTAAACCCAAAAGCACTTTTAAAGGAGGCCCTTGGTAATTGATTCCCATAAACAAGTAATAAGATACCTACAAAATATAGTGTAAAATTAGTAGTAATCGTAATGCCTGATTCAGGGAATGATGTGTTGCTGCCCATTCCTGCAAAAAGTATCCAGATGACTAGTGCCTGAAGTAGGAAAACAATAACTGTTGCAAGCGACATAACGAAGCGTCCATTTTTTTGCATGCCCCCCCTCTCCCCTCTTGCAACCCAGAAGTAACAGCCCCAGCCGATAGCAACCGGAATAAGTACAAATACTATCAATTCGTAGCGGCTGCCAAATCGAGCAGGAACGCCATCCAATTCATATTGCCAAGCGAATTGCTCTTTCATAAATGGCAAAAAGCCGAGTAATAGCAATGGTGTTGTAGAGAATATTTTTAGCATAGCTGCCCGTGATTTCATTCTTCCTCATCTCCTTTTATGGTCTTCAGCCAAATGATTAAATTATCAAAAACAGTTGTATTCAACTCGTAATAAATAAAATTTTTATACTTGCTCTCGTAGATTAGGTTTGCTTTTTTTAAAATAGTCAAATGATAGGAAATTGCTGGCTGCGTAACATTAAAGTGGCTCGCGATATCTCCGGCAGACATTCTCCCTTCTTTTAGAAGGTCTAATATCTCTCGCCTCATCGGAACTGCCAAAGCCTTAAAGCTTTCAGATATGCTCATAACATTTCTCCTTGCATCTATTTAAATATTTCTTTAATTAGATTGTATCAGCAAAAGACGTAAGTATCAACTCTATTTAAAAAAACATTTAAATAGAATTGATACTTACGTTTTATATAATATATAGATCCAGCAAGTGTACATGAAATTTAGGGCAACGTCTCTTTGCTTGTACTAAAGACCTATATCCAGTAACCAATCACGCACGTCATCTTTAGAGTCAGAAATATCATTTCTGGAAATTGTAAGTACATTTTCTGTTTCAACTTCTGCATCTGGCTGTAAATTAGCAATAGTAGAGATAGTAGTTGAAAAGCCGCTGCCGCCATGCGTGGAGAATGGGATAATTCTTTTTCCTGATAAATCTGTGTTTTCCAGAAACGTATAAAGAGGTGTCGGAATATCTGACCACCAGATAGGATAGCCAATAAATATAGTTTCGTAATTATCCAAGTTTTCTACAGTAGTGATCAATTCCGGACGAAAATCGCTTGAAAGCTCTTCTTTCACTTGATCTACCAACTTTTCGTGGTTTCCTGGATACGCATTGACAGTTACAATTTCGTGGATATCACTGTTTGTTTCCTCCGCAATCCATTCGGCCATCAATGCCGTATTTCCAAGTATTCGATTATCATATTCTGCTCTGCTTGCACCAGCTACTGCATCTGTTCCTTCAGACTCCGGTTCCGAATAATAAATGATAAGTGTGTTGCTTTGGCTTTGTTTGTTTTGTACAGTTGTAGATTCTCTACTGACTGTTGTCTTTTGTTGATTGCTGTCAGTATCAGCTGAACAACTACCTAGCATAGCCGTTACTAACAGTGTAGTCCCAAAAATAATACTATTTTTCATCAAATCTCTCCCATCCTTTAATACAAAGAGATACACTCTATGTATTAAAGGATAAACGATGAAGTGCACTTCATAGCAACAGTTATTTTGGATATTAGGAAAATAATCAAATTTGCCTCTCACATTTAAAACACACTCCAAAAAATGGCGGAACAGAAAAAAGATTCAACTATTATGCTTAGTTGCTTTCTCTGAGAGTCATTGCACGAGTCAGCATTTGATTAGATACCGTTGAAATAATATCATTTGCTGTTGTGCCGTCTAAAGTCGGTGCTTTAATTGTCATATAAAAAATATATTTAGGGTCTTCTTTTGGTGCGATTTGTACAACGGAATGGAGATAGCTTTGTTTATTATAAATACCATTCTCAGAGAATTCAGCTGTTCCGGTTTTAGCGACGGTGCTGATTCCTTCTATTGCATACTGATTCCCTGTTCCATACTCAGCATCATGAACAACATCACTCATGTATTCCAGCACTCTCTCTGAAACTTCTTTTGAAATTGGTGTTCCCACAACCTCAGGATTTGTTACCTCCTCTGTACCATCCGGATAAGTAATCTTCTCTACTAGATATGGCTTCATCATCTTGCCTTCATTGGCTATTGCGGTATAGGCTTGCTGCATCTGTAAATGTGTCACCGAGATTGCCTGTCCATAAGAAGTCATTGCTCTATCAACAGGTGTTCCGGTCTGAACTGTACCGGAAACTTCATTCGCCACCTTGATATCTGTTGACTTCAAGAAACCGAATAACTCAATATATTCTTGCCATTTTTCAGGCATCCGCTCTTCAAGAGTGACCATGCCTACATTACTTGACCATGCCAAAGCTTGGCGAAAGGTCATTTCTCCTTTTCCTTCACCATTATTCCAATCATTAATTGACACATCATAAAATTCCAGTTGGCCGGAAAGAAAGCGCTCATTCTCATCATAGATTCCTTCTGACATCGCTGCTGCCATGGTAAAAGGCTTCATTGTTGAGCCGGGTTCATAATCCTCTTCCGTTAATAGATTTAGCCACACAGCACTTTCTTCATCCAGTCCTGCCAGTGTTTCTGGTTCAAATGTTGGTCGCTGTGATAATGCTAACAGTTTGCCCGTCTCAGCTTCCATCAAACTCGCCGTAATTAACTGTGGTTTATACTTATCTGCTGTTTCCTGCAATAGCTCCTCTAGCTTGAGCTGCAAAAGACTATCTAAAGTTGTGGTGATAACCGCACCATCCTGTGCAGGCTCTATTACCTGTTCTGTACCTGGAATACTGTTCTGATTCTTATCTTTTTGATAAATGACAGACCCTTCTTTTCCCCTTAAAATGTCATCATAGGCTGCTTCAATTCCCATCATCCCAACCTCTTCATTTTCCGTGATGCTTGTATAGCCTAAGAAATAAGAAGCAAACTTACCATTCAAATATAAGCGCTTCTTGCCCTCCCTAAAGTAGATACCGGAAATCTCTTTTTTCTCTAACTCGTCCTCGATTTTATTCTTTACATCAAAGTTAAGCCCGTTCCCTTTTTCACCAAACTCCACTGTTGTAATTAAATCGCCCGCTTCATTTTTTTGAGGGGTTAGCTGCTTGATAACCAAGCTTTTTTCTATACCGGCATGGGTATGTAAGATATTAGCAATTGTTTCTCTATGTTTTTCCTCTACATATAGTTTTGTCCCGTCTGTCTGTACATATTCTTCGTCCAACACTGCATAGATAGAGAATGAAACGGAATCTTCTGCCAAAATATTGCCGGAGCTGTCTAAAATACTGCCTCTTTTTGCTGAAATTTTGTCCATGCCATTATATAACTCTTTGGTTTTTTCTTTCAGAGATACACCGGAAACCTCATCACTTGCCACGATTTTAATTAGCCTGCCTGCTAATACAACAAATACCAACAGCGTAGTCAGCAATAAAATGATACCCACCATTTTTCTGTTCTTTTGTGGACTATGCTTACTTTTTAATTTCATACCATACACCTCTACCTTTTTGGTTTATTTTCATATTCACAGAAGTTCATTACTCCTAGATGTAGTAAACATAATTTTGCTTGATTAAAACATGTTCTTCATAATCCTGTATCCCTTGCTTTAGCGACGCCAATGCTTCTTCAAGCAGATCCTTCATATCAAAAGAATAACCCAAAAAGACATTTTCGAATTGTGCATAAAATGCATTAAAGCCGCATTTCTTTTGGAGTATGTCTAGCTGATTATAGTTATAGTATGTTAGCAGAGTCTTTACAAATTCTTGGTCAAAGCCCTCTTCTTCACTCTGAAGAAGACAGACAAAGTCGATATCTCTATCGTAAATCGCAACATCTCCAAAATCGATAATCCCGCATATCTGATTCGATGCTCTATCAAAAAAGACATTACTTGCCCCAAAATCATTATGAACGAGACAGGTTGTATCTTCAAAATCAGCAGTCAAAATGTGTTTGTACAGTGTATTGATTTTGTCTCTTGAATCTGAGGATACAGCTGGAAGAACCAATGACTTGATGACGTCAAACTCCTTTTGACATTTTTCTTTTTTATCGACGTGAAGTCCTTGAATGGATGTTGTCAGCTTAATCTGGTGCAATGCGCTAAAAAATCCGGCCAGTTCTTTTGCCAGCTTGTTTAGTACCGCTTCATCAAGCGTTTGAATAATTTCAGGAGTCAGTGCTTCTCCCTGTATTCTTTCATAGCCGACAAACACCATCTGCTTAAAATCATCACTTGGTCCAGTGAATAAAACTTGAGGGACATTTATTTGTAATTGGTCTCTTATTTCCATTAACACATGAGCTTCCTTATAAAGATTGGCAGCGGCTGTTGCATGCCTTGGAAACTTAAAGACAAATTGCTCGTTCACAGCATAGGCTTCGCTGTCATAGCCAGCACCTAAAAACTCGATAGATGTTACTGTGAGCTCTGGATAAAAACTGTTTATCATGCATATCTTATCTTTCAATAGGCTTCTACCTCCTTAATGAAAAAACTGCTTGGAATAAAATCAAGAAGTAACTCTAAGAAAATATTGAATCATAGGACCGACTTTTTCTTTACTGACAATTTCAAATTTATCACAAAGTAATCCTTCAAATTCTTCGGTAGACAAATTGTACTTGTCTGGTCTTCCTAAGTACTCCTCAATCATCATGGAAATACGATTTTCCGGACTACCGATATCAGGAACATCAAGCACCAGCTTTGTATTCGGCTTCATGATTCGATGTATTTCCTTCAAAACACTTTCAACAAACGGCTGGTCAAAGTATTCAAGTACACCAATGCATGCACCAATATCAAACTGGTTGTCTGCAAAGGGCGTTTCATGAATGCTACCACAATGCAGTACCCCAACAGTCAAATGTTCAGATTCAACAAAATGCTGCAATAGCTGAATCGTTTTGCTGCTAATATCCACACCATAATAGGTCGAAGGCCATTCCTTGTACCCGCGAAACATCAAATTTAGACAACAGCCTAAATCAACAAATGATTGGCTCGCTGTCGGATTCAGATAGGCAGCTATTTCTTTACGTCCGCTATCAGAAAGTGTGTTGTTTTCGGCAAGTCTTTGATAAGCTGGGTAATCCGGATCATCAATAATGTATTTTGGCAGCTCTTTATACAAATCAATCCCTTTTCTGCCATACTCAATTGCTTTATCATAGGATTGCCTAATTTGTTCAATCTGTTGCTCCACCCTTATTCCCTCCTTATTACGGCTCAATCTGTTCTTTTGTAATAAGTGTATCATAGTTTTTATATGGCTAGAAAACTTTCTTTTATTAAAAGCTGTCAGCGTAAAATTATTCGGTGAAGCATAGCAAAGTGGGGATTCGTTTAACATGCTTATAGCCCTTTTGTGTTTATCTCTGTTAGCTGTTCGAGTGGTATGACTCTAAATTTTGGGTCCCTACTCCCCTTTAGATACAGCTTGAAATCGCTTATAATGATTCTCGTTTTCACTTAGCCCTATTTGTTATTCCTTGAATCAGCCTGATGCTATACTTAATCTAACGAGTCTAAATGAGGTGTTAGTATGAGTAATTTCAAAAAATTTTTAAGTACAATTGCTATAGGAGCAGCTGCGTTAATCAGCGAGTTCGTTTTTAATCAGCCAAATATCGCATTTTGGTTGATTGTTCTTGTTGGCGGCATTACAACCATCTCCATGCTAGTGGGGATGATTCAAACACTAAAATCAGGAAAATATGGTGTAGATATTCTGGCAATTACTGCAATTGTCGCTACCCTTGCAGTTGGCGAATACTGGGCAAGTCTGATGGTTCTGATTATGCTGACAGGCGGAGATAGCTTAGAGGATTATGCCAGTAAACAAGCCGGCAGAGAGCTGCGCTCCTTACTTGATAATTCTCCGCAAACAGCTCATCGCATCCTGTCAAACACCATTGAGGATATTGCTGTAAATGATGTCGAAGTAAATGATTTGCTTCTAGTTAAGCCAGGTGAATTGGTTCCGGCTGATGGTCTTGTTCTTGAAGGGGAATCCTCTGTTGATGAATCTTCATTGACCGGTGAATCAAAGCCTATAGAAAAAAAGCGGTCTGATGAGTTGATGTCCGGTTCAGTAAACGGTGATGCTGCACTTCGGATTAAGGTAACAAAAAAGGCCGCTGACAGTCAATATCAGACGTTGGTTAAGCTAGTCAAAGAGTCTGAAGCAAAACCCGCACACTTTGTTCGTTTGGCAGACAGATATGCAGTCCCTTTTACAATTGTTGCCTATATTATCGGCGGCTTGGCCTGGTTTATTTCAAAGGACCCTGTCCGTTTCGCTGAAGTTTTAGTCGTCGCCTCTCCCTGTCCCTTGATTCTGGCAGCCCCAATCGCTTTAGTTGCCGGCATGAGTCGTTCCAGCCGTAATGGTATCGTTGTTAAAAGCGGGACAACAATTGAAAAGCTGGCACGGGCAAAAATGATTGCCTTTGATAAGACAGGTACGCTAACTGAAGGCAGGTTATTTGTTGATTTAGTCGAACCTGCTTCTTCTCATTTTTCTGCTGAAGAACTACTACGGTTAGCTGCCAGTGCAGAACAGGAATCCTCACATATTCTTGCTCGTTCATTGGTTGCTTATGCAAAAGACACAGAACTGCCGCTCTATTCCGTATCCAATTTAGAAGAGCAAACCGGTCAGGGAATTCAAGCTGAGGTCAATGGGCATTTGGTCAAAGTAGGAAAAGCTGCTTTTGCAAGTGCTCCGCAAGAGGATATGGCTGAACAAACAAGTGTCTGGATAGCCATCGATCAAAAATATGCCGGAAAAATCAGCTTTAAGGACAGTATCCGTCCAGAATCAAAAGATACAATTGCCACATTAAAACAATTAGGATTACAGCGTATCCTAATGCTTACCGGCGATCAGTCCGCTGTTGCCAATCAAATCGCTAATCAAGTGGGGATTACCGAAGTACATGCTCAATGTCTGCCAAAAGAAAAAATTGACGTGCTAAATCAGGCGCCTGAATCTGACCGTCCTGTAATCATGGTTGGTGATGGTGTTAATGATGCACCGGCTTTAGCTATTGCAGATATTGGTATTGCGATGGGCGCCCGTGGTTCCACAGCTGCCAGTGAAAGTGCCGATGCCGTTATTTTGAAGGATGATTTAACTAGAGTATCTGAAGCAGTTAAGATATCACAGGATACAATGCGCATCGCCCGTCAGTCGGTATTAATCGGCATCTTCATTTGTGTATTTCTAATGCTTGTTGCAAGTACAGGGGTTATTCCAGCATTACTGGGCGCTGCCCTTCAAGAAGTTGTTGATACAGTCTCTATCCTATCTGCTCTGCGTGCACGACGAGAGCGATGAATCGCATTAAGGAAGAAAAAGCCGGTGATAACTCCCCTTTCGGTCTTATCACTGGCTTTTTTAGTATAAATAATTAGACTTTGCTGATAATTGTAGGGTAAAGAAACGAATCTTTACCTACGATTTAGATTCTCAAAATGAGCAGTGATGATCGCTCTGATTTCACACATATCTTCGCCTGAATAATCAGCTTCTGACTGGTCGATAGCCATACGTGTCTCTTTATAGGCAATGGTCTGTATTCCTGCCTCTTTGGCTGCCCGTATCCCATGACTGGAATCCTCAATCGCTAACGCGTTTTCAGGAGTAACCCCTAGCTTTTCCAATGTTTTTCTATAGATTTCAGGATTTGGTTTGCTTTCCTTTACGAATTCACCACTGTAAATCACATCAAAATACTTGTCAATCCCACAAGCTTCAAGCACTTCGAGGATATGAGCATATTCTGAAGAAGAAGCAACAGCTAGTAAGCGATTCTGCTGCTTTGCTTCTTCCAAAATAGCTTTGATGTCCTTTCGAAAGAGCGCCGGATAATCTAAGCTATGGTATCTTTCTTCATTGAAGCGAATAAATGCCTGCTTCAGCTCCTCCAAAGAATACTCCTTATTGAGAAACGTCTGCATTGTTCGATACAAATCATCATAGGAACGTCCAACTAACGCACTGTAATCAACAGCTTCATCGTTTGAAACGGCCCCATTTTCTCTCGCAATAAATTCCTTCTGAAACTGATAATCTAAAAACTCAGTATCAACAATAACGCCATCCATATCAAAAATAATCGCCTGTTTGTTCATGCTTTTCCTCCGAATGTTTTTCGTTAAGTGTTCTACTTTACAGCAACAAAGGTTACTAGAGAACTATTGGGGTCTTTTCCATAGCCGATGTCACTCTCTACTGAAGAAAAACCGACAGCTTTCAGAAGCATGGTAAATTCTTCAATTCCGTACCAATAAAGAACGAAGTTAGAAACCTCAGTTTTTTCTATCAATCCTTCTCTCACCAAATCATATCGGTGAATATAGGCCGTTTTTTGTTCGTGCCAATTCATCGTTTGTGCTGTACTGGTGAAGAGAATACCAGATTCCTTGTCCATTGGATAATGACTTGTCGTGACTTCATTTTCAACAAACCATGAAGGCAGTTCCAAATCAATAATTACTTTTCCTCCAACAGTCAAGTGGGTATAAAATGAATGCAGCACAGCAGCAGCATGGCTCTTAGGCAACAGGCAAAAACTGCCAGTCGGCATCATGATTGCTTCATAAGCCACGTTCAACTGAAGCGCTGTCAAATCACCTTGATAAAGCTTTCCCTCGAGCCCTTCTTTTACTAAATTCTTTTTGCATTGCTCCAACATGTGTTCAGAAAGGTCCACACCCTCAATAGTTAACCCTTTCTTGATAAAGGGAATCATCAATCTGCCGGTTCCTACACCTGCTTCTAAAATTTTCCCTTTAACTGATGCCAGCTGTTGATAGTAATATTCCAAATCGCCATTTATTGAATAGCCGATTGGCTTGGTCAGCTCATACATTTTGGTACTCAACTCTCCATACTCAACAAACATAACCATCCTCCTTAAAATCATATTTTCCTATAAGCCAAGTGTAGCGTATTGCTTTCTGATTGTATACCAGTCAATAAAAATAAAAATTTTTTAGTTTTCGCTTGCCTTGAAGTCTACTTCAGGGTTTATGATAAAGGTAAGAAATTGATGAAAGGAAGCGAAAATATGAAAACATTGTATCTGATGCGCCATGGAGAAACACTATTCAATCAACAGAAAAAAATTCAGGGCTGGTGCGATTCTCCCTTAACTGAGAAGGGAAAACAGCAGGCAACGATTGCCAGAGACTACTTTATCTCAAATAACATTCAGTTTGACCAAGCCTTTTCCTCTACCTCTGAACGAGCTTGTGATACATTGGAGCTAGTAACAGACAGTGACTACAAGCAGCTTAAAGGACTAAAGGAATGGAATTTCGGCTCAATGGAAGCGGAGCATGAATATCTAAATCCTCCACTTCCCTATGGTGACTTCTTCGTAGCTTACGGTGGCGAGGAGGAGCAGGCGTTCAAAAAGAGAGTTTCTGACACCCTGCTGAAGCTTATGCAGGAAAGCACTGGTGAGACGATTCTTGCCGTCTCTCATGGCGCTTCCTGCAGACAATTCATGAGGAATTGGGCACATACAAGTACCGTTGACCAAAAAAGCAGGATTGGCAACTGTTGCATTTTAAAATTTACCTTTGAGCAGGACTCGTTTGAGCTTGTAGAAATAGTCAATCATGACTTTTCTGCTCTTGATTAGCTTAGAGATGCACCCTAATTTAATACAGAAAGGAAAAGCCTATGAATATTAAGCAAGTGGCCGATATGTTTGATTTGACTGTCGAAACGATTCGCTATTACGAGCGTGTTGGTGTTATTCCGCCGGTGAAAAGAGACAAGAATGGGTACCGTATATTTACAAAACGTGACTTAAACTGGGTATTTCTAGCCAAAAGCCTTCGAAATGCTGGGCTTTCTATCGAATCTTTGATTGAATTTGCTGCGTTATCTCAATATACGGATGATAAGCGCTTGGCCCAGAAAGATATCTTGAAGGAACAGTTGAAAGAGTTGAATGACAAAATTGAGGATATGGTCCGTGTTCGTGACCTTTTGGAATATAAGATAGAAACCTACGATGAACATCTTGCGAAATTCAGGAGCGGCGATTTACCAGATGACGAAGTTGAGGAACTATGGAAAAGAACGCATTTAAAAGATAATGGAGGGAACCTTTTATGAAAACAATAAAAATGAATAATGGTGTCGAAGTACCTGTTTTGGGATTTGGCACCTTCCAAATTACTGATCCAGAGGAAGCAAAGCAAGCAGTGATGGATGCGATTCAAGCCGGCTATCGACATATTGACACTGCTCAATCTTATCAAAATGAGAAAGCCGTTGGTCAAGGAATTGCCGCTTCCGGTATTGATAGAAATGAGCTGTTCATTACAACAAAAATTTGGGTGGAAAATGTTTCTTACGAAGGCGTCAAAGAGTCCTTCCAACGTTCTCTTACACGACTAGGGCTTGATTATGTTGACCTATTACTAATCCACCAGCCCTACAATGATGTCTATGGTGCTTGGCGTGCAATGGAAGAACTGCTTGAGCAAAAGCTTGTCCGTTCTATTGGGGTTTCAAACTTCCCTGTCGATCGTGCAGTTGATTTAGCCGAGTTCAATAAAGTTACTCCGCAAATGAATCAAATAGAAATCAACCCCTTCAATCAGCAAACAGAAGTTATTAAGGCCTTGAAGGACGAAGGCATTATTCCCGAAGCCTGGGCACCTTTTGCAGAAGGAAAAAATGATATTTTTAACAATCCAACGCTTAATGAAATTAGTAAAAGACACAATAAAACAGTCGCTCAGGTCATTCTCCGCTGGCTTGTGGAGCAAGAGCTTGTCGTTTTGGCAAAATCGGTCAAGCCAGAGCGTATGGCAGAAAATTTAGCGATTTTCGACTTCTCTCTAACGACTGAAGATAAAAATGCTATTGCCTCCTTAAATCAAGGTGAAAGTCAGTTCTTCTCTCATGCTGATCCGGCAATGATTCGATGGATGGCAGAAAGAAAGATGGATGTATAGACTTTGAAAGACAGGCAATCCTGCAGAAGAACATTATCTCTGTCAGGATTGCCTGTCTCTTTATTTCTCACTATTCGATTCCCTTTTCTATAAAATGCTCAGGATACTGCTCCCAATACCCTTGGTACGTGTCATTTTTCTCATCAAAATCAAGCTGATACATTCTAAAGGTCACTTGCTTATTTTTAGGCTGCCATTGTTCCTTATAGGAATACCTGTAGGTTAGTCCAAGCTTTTTCATGACTGCTCCACTTGCAGGGTTATTGATATCATGTGTCGCAGTAATATAGGGCCAGCCTTGATTTCGCAAAAAATCAATGACTGCTGCTGCCGCTTCGGTTGTTACGCCTCGATTCCAAAAATCCTTTCTCACGCCATAACCGAAATCATGATTCTTCTCACCGCTTGCTGTAACATAGCCGATTGGTCTATTATCTTCCTTAAAACATATGGCAAAATAGAAGCCAGCTTCTGTTGAGCAATTTCTCTTCGCAATTCTTTCATGATAAAAATCCAGCGCTTCCTTTTGGCTTTTCAATGGAAACCATGGAAGATAAGTATTCACTTCCTCATCTGCTAAAATCTCATACAACGCCGCGATATCTTTTTCTGTAGATTCAAAGGCTCTAAGAATCAGCCGGTTTGTTTCTATCATTCTTTTCCTCCCACTCATGCTTTTCCTCTATCACTCAAAATAAGCAGCCAGCTTTGCTTGATTTTTACTTTTCAAGTATTTTGTCGGCACCTCATTAAGAGCAGTCAGCTGTTCAAACTGAAACCCACCGGCTCGACCAAGGAGAGGCATATACTTCTCCTCTAGTCTCTTCATCTGCTTAAGAGCAGAAAAAATTTTTTCCTGCGAACCTGTATCAAAGGTTTGAAGCAGCTGCTCTCTTTCCAAATCACATAAATAGTCTAAAACTCGTGTATGCTGCTTTCCATAATTCATTTCATACCCATTATCACAAGCAACTGTCCATGTCATTAGTTGAATCAGCTCTGCTCTTGTAAGATTTAAATAGAACTGTGCCAACAATAGCTCCCCTCTGATTGTCGCCTTTAACGTATTATTGAATTCCCACCAAAACTCTTTAATTGACTGCTCATAGCTGAGCTGTGTTGGCTGCTTCAACCAGTAATCAGAATCATCAGGCATCGGTTTAGTTTCCACCAGTCCTTCTTTGTCTCCAATAATCAAGGTCAAGCTGTCTTCTTCGAGATAAGCAGCTAAAGACGCCAAGGAACGGAACTGGCAATCAATCCGGACGCCATTCGTATATTGCACCAGATAAATGTAGCCATCTCCATTAGGAAACAGCGGTGTTACTGCATCAAGCTCCGGTTCTGTATAAAGAAGAACCTCACCAAATTGAGCTAAAAAGTCCTGATTTTCCTTGTACTTTGAAACCTCTTCAGTAAAAAAGACTACATCATAATCCTTGAAGCAATCATCCGGAATAGCTGCATTGGTTTTTGAACCATTCATTCCAAAAACAAGTAAATCATTATTGCTCTCAAAAAAATCAAGCAGCTGCTGCATCGTTTTATCTTGCAAAAAGACCTCTCCTTATTTTAAGATATTTTCTAATACATTCTTCTATAAATTTCGTCTACCTATAGTAAGATGCTCATCTTGTAATCGTCAATTTCAAGGTGCTCATTACGGATAGGACCATCAACCACAATAAATCCGCATTTTTCATAGAAAACTTTGGCTGTAGCTCGTGCATCAACATTTACTCTTTTGAACCCGCTCTCTGCCAAGTCAGTCACTAAAAAATCCAACAACAAACGGCCATACCCCATTTTCTGATAAGCTTCCTCAACTGCAAAAGCAGTCACATGTGCAATAGAGGGCGCCTCGTCATACGCGCTAATTGTTGCGATCAGCTGCTTATCAACTAAAATACCGTAAAATTTGTTTTGCCGTTCAATTGAAAGGTCCTCTGCAAAGATATCTTTCCCAAGAGGCAAACGTAATATTCGGTTACGAAGCATCAATGACTCTTGATAAATTATTGAATTGCTTTCATATTTAATGCGTTCCACGCTCTTCCCCCTTAATCAGATAATGCACGACTTATTATGTGTTTATACTTCAGTCTGCGCCTCAGCCAAAGATTTCACCATAATCAAATCTATTTGTTCGTCCTCTCCCATAAAAAAGGAATGCTGACCGGATTGAACAAACCCCATTTTTTGATAAAATTTGCGAGCAGCAAGATTCTCTTCCCAAACACCCAACCAAATATTCTTTTTCTTTTTTTCCTTTGCTAGTGCGATAGCCTTTTCAAGTAGTCGATTTCCTAAGCCCTTTCGTTTAAAATTGCTACGAATATAAATACGTTCGACCTCTAGTCCCTCTTCTATAGGATGTTCTGTCTGTGCAGCATTGATATTAAGCTTTAGATACCCCGCCAGCTCTTCCTCCATGTAGATAAAGAAGAAGAAGCTTTCCAGCTGTTGCATTTCCTCTGTTAATTTTTCCAACGTATACGCCTTTTCCAGATATGCAGTAAGATTCTCCTGTGTATTCTGAGCGGCAAACGTATCTGTAAAGGTCTCTATACTGATTTTTTGAAGCGTCTCTAAATCATCAATGGTACATTCTCTAATAAATACTTTCATTCCATTTCCTCCTTTTGCTAATATGAACGACTATTTCCCTTTTTGACATATTCCCAGTCACCTTCAACATTGCTTCTCACTCTTTGAAGCAGCTGCGAAAGTACTTCTGCTTCCTCCAAACTGAAGCCTTCCAGCGCTCGACCATTGGAGTAAATATTCTCTTTGATGATATAAGCTGCTGCCTGCTCTCCTTTTTTTGTTGAAAAGAGTCGTTTATTTTTCTTGTTCTCTTTGTCCATTTTCTTTTCAATAAAGCCATTGCTCTCCAGTTTTTTTATTGCCCTGGCAGCTGTTGTGCGATCCACTTTGATTGTCTCAGCCAGTTTATCTTGAATAATACCGGGATTTTCAAAGATTCTAACTAAATAGAGATACTGCCCTCGTGTAAGCGCAAGGTCCTTGAACTCGATGTTGGCGATAGAATCCAATGCTCGATTAATGATACCAATATCTCTAAGAATATCTACCATCGTCTATTTCTCCTCTCGTCTATTCTCTATTATTCATCTTAAAACAATTTAGTTGCAAATGCAACAAAAATAAGTTTAATTTCTTTTTTAGTTTACATAACATAATTATAGTTAACTTAACATTTATCAATACGATACACATACTTAAAACTTAATTTTTACAAAAAAGCTGAGTACATCTCTGCACTCAGCTTCTATATCAATTCTTATCCCCAAAGACACACTTACTTCTTTTTATTCACCTTTAAAAAGAAATATTGGTAAAGAACGATTGGGAATCTGAGTTTCCTGTTCCCCAACCAACAAAAAGCCCAGCTTTTCATAAAAACCTTTTGCATGTGGATCAGCAACTAGATAGAATGATGTGGCATGTTCCCTTACACACCAAGCAATTAAAAATTCCACTAACTGCTGACCAAGCCCCTGTCCAATGTAGTCAGGCTCTATAAATAAATTGTCTAAAGAACCACTGACCACAAAACGATGTGACCCAATTTCCAGGTCCTTGTTTTCTTGAATAAATGATACATAACCAAGAATTTCCCCTTCATCCTCGAACACAAATACCGTATTCATTTCAATATACTGTTCATGTATCGTCAGGTCCTCTGCCCAGGCATCCATGTAATTCTCCGGATAGCCCCAGTGCTGTTTTGAGCGTTTCGTCAGTATGGTAAGTAGATTCGCTTCTCTTGGCAAAGCCTTTCTAATCATTGTATTCAATGTCCTTCAGTTCAGAATAAGGAATAAATTCCCGGTGTTCTTTAGACTTCAATTTTTTTTGCATCCAAACGACATCGTACCATGTGTCAAACTTATAACCGACTTTTTCAAAAACGCCAACATATTTGTACCCCAACGCCTCGTGGAATCGAATGCTACCTTCATTTTGACCGGTGATGCATGCAGTCAGATTCACCACTTGCTGTGCAGCAAGCTCTTTCTCAAGTGCTTGATACAATAGCTTTCCAGCACCCATCCCTTGAGCAGCTTCCGCTACATAAACAGTCACTTCCACCGTCCAGTCATAAGCTTTTCTTGGTTTATAGTTATGTGCATAAGCATAACCAACAATTCCCTGCTTCTCATCCTCTGCAACAAGATAGGGGTAATTAGGTAAGGTGTCTAACACCCTTTGCTTAAACTCTTCCAGCGAAGGAACACTGTACTCAAACGTAATGGGTGTCTTCAATACATAAGGTGTATAAATAGCGAGTATTGCCTCGATATCCTTTTCTGTAGCTTGCCGAATTGTTAACATAGTAAAACTCCTCCCGAATCCTTCATTTTTCCCGATTTTATTGACTATTTGCTACTTTCTTTCCCTTCAAGAAAACCAGTCAATCACTTGCTGCTCGTTCACAAGCTGCTTCAACGGAATAATCGAACCATCATATTTACTTGTATAGAAAAAGATATACTCATCTGTAATTTCCGTCAGATTAATATCTGATTTCCTAATTGTTTTTGTCCGATCTTCTGAGATGATTGTTAGTTCCTCTTCTGAAAATGCTGCTTCTATTGGTACTTTCTTTTCAACATCATTTTCAAAAAACAGCTTAATCATATCTTTTTTTGCCTTCAATCGATACCTTTTCCAATACAGCTTTGTGGCATTCATCCAGAGTAACCCAAACAGTGCCAACGCAGCCACCGTAATGATTGCAGTAATCTTGACAGAATTTGTTACCATAAACGTAAACAACGGATACAATACAACGATTAATAAAAAAGAAAACCTAGTCCATCGTCGAATACTATCTATGATACTTGGATTTTTATTACTTAAAAAGACCTTTTCTTGATAAATTAAATTATCATCTACTGTCAACTCATAGGAAATCCTAAATTGCTTATCCATCCTTTTCCAACACCAGCTTTCATCAATCTATTTCAGCTCTATTTCAAAAAAACGCAGCTCACAATCATCAATCGTCTGAATCGAACAGGTCTTTCCACCCCAAGGCTCTATCTTGACCGGAGAAATATCTGACCAGCCAGCTTTCTTCACAAAGCTATGTAGCTGTTCAATTCCAGAAACCTTTAAGAAAGCGACCATGCCTTGCTTAGGCTCTCCATAGAACAAATGAATACCGGTAAATGGAGCCAAATGTAGATTCTCGAAGACCGGTGGTGTATCGTAAACACAGCCGTATAGCCCATCTCCGTTTGAGTTCCTTTCATCCACTTCACTATACCAGCCGAGAACAGTTTCAAACCATTGAATGGTCCGCTCCATATTCTTTGTATAGTATACTGGTCCTGTTTCTCTAACAACATACCCTCTTTTCTGGAACGTTTCCACTTCACTCACCTCTCTCAGCAAATTATACCAAAAACACTTGATGTATTTAGCAAAAATATGCTTTTTCTCTACTTTTTTATTTGACATGGCAAGCCTATAAACGAACCGCTCTGATACTGAATAAAAGGATATATGATATAATAGTATAAGATTCAGACAGGAGATGAACAAAATGAGTATGGGTGATAAGCGCTGGTCTGTTGGAAAAAATGATATCGATCGAGATAACAAAATGCTAAGCCGAGATCCTAATCTTTCTGCCTATGTTCCCTCTGATGACTCTATTACGTCGAATTACTCGAAGAAAAACGTTCGAAGAAGAATAATTGCGTTAGTTTTTGCGATAGCCACATTTGCTGCTTTCTACTTTGGCGGAAAAATCCTTCCACTAGAATTATATGACACTATCTGGTTCTTGTTAATTTCCTTGATGGCAAGCTTTGCAGTATATAGATTTTCTGTTAGAAAACGGAAAATGATTTGATGAAACCGCTCTGCTGAATGTACGATCAGCAGAGCGGTTTTTTACTATTACTGTTTTGCTATTCTGTCACTTCTCTATTTAAAGTAAAAATCATTCAGCAAGAAAGTGATTGTTCTTACTCTTAATCCAATGAATGACATTCTCTTGTAATCCGTTCTCAACGTCAATATTTGCGATTGTCTGGACACTATTAATCAATTGCACAAATAATTTGATTGAATGTTCCAAGGCTTTCCAGCTGTCAGCCAATTCAAAATGACCAAAAACATCAAACAGCTCAGCGTAAATATCAGGTTCTGCCCATTTTTTTAGGAAACGACCCCCATGCCATGTATCATAGTCCGCTCCATGCAGGCATTGCTCGTACCATTCAATCAATTGTAAAAGAATGTTCTTATAGTCCATATCTCTAGCTTTAGCCGACCAGTTTTCTTCGCGCAAAAGCTGCTTGCTAATATACATAGTCATAAACCAAAACATTTGGTTAACCTCATTCAGTGTTGCTTCATTCAACGGGAGCTTCTCCGGCAGTACCTCTTGCGTTGGGAGTAACTGCTCTGCCCGCTTGTCATGAGCCAAAATCAGTTTGGCGCCTCTTTTAAATAACCAGGGAATTTCTCCGGAAGCAATATAGCCTTCATATTCCTTACTATCCTTTACGACTAAATCGACCTGATAGCCTCCTGCAAAAAGTGTGAGCCGCTCACTATCACCACCTAGAGTTTTCGTTGTGAAGGAACTCCATATTTCTCCAAACTGAGTCAGGTACTCATTGCTTTTTAAATAATAATCCGGCGTATCTGAGTACATCAAAATATCCAAATCAGACCATTCGTCTGCGGGATGCTTTTTCCTTGCTCGAGAGCCGATAATATAGGCAGCCTTTATATCTTTTCGCTTTTGCCCGACTACTGCAAACTGTTCAACAAATTCAGTATAAAAATCTTGTTTTCCCATCCTATGACCACTCCATTCTTTTCTTTAGTATATCATTTATCGATACACAGCCAGCAGTTATTTTGAGCAATCATAGGCATGTCAGGGCAATCGTTATACTACCTGCTCAATTATTTTCTGAGAAAAGCTTGATTCCGAAAATAATAAGTACGAAACCAGATAGCTTATTGATGATGTTTTGGACTATAGGCTTTTCCAAAATCCCCTTCATTTTCGCCAATAGCAATACATAGCCGGTGTAAATAACCAATGTCAACAGCACATAGGTAAGTCCCAAAAATGCGAACTCTCTCCAACTGGGCGTATCAGAAGAAACAAATTGCGGAAGAAAGGTCAGAAAAAATACCGCTACCTTTGGATTTAGAATGTTCGTAAAAAAACCTTGAACCCAGCTGTTCTTTTTTTCAGCTTCTGCAGTTGTTGTGAGCTGTGTCCCTTTTGAAAAGAGAGAGCGAACCCCAAGATATAAGAGATATACTGCGCCTAGATATTTCACTGTTGTAAATAATGCAGCTGATTTGGCAACGAATGCCGATAAGCCAACAACAGCAAAGATTGTGTGACAAAAAAGTGCTGCGGCAATCCCAAAGACCGTTTTTATTCCTGCAGACTTTCCGAATCCAACCGCATTTTTCGTTACAATGACATAATCAGGTCCCGGTACCAAGATCAATAGAATAACTAAAAATAGAAAACGATAATACTCCCCCATTTTTTTCCCCTCATTCTTTCTTATTTTCTAGTAAAAAACAACCGGAACATTGAAAAGTCCCAGTTGCTTTTTTTAATATAGTATCCGATATTATTTTTTCTGTAAAGACAAAATTTGCATAATCGTTTTCATGACACTGTCATCCTCATTGGTACGAATAATATAATTTGCGGCCTCTTTCGTCTCCTCAAATCCATCACGCATGGCGAAACTGAAAGCACCTCTTTCCATCAGCTCAACATCGTTTAGCCCGTCTCCGAAAACCATCGTTTCTTCATAAGTAATTCCCAGCATATCCTGAAGCTTTTCAACTGTCGTTCCCTTATGCACATTCAAGTTAGAAATATCAATCCAAGCAGCTTCAGAAGCAACAATATAGGCCTTATCAAAAAATTCAGCCAATTTCTCTCTTGTTTTAAAGCATTGTAATTTTTTATCATGAATCGTAATTTTAACAAAATCCTCTTCGATTTCAGTGAAATCATCCAGCTGAATCACCTTTGCATAGGAGCCTTTAACTATTTTCAGTTCATCCTCTGTAATACTTTTCTTTACAAAAGCGGCTGTTGGCGTACAAGCAATAATGGTGTATTCCAGACTGATTGACTCAAGCTTCTTGATAATGCGTAGTCCCAGTTCATTGGGGAGTAATGATTGATAGGCATAGTCATGATTATGCTTGATACGAGTCGCACTATCGCCGAGAATCCAAAAATCCTTTGCTGTTTCAGCACCAAAAAGCTCTTCAATTCGCTCACACTGCTTTCCTGTACATGGTGCGAAGATGACACCCGTTTCCTTCAAGAGCTGCTGCATTTCTTGGAAAAGCTCGCGATTAAAATCACCCTGTCGATTAAGAAAGGTTCCATCCATGTCTGATAAAATTAATTTGATCATTTGTTTTCCTCCTGCCTTTTTAGCTGAATGTATTAAAATAGATTGATTCCTTCATTGCCAACCACTGAATTCCTTTGAAGACATTCTCATCAAAAGAGTCTGTTACCTTTATTTCAGGTCGATTGGGCTGACGTACATAGCCTTCCGTTTCTTCTAACTGCTGCTTTACCTCCACTGCTGAAAAATCATAACCGGATTTAAAGATGACAACCGTGTGCGGTGCGGCAACTCCGTTATAAAGTGTGATAAGATCAATTAAATTCTTAGAGTATTGCTCAAAACTGATAGTTCGAGTGTCCTCTTGATTTAGAAACATAGGTAGATACTTTGCTTCTCCTGCCAACCCTTGATTTCCAACAAGCAAGTAGTTGTTCACAAATATTGAAACACCCGGCATACTCTTCTCAGGATAGTAAATCCCTGTAACTAAGTACATTTTCGGTATCCCCTGATCGATACAATACCCTATTGTAGCCAAATTGGCATCATTCTGAATGTACACAGGTAAATTAACTTCCTCATTGATGCTCTTTTTAAAGTTCCAGCCGTTCATTCTGTCGTACCAACTGGAGGTCACGATATCACCTGCCATTTTTCCGGGAAAAGAGATACCAATTGTCATGATGGAAGGAACCTCTTCATAAAGCTCTTTACTTAGAGCGACTAATTGATTGACGTCAACCGCGCTAAAATCTTCCTCTTTTTCCAAGCGAACAATCCCTTTTAAATTAACAACTCTTACTTTGACTTGCAGCTGCTGCTTTTTTTCTTGGATAGAAAAGAGTAAATAATGTTGGTGGTTGTAATTGAAATAGTAATTCGTCGCCGGCCGTCCCATTTCCTGCTGCACCTGTGCTCCTTCAAGAAAAACACCAGACTCTACCAGCTCCTTTACCAATGCATTGGAGGTGACAACACTTATATTCGCTGCCTCAGCAAGCTCAGCTTTAGTCGCTATCTCCTTTTGATAAAGAAACGTTTTCATTTTCTTTAAGTTCTCTTCTTTAATCAAATGCTTTTTGGTTACAGTCAAATGATCCATACCTCCCGCCCTTAATTAATACACTTAATTAAGTTGTTTAACTAAGTATATATAAAAAAGAAAGAAATGTAAATACCTATTAAATTTATTTTGTAGATGAAGGGTCTTTATGGATTCAAGACAGGCTATATGGACGAGCCAAATAATGATAGACAAACGATTCTTTCAATGGTCAATGACTTACATGCATCTTGCATCTTCATAAATGTAATTAATTTCTTTCATAAAACTATTGAATTGTAGATAAATGTATGTTATTTTATTATTATATTAAGAAATAAGGAGGTTACTCGAATGTCATTCATTTTTGGTGCTTTACAATTTTTATATGATGCAGCTATGACTATCATCGGCTTCTTCTTCTAATCTTTAGAAGCTATATTGTCCTTTAACCCTTCTTTTCTGAGAAGGGTTTTTCTAAAAAAAAACTAGTTGTATCATTCTTATATAAAATAAATAGAAAGGACAGCGAAGACAAGACTCAACTCTTCACTATCCTTCTTCATTTATTTTTGTTTTACATAGAAGCTCAGACCTCATCACCTCTAATTTGTGCAAGCACTTGGATCATTCAGTGACCAAGTCATCAGTTAATGACTCTAATCAACGCTGGCTTGCTGCAGCCAACATTTTTTTGTCAACTTTGTAAAATGCTCAACACGGTATTCATCCAGTGGCGGAACAAACAGCTCTTTTTCCGTCCGCTCATAGAGAAACCCTACCTTTTCCTGTACCCTTTTAGACTGCTCATTTCCTTCATAGTAGCCACACCAGATGTTTTCCACTGCGAGTTCCTCAAAGCAATACGTCAGCACTCTTTTCACAGCTTCAGGAATGTAGCCATTGCCCCAATAGGGAACACCTAACCAAAAACCAATTTCAGCATCCTTTCGATTCATGAAGGGAAACCGAAGTTCTTCATCATTCAGCATAACCCCGATATTCCCAATTACTTGCTCTGGCTTTGTCTTCAAAGCAACTGCAAAAGTATGATCCTGCATTAACAGTTGTTGAATAATCTCCTTGCTGTTTTCAACGCTTGTATGCGGCGGCCAGCCTGTAATCGGACCAACACGTTCATCTTTTGCATACTCAAACAAACACTCCGCATCACTTTCTGCCCAAGGCCTTAGAATTAATCGTTTTGTATGAAGTATCATCTTTTCCCTCCGTTCTAATCATCAGATCCAATTTCTTATTGTTCCTTTTGTAAAAAGCCGTTACTGCCATAATCTTTCACTGTATACTTTTGTTCGCTGTTTTCTATTTGAACTATCCTTACATTTCTTCCCAGCTACTACTCATTTTCTTTGTTTCATTGGCAAAATCATAATAGTGTGGTTTTCTGTCATAAAAAACCTGAAGACCAAAATTTACCTGCTTGATAATGTCAGGAAATAGCTCTGCGTTCATACAATAGTGATCCCTTGCAAGATGGTGCCAAAATAGATAGGTCCCGCATGTTGAACAAAAAGCACGCTCAACCTCAGGGCTCGAATGGTAATAGGTTACAGAAGCTTCATCAAGATGCAATTCAATGTTATCGCTTGTTTCCGGATCGACAGCCATTACGGGACCAGCTGACATCTTTCGGCACATATCGCAATGACAACTATATACGAAGTTGCCATACTCCTTTATGACCAGATGATTTTTCTCGCACAGACAAGTACCTTGGATATTTTGCATAATTTTCTCTCCTTTATTGTCTTCTAAAAAGAACATTTGTTCTTTTTAGTATAGCAGAAAACTAAAGAGAAGGTAACCTGTTGAAGAAAAATATTCGCTTAACCTTGATAAAGAATTCCTTAGTCCCAACAGTTAAAAATGACCTCTCCTACCTTTTCCGGTTGCCAATATGTGCATTGGCTCTGCTCTTGCTCATCGAATGAAAAATAAGCAGCTTGAAATTGTTCTTCCAGCATTTCAGCAGTCAAACAAATGAATGTTGGTGATAAAACAACTGATAATTGCTCACAGTCCACATATTCTCCTTGTTTATTTTGAAAGCCGGCATAGGCATAGTACTCATGTATAAAACAACTAAACTGCTCTTTCCCAAGAACAAACAGGACTTCATAAAAATTTTTGGGATAGGTCGGCGGCTTCCAAGAAATTATTTCTGCCTGTGCTTCCCTTGCAGCTTGATAAAATAAGGTTTTCGGCTCTTTCAGAATATGTCCTTGTTTGACTTCTTTTCCAAAACCAGTGATATTCTTAGGAAAGAATCCTGTGCTAAGTATTTCCATATCCATCCTTCTTTTCTTATTTTTCAGCATACCAGACGGTCTTTTTTACACTTAACCTGTTCTTTTTTTGACAAAAATGGGTCAATATAATGGGACAGAGTAAATTCGACTCTTTTCTCCCCATGGATGATAGCCGTCTCCAATATATGAAAAGCCAGACTTTTCATAAAAACCCACATGATCGGTACATAGGTACAGGTGCTTGAAGCCAAAATGTTTAGAATCCTGCTTAGCTTTATCTATCAGTAATCTGCTCAGCTTCTGTCCTCGAAATTCTTCCTCAATGTATAACGCGCAGAGCCAAGGGTAAAGATCCATTCGGCTAATAAAGTCATTTGTAATTAAACCGGCACAACCTATAATTTGCTCTCCATCGCACAGTAAATACCATTGTGGCAATGGGCCTTCAGCTGTCATTGCGTGAGTAATTGAATTTTCATATAACTTATTCGTCTCCTCACTTCCCCAGTGCAGTTGGAAATAGCTTATTGCTGCCTTCAAATACTCTGGGTGCTTTCTTACTGATATAACTTGCATCCTACATACTCCTCTTTCTAGATAATATAAAAGACTGGGACAATCATACAATCCCAGTCACAAAAAGTCTATTAAAGCCTAACCTATTACTTCCTACTATCAAATCAAGCAAAATCGATAAAACTCATTTTTTCTAGCTTTGCGCGCTTTTTCTACCCTATCCCTGACGCCAGGTAAGGATTTGATCAAGATAGATGCTGAGTAAGTGATAGGCCTTTATTTTTTCCCAAACCGTCTTTTTTAGCTTAAAACTATTCTGGTTGAATAGAGACTCTTTCTTATTATCGGCCTTTAAAGCATCTAAAAATTCCGGTAATTCGTTGACTTTTTCCTCAAAATTATCTAATCCGAAGAAATGATAGTCTTCTTTGTCCAACACCGCATTTTCCCATCGATATTCGATATAGTGAACATGGGTGATTGATTTTCGATAATCAAACTTGCTCAATCGAACCTGCTTATCAAAGCGAGGAGCACTTTCCAGCTCTGAAAAACGTTCCTTTAAGGCCTGGAAATCGGTTTGGAATGGATTGACATCCGGGCGTTCCCTAGGTTGCTTAGGCTTCACATCCACCTCTGACGCTTTCGGTATTATTCGTTGTACTGTTGGTTTCTTTTCATTTGAAGGCTTTTTCTCATCCGGCAGCTTCTCTAATTTGGCATCTACCTTCTCAATTCTTCGTTCCGGTTCTAGGGGTTTCGGCTGTTCCTCTTTTGCTTTCTCTTCCTTATCATCGGTCTCTTTCTCTACTTTTACGGCTTCTGTTTTTTTCTCTGTTTCAGGCTTTTCTTCTTCTGCTAACGGTTCTTCTTCAGTCATCGGAGGAAGAATATTCTCAACGGGTTGTTCTTTCTCCGTTTGTTCTTCTGAAACTTTTTGCATATCAGCTATCAGAGCTTCAAGGTTATCAATTTTACGAGTAAGCATGATATTCTCTTTTTGCAGTGTTGAAAATAACGGCGTAATCTGATTTACATTATCGTCCAGCATCCGTTTCATTTCAGTTAGCTGTTCTTCAAAATCAATCATTTCATGCAGTTTATCAGCCTCAACAACTGTTGTTTGTTCAGACTGCATCACTTCATTGAGCTTCGATAGCTCCTCTTCAATTTTTTGATTCAGATCAGTTTTTAGCTCACTAATTTGCTTCAAAACACCTTCATTATATTCTTCTGATTGAATGGTTAGCTCTTTGTCCAGTTTTTCAGAAATTGCCAAGATTGATTCTTCAAGATTGTTGAGCTTGTTTTCATCTGCGGTTTTCTTTGCCTTTAACAAAACAGTGATAGGCTCAATGTTTTGTGCTGTTTGATGCAGCTCCTTCTTCAAGTCATCCACTTGTTGATTCAACTGTACCGCTCTTTCCAATGATAAATCGGTTGTTGCTTTCATTGCCTCATCTAGCTGAGAGAACCGCTGAACGTTTCTCTCTCCATCTTCTTCCAGCCTTTGTGCTAAATCGGTTCCCAGAAAGCTTATCTCTTCTTTTAAATCAAAATTGCTTTCATCAATTTCACTGGAGAGCTTCTCCTTCAAAAATTCAATTTTCTCCAAGTTTCCTGCAGCGGTTTGTTGATAGACCTCTTTAAGCTGACTTTCAAGGGCTTCATTTCTTTGCTCCGTTGACGAATCTAACGCAGCAATACGCTTCTTCAGTTGTCCAAAGCTGTTCTTTTCCTTTTGAAGGATTTCCTGAAGATGCTCTGTCATCAGCTCATTCCCCAGAACGACTGCTTCCTGAAGCTCCTGATAATGAAGTACCTGCTGCTTTTCAGCTGTCATCAGCTGCTGGCTGATTTTCTGTTCTATTGCCGGTTGAATCGCAGACACCTGCTCTGAAAATGACTTTCTCAGCTCACTGACTTCTTGAACCAGACGGTTATTCCACTCATCTTTCATTTCCTGAAGCGCAGTCAACACAGGTCTTTCCTTATTTTCAGCTTGACGTTTGCTCTCTAAAAGAGCCTTTTCCTCGTTGGTCATTTTAAACGCAACAATTAACTCTTGCTTTAAATCTTCAATTCTTCTTTTTGACAGCGGATACTTACAAGTACTTTCAATTCTCAGTTTAATTGAGCTGTCTTCAAAAAATTCAATAAATCCATCTTCTACTTTAATATACGGATTTCTCTTCTGGAAGGTATTTAGTCCTCCTGCAATAATCTTCTCAATTTTCTTATCATCGGTATAATTAGAGAAAACCACTTCAAAAATACTAATGCTTCCCTCTTTTTCGTCCAAAAACTGGACATCCATATAAAAATTCATGTGTCTCTTCTCCCAACATTCTTTTCGCTCTAACTCTTTTAAGTTTTTTCATTCTAAAATAATATATTTTTGAAGAAAATCGAAGTTGATTTTCTTTTTAAAAACTCATTTTTCTACAAATGAACATTTCTTATTCTAATTATAGCAAAAACACCAGCCAAAATAACTGGTGTTTTCATAGTTTTTTGAAATTTATTGGTTTTTCTGTATGAAAAGTACTCTTTTTCATTTTTAATAGAGAAAAACTGTTTTTTTAAGAAGGGGAAAGCTGTAGGTATTAGTCATTCGACTCCGAATTTAGTGCATTGTCAATTGATTTCAAAATGACTTTACTGCTGTTTGTCGCACCACTGACTGTGTCAACCTCTAATGATTGCTGACTTACAACATCCTCAACAATCTTTTCTGCTTTTTCACCAAGCTCAGTTTTGTGTTCAACGAGCTCAACAGCCGAAATTTTATGACCCTTCACAGTTACCTTTGTTTTCGCACCAACCAATAAGGCATCAAAATGGCCTGAGTATACACCATCAGAAACCTTTGCCAAGTCAATTGGTTGAATCTCAATATCCGCTACTATCTGCTGGTACTTATACGCCCTATAAAGATAATTCCCACCGAAGATCAAGCCAATACCAACAATGAATCCTATCCCGGAAAGCAGTATTTTTTTCTTATTTTTCATTTGTATTCCTCCTACATCAAACCTTGAAGTAAAATTTTGAACCCGTAATTTCTAAAAGCTGTCAGCGACATATCTGATGTTTGCGTGAAATACGCTTCTTTCTTATCAGCCATTCTGATTATTCCGGAAATTGAGGACCACATTAGGTAAATAACCTCAGGAAACTTTATCTCACTGGATATCATACCGTCTGCAACCCCTTTTTCTAAAAGCTGTTGCAAAATACCGTTTATCTCCTCACCAATATCATAAATGGCATTCAAAATGGGCAATTCCGAATTAATATCTATTGTTTCCAGTAACGTATCAAAATATAGAGGATACTTCTTTTGAAAATTAACCATTTCCTGGCATAGAGAAAAATATTGATCAAAGAAATTTTGTTCCTCTTCAATCACTTCTTCCAATATCTTTTTTTGCATAACAAAACTACGATACGTAACTGTATAATAAATCTCTTGCTTACTTTCAAAATACTTGTAAAGAGTAGTTTTGCTATAATTTGCCTTTTTTGCAATCATATCCATTGTGGTTGTTTCTACACCATTATCTAAAAACAGGCTTTCTGCGGCTTCTATTATTCGTTCCCTATGAAATTGGATCACAGCTTCTCTTTTGTCCATTATTCATTACCTTTCTGTACTACAAGTTCATTAATTATACCAATAGTACACTTCATATTCAATAAAAAAAGACAAATATCACAACAAATAGCTGCGTATATTCGCCTAAATTCTGAAATTAATGCCTAAAATCAGCTTTTTCTGCTCCTCTTTAAAACTGATAAAGCATAATGAACTCCTCTTCATTTTCATCAATAATCTTAAACCCTAAATCTTTATACATGAAAAACGCATAGTTATCTTTTTGAACAGCAAGTGATGCTTGAGCATAACCAGCTCTTTTTAGCTCGACTAGCATATGCTCCATCAAGCTTTTTCCTATCCCCTGCCCTCGAAACTCCTCAAGTACTGAAAGCGCAAATTCGGGGGTCTCATTATTCAAATGACCAAAGCCCTTTGTAGAGCCTCCAAGAATTCTTGTCCAAACAGCTCCAACTACTTTAGCGTGAGATTCAGCGACTAGGCAATAATCTGTCTTCTTTCCAAAATCTTTTATGTATACATTGATATCAGGTTGCTGAATAATACTTTTAGGCAGCTTTTCGACTCCCGGACGTTGGAAAATGGCTTCATAGATAAAGGTATCCAGCAAATAGATTTCTTCTGACCTTAGTGCTCTGATTTTATAAGACATTGTTTCCCCCTTTTCAGATAGTCTATCATAACCAACCATGCTTCTATTCTAGCATTTTTATTGTTCAATACTAACTATTTTTTTTGGCTCATGACACATAAAAAAAGAGCAGAGGATTGTTTGCTCTGCTCATCAATACTTTTCTATTGATTCAATCGATTCCACAGACTTTGATTCATATCAGCAGCACTAAATGAAAAGATATAGCGGCTATTCTGCTCGATAAATGTTAGTTGGACACTTGTATCACTACAATCAACAGTTATTTGATCAAATGGAATGATTAAGCTTTCCTGATGCTCCTCTTGAACTGGAATCAAATAAAGATTTCGCTTTGAAAACGAAAAATGAACAGTTAATTTTTGTTGAACTGCTCCCTCAATTGACCTTAGTGAGCCAGACACGTGCATCGCCTCCTTTACTGTATGAAATACATAACAATAATAAGTATACACCTTCAAGCCCACTTCAAGTCAACTATTACGATAACTCAAATTAGTTTGGTTTCACTATAAATAGACAATACATTCTCTTGCTCTTAGCTCCTTCAACCATAGTGGTGGAACAAGTTCGTGGTTCCATCGAAGATCCAACCGCTGAAGCTGTGGAAGCTCTAGAACTTCTATCGGCAATGTTTCCAGCCTATTACTTCTTAGATCAAGCTCAATTAAGCCTTCGGCAAGTCCAATTCCTTCCGGAAGAATTGACAATTCATTGTTTCTTAAATTTAGTCTCTGCAAGTTTTTTAAAGTAGAAAAATCAAAACTGATGTCACCTATTTGATTGGCTTCTAAGTCAAGAACACGTAATTTATGCCAGTTCAAGCTCTTAAAGGAAATATGGTTAAGCCTATTTTCACGCACATGAAGCTCTCTTAGTTCAGCGAGATTTGCTATCTCCTTAGGAAGTTCTTCCAGAAGATTATTCATGATTCTCAGCTCAAGCAAGTTCTTAAGCTTCCCAATACTTTGTGGCAATTCTTTTAGCTGGTTGTCACTCAAATTCAAATATTCAATTTTATCTGTTTTATCAAATAAATCAGGAATTTCCTTTAGCTGATTATTATGAAGATAGACGTACTCCTTCAAATCAGTTAAAGAGAAAAAAGCTTCCGGCAGTTCGTCAATTTGATTATGCCCGAAGTCTATCGATTGCAATTGATTTAAGCGCTTAATTTCGTTAGGAATTTTTTTAATCTGATTGACTGAAATATTTAAGTTCACTAAATTTACCATATCAAATACCTCTGATGGAATTTGTTCAAACTCATTATTATAGATATTACACTCCGTTATTTCCTCTAATTCCCCGTGGAATTCAGGTAATGTAGTTAAACGCTCAGACATACATACTAATTTCATATTTACTCTCCTTATTTTCAGAAAGTGACCTATAAAGAAATGTCACTTATAGTCTTTTATCTTGATTAGAAACCTATATTTTCAGTTAATAGTATACTATACTATTTGGTAACATTAGGAAAGAGGGGATTTGATTGGAGACATATATTGCACTGCTGCGGGGAATCAATGTCGGTGGAAAGAACAAGCTATCTATGCCTGCACTAAAAGAAGCTTTTGAAGAAATTGGCTTTTCAGACGTAAAAACATACATCAATAGTGGAAATATTATTTTTTCAAGTAAAAATCAAGACAAACAAGCCCTGATACAATTGTGCGAAGAGTTAATTACTGAAAAATTTATGCTGACCATTCCTGTAACAGTCCTAGTCGCTAAGGATTTATCAGATATACTAAAGCATACACCTGATTGGTGGGATATAGACAAAGAATCCATCCACTATGCGATTTTTGTTATTTCTCCCGTTCGTGTTGAGGATGTTTATGAAGCTGTCGGTGAAATAAAACCTGAATATGAACAAATTGCACATCATGGAGAAGTGATTTTCTGGTCGGCACCGCGAAAAACCTTTTCAAAAGCCCGATGGTCCAAAATTGCCAGTTCATCGGTAAACAATCATGTAACCATACGAAATGCCAATACGGTGAACAAACTGATTCAGTTATCCCAACAAGATATAGTGTAAATTTTTTTTCTATCTTCGTCCAACTGTCCGGTTTCTTCCTACATTACGAATGTTATTTTTTCTACCTCGTTTATAAACAGTTGTTACTTTTCTTCTTCTCTCTTAAGTCGAATCAATTGAATGATAGAGCATAAGGCAATAGAATAAAGATAAGGAACAGAACGGAGGAATAATAAATGAAAAAAATGTATGAAACAGCGATGACCAATCATGGTGGTCGAGACGGCTATGTAGAAGCTCCGAATGGTGCCATGCACATGAAGATTACACCACCCGGACTCCATGCTGAAGGAACCAATCCGGAACAGCTTTTTGCTGCCGGCTATGCTTCATGCTTCAACGGAGCGCTACAACATGTATTGAAGGAAGGAAATATCGAAGCAGAATCCACAGTAAAGGCTCGAGTTTCTCTCTATACAACGGATGACGGCGGTTATCAAATCGGTGTTGTTATGGATGTGCATATTGATGGACTTGACGAAGCGACAGCAAAAGAATACTTAGAAAAGGCGCATGATTTCTGCCCGTATTCCAAGGCGACTCGTGGAAATATTGACGTAGAGCTGGAGTTAGTTTAGTTTCCAGTCAAGAGAGCGAATAAACACACAGAGGATAGAAAATATATAAGGATTCGCTTAAAACTCGACCTCTTTATACTCTTCTACCCTCTGTTTTTCTGTCTATTATTTTCCTCGCCTCATATCAGCAAGGCAATGATCCTTTAGTACGATTTCTCTAAATATGCCTCTACCGCTTTGACCTAGCGGAGATTGTGCCGAAAACCCTACTTTAAGCTCCTCTTTGCAAGGGAGAGAAAAATAACGGACCATCCGATAATCTTCACCATCTAAAGAATAATGCATTGAAAACAGCTGGCCTTTCCTTGATAACTGAAGCCAAACATTGTCTTCTTCAATGGATTGACCATTTGCATCATCAGAAGTACCATCTGTAATAACGCTGACAACAGCATTCTTCCCAATATCAGTGTATTCAAAGCATAATTTCCCCCAAAGCAGCTTGTGATCATAAAATAGAAAGCCGCAAGCATCGTACACTTCGCTGAACGTAGGGGATACATTAGCTCGAAGCGTGAAATCTCCATGGATTGTTGTATATAAAAATGGGGCGTTCAAGGATTTCTTCCCCGTTGCAGGATCAACAAAATAATCAGAGTTTGCTGTTGCTTTGATTTCCAGCACCTCTTCTTTTACAGTACACGACGATTCGTTTATCCACTCAAATCTTTTTCCGTTCATCTCCATCATTGTTTGTTCCACTCCTTTTCTTGGGTCTACTGGTTTCCATCAGCCATTCCTGTTAAATCTTTCTAGAAGAAAAAAATAAGTATGTCTCTCTCCTAAGTCTATTCCTTATTACTCAGTAACAACTGAATTTGGTCCTCTGTATATGTACGTTTATCACGCTTAATCTGTTCCTGCTTTTCTTCACCATCCGGTAAAAAGCGAAAAACAATAAACTCGGCACTATTCTCCTCATCATTTCTCAATCGATGCACGCTGTTTCTCACCCGAGCAACATCTCCCTGCTCCACACAAGTAGAAATAAGCTTTTGGTTCTCAATTGTCTCAATGATGAAACTGCCTTTTGTACAAACAATCACTTCCTCCACCTGCGTATGTGCATGCCACTCTTGAATAACTCCGGAAGGTAAACTATTCCTATGCACCTCAAACTCCGGGTAGAGAAAATAATTAACCTCTGTCCCCTCTGACTTTTTCACAAAAATAGATTCCTGCAGTTTTTTCAAGTCTAATGATTGATTCTCCATACTTCCCTTCCCTCATTTCTTTGCTGCTCTCATTTCTTCAAGCTGTCATGATAAAAGTCTCCATATCCCCTATTTTATCAAAGCCCTTTCATTTTTTGAAGCTAGAAAAAAGCTGCGACACAGATTGCCGCAGCCTCTTATCATTGAATAGCTATGCTTAATCAATCCTCACTAAAGTCTACACGAATGGCCCCATTCGTTGTTTTTAGTCTCAAATCTTTACTGCCGGACTCTGAATTACTTAAGCTGTTATCTCCATTTGTCGTTTTCGAATCGATTTTGAAATCTTTTTGACTCCCTTCAATTGTACCACTGATTTTCCCATTAGTGGTTTCAGCCTTAAAAGAGTCCTCCACAAGTAGCTGATCAAAGGTAATCTTAGCGTTCGTTGTATCAATCTTGATATCCTTCGCCTGCACATTTGCCATTTCTACCTTACCATTTGTTGTTTCCAGCTTCAGTGAATTTTTAGCTTGAGTATCTTCCAGCAACAGCTTCCCATTTGTTGTTTTTAGTTTTGCTTCACCGACAGTCAAATTTTCGACAACAATCTTACCGTTTTCTGTTTTAACCGTCAGATTTTTCAATTGATTCTCAGGAACCTGGACTGTCACTTCGATATCTTCAAAATTCCAGTTAAATAAGGAAAAAATATTCCAGCCAAAAGATTGCTTTTTCTTTTTCATCGAAACTTTATTGTTGTCATCATTAATTGTATAAGTCACATTCTTACTTTCATAATAATCAATAGTTAACGGCTGTTCGCTAGACACACCAACTACATTAATTTTCATATTATCATCCGCAATTTCAAGTGTTTGGACATCCCCAATTCCTTCATAATGCTTCTCCTTGTAAGAAGAACTGCCTGAAGATTGACACCCTGCCAATAAGAAACACATCCCAAATCCTGCTACCACTAATCCTGTTTTTTTCATTTTATTATCCCCTAACTAATCTCATTTATACATTTAGTATATAGTAGTACAGCGAATTCTCCTATAAGTCCCGCGACGGATATTTTATGGGACAAACGACGGATTTTATTGTTTAAATGAGCTTGGCACAAAAGTGTACTGCTGCAAAAAAACAGTGTAGAGAATTTGAGCTATGCCCATACCTTTTCAATCTGTTCAAATAAACCAGTGCAAATAAAAGGATTTTTGTACTTCTTCCGCCTCTGAAAGCATTTATTTCCCCTCGTAACGGAAAATGAAATCCGTTATAATGAAAGAATATGAAACAGACAAGGAGGAAACAACTATGGTTATTTGTATTAAAAAACTCCATGCAAAGTCTTTGGAACAGCTTGCATGGAGTAACCATTAATTAGATGTTCCAAATGACTTTGCATATTAATAGTGTCTACTACATTTATTAAGGAGCAAAGTCATGATGAAACAAAAAAATAATTTAAAAAGCTTTATGATTCTTTGGGTGACACAAACACTCTCATCCTTTGGAAGTTCTATGACCAGCTTTGCGCTGATTATATGGATTTACCAACAACAAGGTTCTGCTCTAACGATGGGCTTACTTACAGTTTGTTCTTATGCCCCTTATGTTCTGCTAAGTATGTTTGCGGGCGCCTTCAGTGATAAGTGGAACAAGAAAAAAACGATGCTGTTCTGTGACAGTGTCGCTGTGCTGGGAACGCTGGCAGCTTTCATTCTGCTGCAAACAGGTCAGCTTATGGTCTGGCATCTTTATATTATCAATATCATCAACGGGATAATGGGCGCTTTTCAGTCCCCAGCTTCTGATGTCGCAATTACTCTGCTGGTTCCCAAAGAGTATTTTCAGAAGACCAGTGGTTTACGGTCCTTTTCCAATGCTCTTGTAACGATGCTGACACCTGTCTTAGCAACCATGCTTTTATCATTTTTCAGTATTCAGGCTGTATTATTGATGGATGGATTAACCTTCAGTATGGCTTGCATTGCGTTGCTCTTTTTCGTTCCTATCGATCAATCCAGTATTTCTTCCAATGAAAACAGTAGCGAAAAAACGTCTGTTTTCGAGCTGATAAAAGAAGGAATAGGTTTTTTAAAAGAGAACAGAGGCATTCTTGAATTGATTCTCTTTCTTTCTGCAATCAACCTGATTGCTTCAATGTCTGATACTGCATTGCCGGCTCTTGTTCTCGCAAAATATCCGAACGATGAGACTGTATTAGGCTTAGTAAATGGTTGCACTGGCTTGGCCAGTCTGGTTGGCAGCATCATCGTCTCGCTTCGCGCAGCGCCTAAAAATCGAATTCAGGTCATTTGTACCGCTTTATTCATTTCTATGGCAACAGAGAATTTCATTTTAGCTTTAACAGATTCTATTCCGCTTTGGTGTTTCAGCGGGATTCTAGGCTGGTTGCCAATTCCCTTCATGAGTGCGAATATGGATGTGATTTTGAGAGAAAAAATTCCATTGGAAATGCAAGGCCGAGTCTTTTCCGTGAGAAATGCACTTCAGTTTTTCACTATTCCTCTTGGACATCTTCTTGCAGGATTATCAATTGATGAATGGTTTGAACCATTGATGCAGCGGCAAGTTTCGCCATTCCTCTCATTATTCGGAGAAGGAAAAGGTGCTGGCTCAGCTTTTCTGTTATTCATTTTAGGAATATTCGGCATTCTAGTTTGTCTTTTCTTCAGTTCACTAAAAAGAATGCAAGCACTCGGTTAATCTTTTTCATTTATTTTCATATAAATAGGTTGGTCTGTAGGTTGCCGTGCTAGACACGTGCCCCCTCCCAGATCAACCTTTATTCATAAATGAGGCTCTTAATCCTTTTTACATTCTCCCCACTCTTCGAGAAATTCTTCCAGGAAAAGCAAGAGGAAATCATGCCTTTTCTTTCCAACACGCTTGGCATAATCCGTATACAACCCGTTTTGAAGCTTCAACAGCTTCTCATAAAAGTGATTAATTACTGTCGTGCCCTCTCGGTATTCCTCTTTCGTTGCAAATTGTTGCAGCATCCTTTGTGGATCGTGAATCAAGTGTCCCTTCTTTCCGCCATAATAAGCTGTACGAATAATCCCTATCGCTCCCATTGCATCCAGACGATCGGCATCTTGAACAATTTTCGCTTCTATCGACAGTGAATCAGTCTTCCCATGGAGAACTTCCTTACTATAAGAGACATTTGTTATCACATGAAGAATTTTTTCGATTATTTGTGCATCAAGTCCAATATTGCTCAAGAATTCAACAACTGCTTTACAGGCCTCTGCCTCATCGGCAACTAATTTGTCATCAATGACATCATGCAAATACGCACCAGCCGTTACAATGAATAGAGAGCAGCTCTCCGTTGCAGCAATTTTCTCAGCTTGTTGAACCACTCGGCGAATATGTGCTTTATCATGACCCGTCATATCTTCCGCCAATATCTCTTCTGCATATGCTTTAATTAACAGTATCTTTTCTTCTTCACTTGCTGACAACATGGAAATACCTCCTTTTTATCCAAATCCTCTATTGACGACCCGATAGAAAGACTGGTAACATATAATTGACAAAAGAGCTTGTTTTCGTTCAATTGATTAGATTCTATTATTTTTAAGTTAAATAACAGAATTTTTCAAAAACACAAGTTATTTTAAAACAGATGTGCTATACTACATTTGATAATTGAGCAAAGGGGAGTTTTTAATGGGAGATAAACACACAAGCCGATCAGCACGAAGAGGGGGCGGCTCCTCCGGCATTTTTATATTTCTTCTGATTTTATTACTTGTAAATACACTAGGCTTAGGCTATTTGGTCTATCATGCCTATCAATCGGATAACAAACAAGAGACATTTGCTACTCAAGTCTCGCGTCTTGAAAGTGAAATAGATAAGCTTGCTAAAGGCAGCTCTACAGTATCGACAGCAGGTAATACAACAAACACAATACCGTCGACAGGCTCATCATCCACAACCGAATCATCTGCAGCTCCGGCTGATACAAGCGCCAGCTCAGCTGAAAATCAGGAGCTACAAAACAATGCTGAACCTCCTGTTTCTGAACAACAGCAGGCAAGTCCTGAATCATCTACTCAGGAGCAAGCAAGTACCTATGTCGTTCAAGCAGGCGACTCGCTATCACTGATTGCTGAAAACCACGGACTTTCACTTGATGAACTGATGCAAAAAAATGGGTTGACAGACACGACTGTTTTAGTTGGTGTCGAGTTACTTGTCCGATAAGAACGAAAACAGCTGTTAACTCAAAATTTTTGACATGTAATATTCATCCTGATAAACGCCATTTTGGAAAATGGCGTTCTTTTTGGTGCCCTCTATTTCAAATCCGGCCTTTTTGTATAATGCGATTGCACCTGTATTTTGAGTAATTACAGTCAGTTCCAATCGCTTGATATGCTGTTCTTTCGCCCATTGGTCTAATTTTCTAAAAAAGTAGGTAGCGATTCCTTTTCTATGCATTTTTTTCTGCAGTCCAATCACAATATAAGCAGAATGGCTTATTTTTTTTGACTTCGCCTCTTTCCGCATAAATATACCCGCTAATTTGTCCTGAATCATCCAACGCGACATAGAGAAAGTCGTTTCGAGCAAGCACATCTTCAACATGCTGTTCAGATTGTTCATTTGTTGTTGTTCTCTCCTCCGGCAACAGCAGCATAAAGTCACTTTCTTGATCCAACTGACGCTGCATGGCTAAAAATGCTTCTCCATCTCCTTTACGAATAGACCGAATAGTCATTGTCTTCTCCCTCTCTCTTCATCAGAATAGGCTTCCCTGTTCCGTTTGATACTGGTCCTGATAGCCGGCAATAATATCTGCCATCTTATAGCTGATTCCCAATTTTATACATAAATTTTTAAATGTATCATTCAACCGCTCATAGTCTTCTGCCGGAAAAAAATACTGGTTCACTTTATCGTTTTTGTATTTGTTGGCAATTTCCGGAGACAGCTTTTCCAAGGCATTGATATAATAGTCCTTTTGTCTATCTCTCAGTGTCATGCCAAAAAGAGGATAAATGTAGTCAGTATTTGCTTCATGTGCCTTATAGATCAAGTCAACCAGCAGCTTCAAATTATCTGTAATATACGGTAGAATCGGCATTAATAAGATGCCGCTATAAAGATTGTTTTCTTTGCACTTTGCCAAAGCTGCAAATCGTTCACTAGGCAAAGAGACATGCCGTTCTATTTGACTGGCAAGCCTGTCATGCGATGTGCTGAAAGAAAAACCGATATTTACCGGCGAATGCTGTTGAATCGATTTAAATCGTTCGATATCTCTTTCCAGTAATGCACTTTTAGTAGCCAACGAAACACCAAAGCCATGTGTGTCAATCAACTCTAAGGCATTTTTTGTGAGGCATTTCTTTCGTTCCAGATGATTGTAAGCATCTGACATTGCACCAAAACCGATAACAGCCTTCTTTCTCTTGCCTTGCAGCTCCTGATTCAACAGCGCAAGAGCATTTTCCTTATAGGTTACCTGATCGAAATTGTCGATTTGATAGCATTCGCTTCTTGAATCACAATAAATACAGCCATGGTGACACCCGCGATAAATATTCATCGTGTAATCAGTCCCAAACCATTCTCGATTCTTAGTCTTTGTCAGAAGCTTCTTTGCTTGAATTTTTTCCATCAGAATTTCTCCTTTCAAGAATAGGTCGCTTTCTTTCATTCAACGATACACCCTGACCTTAGGAGAGAGTCAAGCATCGTTAGATAAATGTCAAAAACCGATTGTCCCAGATTGCTTCATGATGTTTGATAATCTGAGAGGCCTTCAAGTGACCGTTGTCAGTAGTCGTCGCTGTCCCTGGTCTCATAAATAAGCGATACCCTAAACCGTGTGCCATACGAATGGTTGTATCCACACAGTATTCCGTTTGTGCTCCGCATATTTCAAGCTCGTCGATACCTAGCTCTTCCAGTAACTCACTAAGTCCTGTTTTATAAAACGAGTTGGCATGTGTCTTTCCAACATAGTAGTCCTCTTTCGTTGCATTCAGCTCAGGAAAAAGCTGCCAGGACTCAGATGTTGCGACGAGCTCTTCATCCTCATGTTGAACAAAAATAATTGGTCGATTACTTTGTCTAAAATCATTAATCTGTTCATTTACTTTCTTTATGATCTCATCTAATCGATACAGCTTCTTTTCTTTGGATTCCACACCAATTTGTAAATCAATGACTAATAGCGCTCTTTTATTCATCTATCCCACACCTTCATTGTCGAAAACTGACTGACAAAAATTTATTGTCTTATTATACCAATATTTTCCATTCTAAAAAGTCATTTCAGAAAAAATTATATCTTTATCCGAAAAAGAAGCTGCAAAAAACAGCAGATTGTTTAGTCGCTTGACTATCTAATCTGCTGTCTCTTAAGATTCCTATTATAAAGCTATTCCATATAATCAAAAATACGCTGTAGGCTGAAGCCTCTGCCAAAGACCTCGCTGGCAGCCATGGATACAATGAATGCATGCTCATCAATCTGAAGCAGGCTTTCTTTCAATTTTGGAAAGTCCTTTTCTTTGATGACGGTCATAATCAGCATTCCTTTTTTCTCATGATAGCCGCTTTCTATCGGGATTAAGGTGACTCCCTTATCTAAGTTTTTCAACAGCTCCTGTTTCATTTCCTCATACTGAGGAGAAACGATGAAAACATTCTTTGAGCGAACAACACCAACTTGGATAATATCAATCACTCGTCCTGTTAAGAACAAGCAAATCATTGAAAATAAAATGCGGTCCACATCAAAGGCCAACAGCCCCGAAAGAATAATAAACCCATCAACAATTGAGACTGATAAACCCAAGGGCACTTTAAAATACTTATGAATAATCTGTGCCGGGATAGCCGTTCCACCTGTTGAGGCATTCCCTCGAAAGACCAGTCCCAGACCAACCCCAACACCGATTCCTCCATAAATTGAAGCAAGCAGCAAATTATCCGTAAGTGCCGGAATATTACCTGTAATCCCTACAAAAAAAGGAAAGATTAAGCTGCCATATAATGTTTTAAACCCATTTTCCTTTCCTAAAAAAATAAAACAAAGTACTAGCAAGGGAATATTAATTGCGTATAGGGTCAGGGCAGGATTCCACCCGAAAAAATGATTTAATACAATACTAAGCCCTGAGACACCACCGGAAACAATAGACATAGGCAATAAAATACTGTTAATTGCTGCAGCCAATAAAAAAGACCCTACGGTCACATACAAAGCATCTCGAACTGAATTTTTCATAATAAACGTTTTCATCTGCGTGCTCCTCTCTCATTTATATCCTTCGTTATACTACCATGGATGATCCTATTCTGTATCAAAAATGAGAGGAATTTTAATAAACCAATTTGAATCTGTTGCTATGATTTACAAAATAAAAAAGACTGCAGCGGTGTGTGCCGCAGCCCTTAAAATTGAATAGCTATATCTCAAATAATTTATCTTCGAAAAAGTCTTAGACTTCTATCATGGCTAAAAAGCCGCGACAATTTTTTTTGCTTCTTCATAGGCATCGCATCCTTCTAAGTCACCAAACTCTGCTAACATTTCTTGCACGTATAGTTTCCTAATCTGCCTCTGCTCATTATCCCCTGCTGATAACTTAATTGAAGAAAATAGGAAATGCTCCTTCCAATTAAGAGATTGTTCGGTCAGAGTCAACATGTGTTTTTTCAACTCAGCAGCCGCTTGTATTTCATCCCCAGCCTCTATCAACCTTCTGATTTTTCTTGGTTCTGTCACAGATGGGGTAATTAATTGAAATAGCCCTTCTAGTTTTTCAAGCAGCTTAAAACAAACGGTTGCCTGCTTTGGCTCTTCGGTCTGTTCATACAGTCTCCCAGTTATAGCCAACAAAGAACACAGCTCATTGGTTCGACTAAAAAGCTTTGCCAAAGAAAGTTCTCTTGCCTGCAAATATTCTCCTTTTCCTTCCAAAACATGCAAGGTCATGTAAAAGGTATCGTAGTCGGCTGTCGGAATTTTCTGAAGCAGGTCTTCTAATTCATTTAGCCGATTGGCAGTCATTAAAATAACTGCTCCGCTGTATAAGGCATTTAATCGCATCAGCTCATTGTCGGAATCGAAAAGCTGCTCATATAGTTCAAATGCTTTCTCGCGTCTTATAAGCACTTCCTCTTCACTCTCAAAAGGAACAAGAAGGCTATATGTCCAAATTAAATGTGCTGCTTGATAAACAAGCGCTTCTGAATGGGGATACTCTGCGATATACCTTTCTATCAAAAGTAGTCCATCTGAGAAGGAGCCTTGTTCAAATGAGGCAATAATATCCGCTTTGATTGTCTGAAGTTGCTCATCTGACAAGCTAAGTGAAAAGCCAAACAACTCATCCAAACTCACCTGAAGCGCATTCGCTAACGGAATCAACAGCTCTGTGTCAGGTAAAGAAGCACCTGTTTCCCATTTACTGACAGCTCCTGCTGAAACATTCAATTGGCTGGCAAGGCTTTCTTGTGTCATTCCTCGCTTTTTTCGATAGCTTCGAATCAACGTGTTCACATGCATATCTACTCCTCCTTTCATCTACTAAAACCATACCACGGAACAGCACTAGCGACAATGGAGTAACTAGATAGAAAAGCCGGATAAACTTGAGCAGCAGGAACAAAACCAGCAGAAAGCTCTAAACTATCTGCTGGTTTTTCCAAAATTATTTTTTTGCTTGAGCCTCAATCAGAGGTTCACTCACTTTTTTATTCCAGAACTCAATCAGCGGTCCTGTAAAGAACGCATTAATAACTGTTCCTATTCCTACCGGACCTCCGAAAATGAAAGCCAGTAAAACAAAACCAATATCCTGACTCACACGTACAACACGGTAGCTGGCCTTTGTTCGGTCGACAATTATCGGCGCGATAGCATCATAAGGCGCATTTCCCAGCTTTGCTGACATATAGAAGGAAGCACCGAAGGTAAAGATTAACACTCCTGCAATTAGCAATATCGCTCGTATCACAAGTGTCAGCTTGATAGCAAAAATATCTGTGTACACCCACGTGAAAAAATCAATAAAGAAGCCGGCAAGAACCATATTAATGATTGTGCCTATACCGATATATTTTCTTCCAAAAATAAAAACCAAAATCAAGATGACAATATTGATTGCCAACTGATAGACACCTAATGAAAGTCCTAATGTGTCACCAATCCCGATATTCGCAGCTGTATACGGGTCTAACCCAACCTGACCGATTCGCAAGGTAGCTGCACCAAAAGCTAGAATGGCTACCCCTAAAAGCGCGAACAGCGAACGAATGACTGTTTCCTTTAACTTGTTATTCATTTTTTCACCTCATTTTTTTCCTACAGATTAAGCATCTCAAAAATAGTTGAAAAAGGCAAAATATTTACCTTATGCTTACCCACTATTGCTTTTTGTACTGGTAGTTCTCATGGTTCGCATAGAAAAAAACGAGTATAGGGTATGACACCTATACTCGCTCTCTTCATAGTATCAGAACTTGCTTATTTATTGTTGATATCTGCTAATGCTGCTTGCGCCAACAGATTTAAGTAGTTCCAAGGTCTGTCAAAATGTGGTTGGAAGAAGAAATCTGAAATAGCCAAATCTTCAACAGTCATTTTGTTCTGAACTGCAAGAGACAGAGTATTTGCAGATTGAGTAATGTCATATTTAGACATCAGCTGCCCACCGACAATTCTGTTTGTGCCTTTTTCATAAACTAGTTCCATCATAACCTTTTCAGTTGTCGGCATAAATTCAGGACGATAGTTATCCTCAAAATAGGTTGCTTCAACGTCTAAGCCATTCAATTTTCCGCTCTCCATAGTGACACCTGTAGAACCGATTTTCCAGCCAAACAGATATAGACCGGATGTTCCCTGTGTCCCACGGTAAGCCAGTTTATTTTCTGTCAAATTGTAGCCCACCAGCATTCCTTGGCGAACAGCATTCGTTGCCAATGGAATATAATTATTCGTTCCGCTTGGGTTATAGTGTACAACTGCACTATCACCTGCAGCAAGAATATCAGGGTTGCTTGTATGCATATAATCATCAACAATCAATGCACCATTTGGCAGCATGTCTACCTTGCCTTCAAGAAGCGCTGTGTTTGGTCTGAAGCCCACACACATAATAACCATATCGGCATCAAATTCTTGGCTTGGTGTAATTACTTTAGTTACAACACCTGAATCATCAGCCTTGAACTCTTTTACATTCTCGCCTAGAGCAAGCTGCACACCACGGTCAACAAGCTCTTTCTCTAATACATCTGTGAAAGCTTTGTCTAAGTATTTATTCAAAATACGATCAAGCCCATCAATTAAGGTTACCTGTTTACCGGATTCAACAAAGGCTTCTACCAACTCGATTCCGATATAGCCGCCGCCGACAACGACAACTTTTTTAGCATCCTTTGCCTTTTCGATGATTACATTTGCCTGATTGTAATTTTTACACAATAGGATATTCTCAGATTCAATTCCTGGAATTGGCGGGATAATTGGCCATGAACCAGTTGTCATAACTAATTTGTCATAAGCAACAGTTTCAACGGTTCCAGTATTTAGGTCTTTTGCAACAACTTCTTTGTTGTCGACATCAATAGATTGCACTTCATGCTCCATATTTACTTTAGCACCCAATGATGCCAGTTCTTCTGGATTGGAATAGAACAAACCTGCAGGATCTTTCACGACTCCTCCAACATATAAAGCAATCCCACATGATAAGAATGACACATTGTCATTTCTTTCATAAACAGTTACTTCTGCCTCCGGATGATTTGCCAAAATGTTTTTTACAGCAGCTGTTCCAGCATGAGTACATCCTACAACTACAACTTTCATTATGTGTTCCCCTTCTTTCAACGATTTCTAGTATGAAGCCTTATTAACTCTGTATAAAGACGATGAATGAAACGTTCATTCTCTTCGAATTGAAACAAATGACTCAGACTGATACACTCATTTTTTAAACAAAATTAATAGATAAATACAGCTTACAATTAGAACTATAGCAAACTAAGAATCATTATTCGATTTTTGTGCTTGTGAATTCAAAATTATTTTTTCACAAACTTTTCCAATATACTTATGATTTGTAAGTGAAATAGGTTCATTCTTTAAAAAAAACGAAAAAAGAAGAAGCTTCTTCGTTATACTCTTGAGCAAAATGATTGACTAAAACACATTAACATCGGGAAAAAACGGGATTTCCTTTTTGTATACAAAAAAAGAACCGACTGTCTCCAATCGATTCTTTTTATTTGACTTTTCCTGACAAACATTTGTGAAATCGCCTATCATTCATTAACTGAAGCAATTACTTCAATCTCAATTAGCACATCTTTTGGTAAACGAGCGACCTCTACAGCGGATCTTGCAGGAAGGTGATCAGTAAATGCTCCTGCATAAATTGTATTGAATGCAGCAAAATCTTCCATATTTTTCAAAAAACATGTTGTCTTAATCACTCGGTCAAACGAACTGCCGGCTTCTGCCAAAATAGCTGCGACGTTTTTCAATACCTGCTCTGTCTGAGCTTCAATTGTTGTACCGACTACTTCTCCGGTTTCCGGATGCAGCGGCACTTGACCTGACGCAAACAAAAGACCGTTTACAATATTACCTTGAACATAAGGTCCAATCGCTTTTGGCGCCTTATCCGTATGTACTTTCTTAATCATGAACCTACTCCTGTTCCTTCAATTTTTGACAATCCGGACATAAACCATATAGTTCCAGACGATGCTCGTTGATTTCAAATCCAGTCAAACGGCTGGCAGCCATCTCAACATCTTCCAGACCAGGATAGTGAAAGTCTACAATCTTGCCACAGTTTTGGCAAATTGCATGGTAATGTTTTTTAGAACTGAAATCAAAACGACTTGAGGCATCCCCATAGCTCATCTCCTGAACAAATCCAATTTCAGTAAATAGTCTCAAATTATTATAAACAGTAGCAACACTCATATTAGGAAAACGACTCTCTAATGCTCGATAAATCTCATCTGCTGTTGGATGGGTATGATTTTCAATTAAATACTCTAAAATCGCATACCGTTGAGGAGTAATCCGAATATTGGCTTCTTTCAATTCTGCCATTGCATTTTTGACCAATATATTATCCATTGATAAATCCCTCCTTTTATTAAATAATACTATTTCTAATCAAGCTTGACAAGAATAATCACCAACAAACCTGAAAATCAAAGGGAAAAACGCTAATTTCTTCAAATTTTCTTATTAAATAATAAATAATACAAATTAATAATGAAAAATCTTTCTATTGATTTAAATAATTAAGAAACTTGATAGTACTAAGTGTCCGGCTGTTTCATCAATCGTTTTCTATTCTATCCTTACAAATCTCTTTTTTTAATTGTGCTACCACGAATGAAAGCGTTATCAGTTGCCAGCATTTCTACTTGATATCCTCTGACTTTTAACTATTCATTTCGTACTATTAATTTGATTAGGAGGGAATTCACATGGTCAAAGCATTTTCGTTTTCTACCTTTTCACTGGCTGCCTGGGTAACAATCAGCATTCATATTTATCTTCAAGGAAAAAACATAGGAAAAATCAACTATTTTCTACTTTTTCAGCTGCTTGTCGGTTTATTTTTAGTGTTTCTTCCAAATCTGATTCAACGAATTTTTCATATTTCCTTCCCCATTCAGTTGTTCAATTTCTATCAGTTATTCTTAATCGCCTCTGTCTTTGTAGGAACTGGTTTGAATTTTGTCAACAAAATCCCTCATTGGGATAAAGCACTCCATGTGTTGTGCGGGATTCTATTTAGTCTGCTGGCCTACAGCCTCCTCACACTGATAGTTGATACCCGCGCCTCTCACTCTATCTGGCTTTTTATCTTTGGCGGACTTTGTTTTTCCTTGACCATTGGTGTCCTTTGGGAGTTTTGGGAATTTTTCTGTGATAGCTTCTTTGGTATGAACCTGCAGCAGTTTAGCGGCCCCCAGAAAGTACCTAAGCTAGGACAGCTGGCCTTGATGGATACTATGATTGATCTTTTAGCAGATTTTGTTGGAGCACTTGTAATTGCCGTGCTCACTCTATTTCAATATTTCCATCAAGACGATTATCTTCTTCGCTATCTGATAATGAAAAACTGAAGTCGTACTAGCAACACAAAAGAGGTTCACAAGCAATACTCTTCCAAACCTTCGCTGCGTGACACTTCTGCTCTTCAGCAATAACCATCATTTTAAGAGCTTATTTTTAATCCTTAGACTGGCTTCAATATGCATAAGCCAATGCCTGGAAAGCGGCATTCGAATTAACCCGGAAATATCTTTGCTGCACCAATAATCCACCAGCCAGGCCTCTGAGGGAGCTACGGATTCTGTCAGCAATAGTTTTTCCTTGTCAGCTTCAGTCATTTTAACTTTGGTATCTGAAAAACTAAGTTCATTCAATAGTCTGGTTGTAGCGCCGTCTACTTCTGCTCCGTAACGATACAGCGACTCCAAATCTAAGCCTTGTGAAAAAATGGCAATCTCTTCCTTTACTAATTCATTTCCAGTTGTTTGTATGGAAGCACCCATACCAGTTTGAAAGCCTTGCCGGAAGAACAATTGCTCTTCCTTTCTCATCAATGTTTGAACAACAATATCTTCGATTCGAAATATATGATAAAGAGAATAGGCGATGGTTTTACTGTGATAGCCTTTTGCATTTGGAAATGGTTGTGCACTAAAATCCGCTTGAGCTAATTCTGATTGAAAGCGAACCGTTTGCTCCATCAGCTTTTTCCGCAAAGACAATAACGTGTCTATCCCTTGATTGAATGTCTCTTTCTTCTTCAACTGTTGCTGCATCCTCTTGTTTTGCTCTGACCATTCTGTATTCATCACTGCCTCCAATTTTATTCCTTTCCCACATTATATCAAATTCGGCTTATAAATCTGATATATTCACTAAAAAAGGAGACGATTTCGTCTATCACCTTCACTGGTGTTGACCAAATTGTCTCCTTCATTTCTGATAGTTATAAAAATTTATATCTGTACGGTATTCAAGAGGTTAGTCTTCTGTCTGATATAACGCAGTAGATAGATAACGCTCACCATTATCCGGTATGACAGTTAGCACTTTTTTACCCTTGCCAAGCTTCTTCGCTGTTTCTATAGCTGCATGAATAGCTGCACCGGCAGAGATTCCTACAAGTAGGCCTTCTTTTTCGGCTGCTTGACGAGCTGTTTCCATTGCTGCATCACTGGAAACAGCAAGTACTTCACCATAGACCTCTGTATCTAAGACCTTAGGAACAAAACCAGCCCCAATCCCTTGAATTTTATGTGGTCCTGGCTTTCCACCCTCTAAAACAGGCGACTCTGTTGGTTCAACAGCGATAATTTGAATTTCCGGATAAACTTTTTTCAACTCATGTCCTACTCCGGTAATCGTTCCGCCTGTACCTATCCCAGCAACAAAGGCATCTAGTCCCAGACCCTCAAAAGCAGCTTCTACTTCTTTAGCAGTTGTTTTTTCATGGATGGATGGATTTGCCGGATTATCAAATTGTAACGGCATGAAATAACCATTTTCTTCAGCAAGGCTTGTTGCTTTTGCAATGGCCCCCTTCATCCCTTCTGCTCCGGGAGTTAAAATCAGCTCTGCACCATACGCCTTCATTAACTGACGACGTTCCATGCTCATTGTGTCAGGCATCACAATTTTAACCTTGTAGCCTTTGGCTGCTCCAACCATCGCTAATCCAATCCCTGTATTGCCGCTTGTCGGCTCAATAATTGTGCCTCCGGCAGAAAGCTTTCCTTCTTCTTCTGCACGTTCAATCATACTTAACGCAATTCTATCTTTCACGCTGCCTCCCGGATTGAAAAATTCCAGTTTCACGTAAACGTCTGCAGCCCCCTCAGGAACAATTTGTTGAAGCTGAACAATTGGTGTTTGTCCTATCAGCTCTGTTACCGATTTAACAATCTTTGTCATGCTATTTCCCCCATCCAAGAATTTTTAATCTTTTTTTAATCATAGCCCATTTTTTGAAATCACGCCATTAATTTGCTATAGTTAAACAGTTGGACATAGAACTTTACACAATCTTAATGTAAATGTTGTATAGTAGAAAAAAACTATAGGAGTTTATTCATATGGAAATCGTAAATATAAGTCCCAGAGGATATTGTTATGGGGTCGTTGACGCAATGGTCATCGCAAGAAATGTCTCTTTAGATGAATCGTTACCCAGACCTATCTACATACTGGGAATGATCGTGCACAATAAGCATGTGACCGAAGCTTTTGAAAGTGTTGGAATACATACTCTTGATGGAGAAAATCGTGAAGAAATCCTACAACAGGCTAACTCAGGAACAGTCATTTTAACTGCCCATGGGGTTTCACCCAAAATCAAGCGACTTGCTGAAGAGAAAGGGCTGACAGTTGTTGACGCGACATGTCCTGATGTCATGATTACCCACGAAATCATTGAAAAAAAAGTTCGTGACGGCTTCGATGTCCTATACATTGGCAAAAGGAATCATCCGGAGCCGGAAGGAGCCATCGGTGTGGCACCGGAACATGTACATCTGATTACTTCTATTGAAGATATTGAGCAATTAAATTTTTCAGAAAACAAAAAATTATTTCTGACGAATCAAACAACAATGAGCCAATGGGATGTTCTTGATTTGATTGCCTTAATTGAGCAGAAATATCCGAAGGTGGAAATCCATCAAGATATCTGTAAAGCGACTCAGGTTCGCCAGGAAGCCGTTGTAGAGCAATCTCAGGGCTGCGACTTAACAATTGTTGTAGGAGACCCTAAAAGCAATAACAGCAATCGTCTGGCTCAGGTCTCTGAACAACAGGCCGGCGTAAAAGCGTACCGTGTCTCTGATGTTTCCGAGATTCAAGCTGATTGGCTGAAAAATGTAAAAAAAATCGCTGTAACTGCCGGCGCTTCAACCCCTACGCCGATTGTTCGTGAAGTTCTCAGCTACTTACAAAGCTTTGACAGCGACAACCCTGTTACCTTCCATCAAGAAAGCACCGTAACAGAAGAAGCTATCTTACCGAGACCACGAAAAAAGGATATTACAAAAAACCGCGAGCGGCGATTAGAAGAATTGCGAAATGGCAAGCGATAAAACATGCAAAATCCCCCTGTTGAATCTTCAGTTCAACAGGGGGATTTCATTTTCTTCTTACCTTACTTGTATCACTTGACCGACAGTAATCAAATCAGCTGATAACCCGTTAAGAGCCATCAATTGATCAACAGTGGTACCATAGCTCTGAGCAATTCCCCAAAGTGTATCCCCTGCATTTACTGTATAGTTCGTTAATCCTGATTCAGAATAGATAACTGCCTGACTCTCAGTATCAGAATAATAGCTATATCCAGCAGCTCCGGTATCAAAACGTGTCAGTCCATATGTTTCAATCAACCAGTTCAATTTCTGAGCATAACCGGGGTCTGTTGCATAGGTGCCGGTTAATGCCGCTGTAGCGTCCATATAGCTCGTTGTATTGCTCTTCCAGACATTAGAGTAGTAATAGCTGCCATAACCGGAAACAGCGTATAAGATTACATTCGCGTGATCTAGAAAAGATTCATAATAAGAGGAATAGACACGAAATGGCTCAGAAGTTATCAACCATTCACCATTCATATACTCTGTTGTTGACATATATACTGATTGACCTGCATAGCTTCCCTTCACCCCAAAAAGGTTATAGTTCGGTGCACTTGCCAATTGAGAATTTCCATAGCTGCTTTCCAACAATGCCTGTGCAATCATTACTGAAGCATATAAGTCATTTGCACTCGCAACAGTTGAAGCGGAGTAGCCAATCGATTCAATGAAATCCAACGGTGAAACAGAAGAAATCTCTTCATAGGCATAGGCCTCCGTCTCATCAGAAAAAAGGGCCGTTCCACCTGCTAACGGGACAGATAATAAAGCAACTCCAACACCTGAAGCAAAACGATTCGCATTTTTTCTTTGTTTCATTGCTTTTTCTATATGCTTACTGCTGCGTGTTTCACGTTTCTCCATTCACTTTGTTCCTCCTTAAATAATTATCATGATAATAGTGTATGATAATTAAAAAAAAGAAACAACAATATAGAATCTCATATATGCAAATTTAATCTAATTGAAATTTGTTCGAAATATAATTGACTCAAAAGAAAGACAAAATTATTTTTATTAACATAATATATACTTTACATTTAGGAAATAATTAATATCTATGTTGAAAAATGAATGACATGGTGGCTTAAAGAATAAAAAATCAGACAGAACATTTCACATAATGTTCTGTCTGATTTTATAGTTCTCTATTTAAATATTAAAGACTATTATATTTTTCTGTTACATTTTCCACTGTAAAACCAAATTCTCTCAACACAGTGTCGCCAGGAGCAGAAGCACCAAAACGATCAATTGTTACAGTTGTACCTTCGAAACCAACATAACGATCCCAACCAAATGATGAAGCTGCTTCAATTGCTACACGTTTTCTTACAGCTTTTGGTAAAACAGATTCTTTGTATTCCTCTGATTGCTCTTCAAACAAATCAAAGCTTGGCATAGAGACAACGGAAACATCTTTACCTTGTTCTGCTAATGCTGTTTGAGCTTCAATTGCCAAATTCACTTCAGAACCGGTAGCGATAAGAATTCCCTCTGGCTTCTCTCCTTTTTGTGGAGAGATAACATAGGCTCCTTTTCCAACAAATTCTTCCGCCATTGCTTTTGTTCCTTCAATCACAGGAAGATTCTGACGACTCAAAACAAGAATCGTTGGTTTGTCTGTAGAAGTCATAGCCAACTTCCACGCAGCAACAGTTTCATTGCCGTCAGCCGGACGAATTACTTGAACACCAGGCATACAGCGAACACTTGCCAGTTGTTCAATCGGCTCATGTGTCGGACCATCTTCACCAACTGCAACAGAATCATGTGTTAGAACATACGTAACCGGTGTTTTTTGAATTGCTGCCAATCGAATAGCAGGTCTCAAATAATCTGTAAAGACGAAGAATGTTCCTCCATAGACTTTGGTTCCTCCATGTAATTGGATACCATTCATCGCAGCTGCCATGGCAAACTCGCGAACGCCAAACCAGATATTGCGCCCTTCATATTGTCCCGGTTCGAAATCCTTCTCATCAGCTACCATTGTATTGTTGGAAGCTGACAGGTCAGCAGATCCGCCCCAGAAGCTTGGGATTGCTTTAGAAAGTGCCTGAATTGTTTCTTTACTGGTTACACGGCTGGCTGCGCTGCTGCCAACTTCGTATACCGGTAATTCTTTGTCCCAGTTTTCAGGTAATTTATCCGCAAACGCATCTTTGAATTGTTTTGCCAGTTCAGGATGTGCTTTACTGTAGTTTGCAAAAAGCTCATTCCATTCGGCTTCAGCTTTTTCACCTTTTTCAATCATTGTTTCGCGGAATCGCGCTGCAACTTCCTCAGGCACCGTAAAGTCTGGATAATCCCATCCATAAACTACTTTTGCTGCATCAATACCTTCTTGTCCTAATGGCGCACCATGAACAGCTGAAGTACCTTCTTTTGGCGCACCAAAACCAATAACTGTTTTTACTTCAATTAATGTTGGTTTATCTGTTTCAGCTTTAGCTTCTTCAATCGCTTTTGAGATAGCTGCCAAATCATTGCCGTCTTTTACTAAAATATGCTGCCAGTTATATGCTTCAAAACGTGCACCAACATTTTCAGTGAAGGCTTTCGATGTTGGTCCGTCCAATGAGATATCATTTGAATCGTACAATACAATCAGCTTGCCTAATTTCATATGTCCGGCCATTGATGCAGCTTCTTGAGAAACACCCTCCATCAAGTCACCATCACCACATAGAGCGTAAGTGTAATGGTCAACAACAGAGAAGCTGTCCTTGTTGTACACTGCAGATAAATGTGCTTCCGACATTGCCATTCCGACTGCCATTGCAATCCCTTGCCCTAGTGGACCAGTTGTTGCTTCTATACCATCCGTATGATCCACTTCAGGATGTCCCGGAGTTTTACTGTCCCACTGACGGAAGGATTTTAAATCATCCATCGTCACATTATAGCCGGATAAATGGAGCAGGCTGTACAATAACGCAGAACCATGACCTGCAGATAACACGAAACGATCACGGTCAGCCCAATTTCTAGAGGTCGTTGGGTTCACCTTCAAATGTTTTGTCCATAACGCATAGGCCATTGGTGCTGCACCCATCGGTAATCCCGGATGTCCTGAATTTGCTTTTTGAATCGCTTCAATACTCAGTGTACGTACCGTATTCACACCAAGCTGATCAGTTTTGTCGAACAAAAAAATCATCTCCTATTTAGGTTTTTTTTACCTTTATTATCAATATTGTAACCCATTTCATCGATGAAAGCAACGAATTTAAGTAAAATTCACTGTAATTATTTCCGATTGTGCAACCCTTTTTCCTTCTGAATCTGTTTCAATTTATCAGGTGTCACGTCATTTCCTTTCGGATCAACGACCTTCATCCCTTCTATATGGTGACGCATCCCTTTTCTAAAGGTCTTGATATACTCTTCACGCAGCGTCTTTTGCTCTTGCTTTTCTGCAGCAGTCAACTCAGATTCTTTAGACTTCTTAGACAGTTCATTAATCCGAGCAAGCTTTTCTTTTGACAGCACAGTTCTTTCCTCCTTCTCTTCCATGAACCTCAGCAGTTTACTGTTGTGATGATTCATGCTCATATAGTTTCTATGACTACTTTATCAACACTCTAATAGTATAAGAAGTAACAGAAAAAAACAACTAAATTCCACGAAAGAAAAACACGAACGCTTGTTTGATTTAAATTATTAAGTGTGATAGACTGTAACTATAAAAGTGAAAGAAGGTGCGGATATTGGCAAAGCGTACTGAAACAAGACAAGTCGAAGTATTAAAATATATATATGAACAAGTTGAACTTAAAGGATATCCCCCAACTGTAAGGGAAATCGGAAAAGCTGTAGACCTCTCTTCAACCTCCACTGTCCATGGCCATTTGGCTCGCTTGGAGAAAAAGGGACTAATTTTAAGAGACCCGACAAAACCAAGAGCTATTGAATTAACTGCAGAAGGACTGGAGAAAATTGGTGTTCAGCCAACAACAATTCCCATGCTTGGAGTTGTTACTGCCGGCGAACCAATTCTGGCTGTTGAAGAAGCCTCTGACTTCTTCCCACTACCCCCAGACCTTCGTTCAGAAGAAAATGCCTTATTTATGTTAACCATTCGTGGAGAAAGTATGATTAACGCCGGTATTCTCGATGGGGATCAGGTTATTGTAAGAAAACAGCCGAACGCAACAAATGGAGATATCGTTATTGCCATGACTGATGAGGATGAAGCAACCTGTAAACGTTTCTTCAAAGAAAGCAATTATATTCGTCTCCAACCTGAAAATGATGCCTTAGAGCCAATCATCTTAGATAATGTCAGTATTTTAGGCAAGGTCGTTGGTCTTTATAGAAATCATATTTAAAAACAGCGTATGGATCAGATTCCTTTTGGGAATCTGATTTTTTTATGCAAAGAAGCTGAGACAAAACTCAACTAGTTTTGTCTCAGCTTCTGGAAATCCAGATAAACGATGGGATCGAAGCAACACTACACTTCTGTCCCCTTCTCTTTTGATTCGTTAACATGTGTCAACCATTTCTTAAATGTTTCTTGAAACAGAACGGGTTGTTCAATTTGCAAGTTATGTCCGGCATTATCAACTACCAGAAATGTGGCACGAGAAAATGCAGGAACCAACGCAAAAGCATCTTGATACCCCACACAATCATCCTGCCTGCCCGTTAAGAAAGTTACCGGTTTATCAAAACCAACTGTATTGAACGCTGATTCAAATGATAATTCATACCCATTGGCTTGATAGTTCGTTACAAATCCTTCATCTGCTCTCAGTAAACCAGGTAAAATGTCTTTCTTATAGCTCGTCCAAGTCCTTTCATTGGCAATAACCGCCATTTCCATGAAGTCAGAAAAGGCTGCTGCCTCAGTTTCTTCTACAAGAAACTGAGGCCTCTCTCTAAGCTGCTTTTCAGGAAGCGTTCGATGCTGTCTATCTGCCTTCACACATGGACACAAAAGAAACAGCCCATCGACCTTTTCTTGGTCAACCAGCGTTAGCCCCAGAGAAAGATAGCCGCCATAGGATTGTCCAACCAGTAAAAACGGTTCATTCTTAATGACCTGCTGAATAAATGCTTGAATAATCGCCAACATATCATCTGCCGTCTGAATCGCTTCAGAAGGTGTAGATTTTCCCATTCCGGGTAGGTCTAAATAGATTCGCTGATAACCATCAAGCGCTGAAAAAGCAGGTTCAATGCAATGCAGCATGACCTCATGATCCTCAGGAAATCCGTGAAGACATAGTACAGGTCGCCCTGTACCAATAATCTCATAATGAATCGAGCAACCGTTGATAGCGATATTCATCACAATCTCTCCTTTCACAGTCCTCCATAAGCAGAATAACTAAGTTGCTTTTCGTTGATACGTCTCAAAATCATGAGAATACTTATTTTTTTCATCAACTTCGCCTTCACTGGTATTGATAAGAGTCCACTCGTCCCAGTTGATTTCAGGGAACACAGTATCCCCTTCAAATGTTTCATGAATAACTGTACGATACAACACATCACAATGGGGCAGAAAATCCTGATAGATATTTGCACCACCTGCGATAAAGGTAATTCCGGAAAAGGCTTCGGCAAACTGCAGAACCTCATCAACACTATGCATCACCTCAATTGCTTCACCTTGATATGCTTGATCTCTCGTTAAAACAATTGTTCTTCTATTTGGAAGAGCTTTTCCACCCATTCCTTCAAAGGTTTTTCTCCCCATAACAATCGTGTTGTTCTCGGTCATTTTTTTGAAGAATTTCAAATCATTCGGCAAATGCCACGGAAGGACATTCCCCTTACCAATCAACCCCTGCTCATCTTGAGCCCATATAGCTGCTAACATACACCTTAACTCCTTTCAACTCTTATACTGCGATTGGTGCTTTAATTGTCGGATGCGGATCATATCCTTCTAAAGAAATATCACCCATCTCAAAATCAAATACAGATTCTTTTTCTTCATTCAAGATTAGCTTTGGCGCCTGACGCACGTCTCTTGTCAACTGTTCTTCCATTTGTTCAATATGATTCGTATACAAATGAGCATCGCCCAAGGTGTGAACAAATTCGCCGACAGCCAAGCCGGTTTCATGGGCAATCAAATGGGTCAGAAGGGCATAGCTGGCGATATTGAAGGGAACCCCTAGAAACACATCTGCACTTCTTTGATATAGCTGACAGCTCAATTTCCCGTCATTCACATAAAACTGAAACATGGTATGGCAGGGAGGAAGTGCCATCGTTGGAACGTCCTCTGGATTCCACGCTGAAACAATCAGTCTGCGGGAGTCTGGAGATGTTTTAATCATGTCGATAACATTTTGCAGCTGGTCAATAAACGAACCATCCTTTGTTTCCCAATGCCGCCACTGTGCTCCGTAAATATTTCCTAATTCTCCATATTTATTCGCAAATTCTTGATCATTCAGAATCTTTTCGCAGAATAGCTTGTGCTGTTCTTCGTAAGCAGCCTTGAACTCTTCATCCTTCAACACACGATGACCAAAATCCGTCATATCCGGTCCCTGATAGTCAGCACTCTTAATGTAACGCTCAAAAGCCCACTCATCCCAAATGTGATTGTTATGCTCTAGCAGGTAGCGAATATTTGTGTCTCCCTTAAGAAACCAGAGAAGTTCACTTTTAATCAAACCAAAGGGTACTCTTTTGGTTGTTAATAAAGGAAAGCCTTCTGATAAATCAAATCGCATCTGATAGCCGAAGATACTTTTCGTCCCTGTTCCGGTTCTGTCACCCTTGAAATGCCCTTCCTCTAAAATTTTTCTCCCTAAATCAAGATACGCATTTTCCATACTATTTCCTCCCGCTAATCGTCTGTATATTGACTCAAATAATCCCAACGTTCAATTTTCTCTTCCAGCTGATGCTCCAACTCATCCAATCGCTTTTGGAGCTCCTGAAGACGAGTAAAGTTATCGCCTTGATGATTCATTTCTTCTGCAACCTCTTCTTGCTCCTGCTCAAGTGCTGCAATCTCCTCTTCAATAACGTCCCACTCTTTTTGCTCCATGTAGGTTAGCTTCGTTTTTTCCTTTTTCTCAGAAACTTCAGCTGCAACAGCAACTGGTTTTTCCTTCTTAACTTCGGCCATCTCATCAGTCTGTTGTGCCAAATATTCGCTCATTGCGCCATAAAATGTCGTAATCTCAGCCTCTCCCTTAAAAACAAGCAGCTTATCCGCTGTTTTATCGAGGAAATAGCGATCATGAGACACGGCAATAACAGTGCCGCTAAACTGACGAATATAATCTTCCAATACTGTTAATGTATCAATATCTAAATCATTGGTCGGTTCGTCCAGCAAAAGAACATTGGGCTGACCAATTAATAATTTCAAAAGATATAATCGGCGTTTTTCTCCGCCGGAAAGCTTGCCAATCTTGGTTCCATGCATAAATCGCGGAAAGAGGAAGCGCTCCAACAGCTCAGCAACCCCAATCATTTGACCATCCGCTGTCCGGGTTTCTTCGGCTGCCTCCTGTAAATAAGCAATCATTCTCTTTTCAGGATCCATCTTCTCATTTTGCTGTGTGTAGTAGGCCAGACGTACGGTTTCACCAATCACGTAGTTTCCACTATTTAAAGTAAGCCGACCAGCTAACAGGTTTAACAAGGTTGATTTGCCAGCACCATTTTTTCCGGTGATACCGATTCGCTCCCCAGCCTGAATAAGCAGAGAAAAGTCCGTAAGTAATTCTTTCCCTTCAATACTGTAAAAGCCATGTTCGATTTCCAGTACCTTTTTGCCTAAACGCTGTGTTGCCAAATTCAAGTCAATGGATTCCGTTGTCTTCACTTGATGAAGATTCTCCTTCAACTCATGAAAACGATCCTGACGTGCCTGCTGTTTTGTCCCTCTCGCCTGTACACCTGCACGCATCCAAGCCAGTTCTTGCTTAAACAACTGCTTTCTTTTTGTTTCCTGCTCCACCTCTACTCGCTCACGTTCAGCTTTAGTAGCAATGTATGCTTCATAATTTCCGACATACTCATGAAGCTTCCCAAAGGAAAGTTCAAAAATTCGATTCGTTATTCGATCTAAGAAATACCGGTCGTGGGTAACCATCATCAGCGCTCCGGAATAGCTTTTCAGGTATTTTTCCAACCAGCTGATTGCCTCGTAGTCCAAATGGTTCGTCGGCTCATCCAGCAACAATAAATCCGGTGCTTCAATCAAGGTTTGTGCTAAGCTGACTCTTTTCTGTTGACCACCGGATAAAGTACCGATTTTCTTTTCTAATGTGCTGATTCCCAGCTTTTGAAGAATTATTTTTGCATTTGTGTCAGCAGACCACGCATCTTCTTTATTCATGTTTTCTTCGGCACGAGCGTATTGCTTTTGTACGGCTTCATTCATTCCATCTTGATTCAATGCCAGCAAGGCTAACTCATATTCCTTCACTGCACGAATAATTGGCGTATCCCCTTGAAAAACTGCTTCAACAACTGTCAGCTCCGGATCAAATTCATTGGCTTGAGACAAATAGCCGATTCGATAATCCTTTGCCTGTTTAACCGGATTGATATCGCCATCGCCAAAATCTTTTCCGGCAAGTATATTCAGTAAACTTGTTTTACCTGTTCCATTGATTCCAATCAACCCGATTCGATCCTTTTCGTGGATCAAAAAGGAAAGGTCATCAAATAGCGTTTTCTCTCCAAATGTTTTGGTTAACTGTTCAACTCTTAATTCCTTCACAGGTTCACATCCTTTTCATTCTGATTCATTGTAACAAAAAAACTGTAAAAAAAGAAGCTGGATTTCTTTTCAAAACTTTAGCATAAAAAAATTTGACAAATCATTTGTCATTTACTGTTTATCTGAGAATCTTAATAAAAAATCCCCCAACCTTGCCAACTACCTATGGCTCAGTTAAGGGAAAATAAATTGTTTGTGTTATTCCTCAATTACAATATCTATTTCTAAATCCTTTGCTACCTTATCAGAAAGAAATGCCAGAAAATTATCTAAAGGCATCGTAAAATGTAAAATTGGACCTCTGCGGCCATTTCGGAAATAGTTCATGCTCAAATTCTGGTCCTTGACCTGTAATACAATTTTTTCCAGCTCAGAATACTGTATGCCGCGATTATCAAAAGAATTCGTAATGATTCTAGTATCTGCTAATCCTTTGCAATCAAGTAAAAAGCTGAATAACAAGCAAGCTGTCAGGATATCCTGCATCTTATCATTTAAAGTCTGAGGTGTGAACAGCCCGAACAAAAGAAAAATGGCACCTAAGCCTACACCAATGATTGCCGGTGCCGGTGATCGCTTGGCAAATAGTTGAACGCTTTTTCTAACCAGTATCAAGTAAGCATATAATATGATAACAAACAGTAATAAAATTATCGTGAAGAAATCCAAAACAAGAAAAACCTCCTTCTAGTATCTATGGCTTATTTTCTTATTGTTTCTTTGCCGCGCTTTTTTGCTGATCCAATTCTGTTAAGCGCTGGTTTATTTTTTTGATTTTATCTTTGGAAATCAAGATATCTCGAATCATCTGATCCCGTTTCTCCCCTTTAGGCAAACGGTTGACCACTTGATAGTATGCTGCCAGCAGTTGGACTTGTTTCATTTTTTCCTTCTGCAGTCTATCTTCTGTGAGTTTCATCGATCAGTCTCCTTCAATGAACAATTTGCTGAAAAATAGATGTACTGTAATATTTTAACATACATCTATCTTATGTAGAACTATTTCTGCACCAAAGAAAAAACAGGTCCGAAGCTTTTTTGTCCTCTATCACTCAGCGAAAAAGAAAGACCGAGGAAAGCAGCTTTACATCTGCACTCCCCAGTCAGTCAAATAACTAAGAATAATTTCTCTTTTTATTTATTATTGTGCTGAAATAGCGATTCCAATCGCCTTTTCCCCTAAATGTGTGCCGATAACCGGACCAAAATGACCAATTTCAATTTCAGCTTGCGGATACTGCGCTTGAAGCTTTTGTTTTTCTTCTTCCGCCACTGTTAAATTGTTGGCATGAATCACATAGAGCTTTACAGGATGCTCAATTTCTGCATTTCGCTGACCGATGACCTGCTCTGAGCGGGTAAATGCTTTTTTGGTTGAACGAATTTTTTCGAACAAAACAATTTTCCCATCTTCAAATGTCAAAATCGGTTTGATTTTTAGTAGGCCAGCAATCAGAGCTGCCCCATTCGTTAGACGTCCGCCTCGTACCAAATTATTCAAATCCTCAACAATCAAATACGCATAGGTGTTATCTCTTATCGTATCCAGGTTCGAAAGAATTTCTTCAATCGATGTCTCCTTCTGAGCGCCTTCTAAAGCAACTTCAACCATATGTCCCATTGGCATACTGGTTATCTTAGAATCATAAGGATGGAGATCAATTCCCTTTATACTCCCTTTAAGTGAAAATAAAGTACTGACAAATCCTGATATTCCAGCCGAAAGATGGATGCTTAGAATGGTATCATATCCTTTAGCCGCAATTGATTCGTATAATTCTATTACTTCTCCTAACGCCGGTTGCGAGGTTGTAGGAAATTCCGAACTGCTATTTAATAACCCATAATATTCATCTGCTTCAATATCTATTCCTTCATTATAAATCTTTCCATCTAAAATGACAGGGATTGGGATAATAAACAAATCCTCATGCTTTTTGATTCTATCTGGTAAATAAGCTGTGCTGTCAGTTACAACCGCAAGTTTCATATAAAAAACCCTCGTTTCATTTTTCTAAACTTTAATAAATATAACATACTCTGAAATAGATGAAAACTGTCTTTTTCATGCTAATTCGCTAAAAAATTCTGAATCGCTTGTTGATTCATCCCAAAATCAATCTCTAAAACACTTCCGGCGTAATCATAATAGCCATCTGCCCAAGAGCCTTCAATTGGAACCGCTAGGCGGTCAATTCCAGATGCTCCTTTTAGCGCTAAGGAAGGACCATTCATCAAAAGATAACTCATTGGGATATTATTCGCCATGTATCCGACCAGCTTACCAGCTGATTCAGGAGTACGCAACAAAACAAGCGGGTTCTTCAATTGGGAAATAACCGCAGACATTACTTGCTGTTGTCGTCTGACACGGCCAAAGTCTCCCTCTTCATCCATCCGGAAGCGCGCATATTGAAGCAGCACATGGCCATCCATTTTTTGATTGCCTTGAGCAATATCAACGCCATCCAAATTAATATCTTTTTCAGCATCAATTTTGACACCGCTAGGGAACAACGAATCAATAACCTTTTCAAAACTTTGGAAGTCAACCTTAGCGTAATACTTACAGTCTATTCCAAAATTTTGAGCCAAGGTTTGACGAACCAATTCAGCGCCGCCCAAAGCATAAGAAGCATTAATCTTGTTTGCATCATATCCCGGGATATCTACAAAGGTATCTCTCATGAAGGAGATCAGCTTAGGTTTTCCTGAGGGACCATCCAGCTGCAAGACCATGATTGTATCTGCTCGCCCGGCATCCTCACCTCGTGTGTCACTTCCAAGAAGCAGAATGTTTTTCGAGCCATCCGCGCTGGTTACTCCGTTAAACGCCTCCGCTGCTTCTTTAGGCAAAGACGTATCATTCTCAGCAGCATATTTACCCTTAAAGAAAAAGACGACCGGAAGCACGATTAAAAGAAACAGCGCCAGTAATAGCCATCTAAGCCACCTTCTTTTTCCACGCTTCTTCACTTTTTTGGGTTTTATCGGTTTTTTGGGAGGTATCGAAGCCCCATTGTTTTCTGAATAAGTAGCTCGTTGGTATGCATGATTTCTATCTTCATCCACTTGCTGTGACTGTTGATAATATTCATCATTATATTGATTGTCATAGCGTTCATCGAAACGCCCAGTCTCTTTTGATTTTCTTGGATTGAAGCCCGTTTGTTTTTCTTCCTTATCGGATTCTTTATGTATATGTTTATATCGATCCATTCTACTCATTATTTTACGCCACCTTTTTTAGCTTTCAGAAATAAGCATACCCTATTTCATGAAAAAAGTCTTTCATAGACAGTGATTTTAAAGAAAAATAAAAAGACCTTTTCAGATCTTTATATTCCATGAATGGGATGAATATTATAATTTCCAAATACCTTGACCTCTCCACCCATCAGCTGAATTTCCTGTAAAGCAAACTGAATCAGCTCAACAGGCTTTTCCGAAATAAGGTCAATCAAGAAAAAATACTCTCCCAATGCTGTTTTTAAAGGTCGAGACTCTATCTTGCTTAAATCTATCTCGCGCCAGCTGAAGGCTGACAATGCTTTGTGAAGGGCTCCCGGCATATTGTTCGGCATGGTGATTGCCAATGTCATTTTTCGTTTTTCGACAGGCATATGAGGAAGGTCCACCTTTTCTGAACCAATCACCCAAAATCTGGTTCGATTAATTGCTACATCTTGAATGTCCTCTTTCACAATCGCCAAATTATAGGTTTCCGCAGAAAGCTTCGGGGCAATTGCCGCAATTTTTCGCTGCGGATGCTCAGAAACAAAATTTGCAGCATATGCGGTTGACGGTGTCTGTTCCAGCTCCGCATCTGGAAAATACTTGTTTAAGAATGCCTGTGACTGTGCTAATGCTTGAGGATGGGACAATATCCGAGTAACTTCTCTCCAGCTTTTCTGATTTTCCTTGCTGACCATCAGCTGTTGAAAAATCGGCAGCACAATTTCTGCGCCAACAGGAATGGTACTTTGGTGAAAAAGGTAATCAACAGTGGTATTGACAGACCCTTCCAAGGTGTTCTCTATTGGCACAACGCCTAAATCGACCTCTTTAAACTCTACGGCCTTAATACAGGCGGGAATTGAGTGAAAAGGCACTAATGTTTCATTTGGAAATGCTGTTTTTGTTGCTGTATGTGTGAATGAGCTCTCCGGCCCAAGATAACCAACCTTCATCGCTTCACCTACTTCACATTCGCTAAGATTTCTTCAACAATTTCTTCCGGTGTTCGCTGGTCTGTACTGACAATCATACTGGCTGTTTCTTTATAAAAGGTGATACGTGGTTCAAACACCTGCTTAATTTCTTCCGGCGATTTCGATACAACAAGTGGCCGGACAGTGGTATGATCGTTCTTCAATCTAGGAATGAATACTTCCGGTGTTGTTTCTAAATAAACGACAGGTGCCATTGCTTTTAAGAGCTCTCGATTTTCTTGCTGCATCACGATGCCGCCGCCAGTTGAAATCACGTAATTGTGATCGATATACTTTTTCAAGACCTTCGTTTCTTTTTCCCGAAATGCAGCTTCCCCATTTAAATCAAAATATTCCTGAATCGTCATGCCTATTTCTTCCACTATTTTGTCATCAAAATCAATGTGTGCCATACCGGTTTGTTTAGAAAGAAGCTTTCCAACCGTTGTTTTTCCTGCTCCCATAAATCCAATTAGCGTAATGCCCTTCATCTAGTTTCCTCCTGCTCTATATAGTTTTTCCAAATCATCAAAAAAGTTCGGGTAGGAAACGGCAATCGCTTCTGATTTTTCCAACTCTACTTCTCCTTCACGCACCAATAATGCAGCAATCTGCAGCATCATACCAATACGGTGATCGCCATAGCTCGTCACTTTTCCGCCTTGCAATGCTGTTTTCCCCTGAATAATCAAGCCATCCTCTGTTGGCGTGATTTCTGCACCTAAACGGTTTAGTTCATTTGCCACCGCATCAATTCGATTGGTCTCTTTCACCTTGAGCTCTTCCGCATCACGAATCACGGTTGTCCCTTCTGCTTGTGTCGCCATTAATGCAATAATCGGCAATTCATCTATTAATCGTGGAATAATTTCTCCTTTAATTTCAATTCCCTTCAGCTCACTGGTTTCTACAGTAATCTTTCCAGATTTATTATTTTCGCCTTCTTCTTCAATCGTGATTCTTCCGCCCATTTGCTTGATAACATCAATAATTCCTGTTCTCGTTGGATTTAATCCGACATTTTCCAAAACGATTTTGCTTTCAGGCAAAATCAAACCAGCGACTAAAAAGAATGCGGCAGAAGAGATGTCACCGGGAACAACTACTTCCTGACCAGTCAAGCGCTGTGGTCCCTGTACACGAATTTCTTTTCCTGTAACCTCTATCTTACCACCGAACTGACGAATCATGTCTTCGGTATGGTCACGGGTTCTTTCCTTCTCAATGACTACTGTTTCACCGGAAGCCTGTAAAGCGGCAAATAGAATCGCTGACTTTACCTGAGCACTCGCTACAGGCATGTTGTAGTGTAATGGCTGCAGCTGCGGATTCCCTTTGATGGTAAGTGGTGGGTATTCACTACCCTCACGACCACGACAATCTGCCCCCATTTGATTTAGCGGATTCATTACCCGTGCCATTGGACGCTTGGCAATTGAATCATCGCCATATAACTCAGTGCTAAAATCCTGTCCTGCCAATATGCCGCTGATTAAGCGAATGGTCGTTCCCGAATTGCCAACGTCTATCGGTTGTTCAGCTGGCTTTAGCCCTTCAAAGCCAGTACCGTGAACAGTTATCGTTTCCCCATCATCTTCAATAGCCACTCCTAATGACCGAAAAGCTGCAAGTGTACTCAGACAATCCTCCCCACGCAGGAAATTCTTGATTGTGGTTGTTCCATGGGCAATTGAACCAAACATAATACTTCTATGTGAAATAGATTTATCACTTGGGATATTGATGGTTCCTGATAAGCTTTGTTTATTTGTTGTTAATTTCAAAGTACCCCTCCTCTTTCCAACATACTCTACTCAATAAAGAAAATAGTTTTCTGTTACTTTCCCTTGATTAAGTAAGACTTCATTATTCACTCTTCATTTTTTATAGGTTACTAAATGATAGATTCAATTATTATTTCTCGTAACACAGATAGCTTGTCTCTTTTTCCAGTGTTTCTTTTGCCTTTTCCAAATCTTCTTTTCGCTTAAATGTCAGCTGAAGGATTCCAAAGATGTCTTCTCTTGTTTCAAGAATCTTTAAATTGATAAGAGATAGCTTCTTCTTACCTAAGATACCGGTTACCTCCGCAATAACACCTGGAACATCGGGAATATCTACAAATAAATCATAGAACGCCGGAATTGCGCCTTCTTTATGCACAGGCATTTGATTTCTAGTTTCTTTGGCTTCATAAAAGAACTGAAAAATCGCTTCCTGATTATTTGATTCTAGCCAGCTTGACACATGTGACATCTCCGATTGCCATTCTGCTATCAGCTCCAATAAGATGGTTTTATTATTTAATAAGATATCTGTCCACATCTGCGGATCAGAGGAAGCAATTCTGGTAATATCTCTAAAACCACCGGCGGCCAGCTGCTTCGCACGCGGATGCGCAGCATTGAAAACCTTGCTTTGATTCACAAGTCCTGCAGCAATTACATGCGGTAAATGGCTAAGCATACCGGTAATCTTATCGTGCTCCTCAGGTTCAAGCGTCACAAACTTCGCCTGAGTACCTTTTAAAAGTTCCTTTAGCTCATTGATTTTTTTGACATCAGCTAATGGACTGGGTGTCATGATATAGTAGGCATTTTCAAACAACCGCTCATCGCCTGCTGTGACACCAGATTTATGGGAACCAGCCATTGGATGACCACCAATGAAAGTGTTCATCCCTAGTTCAACAGCAGTTTCAACGATTTCTTTTTTCGTACTGCCTACATCGCTGATAATTACATTTTCTTTCAAGGTCAGCATGCTCAAGGCTGTTAACTGCTGCTTCACAATCTCTACAGGAGAACAAAGTAAAATGACATCTGCTGATTTTGCTGCTGTTTCCATAGAAGTCGTTCGAGCATCAATAATGCCTCGTTTCAGAGCAAACGCTTCTGACTCCTCTTGAATATCTATTCCGGTGATTGTTACCTCCGGATGACTCTTTTTTATAGCTAAAGCCAAGGAACTTCCGATTAGGCCTAAGCCTATAATTAATACATTTTTCTTCATGCTCTACACTCCAATTTAATTATTTTTTAGAATTGTTGGGTGTAGAGACGATAGGCCTGTACATCGGCCTTCATTCGACTAAAAGAATCACTATCAAATTTTTCTAAAACGGCCTGTGCGATTTCTGTTGCCACAACTGCTTCACAGACAACACTGGCAGCAGGAACTGCTGTACTATCTGAACGCTCAACACTGGCCTTATACGCTTCTTTCGTATCAATATTCACACTTTGCAACGGCTTGTACAGCGTCGGAATTGGCTTCATCACTCCCCGAACAATTACAGGCATCCCATTTGTCATACCACCTTCAAATCCACCGAGATTGTTAGATGTTCTTGTGTATCCTGTTTGCTCATTCCACACGATTTCATCCATGACCTCACTCCCCGGTCTATGGCCCATTTCAAAGCCGATACCAAATTCTACGCCCTTAAAGGCATTGATACTGACCACTGCTTGTGCAATCTTTGCATCCAGTTTGCGATCCCATTGTGTGTAGCTTCCCAATCCAACAGGTACGCCACCGACAACAACCTCTACTACGCCGCCGATTGTATCGCCATTCTTCTTAGTTTCATCAATCAGTTGTTTAATTTCTTCTTCGACTGTCGGATCAACAACCCGAACCTCTGACTGCTCAGATTTTTCTTGAATTTCCTTAACAGTTAAGTTCTCAGGTAACGTTGCTTGAATCCCGCCAAGAACGACGACATGACCGGCAACGTCAATAGAAAGTTCTTTAAGAAGCTTCTTAGCTACAGCCCCAATTGCTACACGCATCGTTGTTTCTCTTGCAGATGAGCGTTCCAAAACATTTCTTAAATCCTCATGGCCATATTTTATTCCTCCAACAAGGTCTGCATGACCGGGTCTTGGCTTGTTTACTCGTCGTATGTTTTTCTCTTTTTCGGAGACCTCTTCAACAGACATCACCGATTGCCAATTCTTCCAGTCATTATTTTCTACAACTAACGTAACAGGAGCACCTAATGTTTTTCCATGGCGAACGCCGGAAGTAATTCTTACCCTGTCTGTTTCTATTTTCATCCGTCCGCCTCTTCCGTACCCAGTTTGGCGACGAGCAAGCTCTTTATTGATATCCTCTGCACTTAACGGCAGACCTGCAGGCAATCCTTCAATGATAGCTGTCAGCTCAGGTCCATGGGATTCTCCAGCCGTGATAAATCTCATCTGACTCAACTCCTTTTCAAATAGTCTTTCATTTCTTCTATATCTGTCGGAACAATTTTTGCTTTACCAATCTCATCAAGTAAGATGATTTTAATCGCTGTTCCTCTTGTTTTCTTGTCATGGGTCAACGCTTGATACAAGGTTTCTTCATTCCACTGTTCATAGCTGATCGGCAGACCAAATTTTTTCAGCAGCTCTATCAGCTGTTGCGTCGTCTGCTTTGGTGTGAGCCCTTTTTCCTCTGCAACACGATTGATTTGAACCATACCGATTGCTACGGCTTCACCATGGCTGACAACACCATACCCCGCGGTATTCTCAATCGCATGTCCAATGGTGTGCCCAAAATTGAGAATCAAACGAATACCATTATCCAGCTCGTCCTCTTCTACAACCTTGCGTTTTATTTCTAGGCAAGCAGTTATAATAGTAACAGCTTGTTCCAGCAATTCTTGTTCATCCTTCAACCCGCTTAACAGCTCCCACAAATGACGGTCTGCAATTGCAGCTGATTTGACAATCTCGGCAATGCCTTCCCTTACTCGACGTGGTTCCAATGTATTTAGTGTATCCGGATCAATCAATACGCCATCCGGCTGCCAAAACGCACCAACCAGATTCTTAGCATTCTTAGTATTCACACCAGTCTTCCCACCAATACTACTATCAACCTGTGCCAGCAAGGTTGTGGGAACTTGTAGAAAATGAATACCTCGCATATAGGTAGCTGCTGCGAAACCAGCTAAGTCACCAATCACACCCCCACCTAAAGCTAAAATACCGTCACTGCGTGTGAACTGATTTTCCGCCAAGTGCTCATAAATTCTTTCTGTATTTGCCAGGGATTTACTCGTCTCTCCGGCAGGAACAGCAAATTTTGTCACTTCAAAGCCCTGTTCTTTGAGCTGTGTTAACACTGTTGAACCATATAAGGCATCTACTGTTTCATCTGTGATAATAGCAATTTTTTGCGGCTTCCATAAACTCGCAGTCCATGCTCCTATAGCTGATAGGCTTCCTTTTTCAATAATGATTTGATACTCATGTGTGGGTAACTGAACTGTCAGCATCTAACTGACCTCCTTCTGGAAAAAAATAATCGTCATATTTGATTGAACCTTTTCTGTCTTGCCAGTTGGAACATACCCCAGACTTTTGTAAAAATTAACCAGATACACTTCCTGTTTGATTGTATCCAAGAGCCAACGCCTACAAGCTGGGTATTTTTCTTCGATTTGCGCCATTGCTGCTTTCCCTATTCCCTGTTTCTGATAGGTTGGCAAAACAGCAATTGGCCCTAATTTGATTGTTTCATTTGGTAGATGGGAAAGCTTGATACTGCCTACAGCTTTTCCGTCTACCAGAATAAAAAGCTGCTCATCCGTTGGACTAGCATGAAGCTTTTCCAACTGTTTCATTGTCACAGTTGCAGGATTCGTTTCATTATCCTGATACTTTTTCAAGAGCCCTCTAAAAGCTTCTTGATACATTTTTTGAAGCTGTGGAAGCTCTTCTGCAACAACTGCTCTTATGGATAACTCAATTCCGTCCTTTTTATTATAACGCATCAATCTCTTTCATTGCTTTTTCCATAATCTGAACTTCTTTCATCATTCTCATGTAAGTCTTTTCGTTCAATGATTGTGGACCATCAGACCAAGCATTCGCAGGGTCAGGATGAATTTCGACGATCATTCCATCTGCTCCGGAAGCAACACCGGCACGTGCCATTGGCGGTACTAAATCCCAAATACCTGTTCCGTGACTTGGGTCAACGATGATAGGAAAATGACTCAGTTTTTTAATTAATGGTACTGCACTTAAATCAAATGTATTTCTCGTTGCTGTTTCGTAAGTACGGATACCACGTTCAATGAAAATAACATTATTGTTGTTTTGAACAGCAATGTATTCAGCTGCATTCAACCATTCATCAATCGTTCCTGAAATTCCACGTTTTAGTCCGATTGGTTTACCGGTTTTCCCTACAGAAGCCAACAATTTGAAGTTCTGCATATTCCGTGCACCGATTTGTAGAATATCACTATACTCAGCGACCATATCAATGTGTCCTTCATCCATTACTTCTGTAATGACCTTCATACCCAGCTCATCTGCTGCTTGACGAATGTATTTCAGACCTTCTTCTTCCAATCCTTGGAAAGCGTAAGGCGATGTTCTAGGCTTAAAAGCACCCCCACGCAGAATTTGAGCTCCGCCTGCCTTGGCAATTCGTGCACATTCTCTGATTTGATCTAATCCTTCGATTGAGCATGGACCTGCCATTGTTACGAATTCACCGTTTCCGATTTTCACGCCATCTACGTCCACCACAGTATCTTGAGGATGAAACTCTCTTGAAGTCAGTTTATAAGTGTTTGAAATCCGTACCGTATTTTCTACACCTTCATAGCTGTTAAATGCAACATCCTGCATTTTACGTGTATCACCTAAAAGACCAATAACCACATGATCCTTGCCTTGATTGATTTGTACATCCAGCCCTTCTTTTTTCACTCTTTTTATAATTGAATCCACTTGTTCTTTGGTTGCGTTTGCTTTCATAATAACGATCATAATAATTTCCTCCTGAATTTTCTCTATTTTAGTTGTTTTCAATAATTGGTTTAATTTTTTCGACCGGCATTTCTTTGCCTGTCCATAATTCAAAAGCCGCAGCTCCTTGGTAGAGAAGCATTCCTAAGCCATTCATCGTTTTCGCTCCTCTGGCTTTCGCTTCCTTCAACAGCTTTGTTTCTCTTGGTGTATAAATCACATCATAAACGGGAAGATCCGCTCGGAGAATTGAGAAATCCTCCACAGGAGAAGCGTCTAAATTCGGCTTCATTCCTACTCCTGTTGCATTTACCAGCAAGCTGCTATCCAATGTATCTTTAGCCAGCTCTTCCTTTTCAGCTAAATCATGTAAGTGAATCTTACAATCTGTGCTCTCTTCGATATAAGCCAGCTTTGCTTTTACCTTTTCAAAAAATTCATCCTTGCGGTTATAGACAGCCATTTCCTTCACGCCGTCCAATGCCGCCTGTACAATAATTGCTGTTGCTGCACCGCCTGCTCCGATAATCGTCATTTTTTTCCCGATAATGTCGATTTCCTGATCCTGCAAACTCCGCATAAAGCCGGTGCCATCTGTTGTATACCCGATTAGTTTCCCATTTTTGTTGACGATTGTGTTAATCGCTCCTACCAGTTTTGCCGCTTCACTCAGCTCATCCATCATCGGAACAGCCGCCATTTTATGGGGCATGGATAAGTTTGCACCCAGCATGTCAAGCGTGCGGATAGAGTCAATCGCTTGAGAAAATCGTTCCTCTCCCAGCTCAAAGGCCAGATAGACAGCATCGATGCCCAATGCTTGAAGTGCTGTGTTTTGGATCATTGGTGAAACGCTGTGACGAATTGGATCAGCAAAAAGTCCAATCAGTCTTGTGTGACCTGTAATTGTGTTTTCCATTGTTCAACCTCCATAGTATATAAATCTTATTAAGCAGTGATACAGGTTACCTCCTTCATTTGTTCCACAATCAAGGATGCTTCCTGTGTTGAAATAACAAGATTTATACCGAATCAAAATAAAAAGCAAGGTACTCACAGTAAATTTACAGAAAATCTACAGTGAATACCTTGCAAAATAAGATAAAAGAAAAAGCCACTATAGATTTTCATCTACGCGGCTTGAAAGTCATGTTGAAATCCCTTAGCCATCATAGATACAAACTTGCGTTTTGCATTGTTTGCACCCACGATACTCATGAATACAAACTCATCTAAAATAGCTAAAGTAATACTTATTCAGTTGTGTTTGCTTTTGAATTATTGTTTTCATGTCAATCACTCCACTACTGTTTTAAGAATTGAAGTAAGTATACTCCCCAATTTGATAGATTGTCAACTGTTTTTTATAAAATACGTCAAAAATTTTTTTCAGCCTGTTTTTAAGGCGATAAATTCCGGCTCCCTTTTCACTCCGAGTGGCTGTCCGCATCACTGAAATCACTACTCGTTGGCAACAAGCGCTCTTCCTTCTCAACAAATCTGAAAACAGAATAGAACACACTTCCTAAAGTTATCACGACGATTAACAGGAAAAAAAGCAGTTCAAGTCCCAATTGAGGCTTATAGGCAGCAACAGTCATTTGAAAAGCGCCCAACGCTTGAATATCCGCCAACAATCTTTGAAATACTTGCGTACCCAGTACAAGTGCAACACTCCCTAGAAGCAGCAAGACATAGCCGGCTTCCAACATAAAGGTCAAAGAAATAATTGATGACGTCTCCCCCAACAAACGTTTAGTCAACAGCTCCTCCTGCTCAATACCTGCTTTTTGTTTATAAAAATGCTTGCTATAAAGAATTGCCGCAAGTATCAAAATAATACTGACAACCAGTGTTCCTGTTTTTAAAATAGTAAGCAATAAAAGCAAGGGTTGAAAAGAGCTTGCTTCTAAATCCGGTGCTTTTTCTTGAAGGCTTCGCTCTAAATCAATCCATGAAGAAAAGAAGCTGATCCCCTTCCAAGAGAATGAAACAAGAAAAAACAACAAAAAAATCATGACAAAGGATGATAGATAGCCTCTCCTTCTTATTAGTGAATAAAAGGAATCCATGACCATATAATATAGCTTAATCCAAGTTACCCGATACATTTTTCGCCCTCCATGCCTTTTATTATAATGCAGCAAGGCAGCAGTAAATTTACAATTGTCTATCAAGTGATGACAACTAAATAACAAGTATTAAAAATAAATCAAATAATAGCAAAATTGAAGGAAATACTTGCTTTACATGATTGAATCATCTACTGAAAACAAGTCAATACCAGTTTATCTGTCAAAAAAATGAAAAAAGAAGTGAAACCCAGAGGATTTCACTTCATATACAATTCATCTACTTATTAAAACTCAGCTGCATAAACATCGTCTACTGTTTGAGTAGGATCGATTACAATATATAAGCTGTTTGTTTTTTCGCTAATTTTAGTTGATTGGTAAACATTGTCCAGACCTTCATCACTCTTATCTTTGTATGGGAAGTATACCAAATCAGGTGTTCCGCTTTTATAAAGAATTTCCATACGTTCGATATCTTCGTATTTCAATGCACGAGCAAACATCCCTGACTCCAATCCGCCCATGTTGATGTCATGCGTCTGTACATGGTCTCCTTCTTGGAAAATTTCAATTTTGAAGCCTGCGCATGGGTGAATTTCTACGAATTCACTTCCGTTGATACGTCCAAAGCTTGTTGTGATTTGCTTGATCCACAGATCGCCAATATAACGACGTCCGATTGTCCAAGTTTCACCATTTCTGAAATAAAATTTTAACCCAGTCATTTCTCTTGCCATAGTATTTTTCTCCTTAATAAATAAATTCTTAACACCTTTCAGTGTAGCATACTTTGTGAAAACTGCCTAAAAATACGCCTGTAATTATAACCTACTTAGAAAAGCTTCTGTTACTACGACTGCTCGTTGATGTGTCCCCTTTGCAATAAGCTCTGAGCCTTCATAGACATCAAATGAAAAATCAACTTTTACCTGTTTTTCTGTTTCTTGTTTCACATTCACAGTAATTTCGGCACCAACTGCTGATGGTCTTCTATGCACCATATCAATTTTTGTTCCAACGCTGGTTTCTTCTGTCGTTAATACTTTGGCGAGAAGTACTTTTGCTGTATTCTCAACCATGGCAATTAAAGCCGGCGTCGCCAGAACATCAAGATCACCTGAACCAAGCTCTCTGGCAGTTTGGTTTGCTGCAACAATAAAAGACTTCGAATAGACAGCCATCTCTATTCCCCCTTTTTCACAAACTTTTCACTATACAAAATTAAGTCTGGTTTGTTATTCACAACTTCTCCGTTGATTACAGCAGCCTCAAGCTCATTAATAAGAATACCTAACCATTTTCCCGGCTTCTTATCAAATGCAGCCAGTAAATCATTGCCGCTTATTTGCAGCTGCTTGCGTTCTGTAATCGGCAATGCTGAATATTTCTTTTCCGTCAGTTCAAGATTGACTTCATGCTGGTAAAACGACAGCATTTTTTCTACAGACAAAGCTTTTTCCAAGCCCAATCTGAAAAGGTCCTCTGCCTTCCAAGCCCCAGTCAGTCTAACCTCCAAACCATAAAGAAGCTCCGACACATCATGCATTAAGTGATTAGACAGCTTCCATTCCTTCAGAAAGTCTCGAGTCTCTGAAACGGGTATCCTGAGTTCTTTGAGTAATAATGCCCAACCTTGCTGTTCTTCTTCAATCAGTTGATTTGGCAGCTTCGAGAAAGCCGTTAATCCGTCCAGTCTGTCCTTAAGTCCAGGACAGCTTTGGTAGCAGGCTGTCTCTATGAACGGCAACAGACCTTTACAGCGATTTTTTCCAAGAAGCAGCTTAATGAACTCAATCGCAATCCGTTCAACCGAAATCTTGGATAGCAAAGAATGATAAAGGTCAATAGCTTCTAATGTTTTCGTCTCTATTTCAAAATCTAATTCACTGGCAAAACGAAGTCCTCTCATCATGCGCAGCGCATCCTCATGAAAACGCTCCTTGGGATCGCCGACAGCTCGAATGACTCCATGATTTAAGTCATCAAGTCCATGAAACAAATCAATGATTGTGCCTTCTTTATCCATCGCTAATGCGTTGATTGTAAAATCTCGGCGCTTCAAATCTTCTTCAAGGGAGCGAACAAAAGTTACTGTATCCGGTCTTCGATAATCTTGATACGTCGATTCTGTTCGGAATGTTGTGATTTCGTACTGCTCCTCTTCATAAAGTACCAAAACGGTTCCGTGGTCAATCCCGACATCGACGGTACGTTTGAATATTTGCTTGATTTCCTCAGGGTATGCACTCGTCGCTATATCAACATCATGACTTTTTTTTCCCAGCAAAGTATCGCGTACACTACCGCCTACAAAGTATGCCTCAAATCCATGCTTCTCAATTTCCTCAATGACCGCTGATGCTCTGACAAAAACATCAGGTATTTTCTCCAGCCTCATAATAGATTTTCCAATCCATAGACCAGTTCATCAAGTGCAACAACTTTTTGACAGCCTAGAGCTACACCCGTCATAAATGAGCTTCGATCATAAGAATCATGACGAATCGTCAAGCCTTCACCCGTTCCGCCAAACTGCACCTGCTGATGAGCAATTAACCCTGGGAGTCTGACACTATGAATCTTCATGCCATCATAATCTGCACCACGAGCTCCGGCGATTAATTCTTCTTCCTCCGCATGACCTTGTCTCTTTGGTTTCCTGACCTCCGCCATCATTTCAGCGGTTTTCAATGCCGTTCCGCTAGGGGCATCCAGCTTATTGTCATGGTGCAGCTCAATGATTTCCACATCCGGAAAATAGGCTGCAGCTTTTTTAGCAAACTGCATCATCAAAACTGCGCCGACAGCAAAGTTTGGCGCAATCAACCCACCAACCTTCAGCTCTGCTGAGCGTTTTTTCAAGTGAGTCAGTTGTTCCTCTGTAAAACCAGTAGTACCGACAACCGGAGAAATTTTATTTTCAATAGCAAAGCTCGTATTTTCATAAGCAACAGCAGGAATTGTGAAATCAATCCAGACATCTGGTTCACTTATCAACAGAGCCTCTTTCGTTTTAAATACAGGGATATCTGCTTCATACCCAGAGACATCCTTTAGACTCGCTTCTTCTGAAAATGGGTCTAAAACACTGACAAGCTCCAGTTCAGGGTGCTCAAGAACCATATTTACTGCTGTACTGCCCATTTTACCTTTAAATCCCGCAATCGCTATTTTAATCATGTGTTTTTCCATCCTTTCGTTCAAAACGATAGTTATCCCGTTGGTTAAATTTCTTCATATTTCTATTAAAAACCTCTGTCAAATCAATCGACAATGAGTTAGCCATAATCAACGTAACAAAGAGGACATCTCCCAACTCCTCTTCAACCGTTTTCGGCTGTTCATCCGCTTTTTTCGGCTTTTCTCCATAATAATGATTGATTTCCCGGGCTAATTCTCCAACCTCTTCTGTTAACCGTGCCATTTGGCTTAATGGAGAAAAGTAGCCGGCTTTAAACTGTTTGATATAGGCATCTACCTCTGCCTGCATTTCCTTTAACGATTCTGATTTATCCATTATGCTCAACCTTCCTTCCTTCACATCTTAACAAAAACTTTTTCTATTGAAAAGATTCTTCTTGTTGTTTTTTAGAGAGAGTGATAAAGTGGTGAAGGAAAAGGAGGCGTTTGTATGGAAGAAAAGAACGTTTATATCAAAGATATTATTATTATTTTAATTGGCACTGCCCTCTATGCATTCGGACTTGTAAACATTAATATTGCCAATGATTTGGCCGAAGGCGGTGTGACTGGGATTACATTAATCCTTCTTGCATTATTCAAAATCAACCCTGCCTACTCAACCTTACTCATTAATATTCCACTGATTTTAATTGGCGGAAAAATTTTAGGAAAACATGCATTTTATTACACAATCCTTGGAACAGTCTCGCTTTCCAGCTTTCTTTGGATTTTTCAACGAATACCTGTAGCAATTAATTTAGACCATGACCTCTTGATTGCTTCTTTATTAGCTGGTCTAGCTGGCGGAATCGGCAGTGGGCTGATTTACCGAGTCGGAGGAACAACAGGCGGCAGCGATGTCATTGCCCGCATACTAGAAAAGAAATTCGGCGTCAGCATGGGACGTTCTTTATTCCTATTCGATATTTTCGTTTTGACATTGTCTCTGACTTATCTGGATGTAAAACGAATGATGTATACGCTGATTGTCTCCTTTGTTTTCAGCAAAATTGTAGACTCTGTTTTAGATGGGGCTTACTCTGCAAAGGGAATACTGGTTATCTCCAACCATTCTGAGGATATTGGTGAAGTGGTCATGCTGCTATTAGAACGCGGTGTTACTTATCTGCCCGGACAAGGCGGCTATTCACAGGTTGATAAAAAAATTCTATATGTTGTTGTCAGTCCCAGTGAAATTATAGAAGTAAAGCGAATTGTTCATGAGCTTGATCCAACTGCTTTTCTTTCAGTTATCAATGTTCACGAAGCAATTGGAGAAGGCTTCACTTATGCTAAGCCATCTAAAAAATTGTTTAAAAAGAACCGAGCAATCACTTAAAATAGAAAATGGACCGACTTAGGAAAAATTTTCCTAGGCCGGTCTATTTTTTTCAGACACGCCCAATCTCAGGCCTGTGTTTTCATCCGATTCAGTTCATCGGACAGCTCCAGAAAGGCTTCGTAGTCACCATCCTCCAGTGACTGATCAATTTGATTGCGCAACAGATTCATTCGCGCCAACTGTTCTTCACGTTCAAAATAGGCTTCTATTTCTTGAACCGTCTCCTCACTCACATCATCCTTCCAAGGGGCAAAGGGATTGTCCTCCAAGATGGAAAGATAATCCGGATTCTGGAATGCATCGCCGAAGGCACATTCTAAATAGAGTGTATCCTTCCAGTTCATCCGAATTTCATGAAAAATCTGGTCAGTATCTGTAAACATCTTTCCTTTGATAAATAAAATAATAGGCTCATCTTCGATTTCAGAAGATGCAATTTGAATGCCGCGGTCTGTTTTTTCTGCATGTTCAACAAAAGCAACATTATTCAAAATAACCTCATGATTGATTAAGTAGTTCAAAATCCAAATGATTTCTCGTTTGCTAAAGGAAACATTGTTGACCAGCCAAACAAGAAAATTTTTCTTATCCGCAACATTGATGTCCATACAATCACCTAGCCTTCCTCTAAATCATCAAGTAAGGATGCCGCTTCATTGTCTCCCGGTTCATGGGTCAGATAATGCTGCAGTATCTCTTTTGCTTCTTTCAACTGCCCCTCTTCTCTCAGAAAAATACCATATTCCTTCAAAAAGTCCGGTTCATGAGCAAGCTCTTGATAGGCTTGCTTATAATGCAGCTTCGCTTGTTCAAACTCTTCCAGTTCATTATACGCATTCGCTAAATTCCACTCTGCATAAGGATGTCCCGTTTCTTCCATTCCTGACAGTATCTCAACAACATCATCAAATCGTTCTTCTGTTCGGTATAAATTACTTAGCGTCAATAAGCTTTCGTCTACTTTCTCACCAAGGGCAACAGCCTCTTTCAACAGCTTTTCTGCTTTCTCCGCATCATGTAGTCGGTAAGCATTTTCTGAAGCCAACTGATAAAGGTCCACTTGAAACGGATTTTCTTTAATTCCTTCTTCCAGTACCGTTTGTGCTTCTTCAAGCAGTTCCTCTTCCTGTAACGCTTCGCCCAAGTATAGATACAGCGACTGATACTGGGGATTTAACGCTCTCAACTGTTGGAAAAGAATAATCGCCTTTTGATTCTCATGCATTTGAATATAAGTGAACGCCAGTTGGAATAAGCGATCATCTGTCTGTTCTTCTTTCAAACTATTTTCTAAAAATGGAACAGCTTCTTCAAAATGCCCCATCATACTATAGCTTGTACCCAAGCGCTCATTGATTGATATACCTGAAACCTCTTTCGTTTCATGTTCTTCTATTAGACGTGTATATTGCTCAACTGCTTCTGCAAACTGACCGTTCACAAAATACAGCTCCCCGCGGGCAAAGATAATCAGCGGCTCATCAGGCAATAGCTGCTCCGCTTCCTTCAGCTTTGCTTCACTAACTTCAGGAATGCCCATAACCTGATACAAATCAGCCAACACCAGCAAACTTTGAACATAGCTGGGACTATCTTTGGATACCAGCCCCAAGTAGTCAAGCGCCTCATCAAACTGATCATTTTCGATGGCTATCTCCGCCAACGGCAAATTCAACCCATCAGCATCTGGGTAGTCAATAACAAGCTTTTGAAAGATTTGCTCGGCTTCCTCCAAGAAACCAATCGAAAGCAGCTCCTCTCCCAGGTCAGCCAGCGTATCGCCATCATCGCTTCGCAGTGCCTCCTGTAGTAATAATTGTGCATCTGCTAAATTCTCACTGTGTAATGCTTGAAGCATCTTTTCACTATAGGTCATCTCTTCACGTTCCTCTTTTTATGTTTTCTATCATTTTTTTATACTCGTCTATCGTCTGAAGCAGTTCCTCTGCATCAAAATATTCTTTTCCGCCGGGAACACCAATATCTTGTAAAACCAACGCTTCACCATATTCCTCTGCACAGTTCAACAGCTCCTGGACATAATCACTTACAAAGATTTGATCCGGAAATTCAATGGGATAGCCCAAGCGAATCAGCCAAATCAAAAAATTCTTGATGTGAAAGGAAAATCCTGTTTTTTGTTGTGACCAAAGCAGCTGAAGCAAACTGCCAAGCAAACGTTTCATATAAACTGACAGCAGATGTCCACCGTCAACTGTATAAAAGGCTTGTTCGAACAAATGGCCAAAACCGCGTACCAGCTCTTCATCCTGTTGATAAAAGTTAAGTAATGATCCTATCAAACCGTTGAAAGACTGCTGCTCCAAACGGCTTCGATCATTAAAATTCTTATAAAGCTCTCGTAAAAATTCGTGGCTGCAAACCAATGCGCATTCCACAAAAATTAGAAAATCAATCAGCTGACGATCCCCTTCTTTTTTAATCATAGTTTGATCGTAGACAATCCGTTGAGCCAATGAAGACACAGCCAGCGCTTCTTTATGTCTTAACTCAATGAATCCTTTGCCTGTTAATGACTCACTCAACGATTGTAAGGAAAGAGGCATCAGCCATAATTCAGTTGTCAGAACTGTCGTATGAGCCACAAAAGCGGAGAGATTCATCACGCCTTCATTTCCCAAACCAACCAGCAGGTAATCTTTTTTTTCAGGAAAACTGGCGATAAATGACAATAGTGCTTCCAGCTCTGAAAAATTGTTGCAGTGACTGTCATTCTTGCAAATATACCAGTCTAAATCCTGCCGTTCGTTGAACAGCTGAATCAGTTTATCAGAAAACAAATCATAATATCTTTGATTCGCAATCAAAAGGATATGTCTCTCTCCCAATGCTTCATTTTTCAAAAGAGAAGCGACTGTCTCTCCATAAACAACTTGGCTGTGATGATCGTCTTTCTCATAAACAAATTCCATGCGACACCTCCTTGATATATTTTACCATTTTTTCTTTACAGCAGACATTGCAATGTCCTGAAAAATGTCTGTATATATCCATTCTCTGTAAAATCAAGAAGCCTATCCATCTCCTGCTTTCATATTCCCCAAAAATCCTTTATTTATATAGGGACTTTCAACTATAAAGGAAAATCAGAAAAAAGCAACTACTCAAATTTAAATCGTTTGTCGTTCCTCTAGCTGCCAATTATATAAAAATAACTAAATAAAATATAAATAAATCTTTTTGTAAAGTTAAGAAAACTTAAAATATTTTCTTATTGTTTATTTTACTATTTTTATAGAAAATACACGAATGATTTGATAGTTTTACGCGTTAACGGATATAGCAGCTAATCATTCTATCAGAAAAGAGGAGCACTCGGATAACCAGTGCTCCTCTTTTTATACTCACTGCCAACTACGGCTGTCCATCCATTCAGCTCCTATTACACCCACCATCGGAACGCGTTCATCGGCTAGTAAAGCTGTGAACTCTTTTGGGGAAACGAGTAGTGTCGCTTGAGTAATAATTACTCCATTCTCTTTTACATAGTCTTTTGCCTCAGCTAAAGACTGATTGTGTGTTTTCAGTTCGCCAATAACAGAGACATCATCCGATTCCATTGATTGAGCGGCGTAAACTGTTGGATTAAAGACCTGTTCAATCTTTTCGCCAAGCTCTTCATTATCCAATAAATAGTTCAACATAGAGAGATAATATTGCTCCAGCATTTCAGGATCTGAATTAATCATAACTGCCCCATTTTGAATCAGGTGGGGATATTCCTTATTTATTGCTCTTATCTGTGCCATATTCATCCACGAACGCCCATCACCATAGCCTCTATAGCTATTATTAAAGCGAATACCAAATGTAGACATTCCTGCTATATCATATTCTGATGAAGCAACGCCAACGGTAAGCAAACGCTGAAGCTTGTGGTCCAACACTAAGCTCTTGATATCTGCTAAGCTTGTTTGACTATAACTATCGAAATGTAGATTTACCTTCATAATTGCTGTTTCAGGCAATTTACTAACCTTTTCTTTCAAGTCCTCCAATTCCTGATTAGGCTGTGCTCCAAACATTTCTCTAGTAGAATAGGTCCTATAAGAATATAACGGGGCTTCCACTACTCCGGAAGTCGCTTGTCTCTCAACTTGTCCGCGCTTTAAAACAACGGCCTGAACCTTTGCTTCATTTTTCAGTACATCATAGTAATTATATCTTAATAGATACGACCCAATGCCTGTTTGTTCAATCTGAATATCTTCCAAAGTATCTCCCGTAATTAACACGGCATTATCAATCTTTTGATATAGCTCATAGTCACTGTAAGTTTCTGCCGTTCGCCCTGCTGTTGGATCAAAATACAGCTTATTAAGCAGAGGTCGCCCTAAGCTCCAGCCTCCAATCAAGATAATTAGGAGGATGAATCCGGTAATAAAACCATGCTTCAACCACTTCCTGCGAACAATGTTTCTAACTGTGACAGTTGAGCTTCCTTCAAAATCCGGCGTATTATTAAGAGAGGGAAGCTCTTCAGAATCAAACAAGTATTCTTGAAGAGCTTCTGCTTTTTCAAGTTCCCTTTCTACATACGCCTTTTCCTCGTCATTTACCTGCCCCCATTTGTATCTCTCCAACAACTGTTTAAAGTCTTCTGAATCCTTCATTGAGCAATACCTCCTTTAGTTTCTTTCTTCCACGATACAGAATTGTTTTTACTTGATTATTGTTCATTCCAAAATAATGAGCAATTTCTTTTACAGACATCTCTGAGTAATAATAATGGAAAATCACTTCTTTATAAGGAGAAGCCAATGCTGCAATCAGTGATGCCAGTCTTTCCTTACTTTCCTGATTGATTAGCTCTTGCTCCGTGTCTTCTTGGTTCCATAGAGTTTCTTTTATTCGATGGAACACATCCGTTTTCCACCGCTTGCGTTTTCGTTCAGAGTCAATAAAATCATTACGAATGACACGCAACAACCAAAACTTTTGCTGCTCTTCTGAAATTTTTTCAATGTTCAGCAAAAATTTATAGACTGCATTTCCAACCAAATCATCCGCCTGTTCCCGATTTTTTGTCAGATAAACAGCATAACGGAAAAGCTCTTCATAATACTGCTCAAATACCAACCCAAATTTCTCTTTTTCATTCATTTCAAGCCTCCCTTTACACTATATACGAATAGATTTCAAAAAGGTCACAAACTTCTGCAATTTTTCTCATTTTTTTTAAGCGCTCATGTTCAATTGTTGCAACACCTCATTAATTGTGCTGCCAACAGCTTCCTTTTATAACCTTCAAATATCACACCACTATTGAATCATAAAATAACCTATGCTATTCTAAATAGAGAAAGGAGGCTGAACATGTCTAAAGCAAGCTTTATTGCTTCTCTTCTTCAACAAGGAAGATTTGTTGAGAAGTACAAAGAAGCAGGAAACTCGATGCTGCCGCTACTGAAATCCAACCAGCCAGTTAGCTTAGAGCCAATCACAGATGACTCTGAATTAACTGTAAAGGACATTGTTTTTTGTAAAGTCAAAGGAAACTACTATACTCACCTTATCTCTGCGATACGTACAAGAAACAATCAGGTAGAGTATCAAATTTCAAATAACCATGGATTCGTAAATGGATGGGTTAAGCGAAAAAATATATTTGGCAAAGTCGTAAAAATTTGGTAATCTTACCAGATTTTATTTTTTTGCTTTCCTGACAGCCCCAGTCTGCTATTTTTCTTCAAATCTGATAATAATTCTCCCTGATTTATCAAACCAGACATAGTTCTCTTACTAAAAACGAATTTATCATTCGAAGTGACAAAATAAAGTACATATGATATCTATTGAAATACTCAGACCTTTGAGTCGTTGGAGGGTTAGCTTGAGTCTCATCCGCAAACACGTCGATTTGCAACAACTAGTGATATTCTCTGATAAATAGACGACAAAAAGCAATGATGTGCTGTGACAAACAGATCCTCATTGCTTTTATCAAGTGATTTCTTTCTTTGAAGCGATACAGTTGAATAATTCTCAGACTTTTAGTGAGACCAAAACCGAACTGATACCTTAGCTACAGTCTTTTGAAAACCTCTCTATTATTCTTTCTTTTCGCCTTTACCGGCAAACACGCCCGTAACACCTAAAGCAGTGCCAATTGCCAAACCGATTGCCAAATTATCAAGCAATAGGCCAAATATCAGACCCAATGAAATACCTATCGCCAAAGAACTGCCATCGTCCTTCTTCATTCCATTTTCCTCCTCGTTTTAGGACACCAAATAAGATGACCTATTTTCTTCAGCCTGCGCTCGTTTTCTATCAACTATAGTCTTCCTACACTCTCTATGGTACCATTAATACGAAATAGAAAGGAGGTTACTTATTATCTATTCTGAAGAAATACTTAAAGAAGCCCATCATTACTGCACTAGAAATAAACCGTCTCTTGATACAACAGATAAATGCGGCTGCTTCTATTGTTTAAAAATATTTTCACCTGCTGAAATAACGTTCTGGCTAGATGAATTCCAGAGCAAAACAGCGATTTGTCCTTATTGCTCGATTGATTCTGTTATACCTGATATTGAAGAGCTTAGGATTTCGGAGGCGTTTCTTGCTGCCATGCATAAATACTGGTTCTAGGGAATCCCCCAAACAAAAAGATCATAAATGAGGTGTGTTAAATGACTATCCAGCTTAATCTATTTCTAGCGTTATTATTACTTGCCTATCCGCTCTTTGCATTACCGGGCATTCTGCGTTCAAAAAAGGAAAAAGGGAAATATTTTTCTGATCCCAGATTTCTAATTCCTAAATATCAAGGAAACGGAAACAGTCTGAACATGCATAATGTGTTTGGTTTCACGCTAACCTTGATACTGGGACTGACCCTTCTGATTACCAGCTTAATTACCTTGTTTTAATAATTAGCGAGTACAATTCACATCGCCTAATGATTCCTGACTCCCCAATAACAGCTTCATAAGAATCATTGAAACTGTTTCTCTTTTATTGAAACAGCTTTTTGAATTTTCTTTAGACCATTCTCCGCTTCAAGCTGTTCCATTTTTCTCTATACATTTTTTGTTGGTTGCATGTTCACCGTTAATAAACTTTTCTGTATACGTATTCTCATCTATCCTATCGCTTCAGGTCTTCATTAAAAATTTGGATGATTTTTGCATAGCCAACTATTCTTGCGCCTTCTTGAAAAGAAATTCGTTGCCCTACCTCCAAAGAATGTCTATAAGATGGCGGATCAATAAATTTTATTGTTCCCAAAACGGTTTCCCCTAAGGCTACCCACTCCTTTTCGTAGTACGTATGGCGACCACAGGTTAGATAATCCGGTTTTATTAAATGATCCGGTCGATAACCACTCTTCGTGGGAGTTTTTCGACCACCTTCCTCTGTTGTCAAAAAACGAAATTCTGCTTCTACATCCTCATTCTGCAGCAAATAATCCCCTCCTTTACAATGTGAAGCTACATAAGCTTTCTTTTATTCATTACTGAAATTACATATGTAAAAACGTGACATCCAGCTTCCTTCTTCCATTTTATCAGTCAGAATAAAATCTATGTACTTTTTCGTAATATAAACTTCTATCACCATAACTATTCATAGAAACAAAAAAGAACCCTTGAAAATCAAGGGTTCCCATAACTGTCCTATTTAACAGCATCTTTCAACGCTTTACCTGGTTTGAACGCAGGTACTTTACTTGCAGCGATTTGGATTTCTTTACCAGTTTGTGGGTTACGTCCTTTACGTGCAGCACGCTCACGGACTTCAAAGTTACCAAAACCGATTAATTGAACTTTTTCACCTTTAGCAAGTGTTTCTTGGATTGTTGAAAATACAGCATCTACCGCTGCAGTTGCGTCTTTTTTAGTTAAACCAGTTGAAGATGCAACGCTTTCGATTAATTCCGCTTTGTTTGCCATGGATTATTTCACCTCCTCCATAAGGATAGGATGCCTAAAATAGACATCAAATGTATTTTATCTCTGAGTGGTCCAAAGGATAAAATATAAATATTGAATTGGATCAATATTCTTTAACAAAGATATCATAGGAAGCTAGTAATAGCAAGGTTTTTAACACGTTTTAAGCAGATTTTTTCTTAAAAGTGTGTTTTCTCTTAATATGTTTGAACATTTACCAAAAGTGTGGTAGAATGCACTATTTTCGTCTTCTAGGGATAATTTTGATTGGTGTTCCTTCAAACGTAAAAGCATTCCGAACTTGATTTTCTAAAAAGCGGGAATAAGAAAAGTGCATTAGTTCTTCTTCATTCACAAAAATGACAAAGGTTGGCGGCTTAACGGCTACCTGTGTTGCATAGAAAATCTTCAATCGTCTGCCCTTATCCGTCGGTGTAGGGTTGATGGCCACAGCATCCATAATCACATCATTTAGTACCGCTGAAGGGATACGCAGATTTTGATTCATACTAACTGTTTCAATCATCTCCGGAAGTTTGTTCAAGCGTTGCTTGGTCAGCGCTGAAACAAAGACAATCGGCGCATAATCCAAATAACGAAACTCATCACGAATCTCTTGTTCAAACTCACGCATCGTATTTGTTTCCTTTTTGATTGTGTCCCATTTATTAACGACAATAATCACACCACGACCTGCTTCATGGGCAAAGCCTGCTACCTTTTTGTCCTGCTCTCTGATTCCTTCTTCCGCATTCAGAACCATCAAAACAATATCAGAACGCTCAATCGCACGCATGGCACGCATTACGCTGTATTTTTCCGTAGTTTCATAGACTTTCCCACGTTTACGCATTCCCGCTGTATCAATCATCAAGAACTTCTGTCCATCGGCTGATTCAAAATACGTATCAACGGCATCTCTAGTCGTTCCCTCTACCTCTGAAACAATTACGCGATCTTCGCCTAATATTGCATTGATTAAAGAGGACTTGCCAACATTTGGACGACCAATCAAACTGAACTTAATCAGTCCTTCTTCTTCCTCTTCTACCTCTGTAGAAAAATGCTTAACCGCTTCATCCAATACATCACCAATACCCAAACCATGACTTCCTGAAATCGGGAATGGTTCACCTAAACCTAAGGAATAGAACTCATAGATATCTGCGCGCATTTCCGGATTATCTACCTTATTCACTGCTAAGATTACCGGTTTCTTACTGCGGTATAAAATTCTAGCTACCATTTCATCTGCATCTGTGACGCCTTCACGTCCACTGGCTACCAAAATAATCACATCTGCTTCATCAATCGCAATTTCCGCTTGATGCTTAATTTGATCCATAAAAGGTTCATCGCCCAAATCAATCCCACCAGTATCAATAATACTGAATTCTCGACCCAGCCATTCCCCTTTTGCATATATTCTATCTCTTGTAACACCTGGCGTATCTTCTACGATTGAAATACGCTCGCCGGCAATACGGTTAAAAATTGTCGATTTCCCAACATTTGGACGACCGACAATTGCTATTGTTGGATTTGCCATTCTAAAACTACCTCCTTGACAGTTTTCAATCTTGTTTAGTTTACCTCATAATTCAGTGAATATGCAAGAAAAACTCAAGGAAAACCAAACATTATCCCAGCTTTTTCACCATACTCTTATCCGAAAGTGAAAATTCAGAGAAACCCAGTTTTTTATATACCGGATATCCTAAAGCTGTAGCCAGTAATTCGACCTTATCAAGCTGAAGTTTTACAGCTTCATCAAGCAACTGCTGAACCAATTTCCCTGCAATTCCTTGGTTTCGATATTCTTGTTCTGTATAAACGTTAAGGATGGTGCCTGTTCGTCCATGTTTACGCTCAGGATGAGGCAAACGCTCTGCAATTTCAAGAAAGGCAACTGCAACCAGCTGATTGTCTTTTTCTGCATGCCAACTGATTAAGGTATCATCCAAATGCTCAGCCAGGAATGCTCTTGTTTGTTCTTCAAATAATCTTTGCTCTTCTTCGGTGAACATATGATTTTCTTCAAAAAACCTCCGCCTCAGTCGAGCTAATTGGGCGTTATCAGTATGCGTACTTCTTCTTAACTGTATCATGCTTGTTCCTCCAATATCTCAAGAAAATATCTTTGCAGCTTTTCTTCATAAACTGTTTTCATTGTATTGTAAACACCGAAAAAGTCATCCTTCAGCGAAGTCAATGACAGAGTCAGTGTTTGAATCTCTTCGTCCTTCATATGGAAAAGCTTAGAGGGATAGACTAGTAAATCAATCTTCTTGCGATTATCTAAAGTATAAGGAATCAGCTCTACAAAAGTAAAATCAGCAAGCATGCTTTTCACATTATTGATATAGACATAGTTATCCTCTGAAAGGATAGCCACGTTCAGCTTAATACTCTTTTGATGCTCCTTCAGCGTTGGTAAAATCAACTGTGACATAATCAAGCTCATGTCATTCAGGCAGCCATCTTGCCAGTTGCTGCTAAAGGGATAACTTTCAATAAATCCATATACCCTACTATAAATAATAGGGAAAATAACTTCATCCCCTTCAATAACTTCACGTTGCACCAGACTAAAAAAAGGAATTCTTTGTCTGAAGATCATGTAGTTGAAAAGAATATTGACAAGGTTTGCTTCAAGTAAGGTGATTCTACCCGGATTCGGATAATTCTCAAGTAACGGATGAAGAACTTTTTTATTGAACTCAGTAAAAAACTGATACATGTCGCTGGAACGATGCTTCAGCTCATCTCTGGATACATCAAAAAGCGGGTCATCTTCAAATGAATAGGTCGGCCCATAAAAGGCTAGGAATGCTAAAAAACGTGCTTCTTTTTCAGCTGTTTCTTCTGATAAATCAAACAGCTTTTGTAAAGGTTGGAAGTTCCCTGTATAGTTCCCTGCTATCAAAATGTCATACTCTTTTTTATCCTCAACCGTATGCCCTTTTGCTAATCGCCTGTACATAATCTCACCATGAAGCTGCCTTAGTTTGTCACTATATCGGTAAGAATCAGACGTTTTCGGAGGAAGCAGCAGGATTGGATCGAAGGCCTGACCAATTTCCTCAATGGTGCAAAATTCTTCTCTGAACTCATCGCCAAAGCTGCAATTCCAGATAAGATAGGTCATTATAATTCGAATCAAGCGTTCATCTCCGATAATTCTAACGGAAGAAATAATCACATGAATATCAAATCGATCCAAGTAAGAAACCAGTCCTTTTGTATTCCGTCTGGTGTAAGACTCACTCACATTATGTGTTTCACAAAAAGCTTCAATGCTTTCTTCTTCCTCCGATAACAAGGCAATTAGAAATTTGTAGCTGATACTATTCTTTAGGATGTATGTCACATAATAATCTAAGAAAATCCATTTTGAGGAAATCACTACTTTTCCATCAAATAAAATACTAAGTTTTTTTTGTGTCAGCTCTTCAATATCTTGATGAATGTCATCTAAAATTGCGCCCAAGCGATTGTATGAGAAAGAAAACTCTGCTACAAGTCCATTCTTACTATAAACACCTTCCGGTAAAGAGGTAAGCAACGCATAAACCTCTATTTTTTCCCGTTCGTTTTTATTCAACATTGTTTCATAAATCATTTTATTTACCAACTTTCAAAAATAAATTTTACTATTTTGACATTTCACAATTATTTTTTTATAGAAGTATTGAATAGTCTGCATCCCTACGACTTTTCTAAAAAAAGGAAATATTTTCTCCTTATTTGAAAATCATTCGATTATTCCTTATAATTACTGATAGAATAAAAGAAAAAGGAGGCTCACTATGATCTACTCGGAATTCGATAATCCATCCATTCCTAACGGTCCGTTACCCCTAGGCATGGAGTGTGTCTATTATTCTAAGGATATCAGAAAAACATTGTCATGGTTCAACACTGTTTTAGGATGGCTAACAAAAATTGAACTGGAAGACGATGCACAGACAATTACATATGCAATAGCTTACACTGTTCCATATCAACATTTCTCAACTATTGGTGACATTCAGCCAAAAGCTAAGGTTCATATTCTTCAAGGAGAGCCTCGTCAGGAAATCGTCTCTATCATCCCAACAACAAAACTGAAAAAGCTTGTTGATTCAGTTAACAAGGTTACTGAAGAAACGATCACCATTCAACAGGCCGAAAACGGCAATTTATACGCTCAGTTAATTACAGTCGATGGCTCCATTTTAACATTTTATCAAGAAGCTTCATACAATGATTTGTAATATAAAAACAACATGAATAAATAGGTGACAAAATAAAAATAAAGAAGCAGTTAGACAATAACACGTCTCAGCTGCTTCTTTATTTAAAAAAAACGTCAGGACAGAAACAAGTTCTGTCCTGACTCTTACTTTTTATTCGTCAGATCCTTGACCTTTTAATTGGTCGCCAAGAATGTCGCCCATTGTGAAACCTGTGCTTTCTTCCGGCATTTCATATGTTTCAGTTTCTTCTTTCGGTTGTTCCTGAACTTCCGGCTTCGCTTCCAAAGCTTTGATACTTAAAGCAATGCGGTGTTCTCCCTCATTGACTTCCAATACCTTCACTTTAATTTCATCTCCCTCATGAAGCACTTCATGCGGTGTAGCAATATGCTTATGAGAAATTTGCGAAATGTGCACCAGACCTTCTACCCCAGGAAAAACTTCCACAAAAGCACCGAAGCTTGTCAGACGTTTCACCGTTCCATCAAGAACTGCACCGGCAGGAGCTTTTTCAGCGATATCTGACCAAGGTCCAGGCAATGTTTCCTTGATAGAAAGAGAAATACGCTCTTCATCAGGATTGATTGACAAGATTTTAACCTTCACTTCATCGCCAACATTCAATACATCACCAGGCTTCTCAACATGCTGGTGTGCAATCTCAGAAACGTGCACCAAGCCATCAATACCGCCCAAGTCAACAAAAGCACCAAAGTCAGTCAATCTTGCTACTTTTCCTTCAACAACATCTCCATCGTGAAGATCAGCAAGGATTTCTTTCTTATGCTCTTCTTTCTCGGCTTCAACAACTGCTTTATGAGATAAAATCAAACGATTTTCAGAAGGTTCAATCTCAATAATCTTAAATGTCATTGTTTTCCCTTTATACTCAGAGAAATCATCAACAAAATGGTCTTCGACCATTGATGCAGGAACAAAGCCGCGTACACCAACATCAACAACTAAGCCGCCTTTTACAACATTTGTAACTGGGGCTTCGATGATTTTTCCAGCTTGGAAATCTTTCTCAATATCTTCCCAAACTTTTTTCGCATCTAAGCGGCGTTTAGACAACAGATAGCTACCATTTTCCTTGTCCTTACCGATTGATGTGATTACTACCAGATCCAGAACATCATGTAATTTCACAAAATCATTGATGTCTTCAACCTGTGAAGTAGATAATTCTTTTGCTGGCACAACACCCTCAACACCGGCACCTTCAATCCCGACAATAACCTGCTTGTCTTCGATTGCTAAAACCTCGCCCTTAACGATGTCGCCAACATTCACTTCTTGAAAGCTGTTCAACGCATCTTCCATTGTTACATTGCTGTTTTCTACTTGCTTCTCTTCTGTCATGAACACTTATCCTCCTATACACCAACAAAAATTCGTTAATAATGACTTGTTTCTTTAATATTAAGGGATTTCGAGCAAAAAATAAAGCGATTTCTCTTAAAATATCATATTTTATTTAATCTAAACCTAATTTTTCTGAAATCACTGCTTCAATTGCCTCAACAACTTCAGAAATTGACATCCCTGTTGTATCGATTCGAACAGCATCCTCAGCTTGAACAAGAGGCGATACTTCACGCGTTGAGTCAATACGGTCTCTTCGTTCAATTTCTTTTTTCAGTGTTTCAAAGTCTGTTTCAATTCCTTTAGAGATATTCTCTTTGTAGCGTCTTTCTGCACGTTCTTCCACACTGGCTACTAAAAATATTTTTACTTCAGCATCAGGTAAGACAGTTGTTCCGATATCACGGCCATCCATAACAATGCCGCCCTTTTTACCAATGGTCTGCTGCAGCTCTACCAATTTCTCACGGACCTCGCCGTGAGCAGCGACAATAGACACAGAGTTTGTGACATCCTGTTGACGAATCGCTTCTGTCACATCTTCCTCATCAACAAATACTAACTGACCGTCACTTTGCTGCTTAAAAGAAATCGAATGTTTTGAAAGTAGCGCACAAAGAGCAGGTCCATCTTCCAAATTCGTTTTAGAGCTGATAGCTAAATAGGTGACTGCCCGATACATCGCACCGGTATCACAATAAATATAATTCATTTTTTCTGCTAATATTTTAGCAACTGTACTTTTTCCGGAAGATGCCGGACCATCAATAGCAATACTTATCTTTTTCATCATTCTCTCCACTCTCCAAAAAAGCTGAACAGTTCATAACGCCATTCGTTGACTGTTCATCTAAAATATGCAGCACTCTCAGTATCCAAGTTAGTAGACTGCGCTGCTTTTATTTATCTGCGGCTTCCATCAGCCTTCTTCCCCCAAAAGGTCAATACCGATGAAAAAGCCCCTGTATCCAATAGTAAGGACTGAGATAATGTAGCTATCCCAGTCCTGCATTGTTTTTATACTTCTTATTGTACTCGCAATGAATCTCCCGGATGCAGAACAGCATCTGCTGTTAATCCATTCAATTCTAGAATCTGTTCTACGGTCACACCATATCGTTCGGCAACCTGTCTAAATCCTTCACCAGCTTGGACTTCCGCGTATACAGCATCCGTCTCCGCTTCCGGTGTTGCATTTGGATCCTCTACTGATTCTTCAGGAGTTGCATTTGGGTCTGCTGCAGACGATTCCTGTGGTGTAGATGAAGTCGGAGCTGAGCTTTCCTGTGTAGAAGAAGCTGCGATTGATGATGTTGTTGTTGCTGTACCACCTTTGTTTTCGCTTGGCTTATCTCTTGCTACCCACCAAAAAGTTCCTATAGGTAAGGCAATGATCATTAATAATAAGAAAACCAAGATCGTCAAAAAGACTGTATTTCCTTTTTTGTACTGTCGTTTTTCGATTCTTGAGTGTCCGGCATCATCCTTAGTATCATAAATAGATTGTTCCCAAGGTTCATGCGCCTCAGTTGGTTTATTGTTATTTCTTTTGCTCACTGTCTTTCCTCCTAAAATCGTATCGTTTGATATTATAACATAGCTTGCTTGTGTATGCAGAGATAAAAAGCGGATTATTTTTCTTCTTTAAATAATCTTATTAATATATCCTGCCAATTTTGTCTGGATTTTTCTTCTATGTGCCCATCTTCTTCTGCTATCTTCATAATTAATCCGCAATTATCGCAGCACTGATTCTCTTCACTTTGTGCTGTTTCAGAAAAATACTGCATAATGAACCCGCGTCTACATTCTTTTGTGTGGATGTATTCCAACATCTGCGTGAGTTGATAATATTTTTCCCGATGCTTTTTCTGCAATCGTTCCTTTAAGACATCTAATGTGTAGGAGCCGCTCAGATAGCCTTGAAGCCATTTCTGCTGAATCTCACTCATTGACTCAATAAGCTCCGGAGAGAACTCACTGCCCCCATCTATCAGCTGCTGAAGCACCTTCAGCTCCTCTTGGACTTCATCTCTGAAAAATCGATGAATTGCTTCATCGCCATTTTTATATAATAGTATTACTGTTGCCGGAAGTCCGTCTCTGCCTGCACGACCTATTTCCTGTACATAGTTTTCCATGCTGGCCGGGCAATCATGATGAATGACAAAACGAATATCCGGCTTATCGATGCCCATACCAAAGGCATTTGTCGCAAATAACACATCGATTTCATTTCCAATGAACTGCTGCTGTATCTTACTTCGCTCACCCGCAGTCAGTCCTCCATGATAAAATGCCGTTCGAATCCCTGTTTGACTCTGAATAGTCATTGCCAGATACTCCGTCGTCTTCCTTGCAGTACAGTATACAATCCCTTTCCTGCGTTGCTTTGTCAGATAGTCTAAAAGCAAGGGCTCCTTTTCGTCTGTCTGCTCAACAATCAATGAAAGATTTTTTCGATTAACAGAATAGATAAACGAGCGGACAGTTAGTGCCTCTCTGAATAAATACTCTTTGATTTCCTCCTGCACATGCAGTGAAGCTGTTGCAGTCAGTGCCAATGTCAAAGGAAAGTCTAATTTTTTTAACACGTCTTTTATTTTAACATATTCTGGTCTAAAATCCACTCCCCACTGCGAAACACAATGGGCCTCATCAATGACGAAAAGAGACAGCTCCATTTTCATTAACCGCTCAAGAACCTCTTCCTTCATCAAAGACTCAGGACTAATAAAAATAAACTTATATTCATGAAAACGTGCCAAAACATACTGCTTATCCTCATAGGACAAAAAGCTGTTATAAGCAACCACCCTACGTTCTCCATGCTTTTGCAGCTGTCTAACCTGATCCTCCATCAAAGAAAGCAGAGGCGATATAATTAAGACTGTATGCGGCAGTACCTGCCCCATAAATTGGTAGGTAAGTGACTTTCCTGTCCCTGTTGGAAGTACAGCCAACGTATCTTCTCTATTTATCAATGCTTCAATAATTTCACGCTGCCCATCTCGAAACGACGGATAGCCAAAATGATGAAGCAATAGTTGCTCAAGCTCCATAATATTTCCCACGTTCTTTCTTGATTTGCACAATTTGATAGAGTCGGAAAGAAAAATAGTCCAGCTCAAACTGTTGCCTTAATTCAGCATAGCGCCAACTCTGGCAAGGTGGCGGAAGCTGTTGAAGCTGTATTTTAGTTTCTTCCGGCAGAAAATCCTCCAACATCTCTACTTCTTCACTCATTGCCATTTCTAGGAAGTGATCGTTAACGGTACTTGGCTTCATCTGTCGCATTTGAGCGATTTCCGTTAACGAGTAGCCGCTTTGCCATAGTTCCTTTGTTTGCAGCATGCTTTGATTTTTGTTCTTTTCCAGCTCTTCCTTTATCGCTCGTTGTAGAATAGCCGTTTGAGGCAAAGCTTCAATACAATGAAATAGATGGTGATAGGTATTCTTTCGATACATTGTTCGTTTGAAGCTATCTGCATCTGACAAAAGCTGTTGTTCTGCCTTCCCATTTATTTGGTAACCGGAAAATTGCTGAGCAATAAAATCAGCCTCTCCTTCAGATAATACTTCTAAAACACTTTGCCATTCCTTTCGCATGCTCAAACCAATTGCCTGCTTGTTAATTTCGGATACAAGAGCCTTCATTTTTACCTGATAGCGAGGCGAAGCCTCCAAAGGAATGTACTGTTTGTTTTGATAGGATAAATTCGATGCTACTTGTACCAAAAATTGCAGCATGCGCCACATTTCCTCTTCAGTTTTAGCGTATTTATACCCATCTAAATGGTTTATGTACGGAATAACAACCGCCTCTTGCTCAAGTAAATGCTGTCTCCCGGCATCTGTAATTTCAGCCTCCATTGTCTCTTTTTCCCAAACCAAAAAGCCCTGATCTGTCAACTCCTGCAGCAAGTGATAGAATGATTCTTCTTTTAGAGTAGGAAATAAATGAAAATAGGAAAAATTATCAAATAGGAAGCCGTTCATCAATACTGAGACGGTTCTTTTTCCTTTGAGTAAATGGTAAAGCGTGGATACTTTTATCTTGTAACCCTGCTTGAATAACGATAAAATGAATAGCGTCTTCATAGAATAAACCTTTCATAAATAAAATAAGATAGGAGCTGCTTGTTATGGAATGCAAGATTATTCCGGAAAAATGTATCGCCTGTGGACTCTGTCAGGTATATGCACCAGAGATATTTGATTACACAGAGGATGGAATTGTTCTTTTCCTAAATGATCCTGACACTGTATCCCTCTCAATTGATGACAAAGATGCCGCTGCTGTGACAACAGCCTATCGCAAATGTCCGGTTCGCGCAATAGAAATAAGAGAAAATACTTAGTCCGCTAAGCGGGAAGCCCAACGAATAATCATAGCAGCAACAATCCTTTGCTGCTCTTCATCCGTAATTTCCGCCTGTCCATCGCCTTTTTGCTTTCCATAACTGCCAAAGCCAGCATGGTTTCCTCCCTCTATTTCTTCAAATAGTGTATAGTCAGGAAGGTGTTCCTTTGCCTCTAGATATTTCTCTTCATTCAGCACTTGATCTTCTTCTGCTGTAATCGAAAGAACACTGCCATCAAAGCTTGATAAATCCCCATTCTTATCTGGATAGCTGGCTAAAAAGAAGACCCCTTTTAAACGTTCATCTCCCAAATGCTCATGAGCAAAGCGACTGCCAATCACGCCACCAAGTGAATGTCCTCCAATTATATAAGAAGTCAATTGCTTTTCCTCTATTATTTTCTCTGCACTGTTCTGCCCAAGAATCGCTAAATTCAATGGCTGCCTTAACAGATAAACATTGAAGCCGGCCGCTGCAACCTGCTCTGCCCAGATACTGTAGCTGGTATTCTCAACAAATGCTCCTTGATAGAATAAAATCGTTGGATTCTTCTGTTCTCCCTCAAAAAATAAAACATCCTTCTCTTTACTTGCAGATTCAGCTGCTTCAATTGCTGCAGCTGTCGGGGTATAGGTACTTCTCTGTACATAAAAAATACCAGCAAGAACCCCTATAATCATTACTATTCCTATGTAAATACTAAATTTTTGCCATCGTTTCATTTGCTTCATCTCTTCATTTCCCTTCTAATTCATCCAAGCCGTTTAGTGAAAAACAGCTCCATGGGCTGTTCATATCCCGGAATAGTGAGCAGTAAACCACCCGCATCCAGATAGCCAAGCTTTCTATAAAAATGCTGTGCTTCTTCATCCGCTTGAGTGGATGTCATAAGCATGCCATAACCCAGACTCAGCATTTCTTCCTCCCAAAACGCCATTAGCTTTGCACCATACCCCTTATGTTGGTGCGCATCATCAATAAACAGCATCGTACAAAATGGCGTATTATCCCAGAAAAGATTATACCTCAAAATCCCAATTGGTGTGCTCTCCTGTAACAACACATAGCCCATTCTATCTCTTATTTTCTTTTCAAACTCTTGCTTTGATAAATGATTGTCCAGAGAAAACCAAAATGCCTCATCTTCCTTTTGCACATATCTGATTGATATCATAATTAAGCCTCCATAAAATTAAGCTCATCACCATTGGTAAAACAAAATCAAAACTAAATGGTACAGGTTTGAAAGAACGATTCCAGTCCATGCTGCACACGACAGAATAAGCTACGCAATTTCTCTTAAAGAACTTGAATAGAATTCAAATGTGTACCTCCCCGACCATTGTCTTTTCCTATTTTATCAGATACACTAAAAAAAAGAAGTAAAACAGTTGGGAGGACAACAAATGTTGGAAATACCGGAAACCTATGCCTTTTCTGAACAGCTCCATTCACTGCTTAAAGGAAAGACAGTTGATTCAATCAAAAAACAAAGCTCTCCTCATAAATTTGCCTTTTTTAGTGAGGACACAGATTATGGCTTTTTTCTAAGCAATCAAAAAATTAACGCAGTCTATCCTGTAGCAGCCTATATCGTGATTGAATTTGAAGAACAACTGCGGCTTGTTTTTAGAGATGGTATTCGCTTTTACTATGCTGAAAACGAGACCGAACTGCCAAAGAAGCACCAGCTCTTATTGTGTTTTACTGATGGCACTTATTTAGCCTGCTCAGTAGCTATGTATGGTGCAATGCTACTCTATCCCGGTGATCAACACCCGACAGATATGTATTACCAAGCGGCGGCTGAAAAACCAGTTCCCTATAGTGAAGCATTTGATTTCACCTATTTCCAATCATTGATTCCCGAAAAACCAAAACGAATGTCCGTTAAGGCCTTTTTAGGTACTGAACAACGCATTCCCGGCATTGGAAATGGGTGTATGCAGGATATTTTCTTTTTATCCGGGCTTCATCCAAAAAGACCGATTGCTTCCCTTGAAAATGCGGAGTTGCAGCAGCTTTATCAGCAAACCATTCAGACGTTGACAAAAATGAGAGAAGCCGGTGGCAGAGATACTGAAAGAAATATTTTTGGTCAGCCTGGCGGTTATCAAACGATTTTATCCAAAAACACCTACAAGAATGGCTGCAAAGTCTGTGGTACTGATATTGTGAAGGAAAGTTATCTAGGTGGTACAATCTATTACTGCCCCGAGTGTCAGAAGCAATGATTCATTGATCCAGTCTGCTACCTGAAGACAACTAAAATCAAAAAAAGCCGTCCCTACTATGATTAGTAGAGACGGCTTTTTTTCATTCATCAATTATTGTTTATTTTACTCGGAGTGTTTCCCACACGAGTTTGTTTTTTATTTAACCACGGAAGTATCTGTGTATAGAAAATCATGAATACCGTACTAATGATTACACCTTTAATTAGGTTAAACGGAATGATTCCTACAGCAATATAGCTTTCCATTGACCTACCTAAAAATGACTGGGCTGTTACTCCGTATAAGCTCAAGTAGAGCGGAGTGATAACAAAGTAGTTTGCAATACTCATAAACGCGGTCATAGCTAAAATACCTGATGCAATCCCGGCAATCTTATTTCTCAATTTGTGTGTTCCCTTGTTGAAGAAGTAGAACATTGGCAATGTAAACAATGTCGTTGCCAAGAAGCTGGCAGCGTCACCAACCATATTTTGCGGTGATGGACCTGTTAACACTAAATGCAAAATAGAACGAATCAATGCTGTTACAATTCCGGCAAACGGGCCAAACAAAAACATGCTGACCATTACTGGAATGTCACTAAAATCGACCTTCAAAAAGGCCACTGACGGTAATAATGGAAAACCGAAAAATTGCAATGTTGCACCAAGTGCAGCTAACATCGCCACTACCACCATTTTTAATACTCTGCTGTTTCTCATTATGAAATCCTCCTGACAAGGATCCATCTTCAAACGAACCATTCAAACAAACAATTTTTCATAACGGACAAGCCCTAGATCCGTAAGACTATCTACCTCTTTCTGCAGAAAAAAACTCTATTTTTCTGCAGGGAAAAATAGAGTTAGAGTAATCTTATCTGAAAAAAAGCTATTCAAATAAGCCCTATCTTCTTTATCCAGACTGTACTGTCGGTATTGGAATTTCACCAATTCGGCTACTTTAAAAAGTAGGTCGTGGACTATAACCACCGGTCGGGAATTGCACCCTGCCCCTGAAGACGAACCTTTATTAAATTATGTTACAAGCACAATTATACATCATTCTCCACAGAATGCAATAGTTACGACTTTCACAAGTAGAAAAGCAGAACAAGCTTGGACAGCTTCCAAACAATGAGGCGAAACATGTCTCGTGATAAAGAGCACCACGTGCAGTTTCGCCTTAGTGTTGAGAGAAGCTAGACAAAGTAAAAAGCTGTACTTCTTGCAGTACCTATCGACAAATCATTCATAACTGTTTGTATCTATTTTGCTGGCTGCTTTCTCAAATTCCAAGTGACTGGCTTGAACCTTCTTTTCCTTTGGTGGAAAAGTCTGGTCAAATGCCTCCAAACCTGATTCATCCGGATACATCGCCGGTGAAAAATGGATACTGCCTGTTATGCCTTCCAAGGCACCCTCGTATAAAGGTAAAGCCATAATCCCAGTATAGAACTTTCCATCCGGCATCGAAATATGATACTTTTTCGTACCAACAAAGCCATATGGATGATAATGATAGGGATAGCCTCCAATGATAATCGCTGAGAATCCCAACTTCTTAGCTTCTTCAATGGAGTGCTCAATTAACAGACGACCATATCCCTGCCGATGGTACTTGGGTAAAATACAGACAGGTCCAAAGGAAATGACCGGATGCTCATTTCCAGCATCGTCGATAACCTTCGCTTTGGTATACATAATACTGCCGATTACTTCACCATCCAACTCAAGCACAAAGGTTAATTCAGGAATAAAATCTGACGAGCTTCTAATTGTGTGCGCCAGAAAATGCTCAGTCGCTCCTGGTACATATAAATTCCAAAAGGCTTCCCGAGTAATTTCCTCTACTCTTCTGTAGTCCTTTTCTTCTTCAAGTCTAATCGTAACAGTCATTTTTTTACCTCCTAGTTAAAACCTATGATTTTATCTCGTTCAGCAGACTGCTGATTTCTTTCTTGTTAAGACTGCGATATTCACCAGGTCTCAGCCCTTGAAGAGTTAAATTACCAAAACGTTCCCGTTTCAGCTTCTGTACCGGATAGCCCACTGCCTGAAGCATGTTTTTAACCTGATGATTTTTCCCTTCATGAATAGTCAATTCGATAATTCCAGTGCCGGTTTTCAAATCAACGGATAGAATCTGAAATTCTGCCGGTGCAGTTTTATAGCCGTTCACTCGCACACCTTTTCTCAGTGGTTGTAAATCATGCTTTTTAGGAACTCCCTTGACCTTAGCAACATAGACCTTGTTCACTTCGTGACTGGGGTGAGTCAGCTTTTGGGAGAAGTCACCATCATTTGTCAGCAGCAAAATACCGGAAGTGTCATAGTCCAAACGTCCAACCGGATAAATCCGTTCAACCACACTAGGGAAAAAATCTGTTACAACCTTTCTCCCCTTGTCATCTGAGACCGAAGAAATAACCCCTTTAGGCTTGTAGAACAAGTAATAGACATATTCTTCTTGGTAAATCGGCACATTGTCCACTTCAATTAAATCGTTGCTGCCAACCTTTGTGCCAAGCTCCTTCGTTACTTTCCCATTTACTTTAACTCTTCCTTGTTGAATATATTCCTCCGCTTTACGGCGTGAAGCGACACCCGCATGAGCGATTATTTTCTGCAATCGTTCCATTTATTCTTCCTCCTTGGTCTCTGTTTTTTCCTCAGTGGTTGCAGGCAGCTCTTCATCCTTGTAACGATCAAAAAAGAGATCCAAAGGAAGTTCTTCATTAATTTCTTCTTCCATTTGATGGATATCAGGCAGCTCATCTAATGCTTTCAGCCCAAAATAATCCATGAAATAGTCTGTTGTTCCATACAAAATTGCTCGACCGGGACCATCTACGCGCCCTTTTTCTTCAATTAATTGCTTGGCAGCTAATTTCTGAATAGAGCCGGCAGATTGAACGCCACGAATTTCATCTACCTCAACTCTTGAAATTGGTTGCTTATACGCAACAATTGACAGTGTTTCTAAAGCTGCCTGAGATAGATTATTAGCAATCGGTGATTGCGCATATTTTTTCAACAGCGGTGCAAAATTCTTTTTTGTAGAAAGGACAAACTGATTGCCCACCTCCAAAATATTTAGTGCAGACTGTTTATCCTGTTCATAACGTTCTTTCAACGCCTTTAGCAGTTCATAAGATTTCGCTGTTGACAATTCAAGCAGATAGGAGATTTCCTCCAGACTGATGCCCTCATCACCAACAACGAAAAGAATTGCTTCAATTTGACTCATTGTTGTCACGGTGTTTCCTCCAAATCATTTGTTGTTTCCTCTTCCAAGTCGTTATAGAGCAGGATGGAGCCATAATTGCATTCCTGTTCTACACGAACAAAATGCTTCTTCATCAGCTCGAGCAACGCCATAAAGGTTGTCACAATTTCCTGCTTCGAATAGGTTATAAAAAAAGATTCCAGTTTAATCGGCGTATCCTTTTTCAGTTGTTTGATTGTATCGGTAATCTCTGCAATCTTTACTTCAATTGAAACGTCTTCTCCGGCAACCGTTGTCTCCACAGGCTGTCGGCTTTTTCGTTTTTCAAGCATTGAATGAAAAGCAAGAAACAAATCAATCGTGTTGAGCTTATTCGGTTCAAGAAGCGGCTGTTCCTCTCTGTATTCATCAATGTCCATGGGTTCTTTTGTGTAATACAAGCTGCGTTCTGCTTCCTTTTCATGGAGTAAGCCGGCAGCGTACTTGAACTTGCGGTATTCCAACAGCTGAGCAACCAAAGCCTCACGCGGATCCTCGCCTTCAAGCTCTTCATCATCGACAACCTCAAGCTCCTGCTTAGGCAAAAGCATTTTACTTTTGATTGCCATTAATGTAGCTGCCATAACCAAATACTCACCGGCAACCTCAAGCTCCAAGGATTGCATTGCACGGATATAGCCCATATACTGCTCCGTAACTGCTGCAATAGGAATATCATAGACATCTATTTCCAATTTTTTTATCAAATGAAGGAGCAAATCCAATGGTCCTTCAAATACATCCAATTTTATATTGATTTCCTGCAAGCTGCTTCCAACTTTCTTGTTAAAAATCTCTGTTTCTTCTATTTCTGCTATTTTTATCTAAAAAACCTCAGCTGTCCTATAGCTCAGTTCTCGTGTTTAACTACTACGTTCAAAAACAACGCATTTTTTCTGTTTTTTAGGTGTTCAGCTATTTAGAGCTGACGCCATTTTTCCAGATAATCATTTGTTGCTGATGTGCCGATTATCTCAGCATCGGTATATTTCTCTTTTAACTCATCCAATACGTGAAAGCCTAAGCCTTCCCCTCTAAAGGACGGGTTAAGACTGATATCGTGCAGAATAAGCCGACTGCTCGATAGATACTCAATTCCCAGCAGGCCTTGGATGTTCTCTCCCTGCGCAGGAATCCAAAAGAACAGAGCAAGTTCTTCTTTCTGCTCGTACATATCTATTTCATTAAGTAAAGAATGATACTTTTCCATTTTATCATGAAAACTAAGAAGTCCAACTGCAATTTTCTGGTGTTCCTTTCGATAGGCTATCAGCATGTTCTTCTCTTCCCTTTCTAAGCTCTTGGAAAATGCTTTTTATAGACATCGGCCATTCGTTTCTTAGTGATATGGGTATAGATTTGTGTAGTGGAAATATCAGCATGCCCCAGTAATTCTTGGACGATTCTTAAGTCTGCCCCATTTTCCAATAAATGAGTTGCAAAGCTGTGTCTTAATGTATGCGGGGTAATGTTCTTCTGAATACCAGCCTCCTGTACAATCTGCTTCAAGTTTTTCCAGATACCCTGTCTAGATAAGGAACGACCATGATGATTAACGAAAAGCTGAGGGATATCCGCAGATGGCTTCACAAGGTTTGGCCGACCTTCCTCCAAATATTTTTCTATCCAATAAATCGCATGGTCTCCCAAAGGAATAATTCTTTCCTTCTCTCCTTTTCCAATCGTTTGAAGTAACCCAATGGATAAGTGAAGATCCCGCATTTTTAATTCAATCAGTTCAGTCACACGCAGCCCAGTGGCATACATCACTTCAAGAATCGCACGATTTCTAATACCTAGAGGCGTAGAAATATCCGGCGTTTCAATAAGCAGTGTAACTTCTTCAACAGACAACGTATCCGGAAGCTTCTGCGCCTTTTTGGGAGAGTCAATATGCTGCATCGGATCATGCTCAGTCTTTCTCTCCTGACGTAAAAACTGGTGATACCCTCTTAAGGTAGAAATCATTCGAATCACAGAAGCGGACGAACTCTTCTCCTCATGAAGCTTCTGCAAAAATTCCATGACAACAAATCGATCCACCTGTTCCCATTTTTCTACCTTTACCTGTTCCTTTAGAAAGTTGACATATTTGGTCAGGTCTCTTTCATAACTTTTTCTTGTGTTTAAGGACAACCCTCGCTCTATTTGTAAATAATGCAAATATTCCTTGATGTCCTCATCCATCCGTGTTCCTCATTTCTTGTTTGATTTTCTCTTATCTATTCGTTTTCTAAAAAACTACTTTTAATCAATATACTTTGTCAAAAACTCTGAAACTCGTTGTTCATACATTTCGGGGTCTTTTTTATAGGCTTCCCCATGCTTCGCCTTTGCAACAACATACTTATCTTTAGGTACATCCGTCGCTTCATAGACTTCATCCAACATATAAAATGGGACAAAATCATCGGCATCACCATGGATGAACATCATCGGTGTTTTATTTTTTTTCAGCTGCTTAATCGCACTTGCCTCTCCAAAAAAGTAGCCTGCCCTTATCTTTGTAATACCGCTTGTGACATAAATAAGCGGAAATTCAGGTAAGTTAAACATATCCTTCAGCTGATACGCCAGCTCGTCTTTTGCTGAAGTATACCCACAATCTTCAACAATTGCTTTAACATTCTCCGGCAGGTTTTCGCCGCTGGTCATCATAACTGTCGCAGCACCCATACTAATACCAAATAACGTAATTTGCTCGTCTTGTCCGTTTGCATCAATCACCTTATCAATCCACTGAAGATAATCCTTGCGTTCAGGCCAACCGAAGCCAATATAGTTCCCTTCGCTTTCACCATGACCACGTGCATCCGGTACCAGAACGTTGTAGCCCCAATCATGATACATTTTGGCATACTTGCCCATAGTTTCCGCTGAGCCCATATAACCATGAGCCAAAATTGCGGTTTTATCCGTTTGACCTTCGGCAGCGATATAAATAGCCTGAAGCTTCAAGTCATCCTCAGAAGTCAACTGCCAAGTCTCTCGGTTTGCCTCGTCCTTAAACCAAGTTTCTTCCGGAGAAACGGTCACATCGGTTCCTGAAGTTCCCTCTTCAATAAATGATTTTTTTGACGGTACAACGGCATAATTGTAGAAATACATGCCTGCACCAAATAATATTACGGCTATAAGAAGTAAGACACCAATCATCACTTTTTTCCACATCTTCTTTCGTTTCAACCCCTATACTTTATTTAGTCACAGTTTATTCTTTCTTTGTGCGGTGAAAAATGATCCTCAAATAGCATCTCTATGTCCGCATAAGTGTTTCGCTCTTCTGAAAGCGCTAGTTTCTGAACATCTGCTCTTGAGAAAAAGCGCACATCGGAGGTTTCCAACCCTGAAGTCAGTTCTCCCTCGACAAACAGACAAGAAATAAAGAGCTTATATGTATATATTAACGCTGGCGGATAATCACGCTTCGCTTTGTCTCTAACAGCAATCAAGCGATCTCCCGTAACCTGAATTCCAGCTTCTTCAAATGTTTCCTTTTCTGCGATTTCCATAGGAGAATAACCAATATCAGCCCAACCGCCTGGTAAAGCCCAGCGAGCATCACTTTTTTCCTGAACTAGCAATAACCGATCTTGTTGATCAAAAATCACTGCCCGAATATCGACCTTTGGTGTCGCATAGCCATCATCTGCTGAAAGATAGACAGTCAATCGATCGTCTGGAATTGTTGGATACAGCAGCTTAGCTAATTGACCGGTGATTTGCTTCAGCTCATCGTACCGTTCCAAATCATAAGGGTCTTTTGCATATGTCTTACCTGTTTGAGCAATGCCTTGCAACTTAGCTATCAAAACAGCGAGCTCCTTCTCCATTATCACCACTCCATTCATGTCATCAGTATATTTTACCACTTGTCCTGAAAAAAGTCTTTTTTTCTCAAGCATAAGGCAGAAATCAACGAAAACAGCAAGAAAAACCGGCTGATCAGAAAGTTTGAACAGCCGGAAGCTTATGCACCTGCATAAGGATGAAAAAACCTTCACAGGACGTACATAAATTATTTATTTTCGATTAATTTGAAGCTTGACCATGGTCGTAAGAAGTCCAGAAGGAACAGCTCGTCTTCTGAAATTCGACCGACAACATTTACACGTCCGTCATTCTTCATTTCTTTTAGCGCAATTTGTGTTTCGCCTTTATATTGTCCATAGCCGACATTGTCAATTAATACATCACCTTTTACAATGTCACATGTATTGTGTGCAGGAAACTCTTTGTCTTTGTAATACACTCGTGTCATTGTTGAGCGGAGCATATACTCAGAGCGGTCACCACGATAGCTATGCAGGTTATCGAAAAGACATACGCGTTCGTTTTCTGTGATGCCTTCTTCTACATCTACTTTTAATGTTGGATAATCGGCATTAAACGCGTCAGCCATTGCTTTCAGCTCCTCTTCAGAAGCGTAGGCGTTACCAATCAGCACGTCATCAATCAAGCCGGTTAATACAAGGTGCTTCACTTGTGTTGCAATTTCCAAATCACGATGGTCTTCTAAAGAACAAAGACCGTCAGATGTTGGCCAAGGACCAAATTCGGCAGTTTGTGAATTAACAAAGGCCATAGTATTGATATTATATTTTCTGAATTTTTCAGAGCAGTAAACGAAATGATCGTAGCCTAACCCAGAGTAACGATGCGGATAGAAGTTATGAGAGCCTAAAAGGTTATTCGTATTTGGTGAATAACTCATAATATTATCTACATAGCTTGTTCCGGTACTCATGTTGATTTCTATCTTGATACCATAAGGGTTTCTTGTCATTTTTGCTTCTTCGCTACCAGTAAAGCCAATATCCAGACGGACACCATAAGCACCCATTTCATGGAAGAAGGATAAGTCGTCATAAGAAATGTCCAGCTGCGTGAATAATGCCGGGTTGATATCCACCATCACTTCCATGTCCAGGCTGTTTGCATAATCAACTACTTGCTTGAATTCTGCAAGAACCTTTTCTTTGTCGTCTTCAATTTGAAGTAAGCTTGTAAATACGCGTTTGTACCCGTACTTATGTGCTAAATCCAAATATGCCTTATCTTTTTCAAATGTTGAGCGTTCAGGATAAATAGAAATCCCTAATTTTCCCATTTGTGTTGCCTCCTAAGTTTTCGTCTTTATTGACAATCTAAGTCAAAATTTATTATAACAGAAGGCTGTAAAATGGTCTACACCTTTCATTTTTCAAAATTGTTAGAAATAGACTAGCAGTTGGTCAGATGTTTTGTTATCATAGACAAGGATGATTAAATCAAAGGAGCGTATTATTTATATGAAATTAAAAAAAATCGGAACCTCTATTTTTGCATTATCTGCTGCAGTAGTTTTACTTGCAGCTTGTGGAGATAATAGTTCTTCAAGCTCATCAAACACTACAAAACCTTCCACAGAGGAGTCTGTTGACCTGAATGCATTGGAGCTTCCTCAGTTAGAAGCTGAAGTGGCTGACAACGAAGATTTGATTGAGATGGTTACAACTGAGGGAAGCATTGAAATTAAACTGTTCCCTGAAATTGCACCAAAAACAGTAGAAAATTTTATTACACATGCAAAAGACGGCTATTATGATGGTCTTGCATTCCATCGTGTAATCAATAATTTCATGATTCAGGGCGGTGACCCCGAAGGAAATGGTACAGGCGGCGAAAGTATTTGGGGCGAACCCTTTGAAGATGAAATCAGCAATCAGCTGTATAACCTTCGCGGTGCGCTTTCAATGGCCAATGCCGGACCAGGTACGAATGGCAGCCAATTCTTTATCGTGCAGAACTCTGATGATGTATCTGACGGACTTTTGAAAAACGAATACCCAATGGCTATCATTGATGCTTATAAAAATGGCGGCACACCTCACTTAGACGGTGCACATACAGTCTTTGGGCAAGTTGTCAAAGGGATGGATATCGTAGATAAAATTGCAGAAGCAGAAACAGATGAAAACGATAAACCTAAAAAAGATATTAAGATTGAAAAAATTAATATCCTGCAGGAAGCGAAATAACACATAAAAAGTGCTCTAACAGTTGGTAATACGGCTGTTAGAGCACTTTATTTATGCTTAAGTCAGGGATAACTCTTCAACTACTGTTCTAAGCTCTGCGTCTTGTTGATAGATAGTCTCCAGCAAATCGGAAAGCTCCTCTACATCTACTAAACGTTTATCCTTTTCAACCGATTTCGCCAGCAAATCCTCAATTGCTTCATCTGCCATTTTTCCAGCTGCGATTGCTATTGCTGCATCATAAAAAGCCTGCTTTGTGATAGTCAGTCTAAATCCATTCATCACTAGAAATACATACGCTGTAACAAGACCTGTTCGTTTGTTTCCATTATAAAAGCAATGGTAGTTTGTAATCCCACGCCATAGAAACGCCGCCTTACTAGTTATCGTTGGGTAAACATCTACGCCAAACACGCTTTGCTCAACAGAAGCAGCAAGGCTTATCAAGCCCCCCTTATCTCTTACTCCGTACATGGAGGTCACTTGCGCTTCTGTCTTTTTTTGACAGAACTCATTAATCTTGATGAGTACTTCTTCATTCAATTGCTTCATTCCGATATCCTTTCATATACTTAATAAAAAAACGCTGTTAACCAGAACAATCAGATAGATTATTCACGGTTAACAGCCTCTATTCCTTCTCTTATAGAAAATGCTTCTGAATCGATTCTTCCAACGTTTCATTAATTTCTGCCGTTGTCATAATAATGGTTTCCGTAGCAAGTAAGGTTGCTATCCCAGCAGCTGTTATCCAAATTTTTTCATAGATATCTGCCAATACCTCGTTGGACACGCCTTGATATTTTCCAATTAGCTGCAACTTCTTTATTAATCCCTCATAAGACAAGTCTCGAAGCATATCCCCATACCCATGGGGGTCGATATACATATACATAAATAGCTTACGATCCTTCTTCGCAAATTCAATGATATTTAAGCCCATATCAATAACAGGATCTCCTGTAGGCTGTCTGTTATAGTATTCGTTTTCCAACTCATCATATATCAGTAATAGTAAAGAAACTTTCAAGTCTTCCATATTTTTGAATTCTAAATAAATTGGCTGTGTAGAAATTCCCATCTTGTCCGCGACATTTCTGGCGGTTATGCCGGAAAATCCTTCTTTCAAGATAATACTATAAGAAGCTTTCAAAATCTGATCTTTTGTGTACACTTTTCTTCTTACCATTCTTTGTCCTTTCCGGTGATGAAATACTCCATTTCCTGATGTTCGTTTATATTCATTTTACACTGTTCCATCGTTGCGGTTCTATCAATAATTGTGAAAATCATTAAAAAACATGATAATTTCACTGATTTTTATTGACCTTACACACTAATTATAGGTATATTAACAGTATATAGACGATAAAAGGGGGGATTTTTTGGAGATAAAAAACGAAAGTATCACACTACTTCACACTGAGAAGGAAAAGTTTCGAGAAAAGAACGGCGAGCTGTCTTACATACTTCTAATTTCTTATTCGATCTTATTGATTCTTATTGGGCTATTCAGCGGTCCTCTTTCTCAACTACTGACCGGAACATTCAATATACTGACCTCTCCCAGTCATTTGCTGACTGACTATATTCGATTGGGTTCTTTTAACAGCGCTTTCTTCAATAGCGGCGTATTGACGCTGGCGAGCGTTTTGCTGACTAAAAGACACAAGCTTTTAATTACCGGACCGGTAATCGCTGCTCTTTTTACCGTTTCCGGCTGCTCTTTTTTTGGGAAAAACCTCTATAATTCAATTCCCATCATAATTGGCGGCTATCTTTACTGCAGAATTACAAAAAAGCCTTTTTCTTCTGTCATTGTAGTTAGCTTATTCGGCAGTGCGCTCTCTCCGATTATTAGCTACATTACATTCGGCTTATCACTTCCATTAATTATCGCAATCCCGTTAAGTTACACGATTGGCATCTTTTTAGGTATGATTTTACCTCCACTGGCCTCTCATGTTCTAATTTTCCATCAAGGTTTTTCACTTTACAACATCGGGTTCACTTCCGGCTTAATTGCTATGCTGTTTACCAGCTGTTTAAGGATGTTTGACAAACAAGTGGAGACCCAGAACCTTGTATCTACAACAGCCCATGGAAAACTATTGATTTTTCTCCTATTTCTGTTTACACTAATGTTCGGTACAGGCTTTATTTTAAATCACTTTTCTTTCAAAGGATTAAAAGCAATCAGTAAAACCTCAGGGAAACTGGTGACGGATTTCATATCTATTACATCCGTTGGACCAACCTTGATGAACATGGCCATGATGGGTTATCTGCTCATCGCCTATGTCTTAATTAGTAAAGGAACGCTAAACGGACCGATTCTGGGTGCTATCCTCTCGGCTGTTGGCTTTAGTGCGTTTGGGAATCATCCGCTGAACAGCTTTCCGCTGTTAGTTGGCATTTTTCTTACAGCCAAGTTTTCTTCTGTCTTTCAGGTTGACCAGACGGTTGTTGTCATGACAGGTATCTTCGGTACCAGCTTGGCACCTATTGCGGGATTTTATGGGCCGGTTTATGGTGTGATTGCAGGATTTTTCCATATGGCTCTAGTCACAAATGTCAGTTTTCTGCATGGCGGCTTGAACCTCTATAATAATGGCTTCTCTACAGGATTTGTTGCAGCAATCATGGTGCCGCTGCTTGATAATATTTTTCAAATTAGAAAGGTGAAACAGAATGCAGGAAAGAGAAAAAGCAAAAAGAATTATTGACGAACTGCTGACCTACTTCTTTTCCAATGATATAGAAGATATTCGAATCGGTTTGGATTTTGTTGAAGAAGGATTTTATATTGAAATGCAGGGAAAAATCGATGAAGAACCCTCTGATGTTCTCCATTTACTGGAGCTTTTGAACACACCAAGGGACCCAAGTATTGAGTCTTATTATGATGAGCTGTTAGGAATCACCCATCATGAAGAAGAAGACTATCATCTGCTTGGATTGATGATCGATGAAGCTGAAATCACCTTTGATTCATCAATTTTTGATATTAAAGTGTTTAGAAAACGCTAAATGCTAAAAAATCCGGGAAGCATTATTCTGCTTTCCAGATTTTTTTTCTGTTGACTGAAAAAAACTATGCGTATACTGCCCTCGGACCACCTATCAGCTTTGGTCGCGAGGTCAAGAAGGTTGTATGTGCTGCACCAATCTCTTTGATGCTCGTTCTGACAGGGATTTGCACATGCTTTACATGCATACCGATTGATGTATCCCCTATATCTATTCCCCCCGCCGCCACAATATGCTCCACTACCACCGGATCAGAAAATGTCTGGAAAGCGGCTGTCGCAGCTGCACCTCCTGCTTGTAATGAAGGAATAACCGTCACGATTTCAAACCCAAAGCGTTCTGCAGCTTCACGTTCAATGACTAACGATCTGTTTATATGTTCACAGCCCTGAACCGCCAAAAAGAGTTTTTTCTCACTCAATAGCTCCTGCAACGTCTCAATCACCATTTCCCCTACAGACAGAGTAGAGTGACTGCCAATCCGTTGACCAATAATTTCACTGGTACTGCACCCTAGGACAAACACCGCTCCCTCCTGCAAACGATTTTGGCCAAAATAATCTATAAGCGCAGTGACCAGCTGTTGCCTATATGTATTGATTTCTTCCATCGTTTTCTCCTCCTTCACGCTTTCATTATCGCTGAATGGTATACAAAAAACCAGCAAAACAATTGTTTTGCCGGTTCAACATTCTTCTATTGTCCATCAAGGATATTCAAACGAACCTTTTTAGGTCCATCTGTACGAACACTGTAAACGATAGTACGAATGGCTTTCGCTACTCGACCTTGTTTCCCAATGACCCGTCCAATATCTTCCTGTGACACAGTCAAATTGTATTCTAGGAAGCTGTCAGACTCTTCGATTTCCAAAGAAACAGCCTCCGGATGACTAACTAACGGACGAACAATCGTCAATACTAACTCTTTTACATCAGTCATAATCAATCACCCTATTTCTTTACGAATTTAGCTTCATGATGTTTTTGCATCAAGCCTTCTTTTGAAAGGATGTTACGAACAGTATCAGAAGGTTGAGCACCTTTAGATAACCAGTTCAACACTAAATCTTCTTTTAAAACTACTTCCGCAGGATCTTTCAAAGGATTGTAAGTTCCTACAGTTTCGATGAAACGTCCATCACGAGGAGAACGTGAATCAGCTACTACAATACGGTAAAAAGGTTTCTTTTTAGAACCCATACGTTTTAAACGAATTTTAACTGCCATTTTTAATTACACCTCCATATAACTTAATCACAAATGCTAGTTTACCAGATTACTCACAGGCTGTAAAGAGTTTTTTCTTGACACCCTCTAAAAAAATGAACAAAGCATCCTCTTTTTATTAGCCGCTTGTATTATTAGCTCTTTTCAGCTAATAATCAATAATCGTCACACCTTTTGAAAACTCTTCCTTCAAATGCTGCAAGCGATACTCCTGAAAAGCTTCTCTATGTGTCTTTAATATGCCCCTAACCTTCATGGGATTGAACTGCTCCGCCAACCTCTGTGTCAAAATGAACTCGCGAGTAAGCTGCCATTCAAAATAGTAGCCAAAAGGATGACAGCTATAGATGGTTCCATTAATGATTTGATTTTCAAAGCGACGGTGTGTATGTCCAAAGACCACTTGTTGAATATTCGTATACTGATCCAACAGCTCGCCGGTTTTTGCAGCGCCCAAAAAAGCATTCAACTCGTTCCAACGCTTGTACTTGCCTTTTTGATAAACAATAAAGGACTGTTTTGGCACGAAATGTGTAGCAATAACTACTTGCTTGCTCTCTCTTGCCAGATTATCTAATACAAGCTTTAATCGATCAAGAATCTCCTGATTGATTACCGGATCAGACTCGCCACGATGAATGAAGCGGTCATACCAGTAGAGATTTTTCGCAGCAAGAATCTTTTTATTATCTGTTTCATCTGAAAAACTATAGTCGTACCAGCCATTGAAGGCCAGCAAAACCAGCTGATTGTTTAGCTCAAATGTCCGCTGATTCAAGAAAGAAGCGTCCGGATAACTTTCAATTTCTTCTGCTTTATCAAGACTCGGCATTTCATGATTGCCGAAATTATAAGTAACAGGTATATGGTGACTACGAATAAAATCAAGTGTTTCAAGCACACGTGGTACATGATTGGCGGTATCTCCCGCCAAATGAAGGTGTGTGACTTGTTTTTCTTTCAATACATCTATCAACAATAACAGCTCTTGTTCACTAAACTGATTAATATCAACATGTAAATCACTAATGATTGCTAACTTGCCCATAATTGATTCCTCCAAACTATAAGTATACCTTAAGTCAACAATAATGAAATGAAAAAGAACTGATTTATTAGAGCATTTCTTTCAACCAAAAATGAATCGAAATATCCTGACAACTATCATTGCCTGATACGAACGACTTGTGATATAGTAGTCCTACCTTGGCAGGGGCAACTTATTGCCTTAGCCGAACAAAAAAGAGCAAGCTCCACGCTTCACTCTTTTTTGTTCGGCTATTATTATTTACTCAAGTTATAGTAATCATACTGATTTCTAACATCAAACCCAATGCTTTGGTATAAATGATACGCTGGCTGGTTGTCTGTCTCAACTTCCAGATAGATGCTTTCAGGAGCACGCTCCAATATAAGCCCAATGGAGGCGGTAAGTACCTTTCTGCCAAGTCCTTTTCCACGTTGGCCTTCTTGAACAACAAAACCAAAGATTCCCCATTCGCCAGTCGTCTCTTCCAGTCGAATACAAGCCAACAGCTGTTCATTCTCTTTATAGACATAGGTATTGGCTAAATCTTCTTCAATCGGACGACCGCCCAATAATTGCTCAAGCTTCGGCAAATCAACTGAGCTTGGAGAAACCAGCTCAATAGCTGTTGCTTCTGTTCCTTCTACCCAATCCATATTTAGCAGCATATAGTACTCAGAAAATTGTTTCTCAATACCCATTTCCCTAAATTGATCAGCTGAAGTCTCATCTGCTTCATCAGCGATTAGTACCACGCTTGTCACCTTATGCTCATCTGCATAGCGATGTATCTCAGTCAGCATTGTAGACAAATCCGTTTTGCTATCGAACAAAATAAGTGTCAACTCAAGCTCAGATGGGTCAAAACTTGTTGCCCAGCCATATCCTGCAAGCTCGCCGTCTTTCCAATAAAGCAAATGCTTGGCATACCCTTTTTCTCCATCGGTAAAGCCTAAATCCAGCTTATAATTCATCGATAGCTTTGCTTCATTTTCCTTTTTCAGTGTAAGAATTTGTTTCTTTTCTTCATCTGTTAATACTTTTTTCCAATCAAATTTTTTCAAACGCTACTCCCCTTTTTCTTTTTAATACGCGACACCCTTTTAAAAATGTGTCCGCATTCATCGGTCAGTTTCCTTGATTATACTCGAACAAACTGAGGAATACAATGCCGAATGAATAGCGTATTTCTTGCATTTATTTTGCTTGAAGCCTATGATGGAGATAGAATATCAAGCAGAATGGAGGAAATAGTTATGACAAAAAAAATTGGCTTCTTTGTCGGTAGTTTAAGAAAGGATTCTTATAATAAAAAGGTGGCTAAAGCACTGGCTGAGCTATTACCGGAAAATTACGAAGCTGTGTTTGTCGATTTAGCTCCTTTAGAAATATATAATCAGGATTTGGATGATGAAGGAACACCTACTGCGGCTTGGACAGCTTTTAGAGAACAGGTAAAGGCTCTGGATGCCGTTGCATTCTTTACGCCTGAATATAACCGTTCCGTTCCAGCAGTATTGAAAAATGCTTTAGATGTCGGCTCTCGTCCATATGGACAAAGTGTCTGGGATAAGAAGCCGGGACTAGTCGTCAGTGTTTCTCCAGGTGCTATCAGCGGCTTCGGTGCAAATCATCATTTAAGGCAATCTCTGGTTTTCCTGAATGTTCCTACATTACAACAGCCGGAAGCCTATATCGGTAATATTGCAAACTTAATTGACGAAAATGGCGGAATTGTTGAAGGAACACGCAACTTCCTTCAAGTCATCGTTGATGCCTTCATCAAATTTGCGGAAGCAAACTATCAATAGTAACCAAAAACTCGACAGCCAATTACTTGGCCGTCGAGTTTTTTTATTTAAGCAGTATCTTTTGATAAAAGTTTTTTATAAAGCAGATCAATCCCTAATGCCCCAATTGGTGCTGTTGTTAGTATCGAGATAACGGCAATTGTCAAAATCATTTCTCCATTATTGATACCTAGCGCCAACGGAATTCCTCCTATGGCTGCTTGTACGGTAGCTTTAGGAAGGTAACTGATTGTACAAAAGATTCTTTCTTTTGTTGTCAAATTGGTCCCCATGACTGCCAGAAAAACACCCAGCATCCTCACACCTGAAACAAACAAAATCAAGACGAAAGGCTTCCAGCCCGCTGAATAAGCAAATGCTATATTCACACTCGCTCCAACAAGAACGAATAAAAATATTTCTGCTGCCAACCATAGTTTATTAAACTTAACCGCCAACCTTTGAGCAACCGGCTTTCGGAATCGATACAGCATCAAACTTAGGCTCATTACACTCAACATTCCCGAAAAAGCGAATGAACCCGCCAGCACATCCTCCAGCCCCATCAAAAGAAAGCAAAGACTCAACATAATCAATACCTTTATAGAATCTCTCATATGGTACATTGAAAACAGCTTGGCTAACAGCCAGCCGACAACAGCCCCAACCAAAAGACCCGAAATAATTGAGCTTGGAATTTGAAGCAAGGTACTTGCTGTAAAATCTGATCCTTGATTCATTCCTAGAAATGCACTAAAGAGAACCAGCACAAACACATCATCGACAGATGCTCCTGCCAAGATAATCTGAGGAATATGCTTTTCTCGACCATAGCCCTCCTGAATCAGCTTTAGCATCCTTGGAACCACAACAGCCGGCGACACCGCTGCAACGATACTTCCTAACAGCAAGGCTTCGGAAATAGAAAAGCTAAAAAGCACCGGTGCCAAAAGAACAGTCGCCCCAATTTCCGCAACCGCCGGTACAAAACACATCAGCAACGCCGGTCGACCAACCTTCTTTAACTCGTTAATATCCAAGGACAAGCCGGCACGAGTCAGAATCACGATTAATGCCAACTCCCTAAAATCTGCCGAAAGTGCCAGAAACTCCGAAGACAACACATTCAAAACAGATGGTCCTAAAAGAATTCCTGTTAAAAGATAGCCAACAAGTGAAGGCAGATGCAGCCGCTTCATCACCTGCCCTAAGAACAAACCTAAAAGAATAAGAACAGCAACACTAATTAACATAAAAATACCTCCAAAAAAAGATGACTTCTACACACCAAATAAATGGTGGTAGAAGTCATCAGCAGAATAATTGCGGTTTTGACATACTATGTCTAGGGAGAACTTCATTCCCTATTACTCATTTATTATTACTAAAAAGAACAGAAAAGTCAACCATTAATCTACCTCTGACTGTTACTAAACGACTACCCTTCTTCAAAAAATATGCCTCTTATCGCCAGCCGCAGCCTTTACATGGCACTTACCCCGCCTTATAATTTCAGCGCATCACATCAATAAAGAAAAACGAACCTATGCTCATCCGCCTAGCTGCTTGTATCGGAAGCATTCTATCTCATGATCATTGATAATCCCGATGGCCTGCAGGTAAGCATGAATAATTGTACTGCCAACGAACTTAAAGCCGCGCTTCTTCATATCTTTACTAATCGTATCGGACAGCTCACTGGTCGGAGCCATCGCTTCATTTTTATGCCTGTGTGTATGAACTATCTGATGATCGGTAAACTGCCATAAATAATCTGAAAAGCTGCCACATTCGACTTGAACTTTTTGTATAACCTGTGCGTTATGAATAGCTGCTTCAATTTTGCGGCGATTACGAATGATTCCCGCATTTTGCAGCAGCTCTTGAATTTTCTCTTCGTCATAACCAGCAACCACTTCAAGCTCAAACTGGTCAAAGGCCAAATCAAACGCAGCCGATTTATTCAAGATGGTTTGCCAGCTAAGGCCCGCTTGATTAATATCTAAAACCAGCTTGCGAAATAACAGCCGATCCTCATAAATCGGTACACCCCATACCTCATCATGGTAGCTCTCCATATTTTCACTTGTTTTTGCCCATTCACATTTTTCCATTTCCAGACCTCCTCATTTAACATTTGCTTTATCTCCTAATCGTCTATCTACTCTGCCATTCTGCGGAACAAAGAAACATTCTTGATCCCATTGTACAAAAAAATATTTACTTCCACAACTGTACTATGTATACTAGTACACATAAAACACTTTAAAGAAATGAGCGAAAACAATATGGTTTTTATCGATAAAAGCAGCGGTAAGCCTTACTATGAACAGCTTATGCTAGGCATCAAAGAAGAAATAGTCAGCGGTATTTTAAAGCCCGGAGACCAATTGTTATCTGTCAGAGAGATGTCTCGGGAGCTGACAATGAATCCCAACACCGTAAGCAAGGCCTATAAACTATTAGAAGCACAAGATGTCATCATTACCGTAAAAGGAAAAGGAACCTTTGTAAAAGCATTGACTACAGAAATGGACCCAAAATCAGTAGAGAAAATTCAACGACAACTTTCAGAATTGACCATTGAAGCCTACTATCAAAATATTTCTTCTGAAGAATTGAAACGATGGGTCGAAGACAGCTATAAAAAAATTAAAGGAGAGCACACATGAAAATCATCTCTATGTATAAGTCCATCAATCAAAACCAGCAATTGAACAATATTAATTTAACAATCAAAAAAGGCGAAATCATCGGTCTAATCGGTAGAAACGGAGCAGGAAAGACAACCCTTTTCCGCTGTCTCACAAACCAATACTTGCCGGACCAAGGAAGCATCACTATCAATGAAAAAGATATCGCTACCCATCCGGAGCTTAAGGAAAATTTTTTTTATATAGATGAACAGGCTGATTTCCTTTCAGCTTATTCATTAAGCACCATTCAACATTTTTATGAAGCCGCCTATCCTAAGTTTGACTGTCAGCATTATTTCCAGCTATGCACGACGTTTCAGCTAGATAAACAGGCACGCTATCGGTCATTGTCTAAAGGGATGCGCGGTATTTTCAAGCTCATCTTGGGTATTGCTTCAAACGCCGAGTATCTTTTTCTGGACGAGCCTTTTGACGGCTTAGATGCAATGGTCAAAAAAGAAATGATTCAAGTGATTTTGGAGCATATGGCGATCCACGGAAACAGTATTCTGATTACCTCCCACAACTTAAATGAGCTGGAAACGATTGTTGATCGATGCCTCTTTCTAGTAAATGGTGAAATCAGTTATGACGTTTATCTGGAGGATTTACGAACTCAGGGACAAAAACTGCAGCTTGCGTTCGCCAAAAACAAAATACCTGAAGTGGTTCGTACACATGGTCAAATACTCACTAAGCAAAGAAAGACACTGACCGTCTTCTTCCCCTACTACTCGGAGACCATCAGACAGCAGCTAATGGATGAAGCCCCTCTTTTTATAGAGGAAACAGCTTTCTCTTTGGAGGACTTGCTAAAACTGGCAGCTGCCGCTACAATCACTATGCCAAAAAAGGAGACAATTGAATGAATAAACAATTATTGGAAATTTTTAAAAAAAGATATGCCCTATTTGTATTGTTTGGCTGCTTAGCTATTATTGGTATTTTTCTCAACGATAGTCGAAACAACAGTAACCGTTGGCAGGAATATAATCATCCAAATACGACCAATACAATTGCATCTGAAGCAACTGGCAGTACAGAGCTGCTGACACAATACAACATGGAAAACCAATCAATGGTCTTCGTTGAAACTGGTCCAAATAGCAATGTGTACTATAGTTTCTATTTTAATGAAAACTTTTTAGCAGCAATAATCATTTTAGCTGCTGGTTTTCTTATGTTTTTTGTCGATTTAAAAACCGGCTTTAACAGCTTTCTTTTCTCCTTAGGATTTCCTAGAAAACACATCTATTTTGCAAAGTATTTATTTATCGGTCTGCCCCTATTACTAAGTGTCTTAGTGGGTAAGCTTTTGATGAGTCTTATTTTATTCTTCACTATCCCAACTGAATTCATGAATCTTTCCATTCCAGAGCTTCTTCTTGGGATTGGAACAAGCTGGCTGACCTATGTTTTCTATTTTGCTTGCGGTGCTTTCATCGGCCTCGTTTCCGGAAACACAATTCTTGGATTATTGACCATCTTTGGTTTTGGTTTATCCATTAATTTCTCCATTCCGGGCTTCGTCCATGCTGTGCAGTATGCTCTTTATCATGATACAGAACGTTACCCGCCATTGATGTCCAACCTGTTTTCCATTTTTATCACAAAATCGGTTCCGCTCTGGCAAGGATATGCTGTTTTCATTTTGTTAAGTGTAGTCTTAATTATATTCGGCAATACTTTGTACAACCGTTTATCTTTAGAAAAAAATGGGAACTATCTGCTCTTCGACAACCTTCGACTCCCTACATTGGTTTTAATAACTTTTTACGTTCCTATTGCCTTTGTTTTCTCGGGAAGTAATTTTATCGGTATTGATAAATCTCCATTTCCTTCAAGCTTTCTTTTCTCTCTGCTCGCATTTATTATTGCCGGAGGTGTCATTTTCAGTAAGGAAATTATACGGTTGCAAACTAAATTAACCAATAACTTGCTAAACAAAGCGTAATCTATAGCTAGTAATAACCTCAACTTTAAAAAGCCTGAAATAGGCGAAGGACTGATTTTCGTCCTAACCTATTTCAGGCTTTGCTTTATTCCTTTTGACTTTTTACTACACAAACACCATATACTCCTTCGGGTTTTCTTTGTGCTGTAAAATAACTTCCAGTAGATACTCCGTGTGCTTTACCAACGTCGGCTGCTTCAAAATACGAAAAATCGAAATCGCCTGTTGACATTTTTCAATGCCTTTTTCTTCTGAACCTGTAATGATTTGGTACCACCCTTTAAAAAACAGCAAGTAAATACTATTGGTAGAATCCTCTGTATCATACAGTGTTTTTTCAAGCAGTGCCATTACCTCTTTGCTTTCCTCAAAACATCGAAAATTCAAAAATGATGCTAAGGCTGAAAAGATTAAACTTGCTCTCATCTCCCTCATCAAAGGCAAACCAAGCTCTTTTTCTGTTCTCGAAACGGCAGTAGGTAACAGCTGATGAATCGTTTCCACCGGAAAAGTAAACTGAAACAAACGGAAAAGCAGCACTTCAAATACACCCCAGTTTTCTACGCTATAAAGATAACTGACAACCGGACGACTCATCACTCGAAAACGCTCAACTATTTTTTTACTGTCCACTTCCTCTGATTCACTTAGGTTTGCCTCGTAAGCCTCAATCAACAGCTGACAAAAAATTTGCAGGTATTTTTGCCAACGAATCTCCTTATTGAGCTCAGCTGAAAGCTTCTTCATCTCGATGATTCCCTTTTCAAAATCTTGCTGATGCTGATTGTAGTGATTATTGATTACTTGGATACGTTCTAAAAAAGAAAAATACGGTCCGGTCATATAGCTGAACATATTGGAAAAACCAATAAAGATATCCATTTCAGATTTGGATGCGCGCAGATAGTAAAATTCTTCAATCGTTACATTGATGTTATCCAACAGCCGCTCCATTCGATGCATTGTAATATGAGAATTGCCCTTTTCAAATTTACTGATAAAGGAAACGCTGTTCAATTCATCAGCGACTTGCCGTAAGCTTAAGCCTCGATCCTTTCTAAGCCGGCGAAACAGTTGTCCTTCTTTCATAAATAACCATCCTTTTTCCACTATAGTGGATTTTCATCCTCCATTCTATCTTACCTCGATTATAGTAAAGATACAAAATGAATTTAGTCGGCCGCTAAAAATCACACCTTAAAGGAGTATTTTTATGAATGAATATCTAACAAACAAGGGGTATCGTGCGTTAATAAATGCTGCACTGCTGAATGGTATCGGCAATAGCTTATTCAACATTGTTTTTGTCATTTATGCCAGTACCACTCCATTTAAAACACTGGCGGTTTCACTGGCCTCTATGGCATTGCTGGTTCCCAGCCTGCTGAATATTTTGACCGGCTACTTTGCTGATCGGACAAAACAAAAAACAGGGTGGATGATTCTCTCAAGAATCGCTCAGTTTGTACTCTTTGCCGGCTTAACCTTACTGATTCGTTTGCCCGCAACCTTCCCCTTATTCTTAGTATTATTGATGATTAATATCATTTCAGATTGCCTTGGCGCTTATGGAGGCGGTCTTCAGCTCCCCTTATTGCGGCGACTGCTGCCAGAAGAGGCACTAGATGAAGCCATGGGTTTTCAAATGGCTGCACAAACACTGGTTCAAATCATTTTTCAAGGTCTTGGTGCCTGGGCCATTGTTTTATTGAATTACGATTTTTCTCTTTTTGGTTTGATTAATGCAATTACCTTACTATTAGCGGGACTATCAATTGTACAGCATAGAACTATTTTGCGAAATGCAGAACCAGATACCAATCAGAAAACAACTGAAACGAAGCCAACCAAAGGATTCCGCTCAAGCCTAAAAACAACCATTGGACTGCTGTACAGTAACCGTTTTTTGAAAACTATTATGATTTTTGCTCTAGCTGTTAACACATTGGCAGCCTGTATTGATGGTCTAATGAACATCAGCCTGTTGGAAATGACGCAGCTGCTTCTGCAAAACTACGGCAACACCCTTGCAATCATCAGTATTACGATATCCTTTGGCACAATTCTAGGCTCTCTAATCACCGGTGATTTCTTTAAGCATATTGGTACGCTGCGAATTGTAGCCTATACAATGTTGTCCCTTGCTCTTTTAGCACTGAACTTTTTATGGATTAAAAATGTTTGGCTGATGCTGGGCTGTCTTTTCTTTATTGGCTATACCAGCGGAAAGATCAATCCGCGAATGTCTGCTTATATGATGCGTGAAGTCGATGAGGAACGTTTAGCAGTTACCAGTGGAATATTTACAACGATTGTCTTGTTGGGTGGTCCCATCGGCCAAGTATTCTTTCTCGGCATTGCAAATGCACTGACCATAGCCATTAGCTGGCAAATCTACTTATTGACTGCAGCAATCATTGGCGGTGCTGCGTTTGCACTCTCCCGACGACTCAGTGAACCTAATGTCGGCACAGCGGAAAGTATCAGCGAAACAACTGAATAAATATGGCACATACTCTATGCTGACATTTTTTAAAACAGGCGAGAGAATCATCCATCGAATCATTCTCTCGCCTGTTTTATTTTTTTATGCTAATTCTTCCCCATTTGAATCAACGACTTGCTTATACCAATCGTAGCTTTTCTTCTTGTAGCGTTTCCCGCTTCCTTTTCCATAGTCATCTAAATCAACATAGATAAAGCCATAGCGTTTGCTCATTTCAGAAGAGGAACAGCTAACTAAGTCAATCGGTCCCCATGGATAATAGCCAATCAGGTCTACGCCATCATGAATTGCTTCTTTCATCGCTTCGATATGCAGGCGAAGAAAGTCAATACGATAGTCATCCTCAATTGTATTTTTTTCATTCAGCTGTTCATAGAAGCCCATTCCGTTTTCAGTAATCATCAATGGCAGCTGATAGCGATCATAATATTCGTTCAAAGCGATGCGCAAACCGATTGGGTCAATAGCCCAGCCCCAGTCATTGGCTTCCAAATATGGATTTGCATAGCTCGGGTCTTCCTTTTTACTACTTTCAGCATCAATGATTCGAGTGTAGTAATAAGAAAATGTCACAAAATCAACCGTATTACGGAAATCTTCCTCATCCTTTTCACCAAAAACAATATCAATTCCTTTATCTTCAAAAAAGCGATACGCATAGCCAGGATAATACCCTCTAGCCAAAACATCAGAATAGAAATATTCCATTTGATTGTTTTTCAACGCTGCCAAAACATCCTCTGGCTTACAGCTTGCAGGATAAGAGTTGCCATAATAAGACATCATACCAATTTGGAAGGCAGGATCAATTTCCTTCGCAATTTTCACCGCACGGGCACAGGCAACCAACTCATTATGCACCCCCTGATATTTTGCCTCCAGCAGGTTTTCTACTCGATCTGACGGAATACCTAAATGATTGAAGGATTCATGGGTAATCAAGTTCATCTGATTTACCAATATCCAATAGGTGACTTTGCCTTTATAGCGATTAAAAAGCACTTCAGAAAAACAGGTAAAGAAATCAATCATTTTCCGGTCATGCCAACCATTGTATTGCGTAGTCAAGTACAGCGGCATTTCATAATGAGAAAGGGTAATTAACGGCTCCATTCCGTTAGCAATAATCTCGTCAATCAATGCATCATAGAATTTCAACCCTTCTTCATTCGGCTCAAGCTCATCGCCTTTGGGGAATATTCTTGCCCAGCTAATCGATGTCCGGAAAGAATTCATCCCTGTTCCTGCCAGAAGCTTCAAATCTTCCTTAAACGTATGGTAAAAATCAATACCCGCTCTTTTTGGATAAATGCCTTCTTTATCATTTATCGCAAACTCAATATCTTCTGTCGCAATTTCCTTGTTTCCTTTTTTCCGAATATCAATATCATCTCTAAATCGATTGATATCCGCGACACTTAGTCCTTTTCCTCCTTCAAGATAGGCACCCTCCAGCTGATTCGCTGCCACAGCGCCTCCCCAAAAGAAATTATCTGGAAATGTTGTTGGATTTTTTTTCATGGTTGAGCTCCTTTACTTTTTTTGTAAAATAAATTTCTTATTTTTCCCTCTAAATTTGGGCATCACTGTTCTAGTCTATAGAAAGTCGGAGAATGCTTCGTTCTATCCTCTTACTTCGCCCCTTCGTCTCCTAATTCCTGCTGTACCATTTTCCGTTCATAGGTCTTGAAAAATGGATAATAAATGACCAGATAAACAAGGAAGTTGAATACAACAAGCAGACCGCCTCGAATACTAGCTGTTGCAATTACTCCGGCAAAGACACCGGGAACCGTCCAAACAGCGGCTAATGGATACCCCATGCCAGGAACAATTCCTGTTGTGAACGCGAAGTACGTAATAAAGGTACATACGACAGGCGCCAGTACGAACGGAATCGCCAAGGCTGGATTCAATACAATCGGTAAACCGAATAACAGAGGCTCATTGATATTGAAAAAGCCCGGGATAATACTTAAGCGACCTAGCTTCTTTAAAAATTTGGATTTTGAGAAGCACATCAATCCACATAAAGCCAGTGTTCCTCCGCCACCACCAATCCATAAAAAGGTGAAGATGAACGGCTGTACACCGATATTGGGAATAGCTGTGCCTGCTTGGGCTGCTGCCATGTTGGCCTCAGAATTCAGCAACCAGATTGGCAACATGACTGTTGCCAAAATTTGAGGGTGAATCCCAAATAACCACATCAAGCATGTTAGCAGAACGTACATTAACGGTGCGGCAATTGAGTTGGATGACACGCTTAGCAGAGGTGTAATGATGTCTGCAATCAACTCATTCACGTTAAAACCAATCACATGAGTAACTAACCACACAATCGTCATTGAAAAGAAGACAGGTATCAAAACTTCAAAACTACTGCTGACATTACTTGGAACTTGCTCGGGAAGACGAATACCCACGTTGTATTTTTTACAAAGACGCATAACCTCCACAGCCAGAATCGCTGTCAAAATACTGGTAAACATCCCTTCGCCACCTAGATATTTCGTACTGATAAAAGAGCCTTCCTCTGTTACAGTAAAGGATAATGTCATAAAGAAAGTAAAAATTGCTGAAACACCACCGGCCAGACTATCCATATCATAGCTTTGTGCCAAACGTGAACCAATGCCAAAAGAAGAATAAATAGATAAAAGTCCCATACTCATATTAAATGGCAGAATCAGCTTGCTGACCAACTCAGGATTATTTCCCATAAAATCAACATACGACTGCGGCCATGGAATGTAAGGTATCAACAAGAATATTGAACCGATGACGGTAATTGGAATTGTCGCAATCAATCCATCACGTACTGCGCTCAGATGACGTTGATTGGATACTTTCATCATCGGAGGCATTATTTTATTTTCAACAAAGTTCATTAAGTTATTCATTTTCTTCCTCCTAGTTTTTTTTAAGAGACCTCTTAGTTAAAATATAAGCGCTCTCATACCTATTCACAATAAAAACCATTTTCCAAAATTGGAAAATGGTTTTTATTATGCTGTGAGTGATTTAAACCACACATTATATAAACAATCTAAATACTTTTTACTGTCTACTCAATTTTTAAAAGGATAGACAGCAAAATAATCCAAGAATGGATGACTTTTTGCGAATAATAATTAGAGGACAAAAGAAAATCAAATTGATCAAAATGAATAATTTCTTCAAATAATGTACTATATTGTGATTGATCAGACTGGGTTAATAAAAAAAGAGGCTTATGGAAGGTTTGCAGAAATTCTAGGTTTTTCTCTACCCAATCCGCTGTTAAACTGATGATGAATACTGCCTCTACCTCATTAAAAGATGATGTCAGTATATCTCGAGCAGCTCTACGGTTGACTTCATAGATCGTATACCCTTGTTGACTAAACAATTCTCTAAACAAATTTACACCTGAAAAAGAATAGGTATTCCCCAAAACAGCAAGCTTTTCCATCTCTGCTATTCTATTTGCGATGCGCAGACATTGCTCCTGATCCAATAAAGAAAAAATTTTTTTCTGAATCAGCTGGTCTTGCTCAATAAAACCTGAGATTGCTTCTTCTATTCCTGATGTTACATTAATCCCATCAAGAAACATTTCTTCTGTATACACTCCAATATCGGTGCGCATTTCCTTGAAGCTGCTGTAACCGATACGCTTACAGAATTTTGTCACACTGGCAGGAGTTGTGTTAGACAAATAAGCTATTTCTTCAATATAAATATCCGGAAACGTTTCTACATGCTCAATCAAATGCTTGGCAATCGTATAATTTACGTCTTGCTTGACACACTTAAATAGAAATTCGGTTAAACGAACATACACACGACTCGCCCTCAGGTTCATCTCATGGCCTCCTCTTCTAGCCTCTCGTCCTTCAAAAAAAGAGCAGCGAAACTCCGTCATTTCCGCGCTGCTCTCTCAAATTTATTTTTTCTTTTTCTTCTTTTTTCTGTTCTTTTTGACCATACGGTTCATTGCCATCTTGCCAAGCTTTCCTTTGATGCCGCCGCCCATCATTTGCTCCATACCGGGAATATTCATGTTTCCGTTGGTCATTTGCTGCATCATTTTCTTGGATTCTTTGAATTGCTTAATCATCTTGTTCACTTCAACCACAGTATTTCCTGAACCCGCAGCGATTCTGCGTCTTCGACTTGGGTTAAGTAAATCAGGATTTTCACGTTCAGCGGGCGTCATAGACAAAACCATGGCTTTTTTACGTGCCATATCCTTTGGATCAATCTGAACATTTTCAAGCCCCGGCATTTGACTCATGCCCGGAATCATCTTAAGAAGGTCTTCAATAGGTCCCATGCCCATCACCTGATCCATCTGCTCGATGAAATCATTGAAATCAAAGCTGTTTTCCTTCATCTTTTGAGCAAGCTCTTCAGCTTTTTTCTCATCGTAATCCTGTTGCGCTTTTTCAATCAGCGTCAGCATATCCCCCATACCTAGAATACGACTGGACATTCGATCCGGGTGGAATACCTCTAAATCAGTCAGTTTTTCACCGGAACCGATAAATTTAATCGGTGCACCGGTTACTGCACGGATTGACAGTGCCGCACCACCACGAGTATCGCCATCAAGCTTTGTGATAACAACCCCGGTAATTCCCAGCTGTTGGTTAAAGCTGTCTGCTACATTTACAGCATCCTGCCCTGTCATAGCATCTACAACGAGTAAGATTTCATTCGGCTGAGCAATCTCTTTGATTTGCTTCAGCTCATCCATCAATGTTTCATCAATATGAAGACGACCCGCCGTATCAATTAATACATAGTCATTTTTCTTTTCTTCTGCAAGCGCCATCCCTTGCTTCACAATCTCAACTGGATTGGTATCTGTTCCCATGTCAAATACAGGTACATCCAACTGCTGACCTAATACCTTTAACTGGTCAATCGCTGCTGGACGATAAACATCGGCAGCAATCATTAACGGACGTGCTTTTTCATTTTTAATCAGCTGATTGGCCAATTTACCGGCAAAGGTCGTTTTACCTGCCCCCTGCAAACCAGCCATCATGATAACGGTTGGAATCTTCGGTGATTTTGTTAGTTCTACCGTTTCTGAACCCAACGTCTGAGTCAGCTCTTCATCAACGATTTTTACGATTTGTTGTGCCGGAGAAAGACTTTCCAGTACCTCAGATCCAACCGCGCGTTCTCTTACTCTTTTCGTAAAGTCCTTAACAACTTGGAGATTGACGTCGGCTTCCAATAAAGCCAAACGAATCTCTCTCATCATTTCTTTTACATCTGCCTCAGATATCTTGCCTTTACGGCGTAATTTACTCATCGCCTGCTGCAGGCGTTCTGTTAAGCTCTCAAATGCCATTTTCTATCATTCCTCTATTTCCTGAATTTGTTCGATATAACTGATAAGTGTTTCATCCTTCGGGTATGTCTCTGCGGTGTACGTTTTCAGTTTGTCCAGCAGCTCACCACGAACAATATAGTCAGAGTACAAGTGAAGCTTTCTCTCATAGTCTTCAATGATTTTTTCTGTTCGTTTAATATTATCATAGACCGCCTGACGACTGACCTCATATTCCTCAGCAATCTCTCCCAAAGAGAAGTCATCCGCATAATACAATTCCATATAATTCATCTGCTTTTCAGTCAACAATGTGGAGTAAAATTCAAACAGGGCATTCATACGGTTCGTTTTTTCTATTTCCATGTTTTCTCCTCCATCTCAATCCCTTTTAGGTTACCGATTTCACTTGCATTAGTCAAGAGTCTTCCACTCATTTTCAAGGATTTTTTCAAAAGAATGAATTAACCGATCATAGTAGGTGTATGCATTCGCGCAGAAGTCTACCTTTTTAAAGGTTTGGTGGTCAATATATTGCTCGCTGTTCTTTTGACAAACCCCTTCCAAGGTAAGTGATTCAACCACTCCCTGAAAGATTTCCTTCAGCTGTTGAAGGCGAACTGGAAAAAGCCCTTCTACTTCTTCCTCTTGTAAAAAGAAATCTCCTGATGCCAATTCTCTTCGAACCAAAAATACATTAGTAAACTCATGGTCGATAAATCCCTCTAAGTCAATTTCTACAATAAAAACACCTAAGCTTTCTGCTGCATCCTGAGAAACATCAATGCCTAGCTCTTCCTTTACCTCTCGAAACCCATCAGCTACTTCTTCACTATCCAAAAGATGACCGGCTGCTGTAATATCCAGCTGTCCGGGAAAATCTTTTTTATCCAATGAACGTTTTTGAAAATAAATAACCAAATCATCCTTATCTATTGTATAAAACCAACAATGAAAAGTTTCATGCCATAGTCCATTCGCATGTACCTCATCACGGCTGGCTGTTCCAATCGGTTCATACTTGTCATTAAATATTCTTAAGCGCTCAGTTTCCGCCATGCTGTTTATTCTCCTTTAGCACTGTTTTCCAATGCGTTTCCGAAACAATATCGATACCTTGTTGACAAAAATAGGCAGTTGCCACGCCAACTCCTGATTTTTTATTCCCCGAAAAACTGCCATCGTAGATAGCACGACTTCCGCATGAAGGACTATTCTCCTTCATCACGATGCAGGAGATGTCCAAATTCTTCAACTCTTCGTAGGCAATGACCGCTCCTCGTTTAAAGGCTTCTGTTACATCCTCACCTGTTATCGTCATTACTTTTGCGTTTCCCTGCCAAACATCATAGCCGTCTCCGCCAATAATCTCTGCCGGTGCTCTAGGAATTGGCAGACCGCCTAACACCTCAGGACAGACCAATAACGCTTCTCCCTCTTCAGCTAATACAGATAATTCAGGAATCGTTTTAGACTGACCATCATACCGGCAGCAAAGCCCTCCCAAACATGAGCTTATTCCTATCATTAGTTCTCCTCCTCAGCCTTCCGTCACTTTATAATAAGCCTTCAAATAAGACGATTCAATTCTTGTTTTTTTCACGTACTAATTTATTCGGTTAAAGTATTTTTACTTTGAAAAGTACACATTTCATGCAAATCATCGGAAACTTCTCGGCGAAAATAAAAACTCGCAAAGTTTCTCTCCCATTATACCATTTCCAATTGCTCTACGTAGGGTTATTCCTATTCTGAATTTTTTAAAATATGATAGAATAGAAGCAGTACAATGAATAGCTTTAGCAAAAACAAACACTGCTTCACACATAGAAAGAAATACACACAGCTTCTTCGTGAATTTCACAATAAAACTCTATGTTTGAACAAGCTGTACTGCGTAATCATTGATTTTGATTCTACTCATAGATAGTGCCGGCACTCTTTAGCCGTTGGTTTATCTATAGTGGTATCAAGAAATAGTTGACTAAACAAGCAAATAAAAGGAGCGACTCTATGAAACATGTATTAGTTGTGGATGATGAACCATCAATTTTGACCTTACTGAAGTTTAATTTGGAAAAAGACGGCTATAAAGTGTCTACGGCAGAACATGGTACAGAAGCCTATGAACTGGCTTTGGATCAGTCTTTTGATTTTATTATCCTTGATGTCATGCTTCCCGGCATGGATGGTCTTGATATCACAAAAGCGTTACGTCGAGAGAAAGTAGAAACACCCATTTTGATTCTCACAGCAAAGGACGACCAAGTAGACAAAATTATCGGACTGGAAATTGGCGCAGATGATTACCTCACAAAGCCTTTCAGCCCAAGAGAAGTTTTAGCACGAATGAAGGCAATTTTCAGACGAACCGAGGGCTCGAAAAAGACAGTTGAGACAACTGAGCCTGTTGAAAAAGCACCACTTACGATTGGTGACATTCATGTAGATGAAAATAATTATGAAGTATTTGTTCGCGGAGAAAAGATTGAGCTTACGCCAAAGGAATTTGAGCTGCTCGTCTATTTCATGAAACGGAAGGATCGTGTCATTAATCGTGACACCTTGTTAGAGCGTATTTGGCAGTATGATTTTTCCGGTCAAAGCAGAATCGTGGATGTTCATGTCAGTCATCTCCGTGACAAAATAGAAAAGGACCCAAAACGTCCTGCCTACCTGGTAACTGTTCGAGGCTTCGGCTATCGTTTTCAGGAGCCTAAAAAATGATTAATCGACAGCGCTTTGAATATTTTGTAACAATTCTGATTATGTCACTTCTATTCTTTGCCAGCATGTTCACGGTCAACTCTTTTTTTAAAAACGAGCTGCTTAATCAACAAGAAAGCTATCTTCTGAAAAAAGCAGAATTTCTGGCAGAACAACTGTCCGATAGTACCTTTCAGCAAGAGACTGTGACACAAGAAGAACAACAGTTTATTCAAGACTATGTTGGCATGAACGATGAACGTATAAGCTTGCTTACTGATAACGGTGACGTGTTCTATGACACAGATGATAGTAATCTGTCTGATTCTCGTAAGGATCGACCGGAAATCAAAGCCGTTCTTGCCGGAGCAGACTTTGGCTCCGACCATCGCACAAGCGGCACCTTACATGTTGAGCTACTGTATCTGGCTATTCCTATTGAAATTAAAGGAAAGCTGATTGGTATCCTACGTATATCTGAAGAGGCAAGCAAGTTTTCAAGCAGCATTTCTGCATTCCGTAATTTCCTAATATTTATATTCGGTCTGCTATTTTTAATCATTACAGTCTTTCTGCTTCTAATGATTCGTCAGAAAAACAAACCATTATTAACTGTGTTGCCTTTCCTAAAACGAATGATTCAAAATCCGCAAAAAGGTCGTTCAATCATTCAGCAATCCTCTGAATGGCACGAGCTCTATGAAACGGCGAATGAGCTTAGCAGTCAGATGAGCGAAACCTACCGCGCCTATTTATCCTCAGAAGAGCAGCTGCATATTCTCTTAAATGAGCTAATGATTGGCATGTTCATTATTGATAAAAATGGTGATCTTGAGTTGATTAATCCTGTGATGTGCGGTTTTCTTGGTATCCCTTCTGTTCCACAAGAACGTGTAAGCTACCAGCAGACAATCAACGATCCGCTGCTGATTCAGTTAATTAATCAGGCAATCACTGAAGAGCGCTCACTCCATCAGGAAATCACTTTAAGCGCTGAAACAGAAGAAAAGATTGTTGATTTATCTCTTCATTATTTTAATAACGATTTTAATCACCACCAGATTTTTGGTGTTGCCTATGATCTGACTCAGGTTCACCGATTGGAAAAAATGCAAAAGGATTTTGTAGGAAATGTTTCCCATGAGTTAAAAACACCAATCACGTCCTTGATAGGTTTTACCGAAACTCTTATTGATGGTGCCAAGGATGACCCGGAAACTCTGACACAGTTTTTAGGTATCATTCAAAAAGATGCTTATCGATTACAGCGACTCATTCAGGAAATCATTTTGCTGTCCAGAGATTCGAAAAGCACCTATGATAAACAACAAGTGCCTCTTCACTCATTGATTTATGAGGTTGTTCATTCTTATCAAAAGACGATTGATGAAAAGCACCTGCAGATAGTCGTAAACGGAGACCATGAGCTAATTATTTCTACCGTTTATGAACTGTTTTATCCGATTATCAAAAACTTGATAGAAAATGCCGTACAGTATTCAACAGACGAAGGAAGTATTATTGTTGATTTCGTCGTCAAAAAGAACGAACTGCTTTTGTCGGTTGAAGACAATGGCATTGGCATTCCATTAGAGGATCAAAACAGAATATTTGAGCGATTTTACCGAGTTGACAAAGCACGTACACGCTATTCCGGCGGTACAGGACTTGGTCTTGCTATCGTTCAAAATTACACCGAATTATTGGGAGGAACAGTCACTTTAGAAAGCTATCCAGGAGTAGGCTCCTCCTTCATGCTGAGAATTCCATTGAACTAAAAAACAGGATTGAATCGGAAATGGCTTGACCATCTCTTGATTCAATCCTGTTTCTATTTACATTATCCGCAATCCCAATTGTACTGGATATCGGTAAAATCTTTGCTTTCCAGCGCTTGCCGGTTAATGAAAAAGTTACCGACCCCCATATCACCCCACATAATTGGCCAATCTTCGTCAATCTTCTCCGTGTCTAATTGGAAGAGCAAGGTATCATAGTTTGTTGTTTCTTCATAAAGTCGAGGATCTTCCTGTGTGAAGTATGGATAGCCGCCTACTTTACTTCCAGCAGCTGTTTCCCACAGACCATTGTAAATTTTTTCCTGCTGCTCTTCTTCCGAAGAAACATCACTTAACCACTCATACATTGTTTTTCCAAAGAACTTTTTGAACTCATAACAATCACTGCTAAGATAGGTTATTTCTTTTGAAGCAGTGAGTCTATATTCCCCTTCAACGACCTTATATAGCTCATCTGAAATTTCGGCTTGAAGCGCCAGCTGCTGTTCTCTACTATAAGAAATAGCAGAAGTATCTTCAAAAAACAACACTCTAAAGCCAGCTTGAGCAGCAGGCGCATCAAAGTCTAGCCCAATTAAGTCGTCTGTATAATCAACATAGAATGATAGAATTCCCTTTTCCGGATAGGATGACAGCGCTGGCAGCTCAGAAAAATTGAGCTGAGCCAACAAGAACAAGGGCACATCATTCTCTGTGCTTCTAGGATATTCCTGATTCAATGGTAAATAACCAATACCACCAACCTTACTTGCATCTAAAGGTAATTCTCCTTCATTACTGAAGCTAAGCTTAAGATATTCCTTTTTTGTCTGAACAAATCGTTCCAACCACTCTTTCGGCAATAAATCTTTCAATGTCTCTTCCATTCTATTCCTCCTCTTTTTTCTTCTATCTTAGTCTTTTAGTCAACCCATGTAAAGATGAAACAAGCAACCAACTCACCCATTCAGCATGAACTTACTGATTTTCCAACCTAGATGACAAGGGATTTAAAAGCAGTCTTCCTTCTTTATGGAATTCTAACCATCCAGATTGACGGTGTGAATAACTGAATGAAAACAAACACACTAATGGTAAAAATAGCGGCCAGTATGAAGATGAGCGCGCTCCTCTTTTTACCAGGTTTGAAAAATCCAGTCTTAGCATAAATTGAATGATGAAGGTATTTAAATACTACAAGGGACATTCCTCCTGCAAAAATAGCGGAAAGAAGATACTCTAAGACATTCAGCTCAATCGGTCTACTTCCTGTAAAATCGCCAACTAATCGAAACAGCCAAAATACACCAATAAATAAGACACTTAGCTTAATATGTTCTTTGGTACTTCCCTTTTTAAAATAACGAAGCAAATCATCAGCCATCTCCTTTGCATTAGCGCCAAAGTATTCCTCTGCATCCTGACCATTGTTCTGAGCCTCCAACAAATCACTGCCTAGCTCATATAACTGCTGATTGATTTCTCCTTCATCAGAAAAGATAGTTGCAGTCAAAAGATAGAGCCTCAAATCACTAAAAAACTGTTTGTTACTTCCTGTCAACTTGTCCTCAATAGCATTAGCACCCTCTCTATACGCAGCTATCTGTTTATTATCCATACTATTCCTCCTCCAGAATATGTTGAACTTTCTCTGTTAATCCATACCATTGCACAGTAAATTCCTCTAAATAGATGCTTCCATCATTTGTCAGAGAGAAATATTTTCGATCAGGACCTTCCTTGGACGGCTTAAGCCTGCTTACTATTAATCCTTGCTTTTCTAGTTTTTGAAGCAATGGATAGACAGTTCCACCAACAATCGTCGGGAAGCCATTTTCTTTTAAATATTGTACGAGCTCATACCCATAGATTTCTCTTTTCCCAATAACCTTTAGTACACAGCCATCTAAAACACCCTTTAATAATTGTGTTTCTTTCAAAAGTATCCTCCTCTACTATGTAATGCAAACTACCTCCTCATTACTATAACAGAACACTACTAGTTTGTAAAACACACTAGTGAAATATATATTTTTTTGCTGATATGACTATTTCCTAAAAATAAATAAGCGCTGCATCGAAGAAAAATTCCGATACAGCACTCAACTATTTTTATTTAGGATTTTGTTATTATTTTTAGTGTTGCTAATTAATTATTCGTTACCGCACCATCAACGCTTCGTTCGATTTTCATGTCTGTGATTGGCACATAGCCTAGCTCTTTAACAATACTCTTTTGAACGTCATCACTAACAATATAATCTAAGAATTTTTTGACCCCTGCATCTGGCTCGCCGTTTGTATACATATGCTCATAGGACCAGATTGGCCAAGAATTATCTGCTACATTTTCTTCTGTTGGTTTCACTCCATCAAGACTTAAAGCCACGGTAGAATCGTCCATGTAAGAAAAGGCCAGATAACTAATCGCTCCCGGTGTTTGAGAGACAATTTGCCGAACCGTTCCTGAAGAATCCTGTTCCTGAGATTTAATTGAGGTTGCTCCGTCTAATCCCCACTTTTCAAACGTAGCTCTGGTTCCGCTACCTTCAGGGCGATTGATTACTTCGATTGCTTGGTCCTTACCCCCCAAATCTTTCCAGTTGGTGATTTTTCCTGTAAAAATATCAATCAACTCTGATTTAGTTATTTCTTTAACACCGACATCCTTATTGACTACAGGACCCATGCCAACTACAGCTACTTTGTGATCAACTAGCTTGTCCGCATCAATCCCTGATTTTTCTTCTGCAAATACATCTGAATTCCCAATAGTTACTGCCCCATCTGCAACCTGAGAAAGTCCTGTTCCGCTTCCTCCGCCTTGGACAGAGATGGAATAGTTAGGCTCATCTGCCACGAATTGATCCTTCGCTGCATCTACTAATGGTTGTAAAGCTGTTGAACCCACTGCGACTATTTTTACCTGTTCATTCGTTGTTTTATCGGTTGCTTCACTACTATTGGAATTACTGCCGCAGCCAGTCAGTACAACACCTGCCGCGATTGCCAATGTAGTCAAAATCATTTTCTTCATTTCAACACTTCCTTCGTAATTAGTTACAAGCATAGTTTAACAACTCAGTGTTAAGGCTGTTCCAAAATCTTGTAAATAATCGGTAAAGAAATGTAAAAATTTAGTGTAGCTATGCCAGTTCGACTGGATATTTCATTAGTCGAATGGTATGCGTGACGTCAATCATACAAAATTTTTTTCTTAAAAAGTTCTGTGCTCCTTTTAAATAAGTTAGCTGCTCATGAAGCTAGACAAACAGAAAAGCTGAACGAGTCGCTTAGCTCATGCGCGATATAGGAAAACGGACCAAGTGTAACGTTTTGTATCGAGAATCGCAGTAAAACGAGAATCGTAGATACACATTATAAATTTTTTGGTACGTTAACTGAAGGCAAGTTATCTTATTGCCGATGAAGTTAGTCTGTGAAGCTAGACAAGTAGAAAAGTTGAACGAGCTCGTCCAGCTAGACGGTTGTTCCATTGTTAATCCTTGGTATCACTGAATTCACAGCCATGAAAATTTTATAATCCCTTTTGAATCAAAAAAAGCTCAGGCTATTCGCATCAGGAAACATTCTTTCAGCAATCGCTGGGACGAAAAATTTTTCCAGTCTTTGATAAAAAATAATGTCCAGCTAATAGCCTTAAGCTTATAAAATCAGATTTTTATAAATTGTTGTCCGCCTCCAACGATTCCATCGAAGTCGGTTTTTCTACTCACTACATGTCATTCATAAATGCAGTCAGTCGTTTCATCGCTTCTTCCAGTCGCTCCATATCTGCTGCATAACTGATACGAACATATCCTTCTGCTTCCGGTCCAAAAGCAATTCCCGGAATGATTGCCAGTGCTTGCTTGTTGGCAAGCTCCAAACAAAACTTCATTGAATCCTGTTCGAATCCATTTGGAATCTTCGCAAAAATATAGAAGGCACCGTTAGGACGAGCAATTTCAAAGCCTAAGCCAGACATTTGCTCATAAACAAAATCACGACGTTTCCGATATTCTTCTCTCATGATGACACCATCATTAATTCCTTCTATAAGCGCACGAACCGCAGCCTTTTGTGAAATCGTTGAAGCCGCAGTTACAAGATATTGGTGCACCTTAATAATTTCACTTGTCAATCGTTTGTCACCAAAAATGAAGCCGATTCGCCAGCCAGTCATTGCATGGGATTTTGATAATCCGTTAATGACGATTGTCTGTTCAGGGATAAACTCTGCAATGGAAACATGTGTTTCTTCGTAAGTCAGCTCACTATATATTTCATCGCTGATAACAAATACCGGATATTTTTTTAGAACCTCTGCAATTGCCTGAACCTCTTCACGATTGTAGGTCACACCAGTTGGGTTGCTTGGATAATTTAGAATCACTGCCTTGACCGTATCTCCATGCTCGGACATTGCTTTTTCAATCATTTCCGGAGTCAACACAAACCCATTTTCCGTGGTATCAATGTAGACAGGCACGGCCCCTGCCAACGTAATAACTGGTTCATAGCCTGGATAAATCGGTGCCGGCATCAACACCTTATCTCCTGCCTCCAGCATCGCCAATAAGCTGGCGGAAATAGCTTCTGTCGCCCCAATCGTCACAAGCACTTCAGACAATGGGTCATAGGATAGACCATATTTTTCCTTCATAAAATAGGCAGCTGCTTCTCTTACATCAGTCAATCCGGCCATCCCGGAATAATGTGAAAAGTTCTCTCTGATAGCGGTCTGTCCAGCTTCCTTCACATGCTCCGGAGTGTTAAAATCCGGCTCACCCAACGTCAGCTTCAAAATATCTGGAATCGCTGTGACCTGCTCATCAAATCTGCGAATCATCGAAACAGCGATTTTATACACCTGCTTATTAAAACGGCTTGTTAGTTCCATTCATTTTCCTCCTCTGTGCGCTATCAAGTCACTACTAAACGGAATAATTCAATAATGACTCATAATCCCACTATACATTAACTTCCTGCCAGTAAAATGGCAAGGAGAATGCTAGTAGTTGGCTATTTACTTGGACATAATAGTACCATAATCCAGTGTAAAATGAAAATCCTATTTAAAAAAAATTTTTTTCCTCCTTGTTTTCTCATTTTACACTTGCAATTCACTTTTCTTTTATCTACTATATAAGAAAGAATGCCACTCATTATAGGACTATAGAGAGCATTCTTAGGATAACGAATAATCCATTCTACAAAATCAATTCTTATAAGCGAAAGGATATCCGTATCAACATATATGTTCGCCCAAATTCGATACAGATTTTTGAGCTAGCCGCCAATGCTCGTGGCGTATGCAACAGATTTTTTCTCCTATTGTTCACTTCACCGCATTGACATATTTAACAGAGAGGGTTTGAGTACACATGAAAGGCATTAGAAAAATTGCTCCTTATATTCCGGGGATTCAACCAAACACACAGGACATGATTAAAATAAACACGAATGAGAATCCTTATCCCCCTTCTCCCAAAGTGGCTGAAGCACTAAAGCAATTTGATAGTGAGCGGTTGAAACGCTACAGCTCATTAGATAACCTTGCTTTGAAGGAAGCCTTAGCTGAAAAACATGGCATAGCAGCCAATCAGCTGATGATTGGTAACGGCTCGGATGAAGTGCTTGCTTTTAGCTTCCTCGCCTTTTTCAATAGCAAAGACCCTGTTCTCTTTCCTGATATCACTTATGGCTTCTATAAAGTGTGGGCAGACCTTTTTCATATTCCTTTTAAAGAAATTCCGTTGAATAAGAAATTTGAAATTGATTTCCATGATTATCAGCAAATAAACGGCGGCTTGGTGATTGCCAATCCGAATGCACCAACAGGGCTTTTCAAGACAATGGATGAGATTCGTGCTCTTTTAGAGCGTCATTCTGATGTGATTGTTATCATTGATGAGGCTTACGCAGAGTTTGCGGAGGAGTCGATGTTTTCCCTACTAAATGACTATTCAAATCTAATTATTGTTCGAACGCTTTCTAAGTCGCAAGCACTCGCCGGGCTGCGTATCGGTTATGCTGCCGGTGCACCTGAATATATCGCTGTTCTCGAAAGCATTAAATCTTCGTTCAACCCTTATTCTGTTGACAGCCTAGCAGAAGCGTTGGCAACTGCTGCTGTGGAAGATACAGCTTATTATCAAAAAATTACAGACGAAATTTGCATGACAAGGGAATGGTTCAGCCAACAACTGGAAGAGCTGGGATTCACGTCCCTGTCTTCTCAAACGAACTTCCTTCTTACGACTCATCCTGACCTGGACATGGCACAGCTGTATCAATACTTAGAAGAAAAAAATATCTTTGTGCGCTATTTTTCTAAGCCAGAGCGTCTAAACAGCTATCTGCGTATCTCGATTGGAACAAGAAAAGAAATGGAAGCTGTCGTTTCAGCTATCACGAACTATCTTAACTAAAGAAAGAAATTTAAATGGACTGTGACACATTGTATCAGGGACTTCTCCAAGATACCTTGTGCCACAGTTTTTTTCTATCAAAAAACCGGAATGCGAACGTCTCACTTCCGGTTAATGCTTGATTCCTATTTAGTCTTCTTTATTGATTGTTTTTCTTAATAGCTTAATGAAATAATCAGAAACTTCATTCCTTTGCTGATTCTTTTGGTAAAGGATACAAATTTGATTTTCCTCCTGCCCAACCAAAGGAATCAATCGTATTTCCTTTTTAGTAAATCCGGTAATGATTCCTGATCCGGTAGCATACGCAGTTGTTCCAGCCAAAATATTCATCAATGTTCCTCGATCACTCACTTGAATAACGCCCTGCGGACCTGTTTCAGCTATCAAATCTTCCGAAAAATAATTGAACTCACTACCTTCTTGGATGAAACGAACCTGAGGATAGTCAGCTAATTGATCCAAAGTTAACACCTTTTTTTGTGCCAGCGGATGCTGCTTTCCTATAAAGACATGAGTAGTAAAACCGCCAATGACCTCATAAGCCAAGTTTGTTGCGGCTAAGTGTCTTTTGATACCTGAACGATTTTGACTATTCAAATAAAGAATGCCAATATCACTATGATAGCTTTTAACGTCCTCAATCACCTTTAAGGTCGTTGTTTCAAATAAACGAAACTCTTTGTATTGCTCTTCAAATTCCCGAATGACCTGAGCCATGATTCCGCCCAAGAAATCATAATGCTGCGAAGAAACAGAAAACCGTTCTTCTTTTTGGTGATGTTGAAATCTATTCTCCATTAGCGCTAATTGGGTCAAAATCTTTTCTGCATGCTCTAAAAAAGCGATTCCTTCCTCTGTTAAGGTCGCACCTTTATTGGTTCGGACAAACAGCGTGACTCCCAGCTCTTCTTCTAATTCCTTAATTCCATTAGACAGACTCGGCTGCGTAACAAACAGCCTTTTCGCAGCCTCCCGAAAACCACCGCTGTCCGCTACTGCTACAACATATTTCATCTGCTTAATATTCATCATTTTTCTCCATCATTCAACAAAATAAATCTCTCTGCTGTTTTTGTTCTGCAAAGGCCGATTATTGTATTCCAGCATACCATTCTTCAACAGATGAACCAATGACCAGTCCATTTTCTGAACCTCTTGGAAAACAAACCATGGAATCGGGCCTTTGGTAGGCGGAGTTGTTAAAGAGCCAGTATAATGGAAGTGTGCTTGATGTTCAGGTAAAAACAACGAGGGATTAAAAGAAAACTCGTGTGTTCGCTGACTGACTTCAATCAGCTCTTTTAAAGCAGAAAATTTGTTTTCCGCCTCCACAAGCTCAAATAGACAGCCAACCACTAAGTTTTGTCCCGCTTCATTCATATGCACAAGGTGAAATTCTATTGGGTATTGGATATCCTCCAATATGTGCTCACTTGGTGTGTGGAAATGAATATCAGTCAGTCGATACCGTACATCTTGAAAAATTAGATAGCTTTCCATATTTGGCGGAACGAAATGAATCGTGTTTTTAAATTCCTTTTCCGAAAACTTTTCTTCTTGATAATGAAAAGAAATACTCTCATTAAGTGTCCTTTGAATGCAAGTAGACGTATTTGTTAAAGCTATCGGTGATTGATCTGGAAATGCTGCTCCCTGAGCGAACCAATCACATAGACTATGCCAATGTTCCGGTCCCCGATCGCCGGAATAGCTCCATTCGACATCCATATTTCTAATATTTCTCTTTTTCATACAACCCTCCATTATTTCTTTGAGTGTATTATTTTATTTTGAATACTTTATCTTATTTCCGTTTATCCGTCAAATAATGCGGATGAAAAAGTTTCAAAATCGAAGTACTTTATCAAGTAAGACTGAACAATGCTCTGATTAAAGTATCCCGCCTTCAATCAAGCATGACAGAAAAAGAAGAACAAGGTTCATTTTACTGACTGTCCTTCTTTTTTCCTCATACGATTTTTTTAATAAAGATTGTAGTATTTATTGAGATATCCGCTTTTTACTTCTTCCATGCCTCTGGATTTTGTTTCCATTCCTTCAGCAAGGCTAAGTCCTTTTCTTCAATATACTGTGATTCCAGAGCGGCTTCCAACAAAGTAGAATAATTTGTCAGTGTAATTAAATCAATGTCTTGTGCTGCAAAGTTTTCTTTTCCTTTAGGCAATTCATACGTAAAAATTGCTGCGACACCTAACACGTCTGCTCCTTCACGTTTTGCTGCTTCAGCTGCTTCCAAAACGCTTCCTCCGGTAGAAATCAAATCTTCAATAATAACCATTTTCTGCCCTTCAGAAATACGTCCTTCAATCTGATTGCCTTTGCCATGCTCTTTTGCCTTACTACGAATATAAACCATAGGCAGGTCTAAAATATCAGCTACCCATGCCGCATGAGGAATCCCGGCAGTTGCTGTACCAGCAATGACTTCTACCTCTGGATAGGCTTCTTTGATTTGGTCTGCCAAGCCTTGTGCAATTTCTTTACGAATCATCGGATAGCTCATTGTAATACGATTATCGCAATAGATTGGACTTTTAATGCCGCTTGCCCATGTAAATGGATCATTCGGGCTTAAGAAAACAGCTTCAATTTTCAATAAATCCTTGGCAATGTTTTTTGCTAATTCAGTCATTTATTTTTCCCCATTCCATTCTTTTTTAATTGTAAGATAGGCTTGATACGGCTCCTCCGCCTGCGTAATTGGACGTCCTACGACAATATAATTTGAGCCTATTTCGGCCGCCTGTGCAGGTGTCATTACTCGTTTTTGGTCTCCAGCGTCACTTCCCGATGGTCTGATTCCAGGAGTCAGACATACAAATGAAGAAGAAGTCTTTTCCTTAATCAATGCGACCTCTTGAGCAGAACAAACAACGCCATTCAGTCCAGCGGTCTCAGCACATTTTGCATAGTGCTGGACACTTTCTTTTAAGGATACCTCAATCAGCTGATCGTGATGCATCTCCGCCTCACTTGTTGATGTCAGCTGTGTCACAGCAATCAATACAGGAGTCGGGCAACCCTCGTCCTTGCCAGCTTCCAAGCCTCGTTTGGCAGATTCCATCATTTTGATGCCTCCCGCAGCATGAACATTGGTCATATCCACACCCAGCTTCGCCAGCCCCTTCATTGCATGCTCGACAGTATTCGGAATATCATGCAGCTTCAAGTCAAGAAATACAGAATGACCGGCAGCTTTTAACCATCTGACAATTTCAGGTCCTTCCTGATAAAATAGCTCCATCCCAACCTTGACGTATAATGACTCAGTTTTCGGGAATTTAGCTAAAAAATCGGCTACGGCTTCTTTTGAAGGAAGGTCTAATGCGATTATTGGTCGATGACTCATGATTGGCGCTCCTCTCTCACTTCTTTTCTTAATTGCTCCAATGATTCGATGCCCAACTCAGCCATACGAATCGGTAATGCTTCAATCAATTTAGGACAAATATACGGATCGGTAAAATTCGCTGTACCAACACCGACTGCACTTGCTCCCGCCATAAACATTTCCAGTACATCATCAACCGTCTGAACACCGCCCATTCCAATGATTGGCAACTCCGACACTTGTGATACCTGATGGATTAATCGAATAGCAACCGGTTTAATGGCCGGTCCTGACAATCCGCCTGTGCCATTTGCTAAAATCGGCTTTCTTGTTTTCAGGTCAATTCGCATACCCAATAACGTATTAATCATACTAAATCCGTCTGCACCACCGGCTTCAATCGCCTTGGCAATCGGTACGATGTCCGTTACATTTGGAGAAAGCTTCACATAGATGGGTACTTTCGCTACTTTCTTGACAGCTTGGGTCAGCTGGAAAGCCACATCGGGATCAGTTCCAAAGGCAATTCCACCATGCTTTACATTCGGACATGAGATATTCAGCTCGATTGCTTTAACATTTGGCGCATCCCCAATTTTGGCACATACTTCTACGTAATCTTCTTCACAAGCACCCGCAACATTGGCAATTATTGGTAGATTGTATTGCTCAAGAGCAGGCAGTTTTTGTGTCATTACTGCCTCTAAACCCGGATTTTGCAGACCAATGGCATTCAGCATGCCACTTGGTGTTTCCGCTACACGAGGAGTAGGATTACCAAATCGAGCTTCTGCAGTTGTTGCTTTAATCATGATTGAACCAAGCTTCCCAATATCATAATACTTTGCATATTCCTCTCCAAAACCAAAACAGCCGCTGGCAGGAATAATCGGGTTTTTCAAGTCTAACCCCGGAATATGAATCGCTAAAGGATTTTTTTCCATTACAGTACAACCTCCTTCGCTCTAAAAATGGGCCCTTCGTCACACACCTTAACACTTTTCGTACCCGTTTCATCATCAGGAACATGGCAAACACAAGCGTAGCAAGCACCCATGCCACAAGCCATCCGTTGTTCTAAAGAAAGGAACACATTTGGATTTTCTTCAAATAGCTGAGCTACTGTCTTTAACATTCCGTTTGCGCCGCAAGCAAATACTGCAGCCGGTGATTCTTCTTTCATCGCTTCCATCAGTAAATTACCGACATTCCCGTGTACCCCAAAGGAACCGTCATCTGTAGCAAATCTTGTATCACCTAAACCAATAAACTCATCTTGAAAATAGGCAACCTCCTTAGAGGCATATCCCAGAAAATGAATCACTTCAACGCCTTTTGCCTTAAGCTGTCTAGATAGCTCGTACATTGGAGGAATACCAATACCTCCACCAACGACAAATGCTTTTTGTCCCGGACTCAGAAACGAAAGATCATAACCATTGCCTAGCGGGCCCATCACATCCAGCTGTTCTCCAACGGACATGTTAGAAAAATAAAGTGTGCCGTCTCCCTCTGTTCTATAGATAATTGAACAGGTTTTATCTTCCTTATTGATTTGATTGATGCTGATTGGTCTTCTTAGAAGTAAATCTTCTCTCGGGACCTTAATATGTAAAAATTGTCCAGGTAGTCCCATTTCATTGACCAGTTCACCAGTCAATGTTAACTGAAAAATTCTGGGTGCCAGCTGTTTTTGTTCAACGATCGTCATCATTTCCTGTTTCATTGTCCGACTCCTTCTATCCTGTATTTTTGTTTCTAAACACGTTGAAGCCCTTGTCTATATGCTAACATAAAATTGCCAGTATCTTTTCTGTATCAAAGAACGATTTCACTGCTTTCTGCTTTTTCGCTAGGCAGAAAGCAGATTCATCGCCTAATTGCTCTACAGCAAATTCCCTATCAATTACTGTAGATACGTCTTATATCGCTTCTGTTGAGAAGGCTCTTGATTCCAATACCTTTAAGATTGCATTAGCTGTATCCAGAGAGGTAAATAATGGCACACCATGCTCAACTGATTCTCTTCTGATAATGAAGCCATCTTCATTTACAGAAGAACGGTTTTTATCCATCGTATTGACTACCACCTGTGTTTGTCCGTTACGAATCAAGTCAACAACTGTTTCCTTGCCCTCTTGCTGCTCCTCAATCTTCAATACTGTTTTTACGCGAAGTCCGGCTTCTGCAAAATATTTCGCTGTTCCGGAAGTCGCCACGAGACTGTAGCCGATACTATTGAAGCGTTTCGCAAGCTCCAATGCTTCTTCTTTGGTTTCATCCGCAATCGTAAAGAGTACTGCGCCATAGCTTGGTAAATGCAGACCAGATGCTTCGAAAGCCTTATAAAGAGCTTTTTCCAAGCTGTAATCTGAACCCATAACCTCACCAGTTGATTTCATTTCAGGGCCAAGATAGGTGTCTACTTTTTGCAGCTTCGTGAAGGAGAAGACAGGTGCCTTGATATGAACCTGTTCGCATTCCGGATATAAGCCATCTGAGTAGCCAAGCTCTTCCAGTTTCTCACCAAGAATGGCCTTTGTTGCAACCTGAGCCATTGGAATACCGGTGATTTTACTTAAGAATGGCACTGTCCGACTGGCTCTTGGATTAACCTCAATGACATAAACTGTTTCTTCATGAATAACAAACTGAATGTTCATCATCCCAATGCAGTTCAGACCAAGAGCAAGTTTTTTCGTGTATTCAGCAATCGTTTCTTTAATCGACTCAGAAAGTGTCTGCGGCGGATAAACGGCCATTGAATCTCCTGAATGGACACCCGCACGCTCGATGTGTTCCATAATTCCAGGTATCAAAACTGTTTCTCCATCACAGATGGCATCAACTTCACATTCACGTCCAAGCAAATAGCTGTCTACCAGAACCGGATGCTCAGGAGAAGCTTTCACTGCATTACGCATGTAATCCTCTAGGTCCTTCTGATTCTCCACGATTTCCATTGCCCGACCGCCTAATACATAGCTTGGACGAACCAATACTGGATAACCAATGCGGTTAGCAATCGCAACTGCTTCACTTTCACTGATAGCTGTATCTCCGGGAGGCTGTGGAATGTTTAACTGATTTAACGCTTGTTCAAATAAATCTCTATTCTCAGCACGATCCAAGTCTTCAATCGTTGTCCCTAAAATCTTCACGCCGTTTTTTGTTAAAGGCTCAGCTAAATTGATTGCCGTTTGACCGCCAAACTGAACGATGACACCGATTGGCTGTTCCAAATCAATGACATTCATCACATCCTCTAAAGTCAGCGGCTCAAAGTATAGCTTATCAGAAATCGAGAAATCCGTTGATACTGTTTCAGGGTTGCTGTTCATAATAATCGCTTCATAACCAGCTGCTTGTATTGCCTTCACAGAATGAACCGTTGCATAATCGAATTCAACCCCTTGACCTATTCGAATCGGTCCTGATCCTAAAACTAATACAGATGGTTTCTCTGAACGAATACTTTCGTTTTCAAATTCATAGGTGCTGTAGAAATATGGTGTTTGAGATTCAAACTCTGCCGCACAGGTGTCCACCATTTTATAAACAGGGATAATGCCATGATTTTTACGAAGCGCAACGACGGCCTCAGCTGTTGTATTCCAAAGCTCAGCAATTTTACGATCCGTGAATCCATTTTGCTTTGCTTCCTTCAATATATCTAGGTCATTGATGTTTTCCGCCAGCTCATTTTCCAGCTCGACAATATGCAGCAGCTTATCCAAGAAGAACAAATCAATTTTTGTTAGTAAAGCCAGTTCTTCAATCGTATAGCCTCTTCTCAATGCTTCTGAAAGATAGAATAAGCGATCATCCTGTGCTTTGACTACTTTCTCTGTTAAGGCATCGTCAGAAACATCCTTTAACTCTTTCAGCTCATTATGATGTGTGCCGATTTCCAGTGAACGAACAGCTTTCAGTAGCGATTCTTCAATATTTCTGCCAATCGCCATGACTTCGCCTGTAGCTTTCATCTGTGTTCCTAACAGACGGTCTCCCTTTTCAAACTTATCGAAAGGCCAACGGGGAATTTTCGCTACAACATAATCCAAGGCTGGTTCAAATTCTGCATAAGTTGTTCCTGTAACAGGATTTTTCATTTCATCCAAGGTCAGACCGACAGCAATTTTCGCTGCCAGCTTTGCAATCGGATAACCTGTGGCTTTACTTGCCAATGCAGAGGAACGAGAAACTCGAGGGTTTACCTCAATGACATAATAGTTAAAACTATGTGGGTCCAAAGCTAGCTGAACATTACAGCCACCCTCAATTTTCAATGCGCGAATAATTTTTAAGGAAGCATCTCTAAGCATTTGATATTCATAATCTGATAATGTTTGGCTTGGTGCAAATACGATAGAATCCCCTGTATGAATCCCCACCGGATCGAAGTTTTCCATGTTACAAACAACAATGGCGTTGTCTGCTGAGTCACGCATAACTTCATATTCGATTTCTTTAAAGCCAGCAATACTTTTCTCAATCAGACATTGTGTCGCCGGAGAAAGTTTTAAGCCATTTTCAGCAACGATTCTCAGCTCTTCTTCATTATCACACATGCCGCCGCCTGTCCCACCAAGTGTAAAAGCAGGTCGAACAATAATTGGATAACCAATCTTATTCGCAAAAGCAACTGCTTCTTCCACCGTATGAACAATATCACTTTCAGGAATTGGTTGACCTAGTTCTTCCATCAGTTGTTTGAACAGGTCGCGATCCTCTGCCTGATCGATTGCACTTAGCTTTGTTCCTAATAGCTCAACATCCAGCTCATCAAGAATTCCTGAAGCTGCCAGTTCCATCGCCATGTTCAAGCCTGTTTGTCCGCCTAGCGTAGGTAATAACGCATCGGGACGCTCTTTACGCAAAATTCTTGAGACAAATTCCAAGGTAATGGGTTCAATGTATACTTTGTCGGCGATTTCCTTATCTGTCATAATTGTTGCAGGGTTTGAGTTGACTAATACAACTTCGTAGCCTTCTTCTCTTAATGCGAGACATGCCTGTGTGCCTGCGTAGTCAAATTCCGCAGCTTGTCCAATAATGATTGGTCCTGAACCGATAACCATAATTTTCTTAATATCTGTACGTTTAGGCATTTCTCTGCTCCTTCCAGGCATCCATTAATTCCATAAATTCATCAAACAGGTGGAGTCCATCATGTGGACCAGGTGCTGCATCCGGATGATATTGAACAGTAAATGCAGGGAATTCTCTATGTCTTACCCCTTCAACTGTTCCATCGTTGATTTCAATATGAGTGACCATCAATTTTTCAGGGTCAATTGTTTTCTCGTCTACCGCATACCCATGGTTTTGTGAGGTAAAGTCAATACGACCTGTGGCAATTTCTCTTACCGGATGGTTTAAGCCGCGATGACCAAACTTCATTTTATACGTATCAGCGCCATTGGCTAATGAGAACAGCTGATAGCCTAGACAAATACCGAAAATCGGTACTTTTCCTTGAATTTCTTGAATCATTTCAATGGCTCCCGGTACGTCTTTAGGGTCTCCCGGTCCATTCGTCAGCATCACACCGTCAGGATGAAGATCCAAGATAGTTTGAGCATCTGTATTATAAGGAAGTACGGTCAGATTACACTGTCTTTTAGATAGCTCTCGTAAGATACTATGCTTTAGACCAAAATCTACAACTACGACATTTCTACCTACTCCCGGACTTGGGTACGGCTTCGTTGTAGAAACTTGCGCTACTTGATTATGAGGCAATACAGTTGCTTTCAGCTGATCGAACAGATGATTCAGTTCGTCTCCCTTATCAACCAGCATCCCCTTCATCGTTCCTACAGAACGCAGTTTCTTTGTCAGAGCACGTGTGTCAATCCCGGCAATCCCCGGAATTCCTTTACGCTTTAGAAATTCATCTAAAGTCAACTGATTCCTCCAATTAGAAGCCAGACGTGCAAATTCTTTCACGACTACCCCTTTACATGTTGGTGCAATCGATTCATAGTCATCACGATTGATTCCGTAGTTTCCTACCATCGGATAAGTAAAGGTGATAATCTGACCATTAAAGCTTTGGTCAGTAATTGTTTCCTGATAGCCAGTCATACTTGTTGTAAATACGACTTCGCCTACTACATTTGCATCTGCTCCAAAGGCCTTTCCTTCAAAGACAGTTCCATCTTCTAAAATAAGTAATCGCTTCAACGTCACACTTCCTCCTTAGCCCATACCAGCTTTCCATCCACAAAGGTCATCAATGTATTTCCTTTAACCTTCCAACCGACGAATGGGGTATTGACTGCTTTTGATTCAAACTCTTCATCATTAATTGCTTCTTCCAGTGTTAAATCGAAAATCGCAATATCTGCTGCACCACCGATTTGCAGTGTTCCTGCGCGTAAACCGAAAATTTCTGCCGGTTTAACTGCCATCCACTCAACAACCTGTTCTAATGTGAATCTTCCTGTTTCTACAAAGTGTGTGTAGATAAGCTGAAAAGCTGTTTCACTTCCCACAATTCCGAACGGCGCTTTTAGGAAAGTTTGATTTTTTTCTTCTAATCCATGAGGAGCGTGGTCCGTTGCGATGCAGTCAATCGTGCCGTCCAACAGTCCATCAATCAATGCCTGTCTGTCTGCTTTTCCTCTTAGCGGCGGATTCATTTTCCAAAAACCATTGTCCTCAGGAATATCTTCATCAATTAATAACAAGTGATGAGGAGAAACCTCAGCTGTCACATGAATCCCGGCACGCTTAGCATCACGAATGACCCGTACGCTTTCTTCTGTAGATACATGACAAACATGATAATGAGCACCCGTTTCTTTTGCCAAAGTAATATCTCTAGCAATCTGAGAAGCCTCAGTAGCACTTAGAATTCCGGGAAGACCTAACTTTTTAGAAATTTCCCCTTCATGCATGACACCACCGAATAACAAGGATTCGTCTTCCGTATGTGCAACAAGCGCCATATTATTTGCAGCCGCTTCTTTCATTGCCAGATACATCGTACCTGCAGTTTGAACGCCAACGCCATCATTGGTAAAGGCAAATGCGCCGGCTTCTTTCAAAGCTTTTTGGTCTGTCAATCGCTCACTGCGCAGCTCTTCTGTGATGGGTGCATATTGCAACACTTTAACAACAGCATCTTTTTGAATAATATCGTAGATTTCTTTTAACTTTTCAGCTGTATCAGGTACCGGATTCAGATTTGGCATCGCGCAGACAGTGGTAAATCCACCTCTGGCAGCTGCTTTACTTCCAGTTTCGATTGTTTCTTTATAGGTAAAACCTGGTTCTCTTAAGTGAACATGCACGTCCACCAGCCCAGGCGTGATAAGCTGACCTTTGGCATCATAAACTTCATCAAATTGCGCTTCATCGAAAGATTTTCCAATCGCGTAGATTTTTCCCTCTTCAATCCAGATAGAGACCTCTGTTAATTCATTGTTTTTTTCTACAATTTTCCCGTTTTTAATCAATGTTTTCATACGTTGCCACCTACGCCTTTCCTGCTAGTACAGCTTCTAAAATCGCCATTCTCATGTATACACCATTACTCATTTGCTGAATGATTCTTGATTGGATACTTTCTACAAGTGAATCTGCCAGTTCTACATCACGATTGATAGGAGCCGGATGCATAATAATTGCTTGTTTCTTCAAACGTTTGGCACGTTCTACAGACAGTCCATACTGCTGATGATACCCTTCCTTGGAAAAGCTTTCCGTGCCATCATGACGCTCATGTTGCACGCGAAGCAGCATCATCACATCTACATTTTCAACAATATCATCCAAATCGCCATACTCGCCATAAACATCAAACTGCGAGTCATACCATTCCTCCGGACCGGAGAAATAGATTTCTGCCCCAAGTCTCTTAAGCATCTGCATATTGGATTTTGCCACTCTGGAGTGTGTCAAATCCCCTACGATGGCTACCTTCAAGCCTTCAAAGTAACCAAACTCTTCATAGATTGTCATCAAGTCCAGCAGACATTGCGTCGGATGCTGTCCACTGCCATCACCACCATTGATGATGGAGCATTGAATTGTTTTACTTTGAATCAGCTCATCGTAATAATTCTCCTCCCCATGACGAATAACTGCTACGTCTACTCCGATAGCAGACATTGTCAGAACCGTGTCATACAAGGTCTCACCCTTTTGTACTGAGCTGGTGCTTGCTTCAAACTCAATTACCTCAAGCCCCAACTTCTTTTCTGCGACATCAAAGCTCTTATGTGTTCGTGTGCTGTTTTCAAAGAAAAGATTCGTTGCAAAGTATTGTTTTCCTGCCGATTGCCAGACAGCTCCCTTTTTGAACTCCTGCCCTCGTCGAATCAACCCCATCACTTCTTGATCACTTAGTGCTTCAACTGTCAGCAGATGCTTCAAGCTGACACGTTCTGATGTATGAATCATTCGTCATTCCTCCTTGTGTATTTTGTGACTAATAACTTTAATACGTTACTCTGTTTTTACCTTCGTTCGTTTGCCTACACACTTATAGAAAAGAATGCTTCCTGTTTTTACCGCATTCTTTTGTAGTTCCTCAGACTAAATATCCACTTCTTTTTGTGTGCCTTCACTTCGTGCATGTGCCGGTAATACCAAGTTTAGTGTAATTCCTAAAACAGTTGCCAAAGCCATACTGGTCAACTCAAAGCCGCCGATTTTCAGGTATGCCCCACCAATTCCGATAACCATAATCGCAGAAGTGATGACTAAATTTCGTTTCTGGTCATAATCGACTTTGTTGTCAATTAAGATTCGTAATCCGCTAGAAGCAATTACTCCGAACAACAGAAAGCTGATGCCGCCGATTACCGGTGTTGGAATACTTAAGATTAAAGCACTGACTTTTCCAATAAAGCCTGCCAAGATTGCCAGAACAGCTGCGCCACCAATAACATAGACACTATGAACCTTCGTGATTGCCAATACACCAATGTTTTCTCCGTAGCTTGTTGTTGGCGGTCCACCTGTAAAGCCTCCGATAATCGTTGACAAACCGTCCGCAAGCAACGTTTTGTTCAAACCAGGTGATTTGAAGAAATCTCTTTTCGTAATTTTGCTCAATACCATCAAGTGCCCCATATGCTCTGTCATCGTAACAAAAGCGATTGGTGCCATACTCGTTAGTGCTGCCAGCGAGAAGCTCACATCGTAATCAATGAAAGGAAGCTGGAATGCCGGCAAGCTGAACCATGCAGCTTCAGATACAGGCGTTAAATCCACGATTCCAACAATCATTGCAAAGATGTAGCCGGAAACAATTCCCAGTAAAATTGGAATCAAACTCAAGAAACCTTTTAGATACATGTTGAAGAAAATTGTAATTCCTAATGTAAATAATGCCACCATAAAATACTTACTGTCATAAACCGATTCCCCATTCGCCAAGGTTTTATACATTGCCTGATTCGAGGCGGTTGAAGCTAAGCCCAGGCCGATAACCATGATTACCGGACCTACGACAACTGGTGGTAACAGCTTGTTAATCCAGTCAGAGCCGATTTTAGCGATAACTAAGGCAACGATCAGATAAACAATCCCCGCATAAATAATTCCCTGTGCTACCGCAGGATAGCCTTGTGTTGCCATCAATGCATTGATAGCTGAAATAAAGGCAAAGCTGCTTCCTAGATAGGCCGGTACAGACCCTTTTGTTATTAAAATATATAGCAACGTACCGACACCTGAACTAAATAGGGCAATGCTTGGCTCTAATCCAGTCAATATTGGTACAAGTACATTTGCGCCAAACATTGTAAACAAATGCTGTAGGCTCAGCCCCATCCATTGCAAGGGCTTTGGTTTATCATGAATATCCAGTACAACATCTGTATTTCTAAACTTCTCTTCCATCTTTCTTCCATCCAACTCTCTTCAACAATTAATTTATTCTGCTTCTTTTTTGATTAAGATACGGTCTTTCCCGTCAAGCTCTTCCATTTCCACAACAATCTCTTCTTTAATGGACGTTGGAATATTTTTCCCTACATAATCTGCACGAATCGGCAGCTCTCTGTGACCTCGATCCACTAATACTGCCAGTGAAATCTTCTTTGGTCTGCCTAAATCAATCACAGCATCCAGTGCTGCACGGATTGTTCTGCCTGTGAATAGTACATCATCGACTAAGATTACTTGTTTTCCTTTTACAGAAAATGGAATGTCAGAAGAGTGAAGCTCCGGCTCTTCCAAGGTGTCATCTGCAACATCATCTCGATAAAGAGTAATATCCAGTTCACCAACAGGAACATCAATGTTTTCCAGCTGCTTCAATCGTTCCGCAATACGGGCTGCGATGTAAATTCCTCTTGTTTTAATCCCAACCAGAACAATGTCCTGAATTCCTTTATTTCTTTCAATGATTTCATACGTGATACGTGTCAATGCTCGTTTCATTGTTACCGCATCTACAACTTCTTTGCCTTGCATGTTATTGCCTCCTTATATAGTGAAAATTTTATTTTAATCATTGTTCCTCCTGTTTGTTATTCCGGCAATTTATGTAACATCGGTCAGAATAACAAAAAAACTCCTGCCCAAGAAGGCAGGAGGATAGCTTACTAGTTTACAAAAGTATACTGTAATACATACAGACCAACATCAAGCGCACCTGATTACATCTGCATGTGTCCTTCTTAGCCTCACGGGACTACTCTTAAAGGAATAATATTTAACTAGGGATAGTGTACCTTTTATTCAATAATAAATCAATGATTATTTCTTAATTGATCCAAAGTTTTTTCAAAAATCTCAGGAAGCGGCGATTCAAACTCCATATATTCACCTGTTGATGGATGAATAAAGCCAAGTGTCTTCGCATGTAAAAATTGTCCGTTCCCTTTTAGCGTCTTTTTCGGGCCATATAACGGGTCACCTGCTACTGGATGACCAATGTATTTCATATGAACACGAATTTGATGTGTTCTGCCAGTCTCAAGCTGCAATTCAATTAGTGTGTAGTCTTTAAATCGTTCTACCACTTCAAAATGTGTGACTGCCTCCTTGCCATTCTCGATAACAGCCTGCATTTTTCGATCAACCTTTGACCGACCAATTGGGGCATTGATTTCACCCTTTTCATGACCAATCTCACCATGAACCAATGCTAAATATTTTCTAACTGACGTTTTTTCCTTTAATTGTTCAGCTAACGACTCATGTGCTTTATCATTTTTGGCTACCATCAATAAACCTGATGTATCCTTATCAATCCGATGGACAATCCCCGGACGAATAACACCATTGATAGAGGAAAGGTCTTTGATATGATACATTAACGCATTGACCAGCGTGCCATTCGCATGACCTGCAGCCGGATGGACAACCATCCCCTGCGGCTTATCAATGACTGCTACATCTTGATCTTCATATACAATCGTTAATGGGATATTTTCTGCTTCAATAACCAGCTCTTCCGGTTCAGGAATGTTTATTTCAATTTGATCCTCAGCCTTCACTTTATAGTTTGAACGAACAATCTCACCATTTACTGTAACGAGCTGCTCCTTCAACCAAAGCTGAATTTGCGATCTTGAATAGCTTAGCTGCTCACTCAAGACCTTATCAATTCGGCCTTTCTCTTCTTTTACTGTAAAATTAATTTGCTCCATGCTTTGCCATCCTTCGTCTATTCATAATAATTATTTCTTTCAACTTTTTCTATGATTTTCCCTTTTTCTCTGCACGTTCCTCCAGAATTAAATGGATGAATACACAAGCAACACCAATGACCAATGCCATATCTGCAATATTAAAAATTGGAAAATCAATAAACTCTGTCTTCAGCATGTCCACAACATAGCCTAAACGTAACCGATCAATAAAATTCCCCAAAGCTCCGGCCAAAATCAGACTCAAGCCAATCGTAAACCATTTGCTGCTCTTGATATTTTTCACAAGAAGATAAAGCAAGACAGCAACTACAGCTACCGTCATAATGTAAAAGAACATCATTTTACCTTCTAAAATGCTCCATGCGCCACCTGTATTCCTAATATACGTGAATGAGAGAAAACCTGAAATAAATTCCTTCGTTTCTCCTAACTGGATATTCTCCACCGTTAAATATTTTGTCCATTGATCAAGACCAACAATCAATGCACTGATAACCAGATATATTGCTAACAACAAAATCATTCCTTTTCACCATTATTGTATAGGTCTCTTGGACGAATGATGCCCAACAGATTCCCATTTGGATCGCCATCCTTGGTAATTAATACAGCTTCCAGACGATCCCGCTGCTCAAACAGCTCTTCTACGTGATATACATTTGTGTCCTTATCAATAAACTGATAATTTCCCTGTTTATAGTTATCTGCCAGTAAGTCACCAGCCGTTTTTCCATCCAGATGAATAGTACCTTTGCTGTTCAAACTTTCAACAGCCATCCAAATTCCCAAGCCTCTTACCGTAATTAAGCCTTTAAATTGTCCCGAATGATAAATAGGAAATTGCGAATACTGCTTTTTTGCAACAATTTTCAAAATCTCTTCCAACGCTATGTTCATTTCAAAGCCAGTCACATGCTTGGCAAATTTAGGCAACACCTTCTCCGGTGCAATCAGTTGTTCTTCAATAGACGTAATTCGCTGCACAGCCCATTGATTTGGCTCAGCAATTACAAAATCCGCTGCAATTCTCTCATGAACAATCGCATTGCGAAGCTGCGCCAATTGTAAAAGGTCGTTTTCCAATGGAGCTACCTGCGATTGTTTTTTCCTGGCCATTCTTCTAGTCATCTCGCTGAACCCCATACTAGATGGATTATTTAATTGCTCCTTCAGCCATTTCTCGATTCGATTAAAGCTGTTCAAAAACTGTTCTGCATTATGCCCCATCATTTATCTCCTTGATTATGTACGCCTTTTTTAACATAAAAAACATAAAAATGAAGTAAAGAAGCAAAAATACCAGGATTGCCGCAATTGACATCCCAACAAGAGGAATCATCAGCATTAAAACGAAAAATACCAGATAGTTAGACAATAAGATAGGACTCATTGTGATTTCCAGCTCTTTCTCTGAAGCATCATTCTTTAAATAGAGTATTTCACTTTTCATAAGATAGAAACGAACCTGAACCTCTATTTGCTCTTCAGACACTTCCATTGTCTTTTCCGAATTATTGGCAATCATGAACCAGCGCTCACCGTTCTTCAGCACTTCAATCGGTGTCGCCATTCCATAAAATCCTGTTTTTCGTGTCACATGAACATCCATCGCTATCCCTCCATTGCAACTCCTAACAAGTATATAATAAAACATGCGGATAGAAAAGAAGAACCGTTTTTATTTGGTCGTTTCCCTCTACAGAAAAAAAACTGCCGATATCATCTACCGCAGTTGTTCGCTTTGCCATTCTCTCATTTTTGAGCACAAAAATAGTCTGACAAGTGTTTTTCTTCTTTTCATACACATCTGAATTGAGGTTCTTATGTCCACTCAATCCTTATCATTAAACACCTGTCAGACCATATTCAGTTAGTAAGGAGTTGCTCAAATTCCCACGTTCCTTTCTTGATTGCCAGTTCGGCTTCCGTCTTCAATGCTATACTGCACTGTTCACTATTCCCCTGTACTTGTTCTACAGGATTATTAGGGAATTTCTATTACCCCTTACACCTATTTTATACCATATTTCTAACGATTTTGCAAGCGCTTTCTACTGAACATGAAATACTATTGATAGCTTTTCTATTTATCAAAAGAAATAATGCTTCATTCGAAATATTTCTTCTATATTCTTAGTTTCATTCAAAAAAACTCAGCTGAAATTTCCTCACAGCTGAGTTTCCTAACTTATCTCTTAAAACAACCCGATAGCATTTCCATCCTTATCGATATCCATATTCAGTGCTGCAGGTTTTTTCGGTAAGCCCGGCATTGTCATTACATCACCTGTTAGCGCGACTACAAAGCCCGCTCCAAGCTTTGGTACCAGTTCACGGATTGTTACAGTGAAGTCCTCCGGCTTACCAAGCTTAGTTGGATCATCCGATAATGAATACTGGGTTTTTGCCATACAGACCGGCAACCGATCCCAGCCATATTTCGTAAATGTTTCCAGCTGTTTTTGTGCCTTTGGAGAAAATGTGACTTCCTTACCGCCATATATTTTTTTGACAATGGTTTCTATTTTTTCTCCAAGACCAATGCCCATCGAGTAAATTGTCCGGAAATCTGCTGATCCCTTATCTATCGTCTCAACGACTGCTTTAGCCAGCGCTTCGCCGCCCTCTGCTCCTTTTTCCCAAACCTGAGTCAATTCAACAGGAACACCCGCTTCGGCACAAAGCTCAAGGAGGATTTCAACTTCTTTTTTCGTATCACTAACGAACTCGTTGACTGCAACAATAACTGGCAGACCGTAGCTTTCCATATTTTCAATATGCTTTTTCAAATTGGCAAAGCCCTTTTTCAAAGCAAAAACATTTTCAGTGCTTAACTCATTTTTGGCAACGCCGCCATGCATTTTAAGCGCTCGAATTGTAGCAACAATCACTACTGCATCTGGTGATTTTTTCAAGTTAGGCACTTTAATATCAAGAAATTTTTCTGCTCCCAAATCCGCACCAAACCCAGCTTCAGTCACAACATAGTCACCTAGCTTCAATGCTGTTTTCGTTGCCAAAATACTATTACAGCCATGAGCGATATTGGCGAATGGTCCCCCATGAACCAATGCAGCTGTACCATAAATTGTCTGAACCAAGTTTGGCTTGATCGCATCCTTCAGCAACAGAGCCAGTGCGCCTTGAATCTCTAAGTCACTGACAGTAACTGGTTCACGATCGAAGGTATAGCCAATAACGATGTTACCTAGTCGCAGCTTCAAGTCTTCTAAATCCGAAGCAAGACAAAGGATTGCCATAATCTCACTGGCTACGGTAATATCAAAGCCATCTTCTCGAGGAACGCCTTGAATCGGACCGCCCAAACCAACAATTACTTGTCTTAATTCCCGATCATTTAAATCAACAACACGCTTCCAAATAATTCTTCTTGCATCTATATTTAGTTCATTGCCTTGTTGAATGTGGTTATCCAACAAAGCTGAGAGGGCATTATTAGCCGTTGTGATTGCATGCATGTCTCCGGTAAAATGAAGGTTGATATCTTCCATCGGCAATACTTGAGCGTATCCGCCGCCGGTCGCTCCCCCTTTAATCCCCATTACAGGTCCCAAGGATGGTTCTCTAAGAGCAATAACTGTCTTTTTCCCGATTCGATTTAGTGCATCACCCAGACCGATTGTCACCGTTGACTTTCCTTCCCCCGCAGGAGTCGGATTGATTGAGGTAACCAGAATTAATTTTCCGTCCTCTTCTTTATCCAGACGCTTCATAGATGGAAAATCAATTTTTGCCTTGTATTTCCCATAAAATTCCAAATCATCTGCATGTAAATCAATGGATTCTGCTACTTTTTGAATGGGCTGCAGTTCTACTTCTTGTGAAATCTCGATATCTGTCTTCATTTTTTCCTCTTTTCCCGAACTTTATCCTGTTACTCGTTTATTTTTGTTAAGATATTTTTTATTATAACCCTTCTTTTTTCACTTTTCCATGATTATCTAACAGCTTTTCCAAAATGTTGACCTTTTCTTTGTTTGTCATTATAATGAGACTAGTTTCAAATCTCAAAGGAGCGTGAACAGAATGGAAAAAGGTTTCGTTAAATGGTTCGACAGCAAAAAGGGATATGGATTTCTTGTATACAACGAAGAGGAAGAAATTTTCGTTCATTTCACAGCAATAGAAGAAGAAGGTTTCAAAAATCTTGAGGAAAATCAAGAAGTAACATTTGAAGTTGTTGAAGGTAATCGCGGACTTCAGGCTGCTCACGTGAGAAAAGTTTAAATGATTATAAAGAAGCTGAGATTTTACGATTGTCAGACGGATAAAACATTTCCGTTTAAGTAATCGCTAATTTTCTAAGCTTCTTTTTTATTGCAAAGGTTCCGCTACTTCTTTAAACGCCTCTAAAAAAATAACTCTTCTATTAAAATTTAACGTTTGTCTGTCATACTTTCTTCTGTTTTTTCTCCAGGAACAGCTAAAGCCTTCTCATACGCCTCTTTGGTTACAATGTCAGCAACATGAACATTTACCTCAACTACTTCAAGATTGGTCATTCGCTGTACTTCCTCTGAAATTTCTCTCTTTATTTCTCGAAAAATTTTCGAAAGATTTTTTCCAAATTCAATAACAATCGCTACATAAATTTTTACTTGTCTTTTTTCTACCTCAAGCGTTAATCCCCTACTTGATTCCGATACTTCAGCTAAAGGAACTGTTTTTTCTGTAGGAAATAGCTCTCCCTCTGCAGACAGCAAGCCCTCTATGTTGTTTAGTGAAGCCTCGACAATCGTTTCCAGAATCTTTTCTTCGAAGGTTAATGCAGGATCAATTGTTTCTTTTTCAGCCATATTTTTCCTCTCGCTTTCCTATCGATGACGATAATCACCAACATTCTATATACTTATAGTAAAGAACATCGTCGAAAAAAACAAAAATATGTATTTATCATTAATTAGATTCTCTCTTATTTAAACAAAAAAACTGCCTCATTTGGGTTAATGAGACAGTAAAAGGAGTTTTACTCTAAAAATAGAGTAAAGTAAAAAAATAAAAGGTTGTTAGGGTTTTATTATAAACTTTATCAAACTAAGTGTCAATTAATTTTTATAAAATAACATTTTTATAATTTTAGAACTATTTCTACAAAACTATTTCTTGTTGTGAAAAGTATAAAGTAATGGCTCATTTAGAAGAAGCAACATCGTCAGCCTTTTTACTTCTTCCCTGATATTCTATCTTTTTTTCGTCCAACTACTTTCTAAACTGTATTTTTTCCTAAAAAGTAGTTGGTTCTCGCTTCCCTAAGCTGTAGTATTTTGCTTATCAACACCACTACCATCATTGCATAACAACTTAATAGGCAGATTGCTACTTCAAGCTGAATAGGTATCGACACTATGTCAAAAATGAATAAACAGTTGACTGCCACAATGATGCAAACCAACCCTTTCAGATGAGATGACAGCCAAACAAACTTACCAACACTACGTTTTTTCAGTCCAATAATGAACATACTGAGAAAATGCGTGAGCAAATAGATTAGGAGAAAGCTTCCCAGCCCTTCACTGAAAAACGACAGCTTAAAGGTACTGCCTACTTTGAGTACAAGCAAAATACAAATTGGATGGATGAAATAGTAATAGTGTGATAACTCTCTCAATTTTGCAGTATTAAAGGGCAGTCGAACAGTTGTTGTTATTCCCAAGAAAAACAAGATAAAGCTAACTGGGACCAGAGCAATTAGAAAGTTGCAATCCAGTCTCAATATATTGAAGACAACGATCCCCTCTACGAAGAGCAATGAACAAGAAAAGAGAAGTCCCAACTTAAACTGATTTCTAAATTGTAAAAGCTTTTCTTCATAATCAGAGAGAAAGAAGCCTATAGCTGTAAAAATCAAGCCGTAAAATAAGCCATTTCTGGTAGTAAAAAACAGTCGGATAAATCCATCGAAAAGTGTTTTGAACCAGTCACACGTTATCAACCCATAATACGTCTCCAGACTGCCCAATAAATAAAGAGAAAAGGCAATGAAAAAAATCCACTTATAGGAAAGATAGTGACGTACTTTAGCAATAATTAAAATGGATAGAATCAATGCCGGGATATACCACAGATGGTAGTAGGTGCCTGAATAGGATAGACCAAACAGCAAGGCTGCAGGGTAAAGAGACTGACTAATAGATAAATTTTGATTAATCCAGTCTAAACCAATCGGAATAAAGACGACACTCCAAAAGAGATACTCCTTAACCAAATGAAACAATTTCGTTTTGAGATACGCACCATTTTCTGCAGTACTCTTTCGAATGAAATAGGCGCTGCTAACAAAGAACAGAGGAACAGCTATTCGGCAAAGAATATTTTTCACTAAAAAATTTAGCCACTCATTCCCACTAATTTGATTGCTATGAATGCAGACAACCATAATTGCTGCAATAAATTTTAGTAAATCAATCATTTGGAGACTCTTTTTTGTATTTCTCACTTACTTGTTCCTCCGTCTACTTTTCAGATAGTACTTTCAGTTTAGAAAAGATTCCTCTTGGTGTCCTCCACCTTAAGAATGAACTTTCAATACAACTATTACATGAGTCTCTTGTTGTTTCCTCTTCTAAAAAAATTCAATTGTCACCCTCTATACTGACTTTCGACGTTTTCTTCCTTCTTTAAAACTCAGAGAATTTTTCTGTTTTCTCAAAAAAATAAAACAATTGTTATTTTTTCGATAGAAATACGCGTTTTTTCTCTTTTATGATATTGACTTCCTTATTTTCTTAGTAGAAAATGATAAACAGGAGGTAGATTGATGAGAATAATTATTTTTGGGGTTGTTCTTTTTGTTGCTGCTTATATTTCTTATACAGTAAATCCCAGTCTCTTTGCCCTTTTGAAAGAGCCGAGATCACTCATCAAGTTGACTTTTTTTCTGGGAATCATTCTTGTTGCTTTTCGAAAAAAAACAACTATTGATGAAGGCGAATAGACAACTATTCCATTTATAATGCACTCAATATTCCCGTATAGCTAGAGCTTTTATTAGAAAATCTAACCTCAAAAAAACACCGAAAAAAGATAAGCTCTTTTTCGGTGTTTTTTAATTGATTATTATCTTACAGACGTTCGTTTAGCTCTTTTGCTAACTCTTCAAAGCCTGGTTTGCCAAGTAATGCAAACATGTTTTTCTTGTACGCTTCTACTCCTGGTTGGTCGAATGGATTCACACCATTAAGATAACCTGAAATCCCTACTGCGATTTCAAAGAAGTACATTACATATCCAAGTGAATAAGCATCCATTGTAGGAACTTTGACGATCATGTTTGGTACATCACCATCAGTATGCGCCAACAATGTACCTTCAAAGGCTTTTGTATTCACATAGTCGATTTCTTTTCCTTGCAAATAACCTAATCCATCCAAGTCTTCATCCTGTAGTGGAATAGTTAATGAATGGCGAGGTTTTTCGATTTTAACAACTGTTTCAAATAAGTTACGCATGCCATCTTGGACATACTGACCCATAGAATGCAAGTCTGTTGAGAAGTCTGCCGCTGCCGGGAAGATACCTTTTTGGTCTTTCCCTTCTGACTCACCATAAAGCTGTTTCCACCACTCAGAGAAGTAGTGCATTCCTGGTTCGTAGTTAATCAGCATTTCAGTTGTTTTTCCTTTACGGTATAAAATGTTACGTAATGCAGCATACTGATACGCAGCATTTTCTTTTAAATCAGTTGTTGAAGCATATTCTTTACGCGCATCATTGGCACCTGTCATCAGGCCATCAATATCCGCACCACTAACAGCGATAGGCAATAAGCCAACTGGTGTCAATACGGTGAAACGTCCGCCAACATCATCCGGAATAACAAATGTTTCCCAGCCCTCAGCGTCTGCTTCAACTTTTACAGCACCTTTTGCTCGGTCAGTTGTTGCGTAAATACGTTTGTTTGCTTCTTCTTTACCATATTTTTTAATCAGTAATTCTTTGAACACACGGAAAGCAATCGCCGGTTCTGTTGTTGTTCCTGATTTAGAAATAACATTGACAGAAAAATCACGGTCTCCGATTACATTGATTAGGTCAACTAAATAAGTTGAACTGATACTGTTTCCTGCAAAGAATACTTGAGGCACTTTGCGTTCCTCTTTTGTTAATGCATTGCTGAATGAATGCTGTAAGAACTCTATCGCAGCACGTGCACCTAAATAAGAGCCCCCGATTCCAATGACAACAAGCACATCTGAATCAGATTGGATTTTTTCAGCTGCTTTCTTGACACGGGCAAACTCATCTTTATCATAATTTTCAGGTAAATCAATCCACCCTGTAAAATCATTCCCCGCACCAGTTCCCTCACGTAACGCTTTATCAACAGCATCTACCTGAGTTTGCATATATTCCAATTCATGATCAGCAACAAAAGGTGCTAATTTGGAATAGTCAAATTTAATGTGTGACATTCCTTCTCCTCCTTGAAAATAAACTTAATACACTACTACTTTACGTTTTTTTGCAACTTTAATCAAGTAATTTATAAACGTATAGACCAATATAAAAGCTGAATGAGCCGATTAGCTCATGAGTGATATAGAAAACTGACATAGAGGTGCTTTTTTCCTCTATAGGCAGTTTATCTTATCATCGATTGAGTTGGCTCATGAAGCTAGATAATACTAAAAGCTGAACGAGTCGTTTAGCTTTTAAGCAATAAATGAACTATACTAAGCCTTGACTAAGCATCGCTTTCGCTACTCGTTCAAATCCTGCCACATTGGCTCCTAAAACGAAATTATTTTCCTGTCCGTATTCCTTCGCTGTGTCACGGCACATCTCGAATATATTTTTCATAATATCGTCCAACATGCCATCAACTTTTTCAAATGACCATGATAAACGCTCTGAGTTTTGACTCATTTCCAAAGCAGATACAGCAACTCCACCAGCATTCGCTGCCTTACCAGGACAGTAAAGAACACCATTCTGTTCAAAGACATGAACTGCATCAAGTGTACATGGCATATTTGCTCCCTCTGCCACAATCTTCGCACCATTTTTTACTAAAATAGCTGCTTGGTCTGCATTTAATTCGTTTTGTGTTGCACATGGCAATGCAATATCATAGGCTTCCTTAAGGTCCCAAACAGATTGTCCATCATGATAAACTGCATTTTTACGTGTCTCAATATAAGTTGAGATTCTTTCACGTTTCTTCTCCTTAATCTCTTTCACAAGCTCAACGTCAATTCCTTCAGGATCATAGACAAATCCATTGGAATCTGAGCAGGTCAAAACAGTTGCGCCCAACTCTTTTGCTTTTTCCATTGCATAAATGGATACATTCCCACTACCTGAAACAACCACTTTTTTCCCTTCAAAACTATCATTCAAATCATTCAGTAGATGGCGAACAAAGTAAACTGCACCATATCCTGTCGCTTCTGTTCTCGTTTGACTGCCCCAATAGGTTAGAGGCTTGCCTGTAAGAACGCCGGCGTCGTAATTTCTGATTCGTTTGTAAGTGCCGTACAAGTACCCGATCTCTCTGGCTCCTACACCTATATCTCCAGCTGGTACATCTGTATTTGGTCCGATATGCTTATGAAGCTCGGTCATAAAGCTTTGACAAAAACGCATAACCTCTGCATCAGATTTGCCTTTAGGGTCAAAGTCACTACCGCCTTTTCCGCCGCCAATAGGTAACCCAGTCAAACTGTTTTTAAAAATCTGCTCAAAAGCCAAAAACTTCAACACACTCAAGTTAACACTTGGGTGGAAACGAAGACCACCTTTATAAGGACCAATCGCAGAATTGTATTGAATACGATACCCACGATTCACACGCCAGTTCCCTTGATCATCTTGCCAAGGTACTCTGAATTGAATCACTCTTTCAGGCTCAATCAGCAACTCCAAAATATTTGCTTCCGCAAACTCAGGGTTTTTAGCCAAAAATGCCTCCATACTAGGTAAAAATTCATCAATTGCTTGCAAATATTCCGTTTGCCCGTTATCCTTTTCTCCAAGCTTTTCCCGAATCTCTTCTACATACTTTTTAATATCCATACATTCACCTTCCTTTAAGTTTGTTTTAATTTTACCCTAATTACTGAATTTTTCCACTTATATTTACAGAAAAAATGAAAAAATATGTGAATCACGTCAAATTGATAGAAAAAAGCCTGATTTCTAGTACCTAAAAAGTAAAAACTGCTTTTCTTGAAAAAGAATATTCAACAAGAATCTTATGAAAGAAATTGCGATTCCTTTGCTATATACTTTGTGCAAAGGTCACTTTTCGTGTAATGAAGCTTTCATAGGAATTATATGGTCGAAAAACAATTTTATGGTACACTATTAACTGAAATGGAGGATGAAAATGAACAAATTTGATGTAATCATCATTGGTGCAGGTACAAGCGGGCTGATGGCTGCCATTTCTGCAGCAGAAAATGGCAGTCGTGTCCTTTTGCTGGAGAAGAACAAACGAATTGGAAAAAAGCTGCTTCTAACAGGTGGTGGTCGATGTAATGTAACCAATAGCCATTCGCCAGAGGAAATCATCGCACATATTCCAGGTAACGGAAAATTCTTATATAGTGCATTCTCCCAATATAACAATCAAGACATCATTCAATTTTTTGAGTCAAATGGCACAGCTCTAAAAGAAGAGGATCATGGAAGAATGTTTCCGACAACGGATCGTTCTCAAACCATTGTCGATACATTACATACAAAGCTGAAAGAGCTGGCGGTTACTCTATATACAGAAGCACAAGTTAAAAAAATACTAAAAAAGGACAATCAAATCATTGGTGTAGCACTGGAAAATCAGAAGTTCTATGCTCCCTGTATTATTCTGGCAACTGGCGGAAAAACGTATCCGTCCACTGGGTCTACGGGTGATGGCTATCGTTTTTCAGAAAAGCTCGGCCATTCGATTACCCCACTATACCCAACTGAGTCGCCCATTCGATCAGAAGAAAGCTTTATAAAAAACAAAGTACTACAGGGAATTTCTTTGAGAGATGTTCAACTCTCTGTGTTGAATACCAAAGGAAAACCAATTGTTTCTCATCAGATGGATTTATTGTTTACGCATTTTGGGATTTCTGGTCCGGCAGCCTTGCGCTGTTCAAGCTTTGTCAATCAACAATTGAGAGCAGAACCAAAACGACCAGTCCAGCTTTCGTTGGATATTTTTCCTGAAACCTCTGAAAAGAAATTGACTGCAGACCTCAAAAGAAAAATTCAGGCCGAGCCTGAAAAACAATTAAAAAATATCTTCCGACAACTAGTACCAGAGCGTTTGCTTGAGTTCCTATTGGAAAAGGAACAACTCAATGACATAAAAGGAAGACAGGTCTCTGAGCAGCAGATGACAGCTTTTGTCCACAGCTTAAAAGATTTCCGGCTGACTGCCAGCGGCACATTTCCCTTAGAAAAATCCTTTGTAACGGGCGGCGGAATTTCTTTAAAAGAGATTCAGCCTAAGACAATGGAAAGCAAGCTCATTCAAGGTCTGTTCTTCTGCGGTGAACTATTAGATATCAATGGCTATACAGGAGGCTATAACATCACTGCTGCCTTAGTAACCGGTCATACTGCCGGAAAGCATGCGAGTGAATTAGCTGAGTACACAGGCTATGTTATAGAGGAATACTAATATGAGTAAAAACAGATAGCTTTTTCCAGTAACTGGCTCTCAATTGTAACTGCTAGCCAATGTACTTGTCTGTTTCTCCGCTTACTACGACATACAGAAAAACAGGTCGTACGCTGAGCTACAACTACAGCATGAGAAAATAATTAAAAGAAATCAGTCAAAAGGCTGATTTCTTTTTCTGAAAATCATGGGAAAATAGATTCATACAGGAGGTGAGCACAATGAAAATCAAACTAAAAAAACAAACACATTGGGGCTGCATGAAACCTTTAACGGTTTATGTAAATGATAAAAAACAAGGAAAATTATTCAACTGTATTTCGATGGAACTGGATGTTCATTCAGGAGATGAAATTAGTTTTAAAGAAGGTCCGTTGCCTACATTCAAAAAAATTGAGGTTTCTTCTAATACAAGAGAAATCGTGATTACAAATTCAAACAACTTACAGCAATTATTTGCGAAGCTTATGCTATTATTTTTGATTCTTGTTGCTTCTTGTCTGCTGATTCAGTCTATGTTGACATTTTCAGCTTTAGGCGTTGCACTTCTTCTAGGTTTTCTTTACCTTTTCAGAGTACAGTCTTACCGTTTCGAAATTGACGGTCAGTCTGAATGGCATACTTTTTCAGACTCAATGCGACTTTACAAATGACAATACTATTCCAAATGATTTACTATATAAAAACGGCTGAGCCAGAGGATTGGTTCAGCCGTTCTTTGATTAACGACTTTAGTCGGTTTCAATCACTAAAGTGATTGAAACAAAAAAACCACGCGTACTGCGCGTGGAAGAAGTAGCTTTAGCGATAAAACTCCTTTCGATATACTAGATAAAGGCTACCAACCGTT
>NZ_JADOEQ010000029.1 GCF_016745255.1 Enterococcus sp. BWR-S5 | reverse complement strand
CTAGAAAAAAATAGAGAGATAGCGGTTGGCGGTCTCTTAAAAAGCTCCCTTGAAGGGAGCAGCAAGTAATGAGCCCTTCTAGGGCTATTAAAAAGCCACCCGCTATGCGGGTGGATAATTACTCTATAATAAATAGGACTGAAAAAAGTATTTCTACCTTCATCAGTCCCATTTGTTAGATGGTCATTTTTTCTGTAACACTCAAAACTCAACTAGAGGTCTTTCGCTTTAACTCAAAGGCTTCGCCCGCCGCTAGTAGTTGAATCCGTTCTGGATTGATGATTCTGTCGGATAAATCAGCGGGATTTCCATTGAAAACATTCATATGGGGAGCATCAACCGTTCCCCAATGTGAAAGGATGAGGTCAGCATTTGGATAAGTATTCGCCAGTTTTATCGCATTTTCAAAGCCAATATGCCACTCGTTATCCGAAAAATCAAAAAGAATGGCATCTGGCTTCGGCATTTCTAACTGCTCAGCTAATAATCGAGAATCCCCTGGAATCCATAGTGTACCATCAGTTGTCTCAATCCAAAATCCACAATAATCTTCAGTTTTAAACATACGATCAAACTTTGTTGTTTCATTCTGCCATAAATGATTCGCTTTGGTTAGCGAAATTTTCAAGTCATTAACATAAAACGTGTCATAAATATCATGACCGATTGCTTCAACTCCAAAGTGTTCTTTCATTAGATGTGCAACATATTTTGGTCCATGAAATGAGGTAGTTACCGGAGCCAATTTTTTTATAGTAGGTAAACTATAATGATCGTTATCAGAATGGGTAATTAAAATAGCCTCTAAATGAGGAACATCTTCTGCTTTAAGCGGCATGTCAATGAGTAAAGACATGTCAAAGCCTTCTAAAACCGGATCAACTAAAAGGCAGGTTCCTCTGCTGTTCAATAGAATTCCTGAGTTTCCTAGCCAACGGATGTAGGTGTGCTCACTTGTCTGAAAGGCTTCTTGGTGAAAGAAAACTGTTTTGGGAGGGGTTGCCTGTTTTTCTCCTGTCATTCGATTTACTCCTTTATTAAATTTTTGTTGGGTCAATGATTCCAAGCAATTCAAACTCACTATTGCTAAAGCTCAATTTAATGATACCGCAATTGGGTAAATGAATTGGCTGAGGACCAAATTGTTCTTTCCAAATCGTAGATAAAAATGAGAAGCATGCACCATTATGCGAAACAGCTAAAACATGTTTATTTTCTTTCTGCTGCATTATATCTGATAACGTTTCGAACATCCTTGACCTAACGGACTCGGCACTTTCTCCACCATATGAAACATAGAAGTCTTCAAAAGCTTGAGGTCCCTTAGGTTGTAAAAAAGTTGACTGAGCTTCAAATAAACCAAAATTCATTTCTTTTAATCCTTTTAATCGTTTGTAGGGCAAAGAGGTAATAATTTCTAAAGTATCACTTGCTCGTTCTTGCGTAGAAGAGAAAGCGCTGTCAAAATGAATGTTAGATGATTCAAAATATTTTTTCGCTGCATTGGCTTGTAAGATACCTAATGCTGTTAATGGTGAGTCACAAGCACCTTGAACTTTATTTAGTTGATTAAATAAAGTTTCACCGTGGCGCATTAAATAAAGATATCGAGTCATACTATTCTCCTTTTTATCTAAGTATAGCAGTTAAAGTAGGCTTTAAGTCAAGCTCTGTTGGTTCATGTGAGATGAGTGTCATGAAAAAAACTTTAAACTAAGATTAATTTCATATTTAGACAAGTCTTCTTATACGATAAATTTTTATTTTTATCATGATTTTTTCGTTGGAAACAACAAAAATAGAGAAACGCTCTACCTGATTGAGGCAGAGCGTTTCTTTTATCCGACAAACAGAATGTTCGTAAAAATGAGTGTGATGGCAGTGCCGATTGCTGAAAGGGTGGTCAGGTATCTATGCAATACTAATTTATTGGCTGAAAATTTTTTTAGTAAGAGATAAAGAAGGATACCTAAAACTCCTCCAAGTGTATTGGTTATCAGGTCGGTGATATCTGAGACACCAATTGAAAAAATGTATTGTAGAAGTTCAACGGACAGGCTAACAGTACCAATCAGAATAATCTGTTTCATATAGGATAGCTTTGCCGGCAGCAGATTGAGATAGATACCAAATGGAATAAAAATGATTAGATTTCCCAGTACCTCAAAAGTATTGAATGCTCCTGATTGAAAAGAGGATTCCGCGAATGGTACGAGATTGATATATTGAAGATTTGGTAAATAGTACAGGGACAGTTGGAATTTAAAGATGATTGCCCAAAATAAATAGAGAAAATAGATTGTAGTAAGGACAACAGCCAATTTTTGTACAGTTGATTTGCTCATATATAGTTGTCCTCCTCTAATAAGTTTTTTCATTCAGAAATCTAAGCAGAGATTTCGAAAATGAAGGTAAGTAGCAGTATAGCAAATAATTCTTTGAATAGGGATGAACAGGCAGCTGCTTAGAAAATAATTAATCAACTTTTTGAGAATTTAAGAACTATCAATAGAAACTTAAGATTATTGACTAAATAGTTCATGTTAGCTGTTTAACATTGGATTTACTTCTAAATAAGGTTCCTTTACAATGAAATAGATGAAGGATAAAGGAGGAGGAAGATAGTGAGAAAAGGGTTTATATACATAAAGGTTCTTTTTCTTTTTGGTGTATTGTCAGGATGTACAAAAGAAGAGCAGCAGAGTTCGCCAAGCGAACAGAAAACAGATGCCTATTCAATTTCAGAATCTGATCAATCAACAGCTCAAAGTTCAGTCGATTATTCTTTTGATAGTGATGGTGTTATCGATGTACCAAAAGGAAGTCTCAGTGAAGACGACCCGATATTTGATTCTACTGAAGAAAATACATTTGTCGGAGAAGTTCTAAAGGATGCGAAAAGTAGTGAAAAAACTGCACTTGTAACCGTGAAGATTAATGGCGGAATGCAGGAGTTTTATATAGTTACTGATGGCATGGCATTGGAAAAGGGACAGATAATAAAAATTAAAACGAATGGCATCATATTGGAGACTTACCCGGCATCGTTTGCTGAAATATTTAGTATCGAAGTCATTCAATACTAAATCAGCATATGTAGAAAATAGAACTTTGGCTATGGTGCACATACTGAACTTGGAATAAACGGCAAGATTGACGGAAGAAAGGAAGAAGCGACGTCTTCCACTCAAATAGTGAAGAGCAATAACTATACTTGTTGTTATAAGTAGGAATCAGGGAATATTTTATTTTAACAGATTTTTTTCGCTATCATTTAAAATATTTTTTTAATTTATTTGTTGAGGATGTGGATTAAAACTTATAAAATGATAGTACATAAAGAATCATCCTGTGAGGACAGATAACCCTAAATGTCTGTCCTTATAAATTAATTGAAGAGTTTTATCCTGTTCCCTACTTTGGACGGGATAGTTTATTGCATAGGTATTTATACCCTTAGATTGGGGCAGTCGCCCTTCTCAAAAAGAAAACAAGTTTGATTTTGATGAGTATTGTCAAAATCGGACTTGTTTTCTCTGCGTATTTTTTTCTCCATGTATTTCCCTAGCTTTCTTTCTGATGTAGCTTTGGTCGCTTGAACCTTATAGGTCTGAGAGTTTTTCGCGTAACCTAAAATCAAAAAGGGACAATAATCAGATTTTTTCTGACCATTGTCCCAAGCCTAAAAAAGCAGAGTTTTTTCATTTCACTATAATAGATAAACGCTAATCATTGGTCAACGATTATTTAACAAATAGTATTTGTATGCAAGCTTGATACTTTCTTTGGCATCATTTCCAACACGAGGAATACCATGTCCACCGACAATCACAGTAGGCATCAGGTTGAGGCGCCAAAGCTTTGCAAAACTTTCTCCCAACTTGACACCATTATAGTTCATATCGCCTTTCCAACCGGTGGAAGCGACATTCCCAGTCTCGCCATCAGGGAAAAACATGTCACCGGAAAAAAGTACATAGTCCATATCTAGCTGAACATAAAAGACAACACTGCCATCTGTATGGCCTGGCATTGTGTAGACCTGGATGTTTAAACCGCCAATTTCCAACTGAGTGTCTTGTGTAAATACATCATCTACTTTACAGGGAGGCATTACATGATTGGTATAAGGACTTTCAACCCCAAAGTCTCCCTGAGCCATCATCTCTGTATCCTCGCTTCCAACAATAACCTTGGCTCCTTTTTCTTGAAAATAAGCAGCACAGCCTGCGTGATCATCATGTCCATGGGTAAGTAAGACATGGGTAATTTTATCTTCTGAGATTCCCCAGTAATCTAAATTTCCTAAAATTGTTTTCAATGCTCCGGGGTTACTGCTATCAATCAAGAGATATCCTTCATTATGTTTTACAGCGTAAGCATTTCCCAATTTTCCATAGGGTCCTCCTGAGAGTAAGTACAATCCTTTTCTAATCTGCATCCGTCTCGTCTCCTTGAATCCTTTGAATGTATTCTTCCAGTTCTGTTTTGATATTACTAACCTTTGTACCATAAATCACTTGGGCATTGTTCCCTTTAAGGAAAACACCGGCTGCGCCAGTCTCTTTCAAAAGGGATTCGTCTACTTTATCTCCCGATACTAGCGTAACACGTAATCGAGTGGCACAATTATCAACATCCTGAATATTTTCCAGACCACCAAGTCCGGTAATAATCTGTTCACTTAATGTATCTTCCTCACGTATAGCTGTAGTAGATGGACCACCAGCTTTTTTATCGACTGAAGCATTTTCGTGCGCTTTTTTCTCAAGATAATCTGCTTTTGTATGAAGCTTTACTTCTTCTGAGCGGCTTTCTCTTCCGGGTGTTGCAATCTTGAACTTCAAAATCATAAATTTGAAAACGAAATAGTATAAAAAGGCATAGATGATTCCGACAATTAGAACGGCAACCCAATGTGTTCGTTCATTACCGGGGATAATACCATAGATTAGAAAGTCGAGGATTCCACCTGAAAAGGTGTAACCCACACCTGCATTAAATAAGGTAACAATAGCAAAGGATAATCCGCCCAATACGCAATGAATGCCAAAATATAGTAATGGTGAAGCAAATAAGAACGAAAATTCTAACGGTTCTGTTATTCCTGTTAGAAAAGAAGTAAGTGAGGAAGAAAACAGCAATCCCTTTACTTTTTCCTTATTTTCTTTGAATGCTGTATGATACATTGCGAGAGCTGCTCCCGGAAAACCAAACATCATAATTGGATAGTTACCGGAATAAAATTTTGCAACATCAGAGCTGATTACATCTCCGTTGGCTAATTGGGCAAATAGGATATTTTGAGCACCGACTAGATGTTCTCCTGCAACCGTCGCTGTACCGCCTAATGCAGTTTGCCAAAAAGGCATGTAAAAAACATGGTGCAAGCCGGTTGGAATCAACGCTCGTAAAATGAAGCCATACAAAAAGGTTCCCACTATTCCTAGTCCCGCAATCCCGGCACCTAAAGCAGCAATTCCCTGTGCAATAATCGGCCAAATGAAAGCAAAAAGAATCCCGACAATAATTGCTGCACATGCAGAAATGATAGGAATAAATCTTGTTCCACCAAAGAAAGAGAGCATTTCCGGTAGTTTTATTTTATAATATTTGTTATGCAGGATAGAAACAACCAAGCCGATGATGACGCCACCGAGTACACTGGTGTTCATTGTGTTTTCAAAGCCTAAAAAGTTACTAATCAATCCCGGAGTCTTTTGTAAATCAGCCAGATCCATAAAGTTCTTGATTGTGCTGGTAATCGCCGTGTTCATAACGAAGTAAGCTATGAGAGCGGAAAGTGCAGCTACTTCCTTGCTGTTCTTAGCAAGTCCTAAAGCAACTGCCACAGCAAATAGTAATGGCAATAGACCAAATACGATATTTCCGCTATCAGTCAAAACGGAGAAAAGCTTAAATAAGAAGCCGCCTTCTTTAATAAATGTGCTTCGTTCCGGGTTCGTTAACGTTGAGCCTACTCCTAAAAGCAGACCCGCAATAGGTAAAACAGCAATTGGCAGCATGAAGGATTTTCCAATTTTTTGTAGTGTGCTAAAAATAGTATCTTTCATAGAAATAAGTCCTTTCAATAATAGAGTGAGTGTGCACGGAAAAGCGATTACATTTTATAAGAGAAGGAAAAATATAGTGTTAACTGTGCAAGCCCAGTATAAAATGGTGTGCATTTTATTGCAACAATTATTTTTTAAATAAATTAAAAATGCTTTATATTGCAAAAAGATGCAAAAGGTGGTATCTTAAATAGCGAGGAGAGAAAATATGTTAATTGAAGAGCGGTTAGAAAGAATAAAAGCAGTATTGGAAGAGCATAAAAGTGCTACAATTGAAAAACTTGTGGAGGAGCTTAACGTATCTAAAGATACTGTACGAAGAGATTTAATCAAATTAGAGAAGCAAAACGTTGTCAAAAGAACCCATGGTGGCGCTGTACTGAACAATCGGGAAGCAATGATTTTTAATTATGATCAACGCTCTGAAAAATTTCACTTGATTAAAGAGAAAATAGCGCAAAAAGCTGCAGAGCTTGTCAATGATAATTCCAGTGTTATTTTTGATTCCTCGACAACTGTCGAAGCAGTTATCCCTCAACTACAGGATAAAAATATCTATGCAATCACCAATTCATTAACACATGCCAAACTATTGGCAGGCAATGAGAAAAGCGAGATTACACTCCTGCCGGGGAAGCTGCATAAAGAGCAATTGTTTTTGTATGGAAGTGAAACAATTCAAAAAATTGCGCAGTATAATGCGGATTATGCCTTGCTAGGTATATTTGCCATATCTAGTAATGGATTATTTATTCATACGGAAGAAGAAGGCCTTGTAAAGAGACAAATCGCTTTACAGGCGGCTAAAGTGATTGGTGTAGCAGATCATACTAAAATTGACACCACAGGCTTTTTTAAAGTCTGCGAGTTATCTGATATTGATTATTTGATTACGGATATAGAACCCGAAGAGGAATTTGCACAGGCGTTAGAGAAAAATGGTGTCGAGCTGATTTTGGCGGGACATTGATGAAGGAGACTTAAAATGGTAAATAGAACAATTCAATTAAAAACAATAGCAGCACCTAAAAAACATGAAAAGGTAGCGCCGACTGTACTGCTAGATACAACGATGGCAGAGCGTAAAGAAAAAGTTGTTAACAGAATGAAGGAAGCGGGATATGATGCGCTCGTTATTTATGCTGACAAGGAACACGGAGGCAACTTTGAATATTTAACAGGTTTTATTCCGAGATTTGAAGAAGGCTTGTTGATTCTTGAGAGCTCAGGACAGGCTACCCTAATTTTAGGTAATGAGAATTTGAAAATGGCGAAGGTATCAAGAATCCCGGCCGCCTTAAAACACAGCCCGCTGTTCTCGTTACCAAATCAGCCAATGGATAATGAACAGCCACTAGAAGACCTTTTTGAAGAAATCGGATTAAGCGGCAAGAAGCAGATTGGACTAGTTGGCTGGAAAATGTTTACACCAAAACATACTGACCCTAAAGCCTATTTTGATATTCCTTATTTTATTGTAGAAGCAATCAAAGGGAGTATAGACTCAGCAGCTGTTTTAGAAAATGCTGCGCATCTTTTTATTGGAGAGAATGGCGCCAGAACAACAAATAATGCGAACGAGATTGCCCATTATGAGTACGGAGCTAACCTGTCATCCAACTGTATTTTAACAGCAATGGATGCTGTAGAGCCCGGCATAAAAGAAGTTGAGTTGGGGAACCTATTGACAGCAGAAGGTCAATATAACACAGTCGTAACAATTGCAGCAACAGGGCAACGATTTGAACATGCGGTTATTTATCCAACCTATAAACAGGTGAAGAAAGGTGATCCTTTATCCCTGACAACAGCGTTTAAAGGCGGACTATCCAGCCGAACAGGCTTTGTCATTTCGGCTGAAAATGAACTTCCTGCGGACCAGAGTGATTACTTAGATCGTGTTGCTAAGCCATACTTCAGTGCAGTTGCTACTTGGTTGGAAACAGTTAAGGTGGGAATCAAAGGGAAAGAAATCTATCAAGCGATAGAAAGTGCTTTTCCAAAAGAGAGGTATCATTGGCACCTAAATCCCGGTCATTTAGTAGCGGATGATGAATGGATGTCCTCGCCTATCTATGGTGATTCTAATGAAGTATTGAAAAGCGGTATGATTCTACAGATTGATATTATCCCATCTATCGCAGGCTATACAGGTGTGAGTGCTGAAGAATGTGTGGCGCTGGCAGATTCTACGCTCCAACAGAAAATTCAAGAACAGTACCCAGAGCTATGGCAACGAATTATTACTCGAAGAAAGTACATTAAAGAGGTGCTGAACATACAGCTTAATGAAGAAATATTGCCGTTATCTAATGCGGTTGCTTATTTGAGACCATTCTATTTAGCGAAGGATCAAGCACTTTGTTGTAGTAATGCAGGAAAGCTATAAAGCAATTCATAAATAGGTTGGGGAGACTCTTTAAGTAGAAAAGTAGAAGGAGTTACTATAAATCTGTTGTGGAGAAGTTTTGGATTTTACAGCAATTGTTTTGGTAAAGAAAAAATGAGTAAAATTTGAACTCAGCGAGGAATAAAATTCTTCGCTGAGTTTTATTTTGTGATGAAAAAATCAGGACTTGACTACTATAAGGCTAAGAGCGGAATAGAAGAAGCTTCGATAAATCATAAGCCATTCTCAGCGTTTGATTAATGAAAATTTATGAATTTGGCGTCATGATAATCAGGAAAAAATATCTTTTTAATCAAGTTCATTCTTAAAAAAAAGAGAGAAATAGAAAATTAAGAAATCAAGTTATTATTAAATACGATTATGTTTTGTAAAATAATCTAATAATCCTTTATACTGTCCAATTAGATATTTTTTTATGCTATTATGAAATCATCTTAGGAAAAGGAGTGTTAGAAAGATGATAAAAAAGAGTTTGAAAATCATGTGTATTGGTGTCTTATTATCTACAGGTTTGATTATTCAACCAGTGGCTGTTAATGGGGAAGCAAATGTGGAGCTTCAGATACCAACTAGTCTGAAGGTGCAACAAGCAACCTTGGTTACACCTGATTCGTTTCGATTGGGGATTGATGATTATGTGACAGGTTTTCTAGACACATCAGTTAAGAAAATTGTATTACTTGTTAATGATGAGACCATTCGCAATGGCTTGGTCTATTCAGATGGAACATTTGAGGTGGAAGCCGGAGATGTAATCAATAGTGCCGACGATAAGGTTGAAATCGTTGGTTTGGATAGAAGAAATAATGAGCTGGATCGTCAAACGGTAACTATCGAGCAGAGCCAGGTGATTTTAACGGCTGATGATTATACGCTATTTGATGAAGAGATTCGCGGTATTGCAGGAAATCAAATGAGTGTTGTCAGCTTGATGATTAATGATGAATTGATTCGATCAGTAAATGTTAATAAGGATGATACTTTCATCATGCCAATTGAATCTGGAGAAATTATTGAAACAGAGGATTTTGTAGAAATCGTTGGTTCAAATAGTGGGAAGGAAGTTGCCAGAATCACTGTTCCGGTTAATACACTGGATTTACAGGTGAAATTTGATCCGTTCCATTTTGAAAATGATTCGATGATTACAGGTAAGCTATCTGGTAAAGCACATTCGAAAGCAAAAACAGTTCAGCTGTACGTCAACCGAAAACGTTACAACAAAAGCGCTGTAAACGCAGACGGTACGTTTTCTTTGAATCCGGAAAGAAATATTACTAATGTGAAGGATAACGTTGTTGTAGCTGTACTTAATGAAAATAATGAAGAGTTAAGCCGTTTCCAAATGAATTTATACGGCCAGTATGGTACGGTTGATTGGACATGGGATGAAGTATCCCAAACAATCACGTTTGGTGAAGGAGAATTTCCAGATACCGATGGATGGTATGGCAGCTTCTATCGGATTCAAATGGATTCCCGTGTAAATGATACGATTAAGCGAATCGTCTTCACGAAGCCTGTGGCAGCAGCAGTTGATTCCTCTTCTTTGTTTCAGGGGATGTATGCTTTAGAAGCAATTGAAGGGCTTACGTATCTGGATGTCTCTAAAACAGAAAATATGGAAAGCATGTTTCATCATGTGCGTTATGTCAAGGAGCTTGATCTCAGTGCGTTCAATACTCAAAATGTAACGAATATGCGTTCAATGTTTGAGGGAGCGATGGGCGTTCAGCACCTTGACCTAACCAGCTTCAACACAAGCAAGGTAACTGATATGAGTCATATGTTCAGGCATATAGAGGATAGTGGGGGCTATAGCCACTTGGAATCGTTGAATCTAAGCAGCTTTGATACAGGGAATGTGACAGATATGAGCAACATGTTCTGGGGATTGGTTTCGCTAAGTGAATTGGACTTGAGCAGCTTTGATACAAGTAAAGTGACAACAATGGCTCAAATGTTTTTTGATAACAGAAAATTGACCTCACTGAATATCAGCAGTTTTGATACAAGTAATGTAGTAGATATGAGCGACATGTTCAATATCGGATCAAACATCAAAGCATTAGATGTCAGCAACTTCAATACAAGTAATGTAACTAGTATGGAAGGTATGTTTTCTAATTTGGAAGCCTTAGAGACCTTGGATATTAGTGGCTTTGATACGAGCAATGTGACTACTATGAGAGGGATGTTTGGTGGTGCAAGTGCGCTCAAAGTATTAAATGTCAGTAATTTCAACACAAGTAATGTGACGAGTATGAATGGGATGTTCCTTGGTTTGACAGCTTTATCAGTATTGGATATTACTGGTTTTGATACAATGAATGTCATTGATATGGATGGTATGTTTTATGACTTAGCTTCAGTAGAAGCTTTGGATGTAAGTAGCTTTAACACAGAGAGGGTTTCTGACATGGGCTCTATGTTCAAGGGAATGAAGTCTTTGAAAGCATTAGATGTACGTCATTTTGATACGAAAAAAGTAGGCTATATGGATTCCATGTTTGCCGGCTGTGATTCTTTAACTAGTTTGGATGTATCCAGTTTTGATACGAGTAACGTGCGTTCTTACTACATGAAGAATATATTTAATGCAGCGAACCTTGATAGTTTGACATTAGGGGAAAAGAGCAAGTTTTGGGAAACAAATCTACCTGAAAAAGCAGAGTCTCCTTACACAGGTAGATGGCTTGGTCCTGACAATGCTGCTCATGATTCTTCAAGCAGCCTGATGGAGGGCTATGACGGAAGCCAACCTGGAACGTATGTTAGAGAAGTGACGGCTAGATAGAGGCTGTTACAAGCAATAGAGATGAGTTGCTTCAGCTTTGGAAATCGCTAAAGGGCTCTATCCGCAGCTCATAAAAATATGTAAAAAAACAAGCCTACAGGAATCGACTGTAGGCTTGTTTTTTGAAAGGCAAAGCAGTTAACGTTCACTAACGAGCCTTGAAAGGTTGGTATCCAGCATACCAAATAGAGGTTTTGTCACTTTGCTTCTCTTTTTCTTCGAGGCTCTGTTTTCACGTATCTCTTGAAGGACATGCTCGATTCGTTCGATATCTTCGGAACGTAAAATATCTAGAAGATACACGGTATAATCTGCATGGATATTTTCCATTGGTACAAGACTTGTTGTGAGAATCAAATCGGCATGGTGTGGGAAAGCTTTTGCGGTAGAACGTGTAACAATTAAGTTGAATTCGTTATGGAAATAATCATAAACACTATCTACCAAACGCCCCTCAAGCAGCTCTGGATAGCCTGTGTCAAAATAGATGGTGATAGGTTCTTCAAAGGAACTGATATCTGTGAGCAGTGAGAAGAACAGTGCATATCTTGGCAGTAAGAAATTTCTATTTTGAAACAGAGGAAAGGCTGTTTCCTGCTTCATTCTATTTATTAGGATATCGAGCTTCTCGGTTAGTGCAGGGAAGCGTTCTTCAATAACACTACTGCTGGCAAAGCCGCTCATTCCTACTGGATAATGGTTAAACATCGCACAGAAAAAATGATCAGCAAATATATAGGTATAATAATCCTCTTTATCTTTTTCAGAGAGCGGAAAGACCATTTGAGAGAAATAGGAAAAAAACATTTCTGTTGCTGCATAGATATCTGAATGTGTCTCTTTGTGATGGAGTAAAACAGGGTCTTTAAAGGTCGAAATAGAGAGAAATTTTTCCTGTGTCTGAGCTAATAAGAAGAAAAACAGAACCTCTTCTTCAGGAAGCTGGTAAACACTTAACCAGGGCTTGGGTTCATCCAAGTATTCCTGTGTGAAATACATGTGGAGCTGTTCCTCTGTAAAGTGAATCTTAAAGCCCTTGCGATAGCGGGTAAGATTAACTGCTAAGACATAGCGTATCTGATGTTCATTCGTTTCGTTCCAAGCGTCGGAGAACTCCTCAAGAAGATAGTCAGAGACAGCCGCAACCTTTTGCTCATCAATTGTTGAGAAGGGCCATTTCCTTCCTCTATAAAGCTTCCAAAAAAAGTCATAGGCAAACATTCTGATTCGGTGTTCCTTACCAATAAGGGTGAATATACCATTTTGTCTGGAAAGCTCCAAATCGTACTTTTTGAGAAATGATTTTAAAGGCTTCAAACGTCGTTTAAAGGTTGACTCACTGATAAAATACTTGTTTAGACAGTCATTGAGAGAGACACTTTCTCCTAAAAGAAGACTCTCAAGTATTTGGACAGGTAAGCTGCTTTCAAGAATGTACAGATAGAGAGAACGGAAATCTTTGTAATCTGTGTAGGTGATTCGTACCATGTTCTCCTTTTTTTCAAAAGTCAGCTTGGGATGATCGTACGCACAGGAGTCTTCCAATAGTGAATCAATATATCTAAGTACAGTTCGGCGCTCCCAATGATTTCTATCTGCAAGAGACTGAATCGAAATAAAGTCGCGAGCATCCTTGATTTGCTCCAAAAGGATGAGCTTTCTAATTATGACAGTATCAAGTATTTCCCATAAATCGTCCATGATATTTCCCTCCTGACATCCCAAGTATAAGAAGAATTCCAAAAAACTCAAAGTAGAAAGGCTCAAAGGTATTTTTTAGTGGAAAATCACAGATTTATTTATTACATACAGATGAGCATATACTTATTTATAGTAAGTACAATATGATATAATCCATTTGGAGGACATAAAAATGATGACAATTGAATTTTTTCATGATGTAATATGCAGCTTTTGCTTTCCGATGTCAGCACGCTTAAGAAGGATGATTGCTGATAGGCCAAATGTAGAGGTAATCCACCGATCTTTTGCATTAGGCTGGGAAGAGGAAGACTTTGTGCAGATGTTTGGCAGTCGAAAGCAGGTAAAAGATGAGGTATTGACCCATTGGTATCATGCGAATCAAAATGATGAGGAACATCGTTTTAATATTGCCGGCATGGCAGCAGAAAACTTTGATTTTCCAACGTCCAAAAATGGATTGATTGCAGCAAAGGCTGCGGGAATACTAGCTGGTCAGGATGCCTATTGGGAAGTTTTTGATGCATTACAGGCCGGGCTTTTTATTCATAGTATGAATATTGAAGATAAGACAGTTATTTGTAGATTAGTGGAGGGAACAAGTGTTGATTTTGACGAATGGCACAGGTTATTTGTTGATAAAGAAACAGAAACTGCTGTTCTAAATGATTTTCAACTAGCACATAAATACCAATTACAAGGTGTTCCAGCCTTAGTTGTGAATGGAAAGTATATGATTAGCGGGGCTCAACCCACTGATAAATTAGTTGAGACACTAAATAAAATTGCAGAAGAAAATGCAACCGTGACCTTGGAGGCTCTTGGTGATGATAATCCAGCCTGTAACATGAATGAGGATGGATGGCAGTGTGATTAAATAAAGCTGATACATGCACTCAGTAATTTTTGAGGCTTGTATCGCTTTTTTCTATACTTCGTAATTTATCAATAGCGACTTCAAGTGATAAGTCAAAAAACAGATGAGCTTGGGGCAAACATGCTGTTCTTTTTTTGATAATATTCTATTGACAGTGCTTTCATTAAATGATAATTTTAACTTAGGATAGTAATTATTCAGTTAAGCTAAACCTAAACGACCGCTTGGAGAAGCGGCTGTTTAGGTATTTTTTCGTTTTATGGATCAAAAAAATAAGAGAAGGAGTGCTGATATTATGAGTTTTCCAAAGGATTTTTTATGGGGTGGCGCAACTGCGGCGAATCAATGTGAAGGAGCTTGGGATGTAGATGGGAAAGGGGATTCAATTAGTGACCACAATCGAGCAGGCAGTCGTACATCGGGGACACATCGCTCATTTGATTTAGTCATTGACGATGAGAAATACTATTATCCAAGCCACACCGCAATTGACTCCTATCATCGCTATAAAGAGGACATTGCGTTATTTGCAGAAATGGGATTCAAGGTCTACCGTCTGTCTATTGCCTGGACACGGATTTTCCCAAATGGTGATGAGACGACACCGAACGAAGCGGGTCTTCAATATTATGATGATTTATTTGATGAGCTGCATAAATATGGGATTGAACCATTAGTTACGATTTCTCATTTTGAATTACCTTTTCAGCTAGGTAAGAAGTATGATGGTTTTTTAAATAAGAAAGTCATCGATTTTTATGAGCATTATGCAACGACTTTGTTTGAGCGCTATAAGGATAAAGTAAAGTATTGGTTAACCTTCAACGAAATCAACTTTGGCACCTTGGAGCACGGGAAACGGATTAATGGTTTGTTTAATCGTGACTATACGGAAACCGAACAGTACCAAGCGCTTCATAACGTGTTCTTAGCTTCTGCAAAGGCAGTAATCGCCGGTCACAAAATCAACCCTGAGTTTAAAATCGGCTGTATGCTGGCATATATCACGATGTACCCAAAAACATGTAATCCGGTAGATATTTTAAAAACACAGCAGATGAATGATCGCTTAAATTATTTCTGTGGGGATGTTCAAGTCAAAGGGGCATATCCGTATTATATGACACGCTATTTTGAAAAAAATGACATTCAAGTAGAAATTACTGAAGAAGACAAGGCTCTGTTGAGTGAAGGAACAGTCGATTATTATACATTCAGTTATTACATGAGTACATGTATTGCCGCAAACTTGGACGAACGAGATGACAAGTCTGGCGGGAATTTATTTGGTGGTGTTTCGAATGAGTACCTGGAGACGAGTGATTGGGGTTGGCAAATTGATCCGGTTGGATTACGTTACACGTTAAATCAAATCTATTCACGTTATGAAGTACCTTTAATGGTTGTAGAAAATGGTTTAGGTGCTTTTGATAAAATAGAAGAAGACGGGTCAATCAATGATGATTATCGTATAGAATATTTCAAAAAGCATATCGTTGAAATGGGCAATGCTATAGATGACGGTGTTGACTTGATTGGCTATACACCATGGGGCTGTATTGATTTGATTAGTGCCGGTACCGGAGAAATGAGTAAGCGCTATGGCTTTATCTACGTTGATCGTGATGATGAAGGAAACGGCAGCTTGGAACGAACGCGAAAGAACTCGTTCTATTGGTACAAGAAAGTCATTGCATCTAATGGAGAGCAACTGGAAGTTAATGAGTAGAGGATAACAGCAAGAATCAATTTCTCAAAAATGATTCTTCTGAAAATAGAACATACTATGTAAAAGCTGCAGGGAAGAGAAAATCCTGCAGTTTTTTTGTTTGGTTTTAATCCCTCATCTATTAGCCAAGCTTCTTTATTGTGCTCTTGTAGAAACTCATGTAATATTAATGAGAACTTATGTTCTTTAAAGCTGAAAGGAATGTGAAACGATGTCAAGAATAGATTATTATGCGATTGCTCCGGATGGATTAAGCCAAGTCATGAAGGTAGAAAATTATGTGAGTAAAGCAGAGCTGGATGGAAGCTTGAAAGAATACATCAAGCTGAGGGTATCTTTGATTAATGGCTGTGCTTATTGTGTGAACATGCATACGAAAGATTTACTTAAAATGGGTGAGTCCTTCGAAAAGATTGCCTGTGTTTCTGTTTGGAATGAAGCAGATTATTTTACTGAAAAAGAAGGTGCAGCACTGGAACTAGCTGAGTATGTGACGAAAATTTCTGAGCAAGGTGTTCCAGCTGAAATATATCAAAAAGTAAGAGACTATTTCAGCGAAAAAGAGTACGTGGATTTAATTTTAACAATCGCTCAAATCAATACTTGGAACAGAATCTCTATTTCTATGGGAAATAGGGCAACGGCTGAATAGCAGGGATGTACGATTTTAATGGCAGACGTTCAGTCATAGCTGAGGGAGGTAAACGTCTGAAATCAAATAGACAGAGGTCCAATCTCTAAGTGCTTCAAGAATTGCCGGCATAAGGAGAACCCTAGAGGTAGAAGCAGCTGTTATCACAATCTCTAAACGAAGGAGAAGAGGATGAATCAACTTTTTGATGAAACATACAATAGCTATCGTACAATTTGGTACGGATATTATGAACAAATTGGCCAACCGGATTTAATCAAAGATATAAAGCAAATGATTGAACAGGATCAAGAAAAGTCTGAGGCTGAACAGGCAATTTGTACAAGCTGGGTATTTTATTGCAAAGCTACTCAGGGAGATGCATTGCAAGAACAGGTGCGCGCCTCCATCATGATTCGATTTTTTGAGCATCATTACAACGTTCACTGTAACATGTCAGATTTTGAATTTGTGACGCAATTTGATGCGATAGAATCATGGAAAAATGAACTAGAAGCTTTATTAAACAATAACATAATCCGTGAGGAATAGAGAAGCAGCCAAGGCTCGAATAAAAAACTGATTACACACTTGTATATATGATTAGACAGTTGAATAAGCTGTCTATTTTTTTTGCTCTCAATTAATCAAAATTGTTGAGGAAAGGCGGGTGGCAGATGAGGTTGTTGAATGAATCACAGCTTTTTTAAAGCAATCTTTGGTGGTTTTTAAAATCTATATGGTCACTTCTTGATAAACCAGCAGTTTAAAACATATTTGGACGCTTTTGCTATCTCTTGAGGTGGCTATTATGAATACCGTCATTACCGATAAAAAATATCCGATTGTCAGAAATCCTAATAGAAAGGAGGGAGGGATATCAACAATTTGAAATAGAACCAAACGGACTGATTTTAACAATCAAGAGATGGAGTGGATGGTTAGCTGAAATATAAGCGGTTACAAAATGCTTCTCTTAATAAGTGAGAGTTCTTCAAATCCTAGGATACCGCTTGATAGTTTAGGTGTAGAATGAAGCTGAAAAGAATTCGAAGGGATATAAAAATAATTATCAGGTCAAAAATCACTTTTTCAGAGGGGACTATTGACACGTACTCAGATAAAAAGCTTGTTACAATTAGCAAGCCCTAGTAAAAATAACAAAAAAAATTTCTGAATTGTACGACAATCCAGAAATTTCTATTAAAATCAACTGTTTACGTGTTGTTCATTCAAAATATTAAAGTAAAAATTTATTTTAGTCAACACTTTTTTTGAAATAAAAAATAAAACAGTGATAAAAACAGGGTTTTTGATAGAAAAAATGATATTTTTTTGCTAGCCGTCAAAAAAACCGTCAATTTTCCAGAAAGAAGTGATTAAAATGACTAAAAAAGGTGAAAATATTTACAAACGAAAAGATGGACGTTGGGAAGGACGGTATATAAAAAGTCGAGACGTCTCCCGTCAAATTATTTACGGGTATGTTTATGGGAAAAAATATGCAGAGGTTAAGGAGAAGCTGACTGTGATGAAGGCTAAAACAATCCGGACCCCGTTTGCGATTAATCAATACTACGGTACGCTTAAAGATTGGATTTCCTTCTGGATGGTGGATATCATGAAAAAAAATATTAAGAGTACAACGTATTACAGCTATTACCGACTAATTGATAACCATATTCTCCAGTCATTAGGCGACTATCGTCTCCATGAAATCACGAAGAAAAATATACAGGATTTCGTTGATTCCTTGGAGCGCAACGGCTTGTCTTCCGGAACAATTCGAAATATCTATAATATTTTGAAAAAGTGTCTAAATGCCGCAGTTCAGAGAGAATACCTTGCGGGAAATCCATGCATCGACATCGTTTTACCTAAGTATAGACGAAAAAAAGTCCATGCACTCACGTTGGCTCAGCAAGAAAAGTTGGAGGCGTATGCTTTTCAAGATAAGGACTGCTCTCCAATCATCCTTGCACTTTACTCAGGAATGAGAATTGGGGAAATCAGCGGTCTGAAATGGACAGACATTGATTTCGAAGAGAATACGATCTTTGTAAAACGAACCGTCTCAAGAATATTAGACGAGAGCACGACAGAATCAAAAACAAAAATAGATATGAATGCGCCAAAGACCTGGGAATCAGAACGAATGATTCCTTTAGCGACAAACCTGAAGGATTATCTTATCAGTAAAAAGAGACAGGCCTGCTCCGATCATGTCATTTCCTGTCGAGGGAAGTTCGCGGAGCCTCGAGTGATTAATTATCGCTTTCAGAAAATCGTAGCTGCTGCGGGGTTGGAAAAAACTCACTTCCATGCGCTGAGGCATACTTTTGCAACGAGATGTCTGGAAAATGGTGTTGATATTGCCAGCCTGAGCAAATTATTGGGACATCAATCAACACGTATGACGTTAGATACCTATACTGATTCTATGTTGGAAAAACGACAAGAAGCTATCCAGATACTTGATGAACGATTGACTAGAGTTGTTTAGAAAATACCGCTATAAAATTTTGAGATTTCAAAATTTTATAGCGGTATTTTTTTAATCTATTCGCCGTCATCAGAATCGTCGAAAAAAAACGCTAACGCCTTTCGCTGCAATACTTACAACAACTATTCTGCATTGTCGTACAATTCAGAAATAAAACAAACAAAAATGATAATATTTCGAGAATAACCATGTATATAGTTTATGTTTTTATTTAAAAAAATCAAAAGGTATGCTTTGAAAATAATAAAGTGGTTAGAAAGTTAGGAGGAAAGGCTATGAGTACAGTCAGTGTCATTAATGTAGCGGGAAAAATCGAACAATCGTACATAGAGGAGTTAGAAAAAAACGAACATAGTGTTCGGTCTGTGACTTCAGCCGATGTGAAATCTGCTATTGATAAAACCGATGTGATTATCATTTACAATGATGTGCAGCAAAATATGGGAGAAGTTTGCCGATTGCTTTTGAAGATACGGGAAGAAGCTACCTCTTCAGTCTGGGTATTCTCTAAACAAAATTCAGAAACAGATCGTTTACTCTATCTACAATTAGGAGCAAATCATAATATTGATAAAGAGTGTCCGCCGGAAGAGCTGCAGCTGATTGTAAAAAATGAAGTAAAACAACATCAAATGAAGAGTGAAATACAACAAGCACATGAAACACCTGCAAACGCAGGGATTGATATTTCTTTGAATGCTAAAAATCAAAGTATTGTAAATACAGAAGGAATCGAAGTTGAGCTGACCAAACTGGAGTACAAGATGATGAGCATCCTATATAGTACGCCTGATGAAACAGTAGGTTATGAAGAACTCTATCTGCAGCTTTGGAATGAGCCGCAAAAGCATTCGAAAGCTCGTATTGCTAATTTAGTTTTTCATCTACGAACAAAATTTCAAGAATATGGTGTGGTAGATATTGATATTAAAACAGTTCGTTCTCAAGGATATCGATTAATTAAATTCTAACAAATAATGGTGTCATGGCGGCTTCTACCAACAAGTGACGGTGACTTAATTCTGTATTTCATTTTTTACAAAATAGAGGGTACAGATGAAAAATACAATATGAAATCTATACTTATCTCATGTTTTGAAAAAAATTGAAATAAATCATGTTGTCATTCAATAAGACAGGCACATGGAAATATTTGAGGAGAGGAGATGAATAGATGAAAATCGGAAAAAAGTCTTATATAGTTTTTACGCTTATTCTAATGTTGGGCTTGATTCTTGGTATTTATGGCAGTACTAGTACATCTGTTAAAGCGACAGAAAATAGCAGTGAGACAGAAGTAAGCAGCAGTGAGACGTTGAAAACTGAAAGCTCAGTTACAATGGAGACGGAAGAATCAGTGGAGGAAACGACAGAGGTTATTGAGGAGAGCGAAGCGTTTGACCCAATGGCAGAGCTGACGACACCTCAAAATGTAAGTGCCCAAATTGTTCCATCTAAGACAAATACAGATGGACCGACAGATGCCGAGATGGATGCCGCAAATGCTGCGTACAATCAGGCACATGGTAACTTCAATCCAAATGCAAAAATTGCATATGTATCAAATTGGACAGAATTTGCACGGGCGTACATGGATCAAACTGTTACGAAAATCAAGCTGACGGCTGACATCACAAGTGAAAATATCACGGTCGACGGTGTAAGCACGACAATCTTTAGTGATCAGGATGTGGAGCTGAGAAAATCATCATTAGAAATCGATGGTGGTTATGTCGACGGTAGTGGCGTAAAACAGAAATACATGTTGAAGCTTAATGGTCGTAAAACGTTAGGAACATTTACAACACCTACCAGTTATACAGAAGTTGCTTCCGATGGTTCAACACAGCCTCGAGCAATGTTCCATATTCATGATGTGAGTGTCGCAAAGGATGATTCCGAAGCATCTAATGCACGGGGGTTCATTGGGGCTACAGAATATCACAGTATTTCAGGACAGACGAATGCTAAGTCGCCATACACGAAAAACTGGTATTTCCGAATGGGAAATATTGATACTGACCGAGACAACAATGCCAGCTCAGTTCCTGGTGTTGCCCGTTTGATGGTTGTTTATCAAGCAGAGGTAACCGCATATGGTGTGAACAATATCAGTACCTCAGCTGAAAATTTTTATTTGGGTGGTTTTATTACTGAACCAAAGGCTGTCTATAAAGGTATAACTGAATACCGTGATTATTCTATCATTTGGTTTACGGTTAACTTGGAGCCTACAGCAACTGCCTACGATGGGAAGTTTACGATTGGGGAAGATAGCTTTGTTTATCTAACTAACATCCGATCTGCTGCGGAGACATTCCCAGCAGTCTATGCCAGTTATCAAGCGGCAACAATCAAAGAGGGAGCGACTGTCAACATTGACATGCCAGGTAATGCTTGGCGTTTTAATGCACAGAACTCCAGTTTGAGAGTTAAGAATGGTGCGACACTAAACCTCATTAGTAGGGGAACAGGGTCTGTATTCCAGTACGGGCGTGGTGCATACATGGACAATACATTCAATTCATTGAATCCGAACAATGTTCATGCGGTATTTGAACCAGGCTCCAGTGTGTTTATGTATGGGAAAACAGCAACAGCACTAGGGACAATCGATTTCAATACGAGTGTGACAAACAGCTCGTTAACATTCGATAATGTCAAGCAGTACGACATCCGAAATAACGGTGGTACGAATGGTGGTCGAGGAAACTATCGGGCAATTAACTTGTATAATACATTGTCTGTTGCGAATGGTCGTAACAGCAACTATGTAGAGTTTATTAATTCTGATATCAGTCTTTGGAACAATGGTTTTGCGACAGCTGCCAGTGATGTTCCAATGGACGGAAGTGCTTCAGAAGATTATGTAAAGGTTGGCGGCTTTAAGGTAACAAGTCAAAATGCCAATACAATTGCAGCGGCTAATTCAACGCCATATCCAGTGAGTACAGACAGTGCCTTGTCAAGCACACTAGGTAAGTTTAACCCGCTTATATTTAAACGTATTTCAGGACAAAACACTGCCCCTGAAGTTATTATGAATCCGACAACCGATGCAGATAAATCCTTGAAAGTTCGTGTTCTTTTAGGAGAACGACCAACTGGTTATGACAGCGAAGGAAATACGATTCTGATACCTGTGTATGCTAAAGCAGGAGAAGCATCTGTTTACTTTAAGGATAGTCATGGTACAAGCTATGGCCCGGTTCTGACCGATGCTGATGGATACGCTATGGTAGAAGCTTCATTGCTTCAAAAAGCAGGTCAGAACATTACTGCGCATGCACAGCGGGGACCATCAGCGCCTAACATATGGGTTGGTGAGGAGAAAACGACACCAGTTATTGACGTGACACCGCCTGAGCCAGCAAAAGTTTTAGAGAATAAAATAACTAATGCGACAAAGCAATTGATTGCTGAAAATTTAGAGCCTAATGCAGTTGTGTATCTATCAATTACCGGTAGTACCTCAAATGCCGGAAGTATGATTCCAGCTGGAACAGTTGGTGCAGACGGTAAATGGACGCATAATTTATCTGGTTATTTAAATGTTGGCGACAATGTAATTATTTATCTTGAGGATAATGCCGGACTGGCAAAATCACAGGATGGTGAACTGCCTTTTGAACCGGCAGCTCCTACAACAAATAGTCATTTAGGAAATCTTAACCCATTCCCTAGTGATTTAGCGTATCGAGACACGACATTTAAAAAAGCAACTATGTATACAGTAGAGGATATCCTTCCAGATAAACCTCTAATGAGTAAAACAGTTGTTTCTAGTAATGATACAGTTACACAGGTTGGTGATACCCTAACTTACACGTTGACGGCAACCAACGGAAAAGGAATTAGTGGTGAAAAATTCACTTGGTTTGATGTAACGATTACGGATGTTATTCCGGAAGAGCTGGATTTCTCTGCAGCAACAGCTGACTTGATGATTAATGACAGACCAGCTACTACTGGTGAATATGACTACAATGAAGCTAGCAGGTTATTGACAGTTAAGGTAGGAGATTTAGACAGCCGTGTTTCTGGAAAGGTAACGTTTAAAGCAACTGTGAAGGCTTCTGCTATCGGTAAAGTAATTAAAAACACAGCGAAAGCTAGTGGTAATTCTCCGAGAGAAGAAGCACCTTTCCTACCAGGTATCGATGTTCCTGGTCGTCCACGTGAAGTATTTGAAGCGGAGGCGAGTGTGGATAATCCTGGTGGACCCGTTTTTGGTTCGCTTGTTCTTACTTCTGCACCGGATGTCATTGACTTCAAGAAACATGCGTTGACACCCAATGACACACGTATGAATGACCCGGAATTAAGTGCGCCTCTAACTGTTTCTGATAGCCGCGGCAATCGTAAGAGCTGGACTCTAACAGCCAAACTAACCAAAGTGATGGCAAATACAGAAGATGGCACGAAGATTTTGACAGATGCCATCAAGTTTAATGATGGAACAACGGAAGAATCACTCGCTCTTAATTCTGAACTCACAATCAAAACCCATACACATGCAAGTGCGGGGGATTATGTTGTCAGTGATGACTGGAGCGCCAATGGCGCAGGTCTGAAGCTGGAAGTACCTGCAGGTAGTGTACCAAAGCTTGGGAAATATCAGGCAGAAATTACCTGGATTCTAGGCGATACGCCGACACCTTAATGAAAGAGAGGACACACACATGAAGCAATTTGTTACAACCGTTCTTCGCCTCTCTTTGGTGGCAGGACTTCTGCTTGGCTTTGCCATGCCTGCTCACGGTGCTGAAAATGGGAAAGGTGTTCAGACCAACGGTATCATTGAGTTTTATGAGGAGACCGTTCCAAGCTCCAGCGAGCCGGAACCCAGCTCTGAACCGGAG
>NZ_JADOEQ010000028.1 GCF_016745255.1 Enterococcus sp. BWR-S5 | reverse complement strand
AGCCTTTATCTAGTATATCGAAAGGAGTTTTATCGCTAAAGCTACTTCTTCCACGCGCAGTACGCGTGGTTTTTTTGTTTCAATCACTTTAGTGATTGAAACCGACTAAAGTCATTAATAAAAGGAACCCTCTCTGCTGACTCTATGCAGAGAGGGTTCTTTTACAACTCAATCGTTTCCTTTTCCTTAGTAATCATTATGACACCATCACCTAAAGGAAGTAGGGAAGAGGTTAAATCCGGGTGGCTCATGACTGTATCCAAAAACTCATTCAGCTTGCGATGAATAGCACGTTTACTTCTAGGGATATCCTCTACAGGCTCAAGAATGGTTCCGCCTTGGAACACATCGTCTACCATCAATACACCGCCAACCTTTAACAGTCGCAGACATTCCGGTAAAAACTCAATGTATTTTGATTTCGCACTGTCCATAAAAATGAAATCATATTCGTCCTTGAGTTCAGGTAAAATATCAGCTGCCTGTCCTTCAAGCAACGTTACCTTATCTGTCAAACCCAATCGTTCATATGTTTTCTTCGCTTTTCTAATCATCACATCGAAACGATCAATCGTCGTTACATGCCCGTCCTCGCCAACATATTGCGCCATTAAGCTAGATGAAAACCCGATGGCCGCGCCAATTTCTAAAATATTTTTCGGCTTCAGCTGACCGAGGAAAAACTGTAAAAACACTACTGTTTCGTGAGGAATAACAGGGACACCATCGCGATGGGCCTCTTCTTCAACGACACCTAGTTCACCAGACAGCTTTTTTTGCCGCTCACGCATAAAGGCAACAAGCTCTTCTTTGACGACTGGTCGATGCATCATTTCATTACGCATTTCCTATACTACCTCTTCTTTATTTATTTCGTACGCTTAAAAAGAATCGTTTTCTTAGTAAAGTAAATCAATAAACTCTTCTTTTTCGATATTTCCAAAATATTTCTTTACGTCTATTTCAGAAACAGCTTCGCTGATTGCCGCTTTATCATATCGGATACCTGTCAGCTTCTTCTCGACATCGTTGATTTCCCCTAAACCAAAGAAATCTCCGTATACCTTAATTTCCTGAATCAAACCATCTTCAACATTCATCCGTACCTCGATGGAGCCAATCGGGAAACGGTGTCTGCGTTCCAAATTGAAGGATGGAGACTTTCCATAGTTCCAGTCCCAATTTCTATAATACTCATCAGAAATCTGATTAATTTTCTGCCAGTCATCGTCCGTCAGTTCATAGGTTTTCACCTCGTCCACTGAAGAAACACCAAAGATTTTCAATAGGATATCTTGACGGAACTCCTCTGTCGTCATATCCTGCTTTTCTTTCGGAAGAAATGGCTTGATATTCGTCACACGAGAGCGAATAGATTTAATCCCTTTTGACTCGATTTTATCCTTACGCACCTTCAGCGCATTAACCACTTCATTGATATCACTATCAAACATCAGCGTACCATGAGCGAACATTCTTCCCTCTGTTGCATACATCGCATTACCGGAGAACTTCATCCCATCGATAACCAAGTCATTTCTCCCTTTAAGCTCAGCGCCGGAAACACCCAGCTCATGTAGTGCCTGAATAATCGGTTTTGTTACCTTCTCAAAATCACGGAAAGAATTTCCATCATCCGGCATAATAAAACTGAAATTCAGGTTGCCGTGATCATGATAGACAGCTCCGCCGCCGCTTAAGCGACGAACAACATGTATCCCATGCTTTTCCACATATTCCTTATTGATTTCTTCGATGGTGTTTTGGTTTCGTCCGATAATAATTGATGGTTCATTAATATAAAAAAGTAAAATCGGTTCATCCAGCGGCATTTCCTTCAATAAATAAGTTTCAATAGCGAGATTCACTCGCGGATCATTATTTTCATTAGGTACAAATATCACTTGATTCTACTCCTTCTTCTATCTATTTTTCTGATTCATTCAACTATAAATCAATCACGAGATCCTTTTCAGCCAGCTGTACAGAAACCTGACTTCCGGCAGCCGTCTGAGCTTGCTCCTTTAACAGGTCTAAAGACCCGTGCTGAGGCAAATGAGTCAATATCAGTTTCTTAACACCGGCCGCCTTCGCAATCTCGCCCGACTCTTTCGAGGTGAAATGCGCATGATGCTTTTCATTGCCTTCAAAAAGATACGTATCCGCCAAGAAAACATCGGCATTCTCAGCAAAATCAATAAATGTGTCTAAGTAGCCGGAATCTCCTGTGAAAACAAAGACCTTGCCTGTCCGTTCTTCAACAAAACGCATCGCATAACAAGGAACAGGATGAATGGTCTTCATAAAGGTCACCAAAAACGGCCCCAGCTTCAATTCCTCCGCTTCAAAATAGGGAATTCCTTTTGAAACACCTTCCAGTGTCAGTCCGGAAAAATGCGCAGCATCCTCTGTATGACCATAGATTGGTAAGATTGGAATCGGAGTTTGTACCGGATAAAGCTGACGATAATACTGAAGGACACCTAAATCTGCAATATGGTCATGATGGTAATGGGATAGAATAACAGCATCCAGCTCAAGCGGATCGATATGTTCTTCCAAATTGATTAATGTTGTACTTCCAGCATCCAACAGCAAACGAAAGCCGTCTGCCTCCAATAAATAAGAGCTGGTTCCCTGCCCTTTATAAGGATACGCTCCAAGACAACCTAAAACAGTAATTTTCATGCTCTTTCCCTCCTGCTCCATTCTTGATTGTAGCGATTAGATACTTAGTTCTTTTTCGTCACGAGCCGCATCGTAGAAGCTGGCCAACGCAACATTGTTATAAGGAATAACCCATAGCAAACCGATTCCGATTGCCAATGCACCGACGATGTACCAGCCAATGAAAGACAGCTCAAGGAATACATACTGTTTGAAACGGCCCTTCATTAACGCAAGAGCTTCTTTTAGAACACTGCCAACACCCAGTTCCGGACGATCAATTCTTGTCCAAACAGCAAACTGGAAAACACCGCTGACAAACATTGACACCAACAGCATCAATAAAGAGAAAATAAACAGCACTGCTGCAAGAAGCAGGTCAGAGGCCATCTCACTTTGGTATTGAGCAACTGATACTGTATTGAACATCATGCCCATATAAATCGTTGCGCCAAAGGTAATCAAAACTGGTAGCAACACAAGCAGACCAACAATCAACTGAATCACATACTGAACAAGATTGATCAGCAGCATTGGAATGTAATACTCCCCTTTAAAAATGGAAAACACCATTCCCACCTCGATAGAGCGACCTCTAATTACATGTAGGGCTGCATTGTACAAGCCATAAGTCAAAGCAAAGAAAATCAGGTTGTTCAGTATAAAACTGATAAATCTTCCTCCGGCGCTGTCACTTGCCACTCCTGTTGTGTTGAAAATTAAGCTACTAACAACTGTTTCAATCAGCACACTAACCAAAACGATAAGTGCCATTTTTCCCCATTTACCGGAAAGCGCCTTTCTGGCCCTCTCCCTATGCATTTCATTTGTCATTCGATTATCCATAAAAAATTAACTCCTTTAATATTCTTTGATTTTACGTACAGTTTCCTCATCCAAACGCTTCACAACTTCCGTGACCAGCTTGACTGTGTTCAAGTAGTCATCTTCATGAATAATGGATGTATGAGAATGTAGATAACGAACCGGTACAGTAATCGCCAGAGAAGGCACACCGTTTCTTGCTAAGTGCATTTGTCCCGCGTCTGTTCCGCCGCCTGCAATCACCGTATATTGGAAAGGAATATTATTTTCTTCCGCAACCTTGATGACAAACTCCTTCAGCTTCTTATGAGGAATCATTGAGGCATCATAAATTAGGATTTGCGGTCCTTCCCCTAATACAGAATCAGCTTCTTCCGGTGTCATTCCCGGTGTATCACCAGCCGTACCAGTATCCAATGCAAAAGAAATATCCGCATCTACCAAGTTGGCACTTGTTCGTGCCCCTCTAAGTCCAACCTCTTCCTGGGCATCACTGCCGGCAAAGAGAATATTAGGATGGCCTGATTCTGCCAGATTTTCCAAAACCTTTAAAGAAACAGCTGTACCAATACGATTATCCCATGCTTTTGCCAACATGAACTTTGTATCATTCATTCGGCGATATTCAATATAAGGCGTAATCATGTCTCCGGGTCTGATTCCCCATTCCTTGACCATTTCATCGCTTGAAGCGCCGATATCGATGAACATATCCGCCATTTCATAAGGCTTGTTGCGCACTTCCTGAGTCAGTACATGAGGCGGTTTTGAACCAATTACGCCATGAAAAATTTTACCTTTGACAGTCGTAATCTGTACTTGCTGGGCAAGCATTACCTGCCCCCACCAGCCGCCAAGCGTTTGAAATTTGATAAATCCTTTTTCTGTGATTTGCGTAACCATAAAGCCGACTTCATCCAGATGACCGGAAAAATAAACTTTAGGCCCTTCTTTATCACCGACCCGTTTAGCAATGATACTGCCGAGTCCGTCATACATGATTTTATCAGCAAAAGGCGCTGCGTGTTTTTTGAAAACAGCTCTTACCTCATCCTCATTGCCCGGCACTCCATTTGCAGAGACCAGCTCAATCAGCAAATCCTCTTCACGTTTATCCAATACATTAGCTCCTCTCAAAAATCTTATCTAAAGTATTATAACATTCATTCCCTAATTAAAAATAGAAAAAGCAACAGTTCACTCACTCGCCGATTTTTCAGGCTCTACAGTCAAGAAGAGAGACCTGTATAACGAAATGCTCCCTCTCAGAAATACACCTTTCAAGAAACCTACTTTCCTCCGCTTAGCTCGTCGTTCTCGACAATCCAACAATAAATTCTTGAGGTCAGCACATAGTATAGAATGTATATCAAAATCAACAGCCCACAGGAGATATAAGCCAAACGATACCCGGAGCTTGGCACTAATTGATTGAATAGATGTACTGCAAAAAAAGCATGGAAAATACCGAGAAGCATTGGCAAAAAGAAAATAATAATGTTCTGTTGATAGACAAGTCTGCGTACCTGCTTTTGAGGAATTCCCAAGCGCTCAAGTAAGCGATAAGTGGACCGTTCCCTCTCTGCTTCGGCAAATTGCCGCACCATTAAAACACTGCCGGAAATGATTAAAGCGAAAATTCCGAGAAACAAAACAATATAGATTAATGCTCCCAGCAATTTTCTACTATAGACTAAATCTGTCTGGCGATCGGTATAATTTAAGGTCCAGCCTTCCTTCTCCGTATCAACTGCCTCACTTCCAGTCTTTTTAGACGTTTCAGAAACATAGCCTGTAACCTCACCACCGCTTTGGATGATGTCATAATAAATGGGGAACTGCCATTCCTTAGCAAACTTCTTAGACAGCTGCTCAGATAATTCAGACCGCTGACTCCTTTTAACATTAAAGGCCATCAAGCTATAGGGAACACCGTTGTCTATACTATCAAACAATTCATCCGTAACAACCAGGGTAGGACGATTGTAACGAAGCAGCGGATCTCCTAAATAATCTGCCATTGTCTCTGTTGCTTTTAGCGTTGCTCCTCCCACTAATTGAAAAACCGAATCATAACGCAGCAAGGATTGTGTCCGTTGAACAAAAAGAATGGCTTGCTCATCATCTGATAAATTAACTGTTTTCAAATATGGATTAATCTTCTGATATGCTCTGTAATTTGTCAGTGAAAGAAGATTGATTGGGTCTTCACTGGTCGTTTTCTCTTTGCCTACATAGTAATGGTATTGACTCCCAACTGATTTAAACTGCAAAGCCACCGAGTCGACAAGCGCCCCCTGCAATCCGATACTGCTCTCTACCGACTCATACAAGGCGCGATTCACAATAAAGTCTGTTGGATTCATCGCATTAACATTATCAATGCCCAAAGTATAAAAGGTAGCTGAACCGCCGATAAAGCCTAAGGAACAGGCGATAAAAATGGTGATTGTCGTTAGGGTATTACTGCCCTTATACAGATGAAGACGTGTATTCCCCGCAACCAGCATCGACAGCCCTTGATAGTACCCACCCTTTTTCTTGATAAAAAGATGAATAAAAATATGGATTGTATACTTAAAAAACAGATAGGTTCCAGCTCCGCACAGCCCGATTAGTACAAAGGGCAGTAGCAAGAAACCGATCGTTCCTAATAGCGGATCAAAAAGAAAGGTAACCACGTTCAACGACAGGACATAGCCACCGATAATCAATAAGATACCCAGTACGCCTAAAATCGCTTGTCGAATGGTCAATTCCTTGGCTTCAATGATAGGCCGCTCTTCCTGCTTGAAAAAACCGGATAAACGATAGGAATAAATCAAATACGCGCTGTGCAAAGAAACCATCAGCAATAACAATAAAAAAACAAGAACAGTGTCTACTATAGAAGGAATCGAAAAATTCACTGCGCTTTCCACATTCAATACCATTACCTTAATTAAAATCATGGAAAACAGCTTTGAAAAGACAATGCCGAAAAAGATACCAATGACTAATGCTGCAAGTCCTAAAATATATATCTCGGAAAAAAACAATCCAGCTATTTGTCTTTTCTTCATTCCAATCAGCTGATAAATACCGACCTCCTTCGCCCTGCGCGTGAAGAAAAACCGATTGATTGTGAACATAAAACTCAAAATCATCACGGCAATCAACAGTGCACCAAAACTCAGAAAAGCTTTCAATGCAACTTCACTGCCTACACTATTCAGCAGCACTTGGTCATAGGTGATCGCATTGAAGCTGTAATAAATGGCCACAGCAAAAATCATACCTATGAGATAAACGACATAATGATAATAACGGGAACGGACACTTTTCCATGACAGCTTAGAAAGCATCAAAACGTTTGCCACCTCCAATCGTCGCCTGCATATCAATCACTTGATTGAAGAACTCTTCTCTCGGACCCTGACGAACAACCTCAGAAAAGAAGGCGCCATCCTTGATAAATATAATCCGATTACAATAACTGGCTGTATAAGGATCATGTGTAACCATCATAATAGTCGCATCATCCTGTTGATTGATATCAGTCATATATTGTAGTAGCTCAGCAGCAGATTTAGAATCCAGAGAGCCCGTCGGTTCATCCGCAAAAATAATTTGAGGATTGGTAATTAATGCACGTGCTGCCGCAGCTCGCTGCTTTTGCCCAATTGAAACAGTGTTCGGATAGGAGCTTAGAATTGATGTGATATTCAAAATACTTGCCACACGAGTCAACCGTTCCTCCATTTCCTTGATTGGTCGATGCTCTACAGCAAGGGGTAATAGAATATTGTCCTTTATATTTAAAGATTCTACCAGGTTGAAATCCTGAAAAATAAACCCTATTTCCTTACGGCGAAAATCACTCAGCTGATTGCTTCTCATATCTAAAATACTCTTACCATTTATCTTTACACTTCCAGCTGAAGGCAGTTCTATTGTGGAGATTACATTTAGAAGCGTTGATTTTCCTGCGCCGCTGGGACCCATAATTCCAACAAACTCTCCCTTTTCCACCGAAAAAGAGAGATTATCTAATACGGTTACCTTATTAAGCAGATAACCGTAAGTCTTACTTATATGTTGAACATCAATAATTTTTTTCATCGTTCCTCCGCCTATCAAATGTATTATATTTATTCTACCAATATTTTCTATAACTGAACATTCTTTCGTATTCCTTGGTCTTTCACTTTTGTAAGCTCGTTAAGCTTTTTGACTATCTTTTCACAAAGTGATAGATAAAACACGACTAAATCGGCAAAAATAATCTGTTCATTCAGAGTATTTCAAACAAAAAGAAGCATTTGCCAACAAGTCATTTTTTTCCCTGTCTCGACCTTCAAAAATAGTTTTGTCATTGAATCCGCTTCGCTAATTTTTTTTTGGCTACTGGGATTCTTTCAAACCTTTATACGGCTTGCTTTCATAGAATTTTCAGGAAGGTTACACACTATATATAGATGTTTTTTGCTGTTTTTTTAAAAAAATAACACTATATATAGTTGAAAGAAAAAAGGAATTGTTTTATGATAGATGAGGAATAAGTCATCGAGGAGTTGGAAATTTATGATGGAAATTGGACAAAAAGATGTATTAAGCACTGACACTTCATCTCTATATGATATGAAGATTATTAAGAGAGATGGACGGCTGGTTGATTTTGATGACCAAAAGATTTATGATGCTTTGATCAAAGCTGAGCAAAAAATCCATGGTCGACTAGAACCCCTAGCACATGAACGTATCCAGGAAATCGTAGAACGTGTTGATCAGGAAATTTCCGAGCGTTTTGTTTCTGATGTAAAAATTTATGAAATCCAAAATGTTGTTGAACATATCCTTTTGGAGCGAAACGAATACGCACTTGCAGAAGAGTATATCAACTACCGCACTCGTCGTGACTTCGAGCGAAGCAAAGCAACCGACATCAATTTCACTATTGGCAAGCTATTGAACAAAGACCAAGCAGTGGTTAATGAGAATGCGAATAAGGATAGTGATGTCTTCAATACACAAAGAGATTTAACTGCCGGTATCGTCGGAAAATCAATTGGTTTGAAAATGTTGCCTGCTCATGTGGCAAATGCACATCAAAAAGGCGATATTCATTACCATGATTTGGACTACCATCCATATACGCCAATGACAAACTGTTGTTTAATTGACTTCAAAGGCATGTTAAATAATGGATTCAAAATTGGGAATGCCGAAGTTGAATCACCAAAATCAATTCAAACAGCAACTGCACAGATTTCACAGATTATCGCAAACGTTGCTTCAAGTCAATACGGCGGCTGTTCTGCTGACCGTGTTGATGAGCTATTGGCACCATTCGCTGAGCTAAATTACTTCAAGCATCTAGCTGATGCAAAAGAATGGATTGACGGCGAAGAGCGCCAAGAAGAATACGCAAAAGCAAAAACCAGAAAAGACATTTATGATGCCATGCAAAGTCTGGAATATGAAATCAACACCCTATTCACTTCTAACGGACAAACACCATTTACTTCTCTAGGCTTTGGTCTGGGAACAAACTGGTTTGAACGTGAAATTCAAAAAGCCATTCTGCAAATCCGAATCAACGGTCTGGGCAGCGAAAAACGAACAGCAATTTTTCCAAAACTAATCTTTACCCTTCGCAGAGGTGTAAACCTGAATGCAGAAGACCCAAACTATGATGTAAAACAATTGGCATTGGAATGTGCTACAAAAAGAATGTATCCCGATGTTCTGAGCTATGATAAATTAATCGAACTGACAGGAAGCTTCAAAGTGCCAATGGGCTGTCGTTCATTCTTACAAGGCTGGAAGGATGAAAACGGTGAAGAAATCAACGTCGGACGGATGAACCTTGGTGTGGTAACACTGAATCTTCCTAGAATTGCACTGGAATCACACAGAAATATTGAAAAATTTTGGTCACTATTAGAAGAACGCTTGGAAATCATGAAGGATGCCTTGGTGTATCGCGTGGAACGCTGTAAAGAAGCAACACCGGCAAACGCACCAATCTTGTATATGTATGGCGCATTTGGCAAACGTCTTTCAAGAAAAGATTCTGTCAACGAGCTGTTCAAAAATAAACGAGCAACCGTTTCTATGGGATATATCGGTCTTTATGAAGTTGCTGCTGCCTTCTTTGGCGGTGAATGGGAAGACAATTCGGAAGCGAAAGAACTGACTTTAGATATCCTGAAATACTTGAAATCCCATGCAGATGCTTGGGGCAACAAATATGGCTATCATTTCAGCGTCTACTCAACACCTAGTGAAAGCTTGACTGACCGTTTCTGTCGCTTAGATGCAGAAAAATTCGGCTCTGTTGAAAATATTACAGACAAAGAATATTACACAAACAGCTTCCATTATGATGTTCGAAAAAATCCGACACCATTTGAAAAATTGGATTTTGAAAAGGATTATGCACAATACACTTCAGGCGGATTCATCCACTACTGTGAATACCCTGTATTGCAGCAAAATCCAAAAGCACTTGAGTCCGTTTGGGATTATGCGTACGATCGCATCGGTTACCTAGGAACAAACACACCAATCGATCACTGTTACGAATGCGGATTTGAAGGAGATTTCCAACCAACAGAACGCGGTTTTGAATGCCCTCAATGCGGCAATCATGATCCAAAATCCTGTGATGTTGTCAAAAGAACATGCGGCTACTTAGGAAATCCTCAAGCTCGCCCGATGGTTCATGGTCGTCATAAAGAAATATCTTCTCGTGTAAAACACATGAAGTAAGAACGAAAAGCGGAACAGACCGGAAGCTTCTGAACACTAAGCTCGAGTCAGACACCTAATCGGCTAGCTCTTTTTACTGATGGAACTGCTTCTTTAAGTGAAGCAGTTCCTCTCAGCCTTGCTTCGCATACCATTCTACTAAAAGTTACTATGCAAGTAGAACTGGCAATGCTTTTCATCATTGATGACAAGTTATCTTATTACCGAGGAAGCTAGTCTGTGCAGCTAGACAAGTATAAAAGCTGAACGAGTCGCTTAGCTCATGAGCGATATAGCAAACTGATTCAATGATGAGGTTTTCATCATTGAATGCAGTTTGTCTTATCGTCGATTGAGTTGACTCGTGAAGCTAGACAATAAGAAGTGCTGAAAAGGAACGGTTGCGGAGTATCTGCTCCGTTCCTTTTACTATCGATTGAGCCGCAGCAAGCAGAAGAGCATGCTCCACCAAAAGCCGCGATGTCTGTTTCGGCTTATCTGTTTGCGTCTCTATGCAGCTCTACAATACTTAGCAACATAAATAGGGAAGCCTCCACCGTTTAGATGAAAGACTTCCGTTTGGTTCTCCGGCTTAGGAGAATCATTGAAAGGATGGTCAATGAATGAATAATCCACACCCAAAAGAATGGCGCGCAGAAGACTACAGCCAGAACTATATTGCCGATTATAAAGCCTTCAATTTTGTTGATGGCGAAGGAGTTAGAAACAGCCTTTATGTCAGCGGCTGTCTGTTCGCCTGTGAAGGCTGCTTCAATAAAGCTGTTCAGAATTTCCGCTACGGCAAACCTTTCACACAGGAATTAGAAGATACAATCATTGAAGATTTATCTCATGATTACGTTCAAGGGATGACATTGCTGGGCGGAGAACCGTTTTTAAATACAGAGGTCTGTCTGAAGGTTGTTAATCGCATCCATCAGGAATTCGGTACTAAAAAAGATATCTGGTCATGGAGCGGCTACACCTTCGAGGAACTATTGTTAGAAACACCGGATAAGCTTGAGCTGCTTGATAAAATCGACATCTTAGTAGATGGCCGCTTTGAGCTCAGCAAACGCAACCTTAACCTCCAATTCAGAGGAAGCAGCAACCAACGAATTATTGATGTCAAAAAATCATTAGCAAAAGGTGAAGCAGTCATTTGGGACAAATGCCACGATGCTGACACCTCTTACGAGCAAATCAAAAAATCCAAGCTGATTTAAGCTTGGATTTTTTGATTGTAACGATTTATCATCCTGTAAATTGGCTATTTACATTCCTTTTCGAAAATAGTGGAGTAGCTATCATCGCCGTATTTCTTCTTTCCAGTTCGAATGAAGCCGCACTTCTCATAAAAATGATGATTCGTCAGAGAGTAATCCGGTGTTTCCAAGACCCATTTTTTGCATGACTGCTGTTCTTCCAGCAACTGCCAAGCTTTTGTGCCAAAGCCTTGATTGATATATATCGGAAGCAGACAAAATTTCTCCAAAGTGCCCAGTGTGCCAACTACCGAAAAACTGAGAAAACCAATTCGTTTTTGATCTACAATAATCGTATAAATGAGTAAATCTGCTGTCCTCAACATTTTTTCAGCCAAGGTACCATCATCATACCCTGGAGGACCATCCTCCTTTGTATCCGTGCGATGAATCGCAGTATCATAATTAAATGCGGCTGTCATCACCTCTGTCAACCACACCTTGTCTGTGTATTCCGCCTTTTTAAAAATCATTTTTTCTCCCTTTAGTCACTCAATCTATGTATCCTCTGTTTCTGTTATTTCCTTCTCCCACAAAGGCAGAGTAATATTTTCATATGCTAATGGGTCTAGTGTTGTCAACGTGATGCCTAACAGTCTGATGCCATTTTCCAAGCCGCCAACCTCTTCCCAAATAAGGTTTGCCTGATAAAACAACTCCTCTTTTTCTACAATATAATGAGGCAGTGTTTTCCTTTTAGTGATTGTTGTGTAATCCGTGTAACGCACCTTCAACACAATTGTTTTGCCATGTCTCTGCACACGACGCAATGATTGTTCCACCTTATCCGCCAGTGTGCGCAGCTGCGTAGTGACTTCATTTTCAGTAGTCAACGGTGTGCCATATGTATGCTCTTTCCCTACGGATTTTCGATCTCTGGTTGTACTGACCGGTGAATCATGGATGCCTCTAACTTTTCTAAACAAGGAGTACCCCATCTTACCAAAATGGCGAATCAAAGTCATTTCATCCATATTATATAAATCTTCCCCAGTATAAATACCCAGCTCATTCATCTTCGGTACAGTCTTTTTACCAATTCCATGAAATTTCTCAATGGGAAGCGACTTTAAAAAGCCTTCTGCTTCATCCGGTAAAATCACTGTCATGCCCTTAGGTTTCTGATAATCAGAAGCCAGCTTTGCTAAAAACTTATTGTAACTAACTCCGGCAGAGCAGGTCAGCTGCAGCTCCAACCAGATGTCCCGTTGAATCAGCTTAGCAATCTTAATAGCAGACTTACTTCCAATCTTATTCTCGGTTACATCCAAATAAGCTTCATCAATTGATACGGGCTCAATGGTATCCGTGTATCGTCGAAAAATCTCCCGAATCTGCTGCGATATTTCGGTATATTTCTGATGGTCTCCAGCTTTGAAAATAGCTTGAGGACATAGCTCAAAGGCCTTTTGGGCACTCATTGCCGAATGTATGCCATACTTCCTTGCTTCATAATTGGCCGTAGTAACAACCCCTCGACCACCTGTATCGCTAGGATGTCGAGCAATAACTAACGGATGTCCGACAAGCTCCGGATGGTCTCGTTCTTCTACAGAAGCAAAAAAAGCATCCATATCAATATGAATAATTTTTCTTGATGTATCTTTTTTTAGTGGAAACCGCAGTTCGCTCATCTTCTACCCTCCCTTTCTCCCTATTATAAACGAACGTTTGTTCATATTCAATCTATATAAATTTTAAGAAAAAATATGCTGTTTCTAATATTTTTCTGTATGTAAAAACAAGAATCGATTCACTTGTGGCAATTTTCTTCTCCACTGTTAGAACATACTAAAAAGCACAGAAGCAAATACGCTTCTGTGCCATTCATTTTATGAGATGCCGTATATTTCAATCGCAGATAGCTGATTTCCTGAGGTCGGTTCCTGTTTTTCCGCCCACAGAAGAATACAACAAGACATGGACAAGGATTTGTTTTATCGTTGCCTGGGATTTCGTGTGTCTATTATCAAGTATATGAATGCCATCTGCATTTATTTTTACTGTTAGATTGCTTTATTCCCTCGTTCTCGTGTTCGAATACGGATAACCTCTTCGATAGGATAAACGAATATCTTACCATCACCAACTTCTTCCGTCTGGCAAATATCCAGAATAAGTGTGATGATTGCTTCTACCTCTTCATCATTTACCACAAAGCTGACTTTTACTTTTGGTAAGAGCGTCGTAATTACCTCTTGACCACGCACATATTCCTTCAATCCCTTCTGCTGTCCACAGCCTAAAACCTGGGTCACCGTCATGCCGCTGGTTTCTACTTCGTGATCGATTGTATATTTCAATTCCTCCAGTTTCTCTTGCTGAATGATTGCTTCTACTTTTTTCATCTGTACCTCTTTTCCGGAGCACTGACTATGCAGTAATAAAAGATTGGCTTCCGCTAGCTTCACAGACACGCCCTTTCTCACTCCAAAATTTTTATAATTAAAATGGGGAATATAAGTGTTTACTCTTCCTACAGATTTTTTCCTCTAAATAGCTTTCTAAGAATCTAAGCCCATAAAGGTTGGATAAGCTGTTTCATCATGTTCGATTCTATCCATACCCAACGCTTCCTCTTTCGGTGTTACACGAATCGGCATAAATAATTGAATCACCTTGATAATGACAAAGCTGGCCAAACCTGCAAACAGGAGGGTGAATAGGATGCTTTCTATTTGAGCAACAAACAGCTGTGTTTCGCCGTAAATAAGTCCCGTTTTTCCACCAACCGAGGCGTCTGCAAAAACACCAGTCATAATCCCACCAAATATCCCGCCAATTCCATGACAGCCAAAAGCATCTAATGCATCATCAAACCCAAAACGATGCTTGATTACTGAGATAAAATAATAGCAGAACGGACTAACCAATGCACCTATCACTAACGAGCTCCAAAGGGAAACAAAGCCTGCTCCCGGTGTGATAGCCACTAGTCCGACAACCGCTCCGGTACAAGCACCAACAACTGTCGGTTTTCCGATAGTCAGCTTTTCAATCAACATCCATGAAAGCATAGCACTTGCTGCTGCCGTGTTTGTTGTCAGTAATGCATGGATTGCCAGACCATCAGGAGCTAAAGCAGAGCCTGCATTAAACCCAAACCAGCCAAACCATAACAATCCGGCACCTAAAACGACAAATGGAATATTATGCGGTCGATACTCTGTTTGTCGGTATTCGCGTCGCTTCCCTAATACAATAGCTAATACCAGTCCTGAGATACCGGAGCTGATGTGAACCACATTACCTCCTGCAAAATCAACAGAGCCAATCGCATCCAAAAAACCTCCGCCCCAAACCATATGAGCCATCGGGTAATAGACGATGATTGACCAAAGCCCAATAAATAGAAAAATTGCAGAAAACCGCATTCTGCCAACAACCGAACCCGTAATGATTGCTGTTGTAATCAAGGCGAACATCATCTGGAATGCCGCAAACAATCCTTCTGGTATGCCGTCCCCTTCAGTCATTGATACATGATTAAAAAAGAGCTTATCAAAGTTTCCAACAAAGGATTCTTCCCCGCTGAAAGATAAAGAGTATCCTAAGATAATCCATAATACAGACGCCAAGCCCATTACACAAATGACCATCATCATCGTGTTAAGAATGTTCTTCCTTCTCTCCAACCCGCCATAAAAAAATGCCAATGCCGGAGTCATTAAAAATACCATTGCTGTGCAGATAATAATAAATGCTACGCTTGCCATATCCATTGCCCGATCCCTCCAATTTCAATTTATAATCAACCTTCATTTTGATTATGTTAGATATTCTAACATCGTTTTTTTCTGATTACTAGAGAAAAGCAACGGATTTTCAAAATTTTCTGAATTTAGTTACTATCGACGTTATAAAAACTCACACGCAAATGTTTTGTTTTGCGATAATTCGGAAAACTACTACAAAAAAAGAGCTGGGCATACATGTCCCAACTCCATTAATTTGAACCAGCAGTACGACATAAATATTCATCGTCTGCCACTGTTATTTCTGATAAAATCACTCGGTATGATACACCTTATAGACTTCCTGTTTTTTCACACCTCTAACCTTCGCAGCTTCCTTGATTGCTTCTTTCGAAGACAAACCTGTTTCAATCAGCTGATTGACATGCTCGATAATTGACTCAGGAAATACAAGCTGCTCTTCCTCCGCCTGACCACCTGAAACAATAAAGCAGCATTCTCCTTTAATTGTATGCTCAGACAAATAGTCCACCAGCTCTGCAATCGTTCCACGTAGATACTCTTCATGGAGCTTTGTCAGCTCTCGGCACAATACAGCCTGCCTTTCTTCACCATAAACAGGCAGCATATTTTTCAATGTCGCCGCTACTCTGTGAGGGGATTCATAAAAGATTTGTGCGGAAGGCAACGTCTTAATTTCTTCAAAGACAGCTTGCTGCTCCTTGGCTTTCCTAGGCAAAAAGCCATAAAAAGTAAATGGCTGAGGAGTAATACCGGAAGCAATCAATGCCGTAATACCCGCTGAAGCACCAGGCAATGCGATTACATCAATCTCATGCTCGATACACGCAAGAACCAGTTCATGTCCTGGATCACTGATTGAAGGCATCCCCGCATCACTAACCTGTGCAAGGGTTTCGCCATTAGCTAATCTTTCAATTAACTGAGGAATCCGCTCTTTATAATTATGCTCATGGAAACTAATCTGTGGTGTATCAATTTCGAAATGAGTCAACAGCTTCTTCGTATTTCGTGTATCCTCGCTGGCAATTAAGTCAGCTTCTTTCAGACTGCGAATACAGCGAAATGTCATATCCTCCAAATTGCCGATAGGCGTTGGAACAAGATAGAGCTTCCCTTTGACACCTTCTGTATAGCTTTTTTGTTTCTGCATCATTACCTTCAACTCCTCACTTCTTCAATATAAACAAAACGACAGAAGCTATTACCCCGGAAATAATTCGAACACCCGAAAATGCTTATTACAGCTTCTCAGGGAATTCAGCTTTACTTCTCGGAGCGCATGACTTCTGTCCCGATTTTTTAATACAGTTTATTTATTTCGTTCGCCATAAATAACATCCAGACAAAACGCACATTCTTCATCGTTTTCTCTACGAGAGCCGTACAAAATATTACATACATGAAAGCCTTCTTCGTACAACTTTTCGAGATTCATACGCGATTTTGACAATTCCTGTTTGGAAGAGTCTGAATCGGAAGAGGCTTGAGAAAGCTGATTCAGCTCCTGTAAATGCTCTCTTAATCGTTGGTTTTCAATCTCCAATGTCGTATTCTTTTCAACAAGCTCATGGAGTCCTTCTTTCATCTCAGCTAAGCGGAGCAATGTTTCTCTCAGCTCAACCTCTAAGGAACTAAAACCGTCATAAAGGGATCGTTTGTCCATGTCATTCACCCTTCTCTGCGGCAGCCTGTTGCATTGCTTCCTTAATTTCTTCGTATTCGTATTCAACCGGTGTCTCTTTGCCGAACAAGCGAACTTTGACGATTCGGCTCAATAGGTTTAAGCCGATAACCTTTCCTTTGCCATCTGGAGTCAAAACTTCTTTCCCATAATCAGGCAATTCTTTTTTCGCTGCTTCATATTCATCGTTTTCATATTTAAGACAGCACATCAAACGGCCGCATAGACCGGAAATCTTGATAGGATTCAATGATAAACCTTGATCCTTTGCCATCTTAATTGAAACGGGAACAAAATCACCTAAAAAAGTAGAACAACAAAGCTGACGACCACAAGGACCAATACCACCAAGAATCTTCGCCTCATCTCTCACGCCGATTTGACGCAGTTCGATTCTAGTTCTGAATATGGCAGCCAAATCCTTCACTAATTCACGAAAATCGATACGTCCATCAGCCGTAAAATAGAAAATCATTTTACTTCTGTCAAATGTATATTCTACTCGAATCAGCTTCATTTCCAGCTTATGTTCACTGATTTTATCCTTTGCAGTTGAAAAAGCGGCCTCCGCATCTTCCACGTTCTTCTGTTCTTTTTCCAAATCCTTGGAAGTTGCTTTATTTAAAATCGGTTTTAACTCCTCAGGTAAATCCTCAGGGTCAATAGATTTCTTCGGTATAGCTACAGTCGCAATCTGCTTTGACTGTTGAGATTCTACGAGGACTTTTTCTTCATAGACATACTCTGCCTTACCTGGAGAAAAGTAATATATATGTCCGGCATCTCTGAAACGAACGCCTACTACTTCAACCATTATTATCCTCCTATAGCTAATTTAGGGTGTATCATTCGTATGACCAACTGCTCGCAGACACTTTGCCAACTGACGTTTGCCTCCCATTTTTGGTAAGCAGTCAGAATTACTTCCACTCGCTCAGAGGTTCTTCTGAGTTCAGTTCGAGACCGCCCACCAGAAACCTGCTGCACAAGTAATTGGCGATAATAGGCCAGCAGTAAATCAAATGCCAGCTTTTGTTGATCCTTTTCTTTGAATACCTTCACCATCTTTTTTTGCACATAGATGAATGCTTGAAGGTCATCCTTTTCAAGATAATCAAACCACTGTTTAATGATTTCCCTAGCCTCATTAAACCATTCATCACGAGAGATTTCAACCGCTTTAGTCAAACTATTTGTCAATGCTGCCAAAAGAGTCGCGGTTTTCTCACCAATCCCTTCATCTTTTAATAAAGACACCATTTTCTCCCTATCTAATGGTTGAAAATGAAGGACCTGACAGCGGGATTGAATGGTCGGAAGGATTTTTCCGATGGATGCTGTTTCGAGAATCGCAACAACCTTCCCCTCCGGCTCTTCCAAAAATTTCAGCAGACTGTTTGCAGCACCGATACTCATTTTCTCCGCCTGTTCAATAATAAAAACTTTCTGCTGCGTCTCCATGCCGCTTTTGCTGTACTCAGTTTTCAACTGACGAATCTGATCAACCTTTATCGTTTGCCCCTCTGGTCTGACAAACAGAACATCAGGATGTTCATTTTCATTGATACGTGTACAGTTGACACATTGATTACACGGATTTCCGTCTATTATGTTCAGACAGAAAATACGTTTCGTCAACCATGAAGCAAAGGCTCTCTTTCCTGTACCTGCATCCCCTTCAAAAAGATAAGCATGGGCAACACGACCATGCTCAAAACTTTTTTGAAGCTGTTTGTACAATAACGGCTGCTGCTGTTCCAGCTGTTGATATTCTTCCATACTCAATACTGGTGGAACCCTTCTACAGGCAGAACAAAGACTGTTGCGCCGCCCACCTCAACCTCTACAGGATAAGGAACCTGTCCTTCCATCGTAAGATCAAGAGTCACAGGAGCGGAAACATACTGCTTACGTGATTCGCAGGTCTTTTTAATCAACTCAAGCGCCTCTTCTACACGATCATCATCAATCCCGATGATAAATGTGCTGTTTCCTGCTTTCAAAAAACCGCCTGTTGAAGAAAGCTTTGTCGCCCGAATATTTGCATCAATAAATTCATTTGCTAAACGATTACTGTCTTTGTCTTGAACAATGGCTAAAATAATTTTCATAGGACATCACCTTTCTAGTTTCTGAAATAATCTGGGTACCGCTTGATAATCGCCTGAAAAGTAGCCTCAACCACTGACTCCAAGCTCATCCTTGCATCAATTTTTTGAATCCGTTCAGGATTTTCTTCTACTAATTTCAAATATTCATGTCGTACTCGCTGATGGAATTCCAACCCCTCTGAATCCAAACGATCATATTGATTTTGCCTGTGGTTTTGAATACGGCGCAACCCGGTATCTGAATCGACATCCAAATAAACCGTGAAGTCCGGAACTGTTCCTTCAATCGCAAATTCATTGATTTCAGCAATCGGCTTCACACCAATTTTTCTGCCGGCGCCTTGGTAAGCCAATGAGCTGTCTACAAAACGATCACATAAAACAACACAGCCCTCTTCAAGTGCCGGTAATACTTTCTCCACTAAATGCTGTCGTCTGGCCGCCGCATAAAGCAATGCTTCTGTCCGCTCATCCATTTCCATATTCTTCGGGTCTAAGATTATCTGACGAATCTTCTCAGCAATCGGAATCCCTCCCGGCTCCCGAGTTTTCACTATTTTCTGTGTTGCCGCAAGTGCCAATCTCGGATATAACTCCTCCAGCACACTTGTCTTTCCGGCTCCATCTGGTCCTTCTATTGTAATAAATAATCCCTGCAAAACGTCTCTGCCTCCATGCTCACTTTAACTGACTCTCTCAAAGCTGATTTATTAAGTTTATTTTACTTGAAAATGAGAACTCTGTCTAATATCCCAATTATAACTCTCGACGACCTTCTACGGCTTTCAGCAATGTTACCTCATCGGCATACTCAATATCACTGCCTACAGATAAGCCATGAGCCAGACGTGTCACCTTGATGCCGGCAGGCTTAATCAATCTGGATAGGTACATAGCTGTCGCTTCGCCTTCTGTCGTCGCGTTCGTTGCAATAATCACTTCCTGCACTTCATCATCATGAAGCCGTTGAATCAAGGATGGGATATTAATATCTTCCGGCCCGGTTCCTTCCATCGGTGACAGCACGCCATGAAGTACATGATACAAGCCATGGTACTCTCTGACTTTCTCCATAGCCATCACATCTTTCGACTCTTCAACTACCAATATTGTACTTCTGTCACGTGTCTGATCTTTACAAATATCACAGGGATCTTCCTCAGTGATATTGCCGCAGACACTACAAAAATGCAGGTCTCTCTTTACACTAATCAAGGATTTGGCAAACGTGTTGACATCCTCTTCCTTCATATCTATCGTATAAAAAGCCAGACGTGTTGCTGTTTTCTGACCGATACCGGGCAGCTTCATATAGCTTTCGATTAGTCTGGCTATTGGTTCTGGATACTGCATACTTCTCTATACTTCCTTTCGTATCAAGGGTTTATGCGCTTAAATTTGTTACCAGCAGCAGACTACTGACCTCAACTGCCTGCCATATCTTTTCCACTAAAGATTTCAACCTTAGGTTACAGCTTTCAACAGCTACTACCTACTATAAGTTTGTCTTTGTTATACACATTTTTTTGCTTGAAAAATCAATTTAAATCTTTTTTTGCTACAGCTTCCATTTTAACATATTCTTACAGGCAAAACCAAAAAGCATTACTTCATTTCCCCTTGATAATGCTTTCATCTCTTTATTTTTTTCTTGCCAAACCTACATAACCAAGACAACAACAATATCAATAAGATAAAAGGCTCAGAAACCACAATGTGATTCCCAAGCCCCTTTTGATTACCTTTCTATATCCTCACTTTCAACAGGTCGTTCCTTCAACTCGGTCTCCGTATGAAGTGCGAAACCAAAGTCCTCACCTTCTCCAAAGGAAAAGCTGGACAATAATGACTCCTCTTCCTGATGGGCATGGATAGTCTCTTCCTCAATCCCTCCAACGGTTTCTTCCGTCAACGTCGTCTCAGAAGACAATGTTGACGATTCCTTTGCAATTGTAGGTGATTCTGTTCTTGTTTCTTCACTGATTGGTGTGCTATCCGCAGAAGCAGTTTCTTCCTCCACTGTACTCACAGGTGTTGGCTTCGGTAATTTTGGCTCTGCGCCACTGCTATCGCTCGGCGTTTGATAGAACGGATCATTCTTACGTCTCTTCAAGATAAAGAGATACCCACCAAAAATAAGCAAGCTTACACCGGAGATACCACTGCCTAAAAGCAGACCTTGTGGCAGGAACACAAACTCCACTTCATGAGTACCCTCTTCCAACTGAACCGAAAGAAACGCGTCTCTAAATGGCGTAATCTCCGCTTCCTTTCCATCCACATAGACCTTCCAGCCCTTGTCATAAGGAATCGTCGTAAACAAAATCGGATCGTCTTTGGTGACCGTCACAGTGGCCTTTGCCTTCCGCCCGCTTACCTCGAAGTTCACCCCTTTGTCCAGAATCGCTTCTGCCGCTTCCGTGTATTCTTCAATGTCTAATAAGGCAATATCCGGGGTTAGGAACTGGGCCCGAACGGTATCTGACAGCTCAATCGTGTACTCGACCTCGGTCTCTTCCTCATAATAGCCCAGGTTGTAGTATTGACCGGTCATGTTAATCCGCGTCTGCTGTTTTACACCGTTGACCGTCAAGATGACCTCGGCACTCTTCAGGTCATCATAGTTCAACGGATACAGGCTGAAATAGGCCTGCTTGTTCTTTGGAATCGTCGCTTTCCACGTCAAACGCATCGGCTCCTTTTCCTTTTTATCCGTTTTGATATAGGTCACCATCTGATCGGCATCTTCGATGGTCACATGCTCCGTGTCCACCAGCTCCGGATCAATAAAAGTATAGTAGTTCTTCTTCTGATTCGCCAAAAGATTGAATAAGGAGGTCTGATTCTTACCTGCCCCATCCACATACAAATCACGGTCCGTCATCACCCCAAGAGGCATTGCATACTGGTTTTCATACAGGACATATTCACCAGACTCGTTGATTTTCTTAAAGCCGTATTTATTGATTTCTTCCTGTGAGAGATTGTACTTAATCCCTGAAATCATATCCATCAAGATGGTGTTGTTGCGGTAATCATTCTGAAGATTCGTTCCCCAGGAACGATACCCCAGCTCATGCAGGTAAGACAGGGAATTACGGTTTCGAATCGAGGAGAACATCCCCACTCCGCTGTACCCATAATTCAAGCTGTCGTTCTTCGTTAACATGTGCATGGTTTCCATACGGTAGAAGGAATCATTGTCTTCTTTGGTCTGTGCCACCAGCCCACTGATATCGTCATAGTGGTACAGGTAACGATTCCGTGCCGGATACACCCATTCCTTTTTGATGCCTTGGAAAATCACATAGGTGTTCACACCGGCCTCGACACTAATCAGGCAGAGAAACAGTACCACCCATAGCTTGCCCAATGTCTTCTTTTTCAAAAAGACCCGTAGGAACAACAGGTACAGAAACAGAAAGACCAAGGTCATGATAAAGGAGAAGACGGTAATGTAGCGGTACGTATCGCCAAAGGAGACATAGACCCGCACGCCGACAAAGAGGAACACCAAGCCCAATACCAGATTGCTCATCCGATCAAAGGAGGCCTTCGACAGGTGCTCCCAGCCATAGCCCGCCAACAGAATCACTAGAAACGACAGCACAAAGCTGTAGCGGAATAGAAACATATTCGGCGCATGAAGCCCCTGCCAGAACAGGTTCAGCGGTTCAAAGTAAAAGCTGAAAATCACAAAGGCGCCCAAGGCGCTATACGCCAGCTTTTCCTTTAAGGGAATCTCTTTGACTGTGTAATAATACACACAGAGAATCAGAGACCACAGCCCGATAAAGACAAACGGCGTGGAGCCGAACTGAGTTGTATCATAGACCCCCACAAAGTTTTTCACAAACAAATCCAACACCCCGGTGTCTTCTGTTTTCAAAGACGTAATCGCGCTCAGGGCTTCCCCGTTGTTTCTCAAATCCAGAATGGTGGGCAGAATCACCGGCATCGAAGCGCCCCCTGCCAACAGGGAGGTCCCCAGATAATCCCCCACCTTGCGTTTCCAGTCGCCGCTATCAATTACCAGACGCGTCAGGAAATACAGGAAGGAGAAGAATCCGACAATAAAGGCCATGTAAAAGTTGGTGACAAATAACAGGAGGTAGCTGACAAACAGCACCAGCGGTTTCCGTTGCTCCAGCACCCGATGAATCCCCAAGATGACCAGCGGCAGGTAGACAAAGGCATCCAGCCACATAATCATTTCAGAAAACGCCAAGGCAAAGCTCATCAAGGCATAGGAAATACTCAGCGCCGGATAGCCCCAGCGGGGCAGTTTGAAGGTGCCCAGACTGAACACCGAAAAAGCTAGTCCGGAACAACCAAATTTCAATAAGGTCAAAAAATACAGGGCATCGGGAATTTGACTGTTGTCAAACAGGTACACCAACGGTGTAAAAATGCCCCCCAAATAATAAGAAATAAACGCCCAATAATTCAAGCCAAACGACACATACCAGCTGTAGAAGATACTCTCCGAGCCCTTCATCATGGTATTGTAGCTGGCTAAAAAGTTCGACAGCTGGTGAAATGAATCACTGGCCATGATGGTTCGATTACTTCCGGGATAAATCCCAATCATCAAATATACCCCTGCCAAAATGACTATCGGCAGAAAAAAACTAAGGCCCAGTATCCAGCGGTTTTTCGCCAGATAACGGACACCCTTCCATTGTGTTGGTTTCATTGCTTTCCTCATTTCTTCCGTTTTTTCAGTGGCCTCAGCTGACACGCCCAATGCTTGTCAGGGGAAAATAGCGGAACACCACGACCCCTTCAATCTGGTCGGACGTGATAAGCCCCATCTCCCGACTGTCACGGGAATTGCCTCGATTATCGCCTAAGACAAAATACTGATTGGCCGGTATTTCTGTTTGCGTGCCAATCGACTGAACCGCCTCCGGACTGAGCAGCACCGTTAAGGCCCCATCCGGCAGTTGCTCCGTGGAAAATGTTCCTGCCTGGCTGCTTGGCTGTTGTTTTGTTTCGGTTTCATACAAATACAGGCGATTGCCGTCCAGATGCAGGCGATCCCCCGGCAGTCCGATGATCCGTTTCACATAGGACTCCCCAGCTTTGTCTGCCGGTTCAAAGGTAATCAGCTCATAACGGGCAAAGGTCTCGGTCCGTCGGACCAGCAGCCGGTCGTTGTCTGCCAAGGTTGGCACCATCGAAACCCCGTCCACCTGACGGGTTCGAAAGTTCAAGAAGAACAGCAGCACAAGGACGACTATCAGCCCTAACACCACATAGCCTCGACGTAGTTCCCGTCGTTGCTGCTCCTGTTGCTTTCGTTGTCTGATTTCTTGTTTTAACCGACGGTTTCGCTTCTTGGGGCGAACACCGCTGGTGGGTACTTTTTTTGGTTTTCTCTCAGTGGTTTGGTTCATTCGTCGTGTCTTCCTTCTTATAGATACGTCATTTCATGCAGCGGCAGGACCTTCATCCGAACCACTCCAATGATATCCTTTTTATGAATCACGCCATAGCTGCGGCTGTCTACGGCAAAGGTTCGATTGTCTCCCAACACAAAATAGCTGTCCTTGGGTACCGCGTCCTGACCGGTCACCTGACTTAAGCGAAAGTCTTCAGTGAACTGTTGGTCGTTTTGCCGAGCTTCCTTCAACGCCGTGTTCAAAAAGCGCTCCACCTGTTCCTGCTCGTTCAGATACAGCACATCTGCTTGATAATAGAGCCGATCACCGGGCACCCCAATCACTCGACGAACCGACAGCTCGCCGTTCGTCGGACTGCGAAACAGCACCAAATCAAAGCGTCGAATTTCTTTCAGCTTATTAACAAAGACTGCATCGCCGGCATTCACTGCCGGCGCCATCATATAACTGTCCACCGAATAAAAGGTAAAGGTAAACAGGGAGATGACATAAATCAGCCCCATAGCTAAAAACAGGCTCAAAAGAAGCTCGCCGACCAGTCGTCTGCCTCTTTTGACCCCCGTTGGTCGCTTTCGGCCGGTTTTCCTGCCGCTTGATTGTCGCTGCTTTTTCTTCCGTCGGTGTGTGGAAGCCTTGGCGTTGCCTGTTTTTTTAAGCGCTGTGTCAGACAGAGAAGACCGACGGTCTGTCGTCGGCTTCTTGTCTGTCCGCTTTTGCCCAGAAGAGGGGCCGGTCTTGCGTTTCTTTCGCTTCTCATCCTTCATTTCATCGATCCTCAGTTTGTCTTTTTCAGTGAGTCTTCGTTGATACTGAAATGCTTAAGTACCTTTGTTTGATGGATACGAACCTTTTCAAGATCCGCTTCCACTTCTAGCCGTGCTTCTTCGTCAGTCATCAATGTCTCTGCTTGGGTAAAGAGATTCACCCCAAGCTCAGACATATAGGAATATTGTCGGCTTAACAATCGCTGGCCTTCTTCCGATAACCGTTGGCTGGGAATGCGCGTTCCGTAACTAGACAAACGTCCGGTTAAATCCCGCAGACGGGCAGCTGCTTTTTCAGGATTTGCCAAGGACTCTTCACTACCCAGTTCCCCTTCAATCGTTGCCACTAAATGATACCCCTGAACAATCGCATTGGAGTCTTGTTCTCCCAAGCGATGGGCTTGATAATAGCGGGAATAGAAAGCTCCTCCCCCCAGTGCGCCTCCAAGTACCAGCAATAAAAGAGCGAAACGGAACTGACGCCATTGCTGCGTTTTCATCTTTTGTACCCTACGCTGTAGCTTTTTCCGCTTCTTCTTGTTCTTGATGCGCTTTTTTTGCAGTCCTGCACGTTTTCTTCCCGTCAGGAAGCTTTGAATGAACAGGATCAGAACAAACAGCCCACAAAGGATCGCGGCGGATAAC
>NZ_JADOEQ010000027.1 GCF_016745255.1 Enterococcus sp. BWR-S5 | reverse complement strand
GAAAAAAATAGAGAGATAGCGGTTGGCGGTCTCTTAAAAAGCTCCCTTGAAGGGAGCAGCAAGTAATGAGCCCTTCTAGGGCTATTAAAAAGCCACCCGCTATGCGGGTGGATAATTACTTTTTTATATCTATTTAATGGGCCAAAAGACATCAGTTGACGAATGCACGGATACTGACTAAGATAAAGACAGAAAAAGTCGGTTTTTTAGAGCTGTCCTTGAGAACGAGGCAAAATTCATTCTTAAGTCCTATGACAAAAAATGAAAAAGAGGGCATAATAATACATGTAAGGAAAACACCTTAGGGTGAAAAATTTGCTAAGGAGGCAATTTCCATGAAAGAAAGAGAACGAGTATTAGATTTAGTTAAAAAAGGAATCCTGACATCGGAGGAAGCCTTGGTCCTATTAGAAAATCTGGCAACTGAAAAAGATGAAAAACAAATCAAAAAGGCTGCCGATGAAGTAGATGTAACAACGACACCTGTTGACTCAAAAGAAAAAGATGCTGTAGCTGATTTAGTAGACGAGCTGGAAGCACACGAAAAAACTGTACATACAGAAAAGAGTGCGGCTGATTCTTTCGAAGAGCAGTCCAAAGAAAGCTCAGAAGCTGATCGCAAAAACCTTGAAAAAATTCTTGATGACTTGGCGACGAAGGCGAACCACACGTCAGTTGAGTTAGATGAAATCAATGCTGAAATTGCGGGAATCAAAGAAGAAATCAAAGAAACTCAGGAATCTTTGATGGAGCTCAACACGAAGGAAGAGCTAGATGCACTTTCAGAAGAAGAGCTTGAAACCAGAGCAGCTTTAGAAGAAGAGTTGAAAAATCTGGAAGATTCACTTGCAGATCAAAATCAAGAAAAAGTTGCATTGGAAGCTGAATTGAAAAACATTCGTAAAGAGCAATGGTCTGAAACAAAGGATCATGTCACTTCCAAGTTTGACATTCCAGATGATTGGAAAGAACAAGCAACAGATACACTGAATCAAGTAGGCGAAAAAATGAGTGAAGCCGGTTCACAATTAGGCTCATTCTTGAAGAAAACATTCAGCACAATTAGTGATACAGTGAATGATAATGTTGAGTGGAAAGATATCAATTTCCGAGTACCTGGTGTAGCAACAACGAAATTCGATCATGAATTCAACTACCCAGATGTTGAAGCAAGCTTAATCGATGTGAAGGTAGCAAACGGAAACATCGTATTCAAGACTTGGGATAAGGACGACTTGAAAGTTGAAGGAAACATCAAGCTTTATGGCAAGATGGATGCAGATACACCATTAGAAGCGTTCCTTGAAAGAAGCCAAATTGATGTGGATGAAGAGGTTATCTCTTTCCAAATTCCGAATAAACGCGTGAGAGCTGATTTGGTCTTCTACTTACCGGCACGAACTTACGACCATGTGTCTGTGAAGCTGTTGAACGGTAATATCAACGTGGAAGAATTAAAAGCGAAAGATGTTTATACAAAATCAACAAATGGCTCAATTACCTTTAACACAATCGATGCAACAATGCTTGAGGTAGAAGGTGTTAATGGAGATATCAAGATTATCAAGGGTGAAATCCTGGATAACGTAATCGAAACAGTAAATGGTACAGTAACTGTGCTGGCAACACCACAAAATATCTCTGTTTCTTTAATCAATGGTGATGTTCGAATCACTGCAAAAGAAGACACATTGAGAAAAATCGAAGCAAGCTCTGTTAACGGAAATGTGAAAATTGCATTACCGGAAACAATCGGTGCTGAAGGTACTGTTAAAACTAGCTTAGGAAGTATCAATAGTCGTCTATCCGACTATGAAGTGATTCGTGAGAAGAAGGATCGTACCAACCAATTGCTTCAATTCAGACGTCTAAACGATGAAAAAATGGCTCAAATCAATGCCTCTACAACAACAGGAAACATTTATTTGAAAGACACAGACAAATAAATGCGTAGAGCAAGAGCTTAGAAACGGAGCTCGGAGGAATTATGTGGGCAATCAATCAGATAACGAAAGCAAGCTGCTTGATTGCTTACATGATTCTCCAAAGAGTACCGCTTGGAAAGCTGTGTATCCAACAAAAATAAATGAAAAACTATTCAGAGTAAGAGGTGAAATTCACATGAAAAAAAGATTGGCTAAATCTTCTAATAACATAGTGTTGACCGGTTCATTGGCTGGTATTGCAGAATGGCTTGGTATTGACCCAACAATCGTTCGTGTATTGTTTGTGATTATCAGTTTCTTTTCAGCAGCATTCCCAGGCGTCTTGGTGTACATCATTTTAGCAATGGTTATGCCTTCTGGACGAAAAAACAGAGGAAACCGCAACCCGTATGACAATTACAATCGAAATACAAGAAATGAGAACCCGTACAGAGAACAAAGAAAACCAGCGGAAAAAGTTGACGACGATGACTGGAGTGACTTTTAATGACCTACTTTCAACGTCTGGTCGTTAATACATTAACCTTCGTTTCATTGGCAGTTATTTTCCCGAATATGATTTTTGTCAAGAGTCTGGGAATTGCCATTGTAGCAGCATTTGTCTTGTCTGTACTGAATATGCTTGTTAAACCAATATTAACAATTTTATCATTACCATTTACTCTGATAACCTTTGGCTTATTCAGCTTTGTAGTGAATGCGATGATTCTAAGAATGACTTCTTTCTTTGTAGGAGAAATGAATTTTGGTTTTTCCAGCTTTGGAGCAGCAGTTTTAATGGCTGTCATCATGTCAATTGTGAATGTGATAGTCAGTGAACACAACTTGAATAAAGAAAAAGAATAGATAGACAGCCGGCTGTTATGCCGGTCTGCCTATCTATTTTTTTACAGAAAGAAGCTGGTAATCGGTTTCTCTTTGTAAGTAAGCATGAAGAATTGTGATGAAATCAATCTGCTCCTTTGAAAATGAACGGAACACTGGAACAGAGGCGGGAATTAATTCTTTCGCACGCTTACGTAAGATTCTTTTGTTTTTTGTTATGAGGTCAGGAAAATGCTGCTCCATCACAACGAGTCCTTGATAGATAAGGTAACACTTCTGGCCCTTTTCTGTCGGCAACCACAATGTGTGCCATTCTTTCTGACTAATGGGGTGCAGCAGAAGCTGGGAATGCTTTTGAAAAAAGTAGTGAATCAAGGCCAAATCATCGCGCCATTGTGCAGCTTGGATGAAATGAAGCTGCTCAGCAAATGCCAGCATCTTTGCTTCCATTCTTTTTTCAAGTCGTTCAGACTTTCCTGTAAAGGCTTCAAGCAGCTCATCTAATATGACTGTCGAAGCCTCAGGGGTAAGAGACTGAGCATAGAGCTGATGCCAAGGATCTTCAGGATTAAGGCAGTAAAGCCTATCAAGTATCGCTTTAATCTCAGGAAGCTTTCGATAGACAGCATAGGGCCCAAAAGAATAGCTATCTGACGGTACAGAGCTGATAGACAGCTTGATTGTTTCTTTACCCATTGAAATATTCATGTAGCTGTATCGCTCAAAAGCATTCATCTGCCGATTATACATTGGTCGATGCTGCTGAATTAAGCGACACTCAAGCAACAGTGCATCCAGCTCTGTATCTGTTTGTATAATGTCAAAGTCAGTAAGGTGCAGAAGCATTCTTTTTGTTTTGGTCGAGTGATTTTTACTGTTGATAAAATAGCTGCTGACGCGTTCCTTTAGCTTTTTTGCTTTTCCAATATATAGGATGGTTCCCGTCTTATCCCGCATCAAATAGACACCGGGAGATAGAGGTAGCCCTTTTGCTTTTGTCTTTAATTTCTCGTTCATCTTAACCACACTCGGTTTCCGTAAAATTACCATAAGTATACATTGACTGGTAAAATAGTCAAGATTAGGTAATACGAGAAGGAAAAAGGAATAAGTGTAGAAACTTACTGTTCGAAATGATAAAATAAAGCGGAGACAGGAAAGGAATGAGTCAAGCTTTATGTCAGAAACAGTGAAAATACGTCAATTGGTGGAAAAGCTTTCTTTGGAAACAGTTTTCGCTACAGAAGAGGCATTAGATAAAGAAATAACAACGGGGGATATTTCTCGTCCCGGTTTGGAGCTGACGGGCTACTTCAGCTATTATTCTCATGACCGGCTTCAGTTGTTTGGAAATAAAGAAATGACATTCGCTGAGCGGATGATTCCGGAAGAACGGTTATTGGTTATGCGCCGTATGTGTTCAGACGATACACCGGCATTCATCATTTCACGTGGATTGGATGTACCGGAAGAAATGATTCAGGCAGCCAAGGAAAAAAATCTGGCTATTTTACGTTCGCCAATTTCAACATCTCGTTTGCTGGGAGAAATATCCAGCTTCCTTGACGATCAGTTGGCTACTCGCACCAGTGTTCACGGTGTGTTGGTGGATGTATACGGGTTAGGTGTTCTGATTCAAGGCGATAGCGGTATCGGAAAAAGTGAGACAGCCCTTGAGCTGATTCAAAGGGGGCATCGATTGATTGCGGATGATCGTGTAGATGTCCATCAGCAGGATGAACTGACCCTAATTGGTGAACCACCAAAAATTTTACAACATTTGATTGAAATCCGAGGAATAGGTATTATAGATGTAATGAATCTTTTCGGTGCAAGTGCCGTAAGAGGTTCAATGCAAGTTCAATTAGTTGTCTATTTAGAAGCCTGGGCCAAAGACAAGCAATATGACCGCTTAGGTAGTGATGACGCAGTAATCGAAATTGGGAACGTAGATGTTCCGCAGATTAGAATTCCGGTAAAAACTGGTCGAAATGTGGCGATCATCATTGAAGTTGCAGCCATGAACTTCCGTGCAAAGAGTATGGGGTATGATGCAACACAGGAATTTGAAAACAGGCTGACACAATTAATTGAAGAAAATTCAGGAATGTAGGTGGAATAGTCATGCTGGCTCAAGTTAGCCCAATCGCTTTTCAAGTATTTGGAATTGCTGTGTATTGGTATGCAGTAATCATTGTTTCGGGGATTATTTTAGCTGTATGGCTAAGTAGTAGAGAAGCAGTACGTGTTGGTCTGAAATCAGACGATGTCGTTGATTTCATGATTTGGGGCTTACCGAGTGCCATTGTTGGTGCCAGATTGTATTATGTTGCGTTTGAATGGCAGGATTATGTAGATAATCCAATTGATATTTTGTTTACCAGAAATGGCGGTCTAGCTATCTATGGCGGATTAATCGGCGGAGGGATTGCATTGTTGCTGTTTACGCGGCATCATTTCATTTCAACGTGGACGTTTCTGGATATAGCAGCGCCAAGCGTTATTTTAGCGCAGGCAATTGGCCGCTGGGGTAATTTTATGAATCACGAGGCTTATGGACCGGATACAACTAGAAGCTTCTTAGAGAGCCTCCATTTACCAAATTTCATTATCAATAATATGGAGATTGATGGGATTTATCGACAGCCTACCTTTCTATATGAATCTGCCTGGAATGTGCTTGGTTTTATCGTACTCGTTCTTCTTCGCAGAAAAGAGAACTTCCTGAAAGAAGGAGAAGTTTTTCTGCTCTATATTATCTGGTACTCATTTGGCCGTTTCTTCATCGAAGGGCTGAGAACCGATAGTTTGTATGTTTTTGGATTGCTGCGCGTATCACAGCTATTGTCACTCGTGCTATTTGTTGGGGCAATAGTAGTCTTGCTGATTCGAAGAAGAAATCCAAAAGTATCTTATTACAATAGAAATCAACAGCGTGTGGAACGCAAAGAAACAACATAGCTGAGAAATAAATGAATGCATTTATTTTAGGAGGAGAAACACATAATGAAACAAAAAATCGCTGTTTTAGGTCCCGGTTCATGGGGCACGGCATTAGCACAGGTTTTAGCTGAGAATGGACATGACGTCCGAATCTGGGGGAATGTGGAAGAGCAGATTGATGAAATCAACCAATTTCATACAAACAAACGTTATCTTCCTGACTTAGTCCTTCCGGAGTCAATTAGAGGAACAAAAACAATGGAAGAGTGTATCGATCAAGTAGATGCAGTGCTATTTGTTGTTCCTACAAAAGCGATGCGCCCGGTAGCGAAAGAATTTGCTGCACTTTGTAAAAATCAACCACTGATTATCCATGCGTCAAAGGGCTTGGAGCAAGGTTCTCATAAGCGTATTTCTGAAGTTCTAATGGAAGAAATTCCAGCTGATAAGCGTAAGGGCGTTGTTGTTCTGTCTGGACCAAGCCACGCAGAAGAAGTCGCAGTTCATGATATTACGACAATTACAGCAGCTAGTGAAGTACTTGAAAATGCTGAATATGTGCAGGATTTGTTCATGAATAATTATTTCAGAATCTATACAAATGAAGATGTTATCGGTGTAGAAACCGGTGCAGCATTGAAGAATATCATCGCTTTAGGTGCCGGCGCTATCCATGGTCTTGGCTTTGGCGATAATGCGAAAGCGGCAATCATGACACGTGGATTGGCGGAAATCAGCCGATTAGGCGTGGCAATGGGTGCAAATCCATTAACATTTATTGGTTTGAGCGGTGTTGGTGATCTTATTGTGACCTGTACAAGTGTTCACTCTCGCAACTGGAGAGCAGGAAATCTGCTAGGTGAAGGTCATGATTTAGATGAAGTACTGGAAAATATGGGCATGATTGTTGAAGGTGTTTCAACAACAAAAGCGGCTTATGAGTTGGCTGGACAAATGAATATTGAAATGCCAATTACAGAAGCAATTTATCAGGTACTTTATGAGAATAAGGATGTAAAACAAGCAGCAAAAGATATTATGTTAAGAGATGGGAAGACAGAAAATGAATTCTAAAGGAGAAAAGGTAATGAAAGTAAAAAAAGCAATAATTCCAGCAGCTGGGCTAGGAACGAGATTCCTTCCGGCAACGAAAGCGATGGCGAAGGAAATGCTTCCAATCGTGGACAAGCCAACGATTCAATTTATCGTAGAGGAAGCATTGGCTTCTGGTATTGAAGATATCCTAATTGTTACCGGGAAAGCTAAACGTCCAATCGAGGATCATTTTGATGCCAATATTGAGTTGGAAACAAATCTAAGAGAAAAGAATAAAACAGAACTGCTGAAGCTTGTTGAAGAAACAACGGATGTTAATTTGCATTTTATTCGTCAATCACATCCAAAGGGATTAGGCCATGCCGTTTTACAAGCTAAAGCTTTCGTTGGCAACGAACCTTTTGTTGTGATGTTGGGTGACGATATCATGGAGGATACAATTCCACTTTCAAAACAGCTGATTAATGATTATGAAGAAACACACGCAGCAACACTGGCGGTAATGAAGGTTCCTCATGAGGATACATCTAAATATGGCATCATCAATCCTGAGACAGAGGTTAGCAAAGGTCTTTATAATGTGAAGAACTTTGTAGAAAAACCAAATCCGGAAGATGCACCAAGTGATTTGGCCATTATTGGACGTTACCTGTTAACGCCTGAAATTTTCCATATTTTGGAAAATCAAGCACCAGGTGCCGGTGGTGAAATTCAATTGACTGATGCAATTGATACATTAAACAAAACACAGCGAGTATTTGCCAGAACCTTTACAGGAAAACGATTTGATGTTGGTGATAAATTTGGATTTATGAAAACCAGCATTGAGTATGGCTTGACTCACCCGGAAGTTAAGGATAATCTTAAGGCTTATTTGATTGAGGTTGGTCAAAAATTGGCAAAAGAACAAGAAAAAACAAAAAAATAGACAAAACAGTTAACCGAGCTGGCATCTGTTAGGATGCAGGACTGGCACTCAAAATGTTCCAGTCCTTTTTGTTTACATAATAATAAAAAGAATGGACTGTTTTCCAAGATGTTTTTTCAGTAGTGGAGAGAACAGCAGAAAATTGGTATAATATTCTATATAAATCATGCCAAACTATGAGAAGCTGTAGTTATTTCATTATTTATCATACAGATGAATGTTTCTTTTCGTACAAGGAAGTGATTGGTTAAAATTATATAAAAAGTTTATGATGAAACATTTGTAGAATTGGAAAGCAAGTGTTATTCTAATTAAAATGGATGTTGAGAATCGAGAGGAGAAAAGAGATGACAGGTGGAGAAATTGCAGGACTAATCGCAGCGTCCGCTTTTGCAGTCCTAGTTGTGTTTATTGCCTTAGTATTATGGAAAATTTCAAAAACGGTGGATCAAGTGACAAAAACGGTTGATGAAGCGAACAAAACGATTGCAGTAGTTACGAGCGATGTTGATATCTTATCGAGACAGGTTGAAGGCTTGTTGGTGAAGAGTAATGATCTTTTAAATGATGTGAACCAAAAAGTGGCAACAATCGATCCGTTGTTCCAAGCTGTCGCTGATTTAAGTGACAGTGTTTCTGAGTTGAACCACTCCAGTAAGAATCTGGTAAGTAAAATCGGTTCAGCCGGAAAGGCAACTTCTAAAGCAGGAGTAGTTGGAAAAGTGGGCGGAGCTGCTTTTAGAGCAATGCGTTCAAAAAAATAATCAATAGATTAAGTATGGAGGAATGATCAAATGGCAAAGAAAAGCAGATTTCTATTAGGAGCAGTTATCGGCGGAACAGCCGCAGCAGTTGCAGCTTTGTTATTGGCGCCAAAATCTGGAAAAGAGTTAAGAAAGGATCTTGCTGAGCAAGCAGACCAATTAAAAGATAGAGCATCTGAGTACACTGAGTATGCGAAGGAAAAAGGCGACGAGCTGTCTTCTATTGCGAAAGATAAAGCAGATTCTTTTGGTGGACAAGCAAGTGGACTGGCAGGCAATATCAAGGAGCGTTCTAAGGACTCTTTTGATCGCGCGCAAGACGTATCTGGTTCGGTTCTCGAAACATTACGTAAACAAACAGACGATCTTTCCAGCCGCTTTAAAAAGACAAAAAACGAGCTATCAGATGAAATGGATGAGTTTGCTGACATCGCAGAGGATACTTCCGATGACATTTTCATTGACGTGAAGGACTCAGCTGAAAAGGCAAAAGAAATCGTTTCTGAAGGCAAGGAAGAAGTAAAAGCAGCAACAGCTGACGTGCCTGATAAGGTAGAAGAAGCGAAAAAAGATGTAAAAGATGCAGCGGATAAGGTTGCAAAATAAAAAATAGAAGAAGCAGCTGACTGAATTTGATATTGTTCAGTCAGCTACTTTTTTATTATATAATTATCCGAAAATTTGCAGCTCTTTTGGTGTTTTTGTGAAGGATTCACAGCCGTCTTCCGTCACATGTACGCAGTCTTCAATACGGACACCAACTTTTCCGGGAATATAAATACCCGGTTCCATCGAGAAGCACATGCCTTTTTCAATCACTAAGTCATTCCCTGTAATCAAAGAAGGGAATTCATGAACGGTTGTGCCAATGCCATGACCAAGTCGATGATTGAAGTATTCTCCATAACCGGCTTTTTCGATTACGCCACGAGCGATTTGATCCAGTTCACCGGCAGTCACTCCTGGCTTCACAGCCGCAGTGGCTGCCAGCTGTGCTTCGAGAACGAGTGCATAGATTTCTTTTTGGAAAGCTGTTGGTTCTTGATAAGCAATAGTCCGAGTGACATCGCTACAGTAGCCTTTCCAAATGACCCCTAAATCAAACAACACCAGGTCACCTGAGGCAACTGTTGCAGCTCCTGGCGTACCATGAGGGCTGGCCGCATTTTTCCCGGTTAGCACAAGGGTATTGAAGCTCATAGAACGAACGCCTTTACGCTTAAGCTGATACTCAATCTCAGCAATAATTTCTTGTTCAGCAGCTCCTTCAGTAACTGCCTGAAAACCAATCTCCAACGCAACATCAGCCCAATTTCCTGCTTCAAGAAGCAAGCCGATTTCAGCGTCCGTTTTGATTAATTGCAGTCGTTCAACAGCTGGTGTAGCATTTGCTGAAAGGTCAGCTTCTGGGAAGTGGGATTGCAACGCTTCAAAACGAGCGATAGATAAAAATTCTTTTTCAGTCGCAATTTTTTTAGGTTGTCCTTGCTGTTTAATCAGCTGGGCAATTTTTTCCCAAGGGTTTTCACCATCCATATAGCCGTATACAGGGTAGCTCCAGCTGCTGTTTTGTGCATCCTCAACCTCAAGGGCCGGAGTAAATAAGAATGGGTCACTTTCTAAAGGAATAAAAAGCGCCAATACACGTTCATGAGGGTCACTTTCGTAACCTGAGAAATAACCAATATGATGCGGATCACTAATGTAGGTAAGATCAATTTTTTCATTAGCCATCCATTGCTTCAGTTCATTCATTTTTTGTTGATTCATGCATATCCTTCTTTCTTGTTGATTCTGTAAAATTGCTTAATTTATCATACCATGAAACGCAGTTTTTTTCCTTTTGAAAATAGAAATGCTAAATTTCATGAAAATGGCATAAAAACGGTTGCAAAATAAAAATAACTCTGCTATCCTAGATAAGAAATGTAAATGAAGTTTTCAGAAAATGAAGACTAATATAAATTCTAGGAGAGAAATCATGGAAAAACAAACGATTACAATTTATGATGTTGCTCGTGAAGCAGACGTATCTATGGCAACCGTTTCTCGTGTAGTAAATGGTAATCCCAATGTGAAGCCGGCAACCAGAAAGAAAGTACTGGAAGTCATTGACCGCTTGGATTACCGTCCGAATGCTGTTGCGAGAGGCCTGGCAAGTAAGAAGACTACGACGGTTGGAGTTATTATCCCCGATGTCAGCAATATCTTTTTCTCTTCATTGGCAAGAGGAATTGACGATGTCGCAACAATGTATAAATACAATATTATCTTAGCAAATTCTGATGGTAACGATCAGAAGGAAGTAAACGTGTTGAACAATCTGCTTGCTAAGCAAGTAGACGGAATCATCTTTATGGGTCACCATATCACAGATGAGATTCGTGGCGAATTTTCACGTTCAAAAACACCGGTTGTATTGGCTGGTTCAATTGATCCTGATGAGCAGGTTGGTAGTGTAAACATTGATTACAGTGCCGCAACAAAGGATGCAACAGATATTCTAGCTAAAAATGGCAATAAGAAAATTGCCTTTGTCAGTGGTGCATTGATTGACCCGATTAATGGGAAAAACAGAATGAGCGGTTATAAGGAAGCTCTTTCAGAAAATGGTTTGACATATAGTGAAGGCTTGATTTTTGAAGCAGAATATAAATTCAAAGATGGAATCAATTTAGCTGAACGTATTCGTAATAGTGGCGCAACTGCTGCTGTAGTGACCGATGATGAATTGGCGATTGGTCTTCTGGATGGCATGCTTGATGCAGGTATCAAGGTACCGGAAGAGTTTGAAATCATTACCAGCAATAACTCATTGCTGACAGATGTTGCTCGTCCGAAGCTTTCAAGTGTGACACAACCATTGTACGATATTGGTGCAGTAGCTATGCGTCTGTTAACGAAGCTGATGAACAAAGAAGAGATTGAAGATAAAACAGTTGTTCTGCCTTATGGTATTGATAAAAAGGGTTCAACTAAATAAGTAGATAATTAGAGAGGCATCCTTTTGAGGGCTGCCTCTTCTTTTATTAAACAAAAAATAGAGCAGCTGTCAGCTGCTCTATTTTTGTTATTCTGTCGGTGCGGGTTCAATAGAACCTTGTGGTGTTTCTTCTTCTTGATTGTTGTTATTATTGTTATTATTTTCTTCAGTAGGTGTTTCGTTATTGTTCGTGTCTGTATTTGTGTCATTGTTTGTTGCATCGTTGTTTGTGTTCGTATTCGCATCTGTATTTGTATTCCCGCTGACATTGCCAGTATTGGAATTCGTATTGTTGTTGTTCGTATTTGTGTTTCCGGAGCCTGTTGAACCAGAGGAGCCGGTTGCATCTGTTTTAGTAGAAAGATACTTGCTCCAATAAGCTTGATAGTTGGCATCTGTTCCACCATAGCCAAATTTGTATTGACTATCTGCCGGACCATTTTTAGCGAAATAGGAAACAATGGAACCGCTGGAAACACTGTAACGAATATTATTGTACATAAAGCCACCTTCTTTATCGCCTGTGAGTTTAGACACACTGGCCTGAATCACATCATCAGATAGCGTAAAGCGCTCCTCAGGGTTAAATAGGTCAGGTCTAACCGTATAGACTGCGTTAGTTAGATAAGCGAGGTACGTACTATTTTGAATCCCACTGTTTGAACTCATCACGCTATTTTCATCGTAACCGCTCCAAGAGCTGATTGTGATACTAGGAGTGGAGACCACCAACCAAGCATCTCTATAATCATTTGTCGTACCAGTTTTCCCTACGAAGTCCACACTTGCCAGTTGAGGATTTAACCCGGTAATCACGTCTTTGAAAGGTGTTGTGATTTTTGAGTCAAGCACAGAGCGCATCAAATCATTCATAATTGATGCTGTCGCTGTAGAATAGACCTGTACAGGTGTCTCCTGATGCTGATAAATCACATTGCCATCATTGTCGGTAATTTTTTCGATCATATAGCCTTTTTGGTAAACACCGCCGTTTGCAAGTGTTTGGAAACCATTTGTTTGTGTATAAACAGATGCTTCCACAGAACCTAAAGGTGCTGATTCATAGGACCAGCGCTCATCAGCAGGGTAGTTCATTTTGCTCAAATAGTTATTATAAGAGAAGTTCTCGTCACCCATTTGTTCCTTCATCGCATTATTTAAGTTTACGACAGGAATATTGTAGGACCATTCCAGTGAAGTACGGACAGTGTCAAAGGTGTTGGTTCCTGCATTTGTTGCATTTTCAAGCACCCCACCTGTTTTATACTTCGTTGGATAGTTGGCTAGTCGACTTTCAGAGCCAATCATGCCTTGATCAATTGCCGGTCCGTAGACTGAAATTGGTTTGATGGTTGAGCCTACCTGTCGTTCAGTGTCAAACGCATGGTTATTTTGATTAATATCGTAGTTGCGTCCTGCAACAAACCCGATAATCTTACCAGTTCGATTATCCATTAAGATATTCCCTGTTTCAACAGAAGCGGCTGCGTAGCCATCATCTAACAGATAGCCGTAGTTGGCAACAGCCTCCTGCATTGTGTTGTAGACTGTCGGATCAATTGTTGACTCAATTGTATAGCCGCGGTTTTCAATTTGGCGTCGTGCTTGCTCTTCATATTGATCCAGACCAACTTGGTCCAGCTCCGCTCGATTGACCCCGGCTTTTTCGATGTTCATATCCATGATGACATCGACTGCTTGGTTCAGCACCGTATAATATAAGAAGCCTTGTGCAGTTGTGTTGGCTTGTTCACTTGGCAGGAAATCCTGTGCAAGATCATAGCTTTTTGCTGCCTCGTATTCTTCTTTGGTAATCATCTTTTCCCGATACATATTGAAGAGAACGGCATCTTTCCGAGCTATACCGGCAGAGATATCTTCTTTTAGTTCACCTGTGTTTAGATACGGCGTGTAAACAATCGGACTCTGAGGCAGCCCTGCAATAAATGCTGCCTGAGGCAAGGTTAAATCGTTGGCACTTTTGCCAAAAAGCCCTTTTGCAGCTTCTTCGACACCTGCGATATTTTCGCCCTTATTGTTTCTGCCAAAAGGAGAAACGTTTAGATAGGTTGTTAAAATTTCATCCTTACTAAAGTAGTTTTCAATTCGATAAGCAAGTAGAATCTCGTTTGCTTTTCGTTTGAAGGTCGTCTCGTCTGTAAGGATTTGTTGTTTTACCAGCTGCTGTGTCAGAGTTGAACCGCCGGAAGAACCGCCGATACCACCGACATCAGAAAGCAGTGCACGGATTAATGCCTTTGGAACAACGCCATCGTGTTCCTCAAAGTATTCATCCTCCGTAGCAATGACTGCATTTTTTACCAGCTGAGAAATATGCTCACCATCTACACGTGTTCGAATCAGGTCTGATTTGACCGCAGAAATTGTAGAGCCGTCTGCATAGGTCATTTTTGAGACTTCTGTGATATCGCTGATTTCTCTCTCCAGCTCTTCTTTGGTAGGTGGGTCTGTTCCTTCTACTAAAGAAGCAAAGTACCCCATGCCGACGCCCAGACCTAATGAGCCACCTAAAATAATTGCAATAACAGCGAAAAGAACCAATGCCTTTAACACTCGAACAATTACATTGAATGTAAGGAAGGTTGTTTTTTTATTAAGCAGTTTATGAGAATTTTGGTTCTTTTGATTCGAATTATGTTGATTGTCCAAAAACTTCACCTCGGTATGTCAATTCGTGTATTCCGTGATATTATAGCAAAAAAAGCGACTGATGAACAGTTGTTCCGATTTTTATCGTAAAATCTTTAATTTATTAAAGAAAAAGCCGGGTTTTGTCTTTTATTTGACCTGTGAATCAGTTAATATGAAAAGACAGGGCAAATGCTCCGTGAAAATGAGTCTGGGAGGAAATAGAAATGAGCACAGATTTTTTTGATGAGCTGAAGGCACGCGGTCTCGTTCATCAAACAACTGATGAAGAAGCGTTAAAAAAACAATTGAATGAAGAGTCTGTTAAGCTTTATATCGGGTTTGACCCAACAGCTGACAGTTTACATATCGGACATTTATTGCCGATTTTGATGTTGCGGCGTTTTCAGCTGAACGGTCATGTTCCGATTGCGTTAGTAGGTGGAGGCACGGGAATGATTGGAGACCCTTCCTTCAAGGATGCAGAACGCAGCTTGAATACACTGGATACTGTAAAAAACTGGTCTGATAGTATCAAAGGTCAATTGTCTCGATTTATTGATTTTGATGACGAAAAAAATCCAGCAATATTAGCTAACAACTATGATTGGTTGGGAGAAATCTCATTGATTGATTTCCTGAGAGATGTGGGGAAAAACTTTACAATCAATTATATGATGAGCAAGGAAAGTGTGAAGCGCCGGATTGAAACAGGGATTTCATATACTGAGTTCGCGTATCAGCTGCTTCAAGCTTATGACTTCTTGAAGCTGTACGAAACGCAAGGCTGCTTGTTGCAGCTTGGTGGAAGTGACCAGTGGGGCAACATCACTTCAGGTATTGAATTGTTGCGTCGTGAAAGAGAAGTACAAGGTTTTGGTTTGACGATGCCTTTGATTACCAAGGCTGACGGTACAAAATTCGGTAAAACCGAAGGAAATGCTGTCTGGTTGGATGCAGAGAAGACTTCTCCATACGAGTTCTACCAATTCTGGATTAACACGGATGATCGGGATGCAATGAAGTTCTTGAAATATTTCACTTTCCTGACATTGGAAGAAATTGCTGAAATCGAAAAAGAATTTGCTGCTGCACCTGAAAAGCGTGCTGCGCAAAAAGCACTGGCAAAAGAAGTAACAACACTGGTTCATGGTGAAGAAGCCTACAATCAAGCTGTTAAAATCTCACAAGCGTTATTCAGCGGCGACATCAAAGAGTTGAATGCAGAAGAGATTCTTCAAGGCTTTAAGGATGTTCCTTCCTACGAAGTGCAAGCGGAAGACTCTATGAACATTGTTGAGCTGTTGATTGCTGCCAAAATAGAACCATCGAAACGCCAAGCGAGAGAAGATGTTCAAAATGGTGCGATTTATATCAACGGTGAACGGATGCAAGATGTAGCTGCCGAACTTTCTGATACAGATAAGATTGAGGGTCAGTTTACAGTCGTTCGTAGAGGGAAAAAGAAATACTTCTTGTTGAAATACTAGAAGCATATAAATGAAGATAGTAGGGATGACCATCATTGAATGGTTGTTCCTGCTTTTTTTGAATCATTAGATAAGTAGAAAGAAAACCTACCGCTTTTGTGAGTTTTCCTGGTTAAAAGCAGTGTAGCAACAAAAGTCATTCTATGTGATTTCACTCGTGAAAAGCCCTTGTTTTAGCGATTCCCCTTTTAAGTGCAGGCAGTTTATTGATAGTTTTGATATAGTAAGTCTATGAACAGAAACAAGAGAAGGAGGGATTAAGATGGAGCTTCCATTACTTTTGAAAACAATCAGAATTAAAAATAATTTTACTCAGCAGCAGTTAGCGGAAAAAATTTTCGTTACCCATCAAACGATTTCCAAATGGGAGACAGGCATCAATATGCCAAGTATTGATAATTTACTTATGTTGAGTGATCTTTATGATATCTCTTTAGACGAGTTGATAAGAGGCAGCACCTATTTCAAAAAGCCGTTTATTGTGGGACATAGAGCAACTTCCATCAAAATAATGGGAGTAATTGCGCTATGGCTGTTGATTAGTCTACTCTTCACAGGATTTGGCTATCAGCCTGTCTGGTTGTTTCTGCTAGTGTTTTTTCTTGGGCTGGTAGTTGTCTTACCAACAGTGATTAAGGACTATTGGGTCATTGAGAAAAAAGGGATAAAAATTTGTCAGTACCCAAAACAATCAATGAAACGAACGAAGCATATTTTACAAAGCTTGTTTGGGAGAAAACCAGCCTGTATCTTTCTACCTTATCAGGAAATTATTTCAGTAGAGCTTATCTATAGAAGTAAAGTTCGGTATAGCCCATTCGATGTTCAACCGGATATTTTTGTTATAAGAGTGGAAAAAATCATAGGGGAACCGATTATTTTACCACTATCGACTGCGTTTGTGGCGTATATTCCACAAGCGATGTCCTACATTGAAAGGAAGGGGATTACTATCGTTGATTCTGCTAATCTAATTGGTGCCATCATAAATAAGGAATACTTATTTGATTATATGAACAGGACAGAATGAAGTGAAGAAATGTGATATAGGTGGGGAAAAGTTGGCAGCTCATGGAAGTTGCTAGAAAACAGTAAAAAAAAAGAGGAGCTCAGGCCATTACGCCAAGCACCTCTTTTTCTACGATAAACAGCTATCTACATATTTTCACTTATCCAACATTTTCTGTTTTTCTAAAAAGAACGATTTCACGAATTAATTCCCAAGGCAATTCTTGGTTTGCTTGGACGTATTCTTCAATTGGGGACATAATTTTTTCTCCTTTGCTTATAAGGTGTGAAAAGAGATATATTTGCTCGATTAGTATAGAGGGGAAGTTTATAGTTGTTCGTAGAGGAAAAAAAACTTCTTGTTGAATACTAAATAACATAATAAATAACAGACGCAGTGCTTAACACAGAGACATGTCTGTTATTTTTTTATGAAGAAAAAAATAAATGATTAAGATGAAAACCCATTTATATACTTTGTATACAGTTTCTATTTTGGTAATAATCAAAAAATATATATTACTTTTTAATTCAAATAATAGTTTTTGAAATGTTTGGAAAATAACCCTAATAGCTCTTTTTTACTAACTGTTTATATGCTAAAATGACCTCTGGAATAAATTTATTTTTTAAAGAAGGAGAAGTGTATTGTGGGGAATCATTTTATTGTTTCAGCGAATGGCTGGAAAGAGATCAAAAAAAATGGATTGTTAAAAACGATGATTTTATTCAGCTTGATTTTCGTTTTGGGGGCAGTTCAGGAACAGGAAGCTCATGCTGAAAACTCTGATCCAAATATTTTTGTTCATGGATTGACAGGTTTCGGTCATGGAGAGTTAGGGTCAAATCTATACTACTGGGGAGGAACAACACAGAATATTATTGGAACTCTATCAAACGATGGATATACAAGCATGGAAGCCGTAGTTAGTCCCTTTGGCAGCAACTGGGATCGAGCAATCGAACTTTATTACTATATTAAAGGCGGGACAGTTGATTATGGGGCAGCCCATGTGAAGGAGCATGGCCATGAGCGATATGGAAGAACATTTCCGGGCATCTATCCTCAATGGGATGGAGAAAATAAAATTCATTTGATTGGCCATAGTCAGGGAGGGCAAACAAGCCGGTTGCTAGATACACTGCTTAGAGAAGGTAGTGCGGAAGAACGGGAACATGCTCGTGCAAATAACATAGAGCTTCCGGAACTTTTTTCAGGAAATAAAACTTGGATACGCAGTATTACAGCAATTGCTACACCTCATAATGGCACACAGGTGGCATCTTTAGCTAAGGGACTCTTGCATGAAGTGATTTATGGTTCAGCCTTTATTGCTAATAGCTCAGCCATAAACCTATCTTATGATTTTAAGCTGGATCAATGGGGCTTGAAGCAGTTTCCGGGGGAAGCAAATAAAAATTATTTGAAGCGTGTGTTCAGCAGTAAAGTGTGGAATGCCAATGAAGATATTGTGTTGTATGATTTAACAACAGAAGGGGCAACGAAACTGAATGAACAGACGAGTTTAAGCAGTGATGTGTACTATTTCTCTTATTCAGGAAATGCTACTTACAAAGGTGCGTTTTCGAGTAATTACTATCCGTCAGTAACTGTGTTTCCTTTATATTCAATTCCAGCCGCTTACATTGGAGCAACCGGCGGGAAAGAATGGCGTCAAAATGATGGCTTGGTTCCTGTTATTTCAGCACTCTATCCTTTTGGACAGCCATATAAAGCTGCTGATGGGAATCCGACAGCTGGTATGTGGTATGTAGAACCAACGATTCAAGGCTGGGAGCACATGGATTTTGTTGGACAGGATTATACACAAGCGCCATTTTTGAAGAAATCAGTTAAACAGTTTTATCAAAATATCGTTGTTCGTAATCGTTCGCTTTAAATGTTTTCTACTAATTTTAAATAGTAAATCGAGAGATGGGACAAGTATTGTTCCATTCTCTCGATTTTTTGTATCAACTTATTTTTTTGATTAGCCTAAGTTCTCGACTTTTCTAAAAAGAACGATTTCACGAATTAATTCCCAAGGCAATTCTTGGTTTGCCGGAAATTGGATGGCGCCCTTTGATGTTTTATACTCTGTCAGCTGATCTTGGAAGGCTGTAACAGCAGAAGGGGTTGGATAGAAGCCGATATGGTTTTTAGCGTTAGAAAAATGAACGAGATTTCCCTTCAAGTAAAACGTAGGCATGCCATATGAGAGCTTTTCCTCTGCTTCAGGTACAGTTGCTTGAATAAAGTGATATAGCTCGGTTAATATAGGTTGTCTGTCAGCGGGCATCGTTTGGATGTATTCTTCAATTGGGGACATAAGTTTTTCTCCTTTGCTTGTAAGTTGTGAAAAAAAGATACATTTAATCTATTAGATAGAAGATATTTCCTATAGTATACCGTGTTTTTCTTAAAATGGCAGGTATAGAATTTCTAAGTAGCGCTGTATAGCTGGAAATGATACACTGAACACATCATTCAGAAAAGGGAGAAGCAAAAATGGTTCGTTCAATTACAGAAAAACTACAACTAACAAAATACAAAAGAAAAATGATTTTACAGCGGCCTTCCGCCGAATATTTTTCAGATTTGTCTTTTGATGAAACAGCTTTATCTAGTCAATCTGTTGATTTAATCATCGCTTTTGTCCAAACGATAGCAGAATTTCAAGAGGTTGTGGAAACCGTTTGGAAAAGAAATAGCTTAAACGAAAATGGTCTATTGTATATTGCATATCCTAAAAAGGGGAATAAGAAATACAAAACTTATGTTCATCGTGATGAGATTTTTCCTGCATTGCATGTGAATGAAGAGGATGGCTTTGTTGAAGGCACAACTCTAAAGTTCAATCGAATGGTTAGCTTAGATGAGGTTTTTACAATTATTGGCATTAAAAATGTTCTGAAAAAGAGTACCGCCAAAGCCAAGAGTCAGACTGTTCATGATTATGCTTCATTCATTCCGAAAATTGAAGAGATGGTATCGATCAGTCCTAAAGCGGCAATGCTATTTTCTAGTCTGACGCCAGGCTATCAAAGAGGTTGGGCTCAATATATATTCAGTGCCAAGCAAAAAGCCACACAAGAAAAAAGAAAACTAGAAATGATTGATTTGTTGGAAAAGGGATTCAAATCCAAGGAATTATATCGACAGTCTTTGTCTTAAGGAGAAAATCGATGAATCAAATAGAGGCATACATTAAAGCAATTGATCCAAAATGGCAAGCAGTCTATAGCGAGTTACTAGAGATTTTGAAGGAACAAGTACCAGCCGAGTTTGAACTGGCTTGGCAATATGAGATGCCAACATTTATTGTTCCATTGAGTGTGTTCCCTGAAGGATATCTTGGCAGAAAAGACGAAGGGCTGCCCTTCATTAGTTTAGCAGCACAGAAAAAGCATCTGTCTCTTTATCATATGGGATTGATGGGGAATAAAGAGTTGCTAAACTGGTTTCAGGAAGAGTACAAGAAGCAAATGCCTACAAAGCTGAATATGGGGAAGAGCTGTATCCGATTGACCAATCCTAAAACGATTCCTTTTGAGCTGCTGGGAGAGTTGGCTTCCCGAATGAGTATGGATGAATGGATTGGTCAGTACGAACGATTTGCAGTGAAAAGAAATTCAACCTCCTGAAAAAAGGAGATTCTTTGTTAGAAAACAATAAATGAGTTGGGCAAATAGAGTCAGCCATGCTGCTGAACAGTTCAGCCTTTCTCAAAATGAGGCAAAAAGGTTGTCTTTCCATTTGTTTTCACGTAACCTGAAAAAGATGAGAATAAAGGAGGAACAAGATGTTAATAGGATCACATGTAAGTATGAGCGGTAAAAAAATGTTGCTGGGTGCAGCGGAAGAAGCTGCAAGCTATCAAGCATCCACATTCATGATTTATACAGGAGCACCTCAAAATACACGACGTAAACCAATCGAAGAACTGAACATTGAAGCAGGACAAGCTTTTATGGAGAAACATGGCTTAAGCAATATCGTTGTGCATGCTCCTTATATTATTAATCTGGGCAACACAATCAAGCCGGAGAACTTTGGCTTTGCGACAGAATTTTTACGTCAGGAAATTCAACGGGCACAAGCGTTAGGGGCGAAACAAATTACCCTCCATCCAGGTGCTCACGTAGGTGCTGGTGTTGATGCAGGACTTAAGCAGATCATTAAGGGATTGGACGAAGTATTGTCGAAGGATCAAATTCCTCAAATTGCTTTAGAAACAATGGCAGGGAAAGGAACTGAACTGGGGCGTACTTTTGAAGAGTTGGCAACAATTATTGAAGGAGTTACCTTGAATGAAAAGCTGTCTGTAACTCTGGATACATGTCATATAAATGATGCCGGATATAATGTCAAAGAGGATTTTGACGGTGTCTTGGAGGAATTTGATAAAATTATCGGCTTAGACCGTCTGAAGGTTGTTCACGTTAATGATTCTAAAAATCCGATGGCTTCCCATAAGGATCGACACGCGAATATCGGTTTTGGTACGATTGGCTTTGATGCTCTGAACAAGATTGTTCACCATGAAAAGCTGACGGAGCTGCCTAAAATTTTGGAAACACCATATGTTGGTGAAGACAAGAAAAATAAAAAGGCACCCTATGGATTTGAAATTGCCATGCTGAAATCCGGCACCTTTGATTCAGACCTGCTGGAAAAGATTGAAGGACAGGCATAGATTTATAGAAGTAAGCGTATCAACTGCTTTGCAGACTGACAAGTGACAGAATGTTTTCTATAGAGAAATTACTTAAGCGAAAGGGAGAAGCATCTGCTACTCCTTTTTGCTTTTTATGCATCATCATTTGTGAGGACGATGGTACAGTAATGGTAGATAGCCTATCATTTGCCCTCTTGTCAACGTTCGTGGAATAATACACGTAGACAGAAAAATTTGGATTGATGTAAAGTGGACCAGCTTAAGTAGATTAGAGAAGCATGCTTGCTGCACAACTAATTATTATTTCGAAAGCACTTTTTGTAGTAAAAATCCACCATTGTCTGAAATTGGAGGGAACTTATAAATGAAGAATAGAAAACTCCTACTTACGTTACTTTTTACAGCTTTATCCATCTGCTATATTTTGCCTATGTTGGATATAAATACGATGCGCTTTGGAGTGACAAGAGGAGATGACTATCCCTTTCATGTCGCTAGGATTTTAAGTCTTATTCAGCAATTGAAGGGAACGGGCTGGAGCCAGTTTGTCGCTTCATTTGGTTCACATGAAATTTTTTATGGCGCTAATATTTTTTACCCACCATTGACCTCAGCTTATCCAATTGCGTTGTTGGCGATACTGTTTCGATCATTTATTTCCGGATACTATGTTTATATCGTTCTATTGAATGTTGTTACCTGTTGGATTGCCTATTTCTGTTCTTATTATGTGATTCAACGAAGTACCATCGAGAAAAATAAAGTGAAGCTGGCGGAGACTGGGGCATTATTGTTTGCCGTCTTTTATACGTTCTCACATTATCGTTTACTATGTATTTTTGAACGAATGGCACTAGGAGAATATACAGCATTGACATTCTATCCGTTAGTTTTTGCCGGTTTTTACAGTGTGGTTTTTGATAATGGCCGCAAGCGTGCTTGGCTTGTTGCGGGAATTACATTGTTGGCGTATACGCATTTACTCTCTTTGTTACTGGTTATTGCAGTCTTAGCAGTTCTTTTTTTATTTGCCTTACTTAAGAAAAGGATATCAAAAGCAGTATTTTTTCAGTTGGTTCAGAGTGCTGTTGTTTCATTATTGCTTTCCCTAGCCAGTCTGGGTCCAATCTTACTGGAAATGATCAGTTTTCATATTCGATCGGTCCATACCTATAACTTGCAGATGCGAGCTTATAATGTCTCTTCCATCCTTTTTGATTCACTGATTAATGGGCTGGATTATAGGAGCTTTGGTATAGTGGTTCTATTCATTCTAGTGTTTGGTGTGTCAGTGTATTTTTCAGTTTATGCCGATTTCATCAAAAAAAATCCTATTCTTAAGCTGTCTTTAGGGCTGGCACTATTTTTTGCTATTGCAACATCCACTTTTTTTCCTTGGCATTTTTTCCAAGAGACACCAATCAATATTATGCAGTTCCCGTTTAGACTTTTGTCTTTCCTTATGCTTTTCGCTACCTTTTTTGGTGCTGTTCTTTTAGCTGGATGGCTGTTACTGACGACAGATAGAACAAAAACGGGGGTAGGACTAATCATTGTAGGAACGATAGTTATGACTGCTTTTACGATGAGCGGTTTTTTGACATCAAAAGTAAGAGGTCCATTACTATACTCTGCAGAGGCAATTGAACAAAGCGAGCGTTATCAAACATCTGTCAATAAGGATTATTTTCCTAAAGGACTGACGAAAGAGCAGAGCCAGTCTATCATTAATAAAGTAGGATATATCAATCAGGTAGAAAAGGACATGACATACAGCTTTCGTGGGAATGCAGCTGTTTTCTCATTAGTCATTGATCAAGACGGAAGCCGGGTCGATTTACCAATTATTGCTTATACTGGCATGATTGTGAAAAATCAGAATGGTAGAATCATCAAGTATAAGGCTTCTGCCAGAAACACTGTCCAGCTTAAATTGAACAAAGGCAGCTATCAACTAAGTGTGTCCTTTGTCCCAAACTTACCGATGAAGCTGTGTATCGTTCTTTCTGTTGGTACAGCAATCTGCTTAATAACCAATTGTCTATTTAAATATCGGAGAAGGAATTAGATGGGAAAAATTGAGCTTTAGTGGTGACTTTTTTAGGAAATAAGGTATTTTAAAAATTTCTTTTGAGGAATCTTTTAAAATGCCTTTTCTTTTTACAGTCTTTCTAGTAAAATGTTTTCTTGAGAGCAATAAAACGTGTATTGCATCTACAACTATTAATTAAAAATTGAAGCTTGTAATGAATCGCAGTATTTTTCACTCATATAGAGGAAAGACGATACTCATTCGCTTTTAAGATGGAAAGGAGAGATTTAATATGTCAACAGGAGTAGTAGTTTTAATCGCAGTTATCGCTTTGATCGCAGGCGCGGTAGGCGGATTTTTCCTTGCCCGTAAAGCAATGCAGGACCATCTCAAAAAGAATCCTCCCGTTAATGAGGATATGTTACGAATGATGATGGCATCAATGGGACAGAAGCCTTCTGAGAAGAAGATTCGTCAAATGATGCAACAGATGAAAAATCAGGGAGACAAATAATCTTCTGATTTTCATAATTTCGAGCACAACGGGCAGATTTTTTTGCCCGTTTTTTTGTGTCTAAAAAAATAGAAAAAGGGGTCTTGAAAATGACGGAAGAAAAGTGGGAAAAGGTGATTAACAGAGGAAAGTAAAGGTTATGTAAGAAGGGGGAAAACAGATGTCTGTTTTTAGAAAGTTAGGCTGGTTTTTTAAGAAAGAAAAAAGAAGTTATGTGATTGGCGTTTTTGCTTTAGTTATGGTGGCAATCGTACAATTGATTCCGCCAAAAGTGATTGGCGTCGTCGTAGATATTATAGCAAGTGAAAATTTTACATTTACCCGTATTCTTTTTTGGGTGGGTGTGTTGCTGGCAGCAGCCCTTGCGCAGTATATTTTTCGTTATATCTGGCGCAAATATATTTGGGGAAGTGCAGCGAAGCTTGAGAAGGATTTGAGAAAGCAGCTGTTTCGTCATTTTACAAAAATGGACAGCATCTTTTATCAAAACCATCGAACCGGAGATTTGATGGCTCATGCCACAAATGATCTGAATGCGATTCAAAATGTCGCCGGTGCGGGGATTCTGACATTTGCGGATTCCTTTATTACTGGTGGGAGTACAATTATCGCCATGGTTCTTTTCGTCGATTGGCGGTTAACCTTGATTGCGTTGATTCCATTGCCGTTGCTGGCAGTCATGTCACGGGTTCTTGGTTCGAAGCTTCATGATGCGTTTCGAGATTCACAAGCAGCATTTTCGACCATTAATGATAAAACACAGGAAAGTATCACTGGGATGAAGGTTATTAAGACTTTTGGACAGGAAAAAGAAGACATTCAAGATTTTACAGAAAAAATTGATGACGCAATCGTTAAAAATAAACGAGTAAACTTTTTAGATGCCTTATTTGATCCTTTCATCACACTGATTATTGGTATTTCCTACGTGCTAACGATTATTGTTGGTGGAAATTTCATTATGAATGATACGATTTCGATTGGTCAGCTGGTTTCGTTTATCAGTTATATTGGTATGCTGATTTGGCCGATGTTTGCAATTGGCCGTCTGTTTAATGTACTGGAGCGTGGAAATGCCAGCTATGATCGGGTCAATGAGCTGTTACATGAAAAAACACATATTATCGAGAGAGAGGATGCCATTCAGATACCGGCTAGAGGAACTCTGGAAATGTCAGTGGATTCCTTCAGTTATCCGAAGGAAGAAAGTCCTGCCTTGACGGATATCAGGTTCACCATTAATGAAGGAGAGACCTTGGGGATTGTCGGAAAAACAGGAGCCGGGAAAACAACAGTATTGAAGTTGTTGATGCGGGAGTATGATAATTATCAGGGACAAATAATGATGGGTGAGCATAATATCAAAGACTATTCTTTGGATGCGCTGCTTACTGGAATCGGTTATGTTCCTCAAGACCAATTTCTTTTCTCTATGTCGGTACGTGATAATATACGTTTTGCTGACCCTCACTTAACTCAGGAAGCAGTTGAGGAAGCAGCTGAAATGGCTTATATCAATGAAGATATAAAAGGATTTGCCGACGGCTATGATACTATGGTTGGCGAGCGCGGTGTTTCTCTTTCCGGTGGGCAAAGGCAAAGGCTGTCAATTGCCAGAGCAGCAATCATCGATCCGGAGCTGTTGGTTTTAGATGATGCATTATCAGCGGTTGATGCTAAAACAGAGGAAGCAATTTTGAGTAATTTGAAGGCGGCACGAAAAAATAAAACGACCATCATCTCAGCACATCGTCTAAGCAGTGTGATGCATGCAGAAGACATCATTGTATTGGATGAAGGAAAGATTATTGAACGTGGAACCCATCAGGAGCTGCTTGCTGCTAACGGTTGGTATAAACGAATGTGGGATAAGCAGCAATTAGAAGCGAAAATAGAAGGGAGTGAAGCCTAATGGAAGAGCAACAATCAGCATGGACAAAATCTATCCCTGTGAAGGAACAGGTAACGATTGTTAAACGTCTATTTAAATATGCAAAACCGTTTCAGGCAACCTTTGCGGCAGCGATTGGTTTTGCCTTTGTTCTGTCAGTTATTAATGCTATTTTGCCACGGATTATTCAGACCTTGATGGACAATTATCTTACCTCTAAAACAGCGACCGCTCAGGTTATTTATTGGTTTGCAGGCATCTATATGTTTGGTGTCGTTGTGAAGAGTATTATCTGGTTTTTCCAGTGGTTCCTCTATTCGATGGCTTCGCTGAAAACCTACCAATATATTCGAGTAAAATTATTTGAGAAATTACAAACCTTGGGTATGCGCTATTTTGATCAGACGCCGGCAGGTTCAATTGTCTCACGTGTAACGAATGATACAGAGACACTTTTTGAATTTTGGTATGTCTTTTTGATGGTGTTGACGGGAATATTTGCTGTCTTGTCCTCTTTTGTAGGAATGTATCAAATTGATAAAGGAATTGCATTTTGTATTCTTTTGTTTTTACCGATTTTATTGGCAGTCATTGGCTACTATCAGAAGTTCAGCTCACGTATCTATAGAAATATGCGAGAAAAACTGAGCCAGCTTAATACAAAGCTGAATGAATATATTTCGGGCATGCAGATTATTCAGCAATTTCGTCAGGAGAAGCGACTGGAAAATGAATTCGAGACGACGAACGAGGAGTATCTGCAAACGAAAATTGCGATGATTCGAGTAAATTCTCTATTATTGAGTCCAATCATCAATTTGCTTTATGCGCTGGCGGTTTCAGCAGCTCTAACATTATTTGGCTTTGATGCACTGGACTCACCAATTAAGGTTGGCTTAGTCTATGCGTTTGTGACCTATGTTCAAGCCTTCTTTCAACCGATGACTCAGATGATGGATTTTCTAAGTATCTTTACAGATGGTATTGTTGCCGGCAGTCGGATTCTTAAAATTTTCGATACAGAAGAGTTGACGCCTCAGCAGCAAGAACAAGCAGATGGAAAAATCCTCAAAGGAAAAATTGAGTTTAAGAATGTCAGCTTTTCTTATGATGGAGAAAACAAGGTCTTGAAAAATATTAGTTTTGTAGCCAATCCCGGAGAGACAATCGCATTGGTTGGCCATACAGGAAGCGGGAAAAGCTCAATTATCAATGTATTAATGCGCTTTTATGAATTTTATGAAGGTCAAATATTGATTGATGATCGTGATATTCGGGAATATCCTATGCCAGAGCTCCGTCAAAAAATGGGGTTGGTACTGCAAGATGCGTTTATGTTTTATGGTGATATCGCTGGGAATATTCGCATGCTGAATTCGGAAATTACTGATGAACAAATTAGAGAAGCCGCTCGTTTTGTTCAAGCAGATAAATTTATCGAAACCTTGCCAAAACGCTATCAGGCAAAAGTAATTGAGCGTGGAGCCAGCTATTCCAGTGGGCAGCGCCAATTGATTTCCTTTGCCAGAACAATGGTTACTGATCCAAAAATTTTAGTGCTGGACGAAGCCACTGCTACGATTGACACAGAGACAGAGGGATTAATCCAAGAAGGTCTTGCGAACATGAGACAAGGCAGGACAACGATTGCGATTGCCCATAGATTGTCAACGATTCGAGATGCAGATATGATTTTAGTGTTGGAAAAAGGTTCCATTGTTGAGCAAGGAAACCATGAAGCGCTATTAGCGGAAGAAGGTCTTTACGCGGATATGTATAAACTTCAAAATAGTGAAGTATAAAAATAATAGGGTCGGCAATAGTAGAAGTCGAAGGGGATCAACTTCTGCTATTGTCGATTTTTTAGAGGTGATTGTGTGATTGAAACAACGAGAACGATTCTGAGAAATTTTCAAAAAGATGATCTGCCGGCGTTGCATGATTATGCGAAGCTAGTGGGGGTTGGCGAGGGTGCAGGGTGGAAGCATCATGAATCACTGGATGAAACAACAGCTATGCTGGAAACACTTATAGTAAACAAAGGGGCATATGCGATTGTCAGTAAGAAGGAGCAAAAAGTAATCGGACATGTTTCTGTTCATCCGGATTCAGAAGGCGGCAGAGATGATACAAAGGAATTAGGGTTTGTCCTACATCCAAACTACCAGAATCAGGGAATTATGACAGAAGTCATACAAGCAATACTGGATAATCTGTTTTCTCAAGATATTTCTTATGTCTATGCTTGCTGTTTTCAAGACAACAGTGCATCAAAACGAGTCATTGAAAAGTCCGGGTTTTTGTTTGAACAGGAAGGTGAATTTTTCTCTCAATCATTAGCACAAGTATTTTCTTCTTATGAATATGTTTATACTCGAAAACGATGGGTTGAAGGCGATTTACAGCCGTTAGATGATAAAAAAGAAAGCTGAAATGAAAACGAATATTCCAAAAAAATCAGCTACTAAAAAAGTGGAAATATGGTAATATAGTTAAGGTCGGTACTTAGGCAGAAAAGTAGACAAGCAGCTGTCTAGGTTGTAAAGTAGATATACTTGATTGAACTACTTATGTAAAATCTGTAGAGAAAGTACATAAAGATTTTTTGTTTCAACCGCTCTAAATAAAGCAACAGCTTTTAAAAATAAGTAAGTTAAAGGTAGAAACAGCTGACAAATCTGTTTTAGAAAAAGAAAAGGAGCTCAAAAGAATGATGTATGATGTGATTATAATCGGTGCAGGCCCTGCTGGAATGACAGCAGCACTCTATGCCTCCCGTTCTAACCTATCTGTTTTAATGATTGAAAGAGGTGTTCCCGGCGGCCAAATGAACAATACCGCTGAGATTGAAAACTATCCTGGGTTTGATTCAATTATGGGTCCAGACTTGTCTATGAAGATGTATGAGAATGTAGAAAAATTTGGAACAGAAAATGTCTATGGTATGGTTCAGGATATTAAGGACCATGGCAGCTATAAGGAAATCATTTGTGAAGATACAACCTACCAAGGAAAATCCGTAATTATTGCCACAGGCTGTGTTCACAGAAAGCTTGGCGTTGCCGGTGAAGAAGAATATGCTGGACGTGGTGTTTCTTATTGTGCGGTATGTGACGGTGCATTCTTCCGTAATAAACATTTGATGGTTATCGGAGGCGGCGATTCAGCGGTTGAAGAAGCGATTTATCTGACTCAGTTTGCTTCAAAAGTGACAATTGTTCACCGTAGAGATGAGCTTCGTGCACAAAAAATCATTCAAGACCGTGCCTTTGCCAATGAAAAAATTGGCTTTGAATGGGATACAGTTCTTGAAGAAATCGTAGGTAACGACATGGTTGTTACCGGTGTACAATTGAAGAACGTGAAAACGGAAGCTGCGAAAGAAATTGCTGCTGATGGTGTCTTCATTTATGTTGGGCTAGATCCATTAACAGAACCCTTCAGAAACAGTGGCATCACAAATGAAGAAGGCTGGATTATCACGGATCAGGATATGAAAACAAGTATTCCCGGTGTATATGCAATTGGTGATGTTCGTGAAAAGACACTACGCCAAATCACAACTGCTGTGGGTGAAGGCGGAATTGCCGGACAACAAGTATATAACTATCTTGAATCAATAAAAGAAACTGAAGCAACCGTTAGCGAATAATGGACAGAATGAAAGGGAGCAGTGAACAGGTCGCTGCTCCCTTTTTCGTTATTGTATTTAGAATCTATTGGTTGGTACTAAGTTGTCTTTTTGATTGGTATAAATAACGAAGTTAAAAAAACAGTTGTATTTGTTTTGACTTTTGAAGAATAATCATTTATTATGAATTTGGTCGTATGAATCACATAAAATAATTTATTTGTTGAAGCAGGTTATTATTTTGGTGATTTTCATACAAAATTGAATAGAAGAATTGTTAGGTGAGGCTCCTATATGGACACAGGCTGCTGCCGCGAAAGAATCGAGAGACTCTTAGTTGGTTGAACAGGGATGGTCGTGAAGGTCATCCATAATGTAGCTGATAAGAAATTATCTACGCCCTATAGTGCTAAAGCTCAACGATGGAGAAGATAATTATGCCTTTTTATGCCGCATACTCTATTGTTGAGTGTGCGGTTTTTTACTGTCTTACAGTATCTTAGGCTGCTATAGCAATATCTATCTACTCGATTTTAATCAAAATACAGAGAGGAAGATTATCATGGAAGACCCCCATCAGAGGCGAAACACAAATAATCTTTACCTGGCTGGATAGACAGAGTTTTTTCTTTCTCCGGCAGGTAAAAAACGGAGGAAAGAAACATGATGAATAAAAAATTAACAGAAATTAGAAAAGGAACAAAAGAACAAGATTTAAAAAAGCTGGCATTGTTATCTGAAAGAGAACTGATGATGGAGCTGCGTACCTCAGATAAAGGTTTATCTGAAGAAGATGCAGCACAACGTTTGGAAGAATATGGTCCCAATGAGGTTTCTGCACAAAAGCCGACACCAGCGTTGCTGATGTTTATTGAAGCATTTAAAGACCCCTTTGTTTATGTATTGGCATTATTAATGATTGTATCTGCTCTAACTAAGGACTTTGAAGCGGCTATTGTAATGGGGTTAATGATTCTTGCCAGCGTAGTCATTACATTTATTCAGGAATTTCGTTCCCAAAAAGCCAGTCTGGCTTTGAAAGAGCTGATTGAAAATACAACAGCTGTTACTCGTGAGGGAACAACGAGAGAAATCCCTATGGATGAAGTTGTTCCGGGAGATATCATTACCTTGGCTACAGGAGATATGATTCCTGCAGATGCTGTGCTAATCTGGACCAAAGACTTGTTTGTCAATCAATCCTCACTAACAGGAGAATCCATGCCTGTTGAGAAATTTGTTGATGCAGGAGTGGAGAAAGACCAACAAGGTGTATCAGCTTTAGACATGCAGGATTTGGTATTTATGGGAACCGATGTTTTAAGTGGTCAAGGGAAAGCGATTATCTTGAAGACTGGTCAAAACACCTTCTTTGGTGATATTGCAAAAAATGCAACGACACAACGGGGCAAAACTTCTTTTGATATTGGTTTGACAAAGGTCAGCAAGTTTCTATTGCGTATGGTAATGGTCTTGTTTCCAATTGTTTTCTTGATTAATGGTTTGACAAAAGGGGAGTGGGGCGAAGCCTTCTTCTTTGCAATCGCAGTTGCTGTAGGGCTTACACCTGAGATGCTGCCGATGATTGTAACAAGCAACCTTGCAAAAGGCGCGCTTACCTTATCTAAGCATAAAGTTATTGTAAAGGAATTGCCATCTATCCAAAATTTAGGTGGTATGGATGTTCTTTGTACCGACAAAACAGGAACAATTACTGAGGACAGAGTTGTTTTAGTTCAACATTTGAATCCACTTGGGATTGAAAATGAACAAGTATTGGATATGGCCTTTTTGAATTCTCACTACCAAACAGGTTGGAAAAATCTGATGGATATTGCAGTAATTAATTACTACGCGGAAAATGAACGGGCAACACCTTTCAAATCAATTACGAAGTTAGATGAAATTCCTTTTGATTTTTCCCGAAGAAGACTGACTGTTGTGGTAAATGCTGACAACCATCAATTCATGGTAACAAAGGGTGCTGTGGAAGAGATGGAAGAAGTATGTACCCATGCAGAGATTGATGGAGAAATTGTCCCTCTAACAGAAGAACTTCGTCAGAAAATGCGGGATGTCAATCGTAAGATGAACGAGCAGGGCATGCGCGTCATTGCCGTAGCTGTTAAAAAAGATGTGCATAATGAAGCAGTTTATAGTACCGATGATGAAGCGGATATGACGCTGATCGGCTTTATGGGCTTTTTAGACCCAGCGAAGAAATCAGCAATCACAGCAATCAAATCTCTTCATGAACATGGTGTCAACGTAAAGGTTCTAACGGGTGATAACGATATTGTTGCTAAAAAGGTTTGTGGCGATGTAGGAATTGAGGTTTCTCATGTCGTCTTGGGAGCAGAGCTCGATGAAATGTCTGATGAACAATTGGAAGAAGAAGTGGAAATGACAAACTTGTTCGCTAAGCTGAATCCAATGCAGAAATCAAGAATCATCGAAACCTTGCAGAAAAATGGTCATACAGTAGGCTTTATGGGCGATGGAATCAACGACGCACCTGCTTTGAGAAAAGCCGATGTAGGGATTTCAGTGGATACAGCTGCGGATATCACCAAAGATGCCAGCTCAATTATCCTATTGGAAAAAAGCTTGAATGTATTGGAATTCGGTGTAATCGAAGGAAGAAAAGTATTTAGTAACATGATGAAGTATATCAAAATTACAATTAGCTCAAACTTTGGTAATGTGTTCTCTATCTTAGTTGCCAGTGCTTTTCTGCCGTTTCTACCGATGATGTCCATCCAACTGCTGATTCAAAATTTAATCTATGATGTTGCTCAATTGACAATCCCTTGGGATAATGTGGATGAAGAAGAGCTGTTGAAGCCTGTTCGCTGGGAAATTAACAGCATGGCGAAATTCACGTTGTGTATTGGTCCTGTCAGTAGTATCTTTGATATTATGACCTATCTGGTGATGTGGTTTGTGTTCGGCGCAAACACGATTGCTGATCAAAGTCTGTTCCAAACTGGTTGGTTTATGGTTGGATTAGTCAGTCAAACATTGGTTGTTCATATGGTACGTACAAGAAAACTACCGTTTATTCAAAGTATCGCTTCTCCACAAGTATTGTTGACAAGCTTGGGAGCAATTCTGGTAGGAATAGGTATTGTCGTAACACCATTACGATCAGTATTTGAGTTTACAGAACTGCCAACAGCTTATTGGGGCTGGTTTGTCGCAATTATTGTGCTGTATCTGATTACAGTGGAATTTGCGAAACGTTTGTATATTCGTATGACAAAGGAATGGATTTAAAAAGAAGAAGAAAGCTGAGGGGCACAATAGCTCCTCAGTTTGTAGACAAAATAATAAATAAGGTGAAGTACTGTATATTAGGAGCATAAATATACAGTACTTCATTTTTTACTTCTTACTCTAGTATGATAAAATAAATTTGAATTTATAAGTTTGCTTAAGCGAAATTAGATAGAATAACTGGGGGATGTAAATATGGAACATATGACTTTTGATGAACTATTAAAAATTAACTGCTTTTCTGATAATAACTTAGAGAAGGCCGAAGCATCAAACTTATTAGAATTGCGCTATTGCTGCGAAATTCATTGTGCTGATATGGATAGTAGTGTGCTTTTTGCACACCACGCTCGCGGATGTACGATTGTAGCTGCAAAACTGTGTAGAAATGTTGTAATTTATCAAAATGTTACAATAGGCTCAAATATGAAATATAACAAAGCTAAAAAAGAATGGGAAAATATAGGTAGCCCAATTCTTGCAGAGAATGTTATTGTTGCAGATGGAGCTAAAGTACTTGGTCCTGTGATTATTGGCGCAAATACTGTGATTGCGGCAGGTGCAATGATTACAAAAAATATTCCTGCAAACAGCATTGCATATGGAGTAAATCGGTATAAGCCTAAAGATCCGAACTATGATTATGTATTCAATCCTGACATGATTACTGGCGAGGAAATTATGAAAGTCGATAAGGTGCGAGTAGCAGAATTTGATAAGAAACAAAGTGAATGATTTACAATATCAGTATAAGTTCAACAACTCCCAGTTTGTTAGTCGGTAAATATCAATTTAATTGTATATTAAAAGAGTCGTGATTTTGGCATTGTCACGACTCTTTTGTATTAATACTTATTGTATGCATACCCTGAAAACCATAAAGGGGTTTATCTACAGTTTGAACTGAGGGGCACAATAGCTCCTCAGCTTTCTTTAGTTTCTCTTGTTCCTTAACTGGCAAATTCTGATGGTAATTTTGTCAGTGCCAGAGAAAGGGCAGTGTTTTTTTCAATTATACGTGTATAGGCTGTCACTACTTCGCTATCAGAAGAGTTAGCCAAGCTGTCTAACCCATTAAACATGGTAAGAAGCTCTGTGTATTCAGTCATGAATGTTCCGTAGGCAGCTAAGGTGTAAGTACTTGGGTTGCTGCTGAAACCATTTACTTGATCAATCAACTCATCGTATTTTTCTATGATATCTTCAAGCTCGGTCTTTGTGCTGGAGGAATTAGCTGCAGGAGTAGGCTGCTTTGTTTCAGTCTTGCTTTCCACTGTACTTTCTTTGGCCTCTGAGCTACTCTCTTTTGTACTCTCACTACTTTCTTCAAGCTCTTCTTCGCTGTCCTCTGTATCATCATCGAGACCTTCTATCTCTTCTCCGGGAGTGATACCTACCGCTTTAAAATAAGCATCCTGATAGTCACTGAAAAACTTCATAAATTCTTCTTTAGTAATATCCAGCTCTTCTAATGACTCCAAATATAAATCAATTGTTTTTTCTTCCCCACTGTGTTTGCCGGAGGAATAAACTTTTTCATCAAAGACCTTTTCAGAAAGGTTCGTGTAATCTAAGCTGTAGAATTTTCCTTCATACATACCGACTTGATAGCCAATCCCGGTTTCGAGATTTGAAACATTGATATCAAGATTATAGGCGCCCGAGTCATAGGCTTCATAGCTTGTATAAAAAGTATAGCCATTTTCAACTAATAATTGTCCCACTGTATTTTTCTTAAGAGCTTTATTCTCTTTTGTTTTGTTAATCAATGCTTCTGGGTTATTTTCGGCAGAGTAGTCAGAAATCAAATTCCAAACCGTTTGAGTCGTAATGCCTGTAGAGCGGATAGAGTCTACATAGCGAGCGATTGTTTTACGGTTCTCTGTAGGGATTCCCCAGCTGGAAACGCGCTCTTCTATCTTATCTTTTTTATTCGTATACCTGATGTTCCAAATTTCACCATCATCGCTGCCAAGCTCAAATTCTATAGTAATTTTCTCCTCGACATTCTCCAAAATGGTACTGGCGTTGTAGCTGTCACTGTAAGTCAATGAATACCCAGCCTCTTCCAGTAGCTCCAAAGGATCACCATCCTTGATTTCATAATCTGTTTTTTTGGACGAACCACAGGCAGTCAAAGTCATAACCAACAATGAAGCAAAAGCAAATCTAACAACTCTTTTCATTCTTTTCTTCCTTTCTTAATTGTTTTGAGTGTCGAATATGAAAACGACCACTTATAAGTCTATGGTAAGAACTAGACTAGTGCAATATCAATTATTTTGTAAAAACAGGAAAAAATTGATAAAACACAAGAGTTTTTGAAAGGGGTATCATTGGAAAGTTAAGAACTGAACAAGTACAATAGAGGTAAGATAGTCACGCAAATCGATTTCTGTTATACAAAATCTTGAAAACTAGTATAACAGATATTAAAATATTGTAGAAACAGGTGTGAAACAGATATAAGTATTTCTTCGCTTGTGATATTCATCACTATTAGTTGTTTTAAAAGGATTTTAGTGGGCTGGGGCTTTTGAAAATAATTTAGGTTTTTTTACTTGCTCTTTTTCGGATTTAATGATAATTTGTATATGTAGTCGAGAAAGTGATACAGTTTTTGTTGCTGTTTCATTTTTCTGAATAAAAGAAACGTTAATAGAGAGGATTGTGTGACAAAATGGCAAACAAGCAAAAACCTATTGACTTCAACCAATTGATGAATGAGGTCAACGCAGAGTTTCCTACTTATCAAGCATTAGATAAGGATGGAAAAGTGGTAAACAAGGATTTGATTCCGGATTTATCAGATGAACAATTAGTAGAATTGATGACTCGTATGGTTTGGTCAAGAGTGTTGGATCAACGTTCAACAGCATTGAACCGTCAAGGACGTCTGGGCTTCTACGCACCAACAGCAGGACAGGAAGCAAGTCAGTTGGCAAGTCAATTCGCGATGGAAAAAGAAGATTACCTATTACCGGGATACCGTGATGTTCCTCAATTGGTTCAACATGGACTTCCATTAAAAGAAGCTTTCTTATGGTCAAGAGGGCATGCCGGCGGAAACATGTATGCAGAAGACTTGCATGCAATGCCTCCACAAATCATTATCGGGGCACAATATATCCAAGCAGCAGGTGTTGCTTTAGGAATGAAGAAACGCGGCAAGCAAAACGTTGTCTTCACTTATACTGGTGACGGCGGTTCTTCTCAGGGTGATTTCTATGAAGCAATCAACTTTGCAGGAGCATACCAAGCAAACGGTGTATTCTTTATCCAAAATAATGGATTCGCGATTTCAACACCTCGTGAAAAACAATCCGCTGCAAAAACATTGGCTCAAAAAGCAGTGGCTGCCGGAATTCCTGGTATTCAAGTAGACGGAATGGATCCATTGGCAGTATACACAGTTTCGAAAGAAGCACGTGACTGGGCAGCAGCTGGAAATGGTCCTGTTCTAATTGAAACATTGACTTACCGTTATGGTCCACATACATTGTCAGGGGATGACCCAACACGTTACCGTTCAAAAGAGATGGATGACGAGTGGCAACAAAAAGATCCATTGGTTCGTTTCCGTAACTACCTTACTGAAAAAGGCCTTTGGTCAGAAGAAAAAGAAGAACAAATCATTGAACAGACAAAAGAAGAAATCAAAAATGCGATTTCTGAAGCAGATAAAGTTGGCAAACAAAAAGTTTCTCATTTCTTGAAAAACATGTTTGAAGTTCAACCACAAAGTATCAAAGAACAAATTGCAATCTACGAAGCGAAGGAGTCGAAATAATCATGGCACAAAAAACAATGATCCAAGCTATTACTGATGCCCTAGCTCTTGAGTTAGAGAATGACGAAAACGTTTTGGTTTTCGGTGAAGATGTTGGTAAAAACGGCGGTGTATTCCGTGCGACAGAAGGTTTACAAGAAAAATTCGGCGAAGATCGTGTCTTCGATACTCCTTTGGCTGAATCAGGAATCGGCGGCTTGGCTTTTGGTTTAGCATTAGAAGGCTATCGTCCGGTACCGGAAATCCAATTCTTTGGATTTATCTTTGAAACAATGGATGCAGTTGTGGCACAAATGGCTCGTACACGTTACCGTATGAGCGGTACAAGAAATATTCCGGTAACTATTCGCTCTCCATTTGGTGGCGGTGTGCATACACCTGAGCTTCACTCAGATAACTTAGAAGGCTTGATGGCTCAATCACCTGGTTTACGTGTGGTTATTCCATCAAATCCATATGATGCAAAAGGTCTGTTGATTTCATCTATTCGCAGCAATGACCCTGTTGTGTTCTTGGAGCACATGAAATTATATCGTTCATTCCGTGAGGAAGTGCCGGATGAAGCATACGAAGTACCATTGGATAAAGCAGCAGTAACTCGTGAAGGTACTGATGTTTCTATCATTACTTACGGTGCAATGGTTCGTGAAGCAATCAAAGCAGCAGATAACTTAGCAAAAGAAAACATTTCTGTAGAGATTATCGACTTGCGTACAGTCGCTCCACTTGATGTTGAAACAATCATCGCCTCTGTTGAAAAAACAGGCCGTGTTGTAGTTGTTCAGGAAGCACAGAGACAAGCCGGTGTTGCTGCACAGGTTGTTTCAGAAATTTCAGAACGCTCTATTCTTTCATTGCAAGCACCAATTGGCCGTGTATCAGCACCAGATACCATCTTCCCATTTGGTCAAGCGGAAAACATTTGGTTGCCGAATGCTTCTGACATCGAAGCAAAAGTGAAAGAAATCGTTGAATTTTAATGAGTAAAGAAGGGAAGAAAAACGATGGCTTATCAATTTAAATTACCGGATATCGGTGAAGGGATCGCGGAAGGCGAAATCGTAAAATGGTTCGTAAAACCCGGCGATACAATCAATGAAGATGATACATTATTAGAAGTTCAAAATGATAAATCAGTAGAAGAAATTCCGTCACCAGTAACAGGAACAGTGAAAAGTATTGTTGTTCCGGAGGGTACAGTGGCAAATGTTGGGGATGTGTTGGTGGAAATCGATGCACCTGGACATGAAGATAATGAAGGCGACAGCGGTGTAGCTGCACAAGAGCAAACACCTGCTCAACCAGCTGCAACTCCAGCAGCTCCGGCTGATTCTTCAGAAGGTGTCTTCCAATTCAAGTTACCGGATATCGGTGAAGGAATTGCGGAAGGTGAAATTGTGAAATGGTTTGTAAAACCAGGTGATACAATTAATGAAGATGATACACTATTAGAAGTACAAAACGACAAATCAGTGGAAGAAATTCCATCACCAGTAACAGGAACAGTGAAAAACATCGTTGTTTCAGAAGGTACAGTAGCAAATGTAGGAGATGTATTGGTGGAAATCGATGCACCCGGACATAACTCTGCTCCTTCAAGCAGTGCAGCACCAGCAGCGCCTACGCAAACGGAAGCAGCGTCAAGTGCTCCAGCTTCAGGTTCTACAGGAGTGGTAGCTGCGGCTGATCCTAACAAACGTGTGTTGGCTATGCCTTCAGTTCGTCAATATGCACGTGAAAAGGATGTTGATATCTCTCAAGTCGCTCCAACCGGAAAAGGTGGACGTGTTGTTAAAGAAGATATTGATAACTTCCTGACAAATGGTGGAACAGCACCTGCAGCTGCGGCAACTTCAACAGAAGCGGTACAAGAAACTGCACCAGCAGCTTCAAGCACAGCGGCAGCGCCTGCAAAACCAGCACAGCCGTTTACTTCTAACTTAGGTGAGATGGAAACACGTGAAGCGTTGACACCAATGCGTAAAGCAATTGCTAAAGCAATGGTTAACAGCAAGCACACTGCACCACACGTAACATTGCATGATGAAGTAGAAGTATCTAAGCTTTGGGATCATCGTAAGAAGTTCAAAGATGTTGCAGCAGCAAATGGTACGAAATTAACATTCTTGCCATATGTTGTAAAAGCTTTGACATCAACTGTTCAAAAATTCCCTGTTCTAAATGCGTCAATTGATGATGCGAAACAGGAAATCGTTTATAAAAACTACTTCAACATTGGTATCGCAACAGATACAGACAATGGTCTGTATGTACCAAATGTGAAAAATGCAAACATGAAGAGCATGTTCGCAATTGCTGATGAAATCAATGAAAAAGCAGCTCTTGCACATGACGGCAAACTATCTGCACAAGATATGCGCGATGGTTCAATTACAATCAGTAATATTGGTTCAGTAGGCGGCGGCTGGTTCACTCCGGTTATCAACTACCCTGAGGTTGCTATCTTAGGTGTTGGTACGATTGCACAACAGCCTGTAGTAAATGCTGACGGTGAAATCGTTGTTGGACGAGTAATGAAGCTTTCATTGAGCTTCGATCACCGTATCGTTGATGGTGCAACAGCGCAAAAAGCGATGAACAACATCAAACGCTTATTGGCTGACCCAGAATTACTATTGATGGAAGGATGATTGACAAATGGTAGTAGGAGATTTTGCCATTGAATTAGATACAGTTGTAATCGGTGCGGGACCTGGCGGCTATGTAGCTGCCATCCGCGCTGCTGAAATGGGGCAGAAGGTTGCCATCATTGAACGTGAATTTATCGGCGGTGTGTGTCTGAATGTAGGATGTATTCCTTCTAAGGCATTAATTGCTGCAGGGCATCATTACCAAGAGTCATTGGATTCAACAATGTTTGGTGTGACGACTGAAAATGTATCTTTAGATTTCACAAAAACACAAGAATGGAAAGACAACAAGGTTGTTAATACCTTAACTTCCGGTGTTGGTATGCTTTTGAAGAAGCATAAAGTAGAAATCATTGAAGGTGAAGCATTTTTTGTGGATGAACAGACATTACGTGTAATTCACCCTGATTCTGCACAAACATATTCTTTTAACAACGCAATCGTTGCAACAGGTTCTCGTCCGATTGAAATTCCAGGATTCAAATTTGGTGGACGTGTGCTTGATTCAACTGGCGGTTTGAACTTGAAAGAAGTACCTAAAAAATTCGTTATCATCGGTGGTGGCGTAATCGGTGCTGAGCTTGGCGGGGCATATGCCAACCTTGGTTCTGAAGTGACTATTCTTGAAGGCAGCCCATCAATTCTGCCGACTTATGAAAAAGACATGGTCAAAATCGTTGCAGATGATTTTGAGAAAAAAGGCGTGAAAATTGTTACCTCTGCGATGGCAAAAGAAGCCGTAGATAATGGTGACAGTGTGACAGTTAAATATGAAGTTGACGGCAAAGAAGAAACGGTTACTGCTGACTACGTTATGGTTACTGTTGGTCGACGTGCAAACACGGATGACTTGGGTCTTGAACAAGCAGGTGTTGAAATCGGCGAACGCGGGTTGATTAATGTAGACAAGCAAGGCCGTACTAACGTACCAAATATTTTCGCAATTGGAGATATTGTCCCCGGTGCTGCGCTTGCCCATAAAGCTAGCTACGAAGCAAAAATTGCTGCAGAAGCAATTTCCGGTAAAAAAGTAGCGGTTGATTACAAAGCAATGCCGGCAGTAGCTTTCACAGATCCTGAATTGGCATCTGTTGGAATGACTGTCGCAGAAGCAAAAGAAGCAGGAATTGAAGCAAAAGGTTTCAAATTCCCGTTTGCCGGTAACGGTCGTGCAATTTCTCTTGGTAAAACAGAAGGATTTGTTCGCTTAGTAACAACTGTTGAGGATAATGTGATTATCGGTGCTCAAATTGCCGGTGTTGGCGCAAGTGATATGATTTCTGAAATGGCACTTGCCGTTGAATCAGGCATGAATGCTGAAGATATCGCGTTGACAATCCATCCTCACCCATCTCTAGGTGAAATCGTTATGGATGCTTCTGAATTGGCTTTAGGTTTGCCAATCCATATTTAAGCATATCATATATTTTGTCACACAGAAAAACCGAGCTGGCCAAGCTCGGTTTTTTATTAATGACTTTAGTCGGTTTCAATCACTAAAGTGATTGAAACAAAAAAACCACGCGTACTGCGCGTGGAAGAAGTAGCTTTAGCGATAAAACTCCTTTCGATATACTAGATAAAGG
>NZ_JADOEQ010000026.1 GCF_016745255.1 Enterococcus sp. BWR-S5 | reverse complement strand
AGAAAAAAATAGAGAGATAGCGGTTGGCGGTCTCTTAAAAAGCTCCCTTGAAGGGAGCAGCAAGTAATGAGCCCTTCTAGGGCTATTAAAAAGCCACCCGCTATGCGGGTGGATAATTACTTTTCTGTTCTTCTCTATGCCTTTAATACCTACTTCAGTTCTTTTAGCACATCTTCTGCAATCAACTCAGGAAGCAAACGAAACTCTCGGTTCAGCTCTTCCATTGTTTGATGATTATTAAATCGCTTTAATGCCCCATAATTCAAGACTTTCATCTCACGACGCCCATAGTACCGACTGATTTTTTCACCATATCCGCCATCCAAACTACCATCTTCTAATGTAACTACTACTTGATGGTCCTCTTGTAATTTATTCAGAAGCTCTGATTCAAAATAAGTAAAGGAACGTGGATTAATCAATGTTGCTTCAATTCCCTGTTTTTCTAACTTCTCTACTGTTTCTCTTCCCAAAGCTAAGAAACTTCCAGCTGCAATAATCGCTGCTTTTTCTCCTTGCTTCTCTATCTTCCATTCTAAAGGATGGAAGCTTTCTTCATCTATTGGTTTAGATACAAATCCTCTTTCCGGAATCCGAATCGCAACCGGATGTTCCTTTTGGTCAATTGCCCAATGAAGCATTGCCTGAACCTCTTCCTTGCTGGTTGGAGCTAAATAAATAATATTTGGAATACTTGTAATATAAGGAATGTCAAAGCTTCCTTGATGGGTCGGATCACCACCACTGATTCTTCCGCCCTTAACAATCAAAACAGCCGGTAAATCATTAATTCCCAAGTCATGAGAAAGCTGATCGTAAGCTCTTTGCAAGAAAGTACTAGAATGGAAAACAATTGGCTTAGCGCCGGATTTTGCTAAACCAGCTGCATAAGTGATAGAATGCTGTTCAGCAATACCCACATCAATATAATGCTCCGGATGCAGCTTTTGAAGCTCCTTCAAGCCAAACAGTCCCGGAATAGCAGCTGTTATTGCTACTATTGGTTGTTTCTCTTCTTTTATTTTCTTGTCTAATACATCAACAATAACAGAGTCATAGCTTTCTCCTGAGCTAGTATGCTTACTGTCTCCAGTTTCCAAGTCAAAAGGCATCTGCCAATGGAAGCGTTCCTTATTTGCCACAGCAGGTTTATAGCCATGCCCCTTTTCCGTATGAACATGAAGAACGAGTGGCTGCTTACTGTCCTTCACTGACTCAAAAGCTTTAATCATTTCTGTTATATTGTTTCCTTCTTCTACGTAATGATAGCCTAAGCCCATCGCTGTAAACAGGTTGGTTTCCGCCTGCCCATTGTTTTTTCTGAGCTCTGCCAAATTACGGTACATCCCACCATGATTTTCTGCGATTGACATCTCATTGTCATTCAAGATAACAATCAAATTGGAATCCAGCTCTGCGGCATTGTTCAGTCCCTCAAGCGCCAAGCCACCAGATAAAGAGCCATCACCCAATACAGCAACGATATTTCCTTCTTGCTTTTGGATATCTCTAGCTTTAGCCATGCCAACTGCCAAGCTCACAGATGTCGATGTATGCCCCACCGTAAAAAAGTCGTGCTGACTTTCTTCAGGTTCTGTATAGCCCGTCACTGTCTTATACTTTGTCTCATCTAGCCACGCATATTTTCGCCCTGTCACAATTTTGTGTGGATAAGACTGATGGGAAACATCCCAAACGATTTTATCTATTGGTGAATCAAATACATAGTGAAAAGCTAAAGTTAATTCCACTGTTCCAAGATTGGGTCCCACGTGTCCACCCGTTTGACTGACCTTATTTAAAAGTAAGTCCCGTATCTCACTGGCCAAGACTTCCAGTTCTTCTATTGATAATTTTTTTAAATCTGATGGTTGATTTATTTTATTGATTATTGTCAATTTTATCCGTCCTTCTATTCTCAATTTTTTTGATAATGTGTTAGCCATCCCTTCGCCCATACTTTAAGAAAATTATGGCTAATTTACTTTATAACTTAAGGAATGTTCCAACTGTTTCAATTTCTTCGCATTTTCTTTTTCTGCCAGCTCTTGATGAATGGCTATTTTTCGATCCAGATAGCTGCGGGTTTCCTCAAGCTCCATGATTTTCCGATCCAGTTCTTCTTTTGTTTTAGCGAGTACACTCAGAGAAAAATTATGATCATTGCTGTGTGCCAAAACGCGGCGAATATCCTCCAAAGACATGCCAACATTCCGATAGTGAAGAATTGTTTTTACTCGTGTAATGGAACGCTCGTCAAAATCCCGAATCCCTCGTTCATTTCTGGGAATTGCAACCAGTTTTTCCTTCTCATAAAAACGTATTGTATGGGTTGTGATTCCAAACTTTTCAGAAACTTCTTTGATTGTAATCAAGAACACTCTCCCCTTTCTCTTTAAGTGGTTGATTGAACAGCGTATGCCAATTTTATTCTATTAGAGTAGGTCTAAGTCAATACTGTTTATCGTTTTTTGTATGTTTATTCACAAAATGAAAAACGGGTTCCTTTAGGAAAGCGCCAAAATCATTTTCCTTCGTATATTACCGTCCATTTTCATCAGTGACCTACTTTTTTTCATACCTGTTTCTATCATACCGAGTTAAAGTTAGGTTTAGTCAATAGGAAAATATTATTTTTTCAAAAAAAAGAAAAGTGAACGATTGTTTTACTTTCTTATAAAACAAGCCAAATACCCTGAGAATAGTTTTACAATTCTCAGGGTTTATTGACTTATTTCAGCGGATATTCCCACCAATTTAGATACCTATAGATTAGTTGCTCTTCATCAATTCAGTAACATAAGCAACTGTTTCAGGCTGATCCTTTTCGATTCTTGCGATATCGTCTGCAAAGTTTGGCAGATGAGCTTTATGAGCAATCAATAGCTCATCCAGCAATGTTCTTGCCATTGTACCACCTGGCACTAATGGGTTGATAGTGAATGCATGTAATGCTGCACCGTAATCGCCATCAATCGCTGCACGAATAACAGTTTCTTCCATTGCCTTCATATTTTGAATGATACCACGTGCTGGTGATGGGAATTCTCCCCAGTTATACGGCTCATGACCATGAGAAGTAACCGGTCCTGAAACCTCTACAACACAGTCGTAAGGCAGGTCAGTGATTGTTCCATTATTTTCTGTAGAAACAACCATGTCTGTACGTTTGTCATTATAGATAGAAGCAATCATTTCACATGCTGCGTCACTATAGTGTGTACCTCCACGCTGTTCCAATTCTTTTGGTTTATAATCCAATTTAGGATCTTTGTATAGTTCAAATAGACGAGTTTCTGTTTCTTTTACAACCTGAGCTCTTGTTTTTCCTTCTTTGAACTCATCAATTGAGTGTTTCAGCATTTCATCTTCGATATAGTAGTAACGGTGGTAACCACATGGAAGCATACCCAAATCTTTAATTTGCTCATAATGATATGGCGCATCCCAGATATTTTTCAGATGGCTTTCTTGTTCTTCCTGAGGACCATAAATCAAGTCAATCAATTCTTGTGTTCTTTCGTTTCCTGCTTTATCCCATACACGATGCCAGTGGAAATGGTTGATACCTGCAAACTTGAAGAACAAATCTTCCTCTGGTACACCTAATTTTTCTGCTGCTTGTTTTCTATGTCCAATCGGTACATTACATAGACCAACAGTTTTCTTCCATCCGCCATGCTTGATGGCAGCTTCTGTAACCATTCCGGCTGGGTTTGTGAAGTTAACTAACCAAGCGTTTGGACACAGCTCTTCCATATCTTTGATAATGCCTAAGATGATAGGAATTGTACGGAAAGCTTTAAACATTCCACCTGCACCATTTGTTTCTTGTCCTAATACACCATGTGATAAAGGAATACGCTCATCTTTGATACGTGCTTCCAATAAACCTACACGGAATTGTGTGGATACAAAGTCAGCATCCTTCAATGCTTCACGACGATCTAATGTTAAATGAACTTCCCAGTCTAAGCCGGCAGCTTTGACCATACGTTTCGCCATTTCACCAACGATTTCTAATTTTTCTTTACCTGCTTCAATATCTACTAACCAGATTTCTTTGATTGGCAACTCATCTTTACGTTTGATGTAGCCTTCGATCAATTCGGGTGTATAACTTGAACCTCCACCAATTGTTGCGATTTTTAGTGCTCCTCTTGACATATAGTTCCCTCCTGGTGTTTTTTCAGAGTATTCTCTGATATCGTTTACATTTACATTCTAAATTGTGGGAATGTTCCCATGTCAAGCGCTTTTATAAAGTTTTTTCATTTCATCAATTTCCCCCTACTCTTCGCCCGATTATGCAATTGAAGTCGCAGAAAATATCCAGTATACTAAAAGAAAAGCTGAATGAGTTTGATCAGACTTTGAGTAAATTAGGAAATCCATTCAAAGATGCTTTTTATCTTTGAAATGAATTTATCTATTTACCGAAAAGTCTAACTCATGAAGCTAGACAATAAGAAAAGCTGAATGAACTTGGGCAGCTCCCGAACAATAAGAGAAAATTGACACATGGTGCTATTTACCATGAGACAAGTTTCACTTATTGTTGAGAGGAGCTAGTTCATGAAGCTAGATAAGTAGAAAAGCTGAATGAGTTGTTTTGCTCATGAGTGCTATAGGAAAATGATTCTTAACTGGCTAGCTCATCTTCAATGAATAGGATTTTTGCTTCACATACCATTCTGCTAAAAGTTCCTACATAAGCAGAACTGGCAATGTTTTCTATCTTTGAAATGGATTTATCTATTTATCGAAAAGTCTAACTCATGAAGCTAGACAATAAGAAAAGCTGAATGAACTTGGACAGCTCTCGAACAACAACTAATTCAATACACAATCATCTCAATACGGAGGCGAATCAGCCAATGCCAACAATCATAGATGTTGCAAAAGCAGCGAATGTGTCTAAATCAACTGTATCAAGAGTCATTTCCGGTAATGGATACGTCAGTAAAGAAAGTCGGGAAAAAGTATTAGAAGCGATGGAAAAATTGGCTTACTCGCCAAATTTGATTGCACGAAACCTTCAAAGCGGTGAGACAAAAACAATTGGTTTCCTGGCACATGGCTACTTCGATTTGCTGGGCATTTTCCTAAGTAATTTCATTTCCATCGCAAAATCTTATAACTACTATGTAACGGTCTACTTTACAGATGGTGACAAGCAAAAAGAAATCGATGCGCTAAATCAAATGAAATACAAACAGCTGGATGGCATTTTTATTCTGACTAGAGCCAATGAATGGGATGTTATTGAGCCTTACACGATGTATGGGCCCATTGCTACGTGGCACCGAATTGATTCCAAACGAGTATACTCTGCATATGTCGATCATTATTCAGGCTATTTTAATTCGCTTGATTATCTCCACGCGAAAGGCTATCAAAAAATTGGGCATGTCATGGGCAACCCCAAAAATCTAAATACAAAAGCTCGAATTAGAGCCATTGATAGTTTTTATAAACTAGCTGGTTTGGAGATTAATCATGATTGGATTTTTTATGATTCTATGCGAGAAACTAGCGGAATCAAGCTTGCTTATCAATGGCACCATATGACAGATAAACCTGAAGCAATGGCTTTTTACACAGATTCAGTCGCTGCAGAGTTCATCTCTGAGCTGCAAAACCTTGGCTATGAAGTACCTAGGGATGTTGCCGTCATCGGCTTTGATAACAGCCTAGTCAGCAAGCTGATGCACATGACCACCGTTGACTATTCCATCAATCATCAAGCAAAAAACTCTTTTATTCATATTTATAACGAATTGAATAAAGCTGAGCTTCCTAAACGACCATTAGATATTGAATTGATTGAACGGCAAACAACACTTCAAAAAAATAATTTTTTATCCTAAAAAAAAACAGCTATTCACTGATTTAACCCATCAATGAATAACTGTTTTTTCGTTTTATGCTTTCTTTTGTTCGTTTTTCAAAATAGAAATTGATTGTCTTAAAGACTTCAGCATACCGCCTTCGCTGTATACCAGTACATTTGACTTGTATAGCTTCGCTGAAAACAGTGTTAATAGAACACCGAATACCAGCAATACACCTAACGAAATCATCCCCTCAGCTGTAGAAGCTGTTTCAGTAGCCAAACGAATCGGCATGATGAAAGATGAGATTAATGGGATATATGAGGTAATTTTAATAATGATATTCTGCGGATCAGCCGCCCCTAATGAAAGACCGATGAAGTAACCGATCATTGCCAAATAGATGATTGGCTGTACAGCTTTAGGTGTGTCCTCTGGTTTTGAAACCAAAGAACCGCACAATGCAGCAAGCACAGAATAAACAAAGATACCCAGTATAATGAAGACGATTGTGAACCAAAGGAAACTTCCCAAAATCATGTCTAAAGAGAAGCTGGATAAGAATTCCTTCACCATATCCAAGTCCTTGAATTGATTATAGGCAACAACTGCACCTACTGCATAAATAAGAATTTGTGTGAAGGCAACTAAAATGACACCTGTCAATTTACCATAGAAATGCGTCTGCGCTCTTGTACTGGAAAGAATAACTTCCATAATACGTGTTCCTTTTTCGGAAGCAATCTCTTGAGCAATAATAGAAGCATAGGTAATAATGATAATCCATAAAACGATAGTCAATACAAAGGAAATTGCAGACTGAATGGCTGTATTATCGATACCTGTGGTCATTTTTCCATCTTGGTCAAAATTAACTTTTGCTTTTTCAAAGCTTGCCGGCTGCTGTAAACTTGCTACTTGCTCAGCAGTTAAGTTCAACTTGCCAGCATTGATTGATGACTGAATACCATTCAACATTTGCTGAATCGTCAAGTCTGTTGTAGAACCAAGAGAAGATTCAGAATAGAGTGTTCCTTCAATCTCACCACTAGCTGTATTTAATACTAGAAAAGCTTCGATATCGCCAGACTTCAATTGTTTTTCTGCATCTTTCTGTGAGTCTACAGCTTTGAAATCATAATCATCCATATCTACTTGGCTTAACTGTTCGGCTAAAGCAGAATCATCAGAAACGATGGCAATCTTATCAGGTCCTGAAAATCCACCTGAAAATGAGATTGCTGCGTACATGACACCCATCAGCAGAAACGGTGCTAAAATCATAATCAGAAAAGAAACCGATTTAATATTTTTCTTGTAAACATCTAATGCGATTACCCAAAATTTATTCATTTGGTTCACCTGCTTTCATCTTGAATATCTCTTCTAAAGTCGGCGGTTGCTGATTGAACATTGGAATATAGCCGAATTGTGTCGCTCTCGCAAAAATTTCTTCGCCGGCTTTTGGATTACTCAATGTTGCATCTACTATTCCATCGCCACGCTTAACAGCTGAGATAACGCCATCAATAGAAGATACTTCCTCTGCTGAAAGAGCGGATTCCAAAAAGACTTTTGTTCGTCCAAAGCTTTCACGGATTTCATGAACTCTTCCATTTAGAACAATCTTTCCGCTGCGAAGCATCAACAGATGATCACAGATTTTTTCAACGTTGTCCATATTATGACTAGAAAATATGACACAAGAGCCTTTCTTTTTCAGCTCAATGATGCCATCCTTTAAAAGCTCGGCATTCACAGGGTCCAACCCACTGAAGGGCTCATCCAGAATTACCAGCTTTGGTTCATGAATCAACGTGGCAATCAGCTGAACCTTTTGTTGGTTCCCTTTTGACAAAGATTTTACCTTATCTGTCTTTTTCCCTTTGACTTTGAATTTTTCCATCCATTCATCAATTTTCGGTTTAATTTCCTGCTTTGTTTTTCCGCGAAGCTCTGCAAAATAAATCAGCTGGTCTTCGATACTGACTTTCGGATACAAACCTCTTTCTTCCGGAAGATAACCAATATCGTTATAGTCCTTCTCGTTTAGCTCGTGACCGTTCCACAATACAGTTCCACTGTCTTGTGTCAAAAAGTCTAAAATCAAACGAAAAGTCGTTGTTTTCCCTGCACCATTCTGCCCGATTAATCCCAAAATTTTTCCATCTGGTATTTCAAACGAGATATTATCTACTGCCGTGAAATCGCCAAATGTTTTGACCAAATTTTTAACTTCTAACATTTCATACCCTCCTAATTTACATGCATCGTTTCTATTTAGTAACTATCGGTTTCCCATGTTCATCCAGCAAAGGTGTTAACCCGCCGGCATAGCCTTGAGAAACAAATAGATAGTTTACACCTGTTTCCTTATCTACAAGTATTACAGTTTGTTCCTTGATGACGCCTAGATTTTCCCGCAAAGACAGTTCAAACCTTTTTTCACTCATACCCTTTTCCCTCCATTTTTTAGAAATCTGCCAACCCTGTATAGCTCATCAAAGCACCGATGATTGCCCCTATAATCATTAAAACAATCATATCCCTTCTAAACTTCTGCTTCTTGGCAAATTGTTCCGGACGATTATAGAATTTTCTTCGGTCTTTGTAGATGATAAGAGAAAAAACAACATTAAGAATTACTGACAGCGGCATAACCGTGAAAAACGTTCCGAAAAACATAAGAAGCATTCTTACAGAGATGAACCAAACAGAATGAACCATTTTCCACTTTCCCATTTGAACGGGTACCCAAAAAAGAAGCAAACCAATAGGGATAAAAAGCAAGTGCTGCCAAAACATCCATATCCATTCTTTGTACATTCTCACGCCGTAGCTTTCTTCATCCGAATAGATTGTTGGGGTGTATGGGTCCGCTTTAAAATAGAAATATTTTTTCTTATAATTGGCTATGGATTCCCAACCAGCCTCTTTATATAGGCTAAGATACTCTTCCAAGTCATCCTTTGAGCCAGAGAAAAAATCAACAGAAAACTTTTTATTTTCCGGAGCTGCTTTGATAAACGTTAAAAATCCAAGCACATTCATTTTCCGGAATTCCCAACCTTGCTGGGCCTGTTCCTTCAAAATTTCCATTTCCTTCTCCGGATAAAATGCAACGCCTCTTGAAAAAATGTATTTCTTTCCATTAATGATCATTCTCTGTTCTCCTTCTCTCGGCGACTAAGGATTCTCCTGCCTGATAAAGAAGCTTTCTTCGTTTGATATCTCTTTCTAATACTTCAAAGCCCAACTCAGTAATCAGATAAATTTTCTTCCGTTCGTCATTTTCTTCTAAAGTAATATATCCACTTTTTTGAAGTTTTTTCAAAATTGTGTACATACTTGCCGGTCCGATCGACACGCTTCCATTAGTGACCGTACTGACTTGCTTCATAATGGCATAGCCATGCTGTGGCTGAAGTAAGGCCAGTAGAATCAGATAACTAGAATCTGTCAGTGTATCTTCCATTAAGATTCCCTCACTATATCATCTTTAGATATATCATCATGTGATATATCACTTAATGATATAATAGCGAACTCTAAATTTACTGTCAATAGATTTTTTACATTTTCTTTTGATAGTAGATATAAGAAATGAGGTAAAGAACAAGATAAGTGCTAAGCATTGCGGCAGTCAAACTACTATATACTGGATTGAAAAATGCTGTTACCACAGTCACTAAAACGAGGAGGACAATAAATATTCTCAACGCAGTAATCAGTGCTTGATTGTTAATAGCAATATTCCGTTCATCGAGTTCTTCTCGTTTATTCTTCTCCATTTTTTCTTTATTTTTGAGCATTTGCCAATTTTTGAACGACATAAGAGCCCCGACAAAAATCAATCCGACACCAAAGCCTCGTGTGTAAGATGCTGTGTGACTCTCAGAGCCTAAAAAGAAAAATGATAGTCCACTGATTAACACGCCCATTGCGATTACTGCTACGAACAATTTTTTCCTTCTTTGCAGTATCAGTTGATAGTCCTTATTTTGACCATTATTGAACTTCATACCGAATTTCATATGTTTTCCTCCTCCAAATCAAATACAAATATTTCTTCGATTGTCTGATTAAAAAACTGAGCAATTTTATGTGCTAATACCAATGAAGCATTATACCTGCCATTTTCCAACGAAATAATCGTTTGTCTGGTGACACTAACTGCATCTGCCAATTCACTCTGAGTGATCTTGTTTGCTTTCCTTAATTCCTGAATTTTGTTCTGCACATAACTACCTCCCTAATAAAGTATAGCTAGCTTTACAAAAAAAGTATAGCTCACTTTACTATTTTTGTAAAGCTAACTATACTAATAAAAAAATTTTTTTAGACAGTTTTCAAAGAGAAAAATCAGCTTCCTACTACTGCCAAAAACACAGCCTTTACTTTGTTATGTTAGAATGAAAAAAATGACTCTGGAGGGTATACCATGAACAAAGATACTGTCTTTGCATTCGTAGAAGCCATTAACAATCAAGACCTACCGCTGCTTATTCAAATGATGTCAGAGGATTTCCAGTTTATTGATACTTACGGCGAAAAAGAAAGTAAAGAACAAATGAAAATCGGCTGGCAGACTTATTTCGAATGGTTTCCCGACTATTTTATTGAGGTTCATGATTATGTTGAAAATGATAATTTATCCGTCATCATTGGAAAAGCCAGCGCTTCTTATCAAGGAAAGCAAAGCAGGTATTGGGAATTTCCTGCCTGTTGGAAAGCTGTAATAAAAGAGGAGCAAGTTCAATTATGGCAAGTATTTTGCGACTCTAAGAAGCAGCTGGATTCAATGAAATAACTCCTCAACGACACAAAGATAAAAAATGCCCATGAAGACAGGCGTCTTCATGGGCATCAATTATTCGCTCATTCCATTACTGCTCATTCGTCAAACCTTCTGAACTCTCATGGAGGTGATCGTAGACATTTTGAGCAACATTCTTCGGCAGTCCCGCCGTTTTCAAGTCCTCTACAGAGGCAGCAGTAATATTCTTCAATGATTTAAACTGGCGTAGCAGCTCTTTTTTACGTTTGGGTCCTAGCCCATCAATGTCGTCAAGCTTGGACGCAAAGCTGTTCTTGCTTCTAAGTTGACGATGAAAAGTGATTGCAAATCGGTGAACCTCATCTTGGATACGTTGTAAAAGGAAGAATTCTTGAGAATTTCTCTCTAACGGTATCACTGAAAGCTCTGAGCCAAAGAGCAGCTCACTTGTTTTATGCTTATCATTCTTCGCCAAACCAGCAATCGGAATATCTAACCCCAACTGGTTTGCCAAAACATCTCTAGCAACATCCACCTGACCTTTCCCACCGTCAATGACAATCAAATCAGGGAAAGGCAAGCCCTCTTTAAGCACACGAGAATAGCGACGGTAAATAACCTCACGCATGGAGGCATAGTCATCCGGTCCTTTGACCGTCTTAATTTTATATTTGCGATACTCTTTTTTTGCCGGCTTTCCATCGATAAATACAACCATTGCAGAAACCGGATCGGTTCCCATAATATTTGAATTATCAAAGGCTTCAATTCGGATAGGTGTCGGAATGTTCATGGCATCTCCCAATCGTTCAACAGCCCCAATTGTGCGTTCTTGTTTTCGAACAATCAAATCAAATTTCTCCTGTAAAGCAACTGTAGCATTTTTGCCCGCTAGCTGAACAAGCTTCTTTTTTTGTCCTCGCTGCGGTTGGACTACCTGTGTTGACAGCAAGGCCTCTACACTCTCTTTATCAATCGTATCAGGAATTAGCACCTCTTTAGGGATAAAGTGTTCATTCTCCTGATAAAATTGTCCGATAAATGTTAAAAAGTCATCTTCTGCTTCATCGTAGAAAGGAAAAATAGTGACGTCTCGTTCAATCAGTTTTCCCTGACGAACAAAAAAGACCTGTACACACATCCAGCCTTTATCCACCGCATACCCGAATACATCTCTATCGACCAAATCCGCGTTTGTCATCTTCTGGCGTGTCATAACCGTTTCGATTGATTTGATTAGATCACGATATTCCGCCGCTTTTTCAAACTCCATGCTTTCTGCAGCTGAAGACATCTTATCCTCTAGCTGTTTTTGAATTTCCGGATACCCACCATTTAGAAATCTGCGTATCTCGCCAACCATTTCCGTATATTTTTGCTTTGGAATATCAAATACACAGGGAGCCAAGCATTGTCCCATATGATAATAAAGACAAACCTCTTTTGGTAATACTTTACATTTTCGCAAAGGAAACAGTCGATCCAACAGCTTCTTCGTATCGTTTGCTGCCTTGACATCAGGATATGGACCAAAATACAAGGCTCTGTCCTTCAGAACCTTTCTTGTGATTAACAATCTCGGATAGTCTTCATTGGTTATCTTGATAAAAGGATAGCTTTTGTCATCCTTCAACATAATATTGTATTTAGGATCGTTCTTATGAATCAAATTGATTTCCAGTAGCAATGCCTCAATATTTGATTCTGTCACAATATATTCAAAATCCTCGATTTCACTTACGAGGCGTTCCGTTTTTGTATCATGACTCCCAGTAAAATAGGAGCGTACACGATTTTTTAAAATTTTGGCCTTCCCTACATAAATCACCGTACCGTTCTTATCTTTCATCAGATAGCAGCCCGGCTGATCAGGAAGTAGCGCTAATTTGTGTTTTATTCTTTCATTCATTTACCTGTCCCTCTCTTCGCCATCTGACTTATTATAGCATGGAGAAGACGAATGTGCGAGAAAACGGGAATGTACGTTCTTAATTTTGCTGACTATCTTCATCTGCTAAATGTTTCCTTTCAAAATAGCAGTCATACCAGCCGTAAAGCAATCCGACAGTCAAAAAGTTACAACAGAAACTTAAATCGCACCATACTATTTATAAACACACCTACAGAATATTTTATCTTCCAAAAAAACAAACAAACCTAACCATTTTTTTGGTATACTAAAATCATCAAAAAAATAATTATAGATTTAAATACAAAGAAAATAGTATAGAAAAAGCAAAGTCATTCCCATTATCACTTGAAAGGACAGATTTTCATGGAAAAAATTACTTCAACAACAAGTGCAGCGAACGCAGCTGTATCTGCTATCCATTCCATCCTCATCCCTACTGGAAAACAGGTTTCTCTGGGGAAAAGTACCATCCCCAGTATGAAAACAGGGACATCTGTAAACAATCAGCTACTTCCTGATTTATCTAAGCTTGTTTCCTGTGTAAACACCCAAAGCAGCAAATTCCCCAAAATAGCTGAGCTTATGGCACTGAACGATAGTCGTATTGATTTCTCAGGGAGGGAATAATTTGAAGGATACTATTGATAAGCCAGAACGTGCTGCCTATGACCAATTAATCTTAGAGAACGAAAATCAACTTGAGTATCTCGGAGATGAAAAGAGAAAGCTGGAACATACCATCCAAAATCTGGAAGAAGACCTTCAACTAGGTTTTCAAAAGTTAGCTTCACTAAACAACGAGATTTCCAGATATGGTCATCCTAATAGCTTGGCGATACAACAAGAAACCGAAGAGCAAGAGTGGTTATTTCGACAACTACTCCAAGAATCAAATGAGCAAATCGCGACCGCCTACAAAAATGAAACCGCTAAAATAGATGAAGAGCGTGAAATGCTTTATAAAGAACGGAGGGAGCAATCTTGGGATTAATTTATTCAAGCGATGAATCCGCACAACTGATTCAAGCCTTAACCAGCAACCTAGCTAGTGGAAAAGACGTTGTTGATCAGTTAAAATCAGGAAGCCAAAAGGTTGTGGCCGCAGTTGACGGACAATCACTGGCTGGCGCTGCTTATACTGCCGGAAAAGGCTTATTTAGCGAGCTGATTATCCCTACCATTACACGAGTGACTACAGCCGTTGATAAAATCGAGCTGGAATTGCAAAACTATCAGACGGCAGATCAGGAAATTTCAAGCGAAGGATATTTGGATGAAGAGAATCTGCAGCAGCAAATTGCTACAAAAAAAATGATGAAAGCGGCAGTTGATGCCTCTGCCCTTATTACTAAAACTACCTTAAGAAGTAATCCGGTCGCTGCTGTACTTGACTCATTACTCGACTTCCAAAAAAGTCTAACTCGCATGGCAGATACCTTTCAAGAGGACATTGAGAAATTGAATGAGAAGCTGGAAAAGCTTTATCGTTTTTCTTCTCAAACCACCAGTCTGTTTACAAGCAGTCTAAATGATTTAGAATTAGCCATGCAAGGTGTTTTAGTATTAAATGACACAACCGTAAATAGCGATGGAACCTACTCATTTCCAGCTGGTGTGGATAAAAGCTGGTTTACAACCCTTCAGTCAAAAGAAGCCGCAGCACACTATAAGAAGAGTCGCGAAGCCTTCTTGAAAAGGGAAAAAGAATACACGGAAGCTTTAAGGAAAATTTTTAATTTGAATCCAAACGGTACGATTCAAAGTGCAAAGCTTTTCGCAATAGAGCGCCTATTACTAGATGGTAATTTAACAGATGTTGAAAAAGATGTTTTAATGTTTTATTTACACTATCAAATCAGTGGTATGATAGACTCTGGTTCAACAATTGTACACCTATTTGCCGCAAATCCTCTGTTACAAAAAGTAGCAAACGCTGTTGGCTTTGATATTTCTTCAATAAAAGATATGAGCGGCTATGATTTTAAAAATATGCTGGAAAACGGCTTATATAGTACGCCAGGACTAAATCAAACAATCAAGAATGGCTTGAGTTTTGAATATAATGCGAAGGAAGATTATTACTATACCAACGAATCCGGTATGCAAAGTCATTTTGGATTTGGTGATACGTATGATCATTTTGGTTATCCGCTGGGAATGGATTTAAATACTAGCGTCTACGAATTCCAAGTTAATGGCAAAGAGTACCGCTATCAGCTTTGGAAAGGAACCTATGGATTTGGACAAGCCTACGGTGCAGAACAAGGCTGGTATGTCCGAGATGCAAATAATTCACTCAGCGCTCCTGAGCATGTAGGACAAACAATCGGCGGTAAAGGCTGGCAGCCAGTCGCTGATGAAGCCAATCAGATTCGAATGTATAATGAGACTTACGCAAAAGAAACAGATAAAATGCTAATAACTAATGATACAAAAAAGGAAACAAATGGTGCTTCAAACGGCACACATTACTGGAACTTGGCAATTAAATCTGATCCGAATCAAAACAAAAGCAATTTATACAATAAAGCTGTTCTTTACATTCCGGACAGAGAAATACGAGATGCTCTTGTTGCACAAATGAGTCAAGATGGGCAAGTGACAGAACTTAAGAATAATCCAGACGGGACGGTAACATATACATGGGGAAAATAAGCAGACTAGCATCATTGCTCGTTATCAGCACTCTGGGTTTAGGAGGATGTAAAATGACAGATACAACTGAACACACCGATGAATTTACCTCTCAAGAAAAAGCCGAAGCTTTTTTAATTGACACGATGGAAGAAGAATTTAAAGGGCGAACGTTCACTATTTATTCACGAGATAAAAACACGTACACGCTGAACGGAGAGAAATATGGAAGCAGCCTGTACTCCTACATCATTGACCAAGATGGAAATATCGCCAATGCCGGGATTACAGCTGATGGTAAGCTGTGGACAGATTATCTCCCCTCTTACTACATGAAAAAACTGGCACAGCCGATTGAAAATTTATTAAATCAATTTGATTTTATTGAGAACTACGCCATCACATTGGATGATTGGGATGAAAGTGATTCATTTAACGACTTAGACTGGACTGTTGATGAGTTCTTTGAGCATACTCGACGTGTATATCAAATCAAACTATTTCTTCCTCAAGAGCAAGACAAAGAAACATACGTGAATCAGGCCTATGAAGTCTATGAGCATGTTTATAAAGGAATCACCGAGTCTTTTGATATGGAATTCTATATTGAAGGAAGCTACTATGTTCGTGAAGCTGGAAACTCTGGAATAGAAAAAATTTTTTCAAATCGTATTCACCAATCCATCCATAACCATGTAGGAGATTTTGGAAAAGATCCAAAATCCTATTTTGAAGATGATTTAAAACCAAATCACGCTGAAGATGATTTTTACAGTAACCTCTTTGAAGATTACGGTGTTGTATGGAAGCATTTGCCGGAAAAAATAACAGAATGATTTCTAAAACAACTGAAGCCGCTCCTGCTCAAGTTATTTTAGAAAAGGAGAAGTCTTGCATGAGGAGAACATCTCAATTAGTGATATTACTTTTTGTCATCACTCTAGGTTTAGGAGGATGCAAAATAACAGATACAACTGAACACACCGATGAATTTACTTCTCAAGAAAAGGCCGAAGCTTTTTTAATCGACACATTGGAGAAAGAGTTTGAAGGACGAACATTTACTATTTATTCACGAGATAAAAACACATACACACTGAATGGAGAAAATTACGGAACCAGCCTGTACTCTTACATCACCGACCAAGATGGTAATGTCGCTAATTCTGGGATTACAGCCGATGGAAAGCTTTGGACGGATTATCTCCCCTCTTTCTATATGGAAAAACTGGCAGAGCCGATTGAAGCACTTTTAAATCAATTTGATTTTGTCGAGAACTATGCCATCACATTAGATGATTGGGATGAAAGTGATACATTTAACAACTTAGACTGGACTGTCGATGAGTTCTTTGAACATACTCGGCGCAGATATCAAATTAGTGTTGTTTTAAGTTCAGGAAAAGATGCTGAGACATACATTGCTGAAATTACCAAAATCTACAACTCTATATTTGATTTACAAGAACAAACCTTTGATTTAGAATTTATTTTGAGTAACCACCTATATTATGGTATTTCCAATCATCTAGGTGGAAATACTAAATATTATTACGGATTCTATATTTCGCACCAAATCAACAACCATACCTCCAATTTTGGTAAGGATTCTGAAGAAATGATCAAAAAGGATTTGAAACCATTGGATCAAGAAGACACGTATAACGTAAGTGGATTCAATGATTACGGTGTTGTATGGAAACATTTACCGGAAAAAGCAGCAGAATAGTTTCTAAAACTAGAGCTTTGCAAAAAAAAGAATCAATGGTCAAAGACCATTGATTCTTTTTGCTTTTATAGATATTTACCGACTACGTCAGCTAATTGATCTTTTGAATGAACACCAACTAGACGTTCAACAACTTCACCGTCTTTTTTCAACAGTAATGTTGGAATACTCATGATTCCGAATGAACCTGGTGTTTCCGGATTTTCATCAACATCCATTTTCACGATTTTCAGTTCGTCTTCTTCATATTCACCTGATAATTGATCTAGAATTGGCGCTTGCATACGACAAGGACCACACCATGTTGCCCAAAAGTCAATCAGGACTAATCCTTCGTCTGTTTCAGCAGCGAATGTTGCATCTGTAATTGCTTCAGCCATCTTTCATTCCTCCTATTTCTAAGTACATACTTATTATAACACTTACCGCTTTGTTAGACTATTTTTCTGCTTACCAATAGTAAGAGAAACGTCGCTTAGCTGCTTCATTAGAAGGATAATATCCTTTCTCTAATGTTTGCCACTAAATCAAATGACTTCTTCTCAAGTCAAAGCGATAGCTTTCTCACTTTGCATCATTTAAATTTGACGATTGTTGCCCCGTTCCCACCTTGGTTTGCCGGAGCGAACTCAAAGCTGCTCACACTACGATGATTTTTTAAATAATCCGTAATTCCTGTACGTAGTGCACCTGTTCCTTTGCCGTGAACAATTGTCACCTGAGGGTATCCGGCAAGTATCGCAGCATCCAAATATTGGTCTACTTCTGCCAATGCTTCTTCATATCTCTTCCCTCGTAAATCCAATTGATTGGAAACATGACTTGATTCAGCCGAGCGAATTGACGTAATCTTCTGAACAGGCTCTTTTTCCTTTCCAACTAAGGTCATATCTGACTCATTGACCGTCATTTTCAAAATCCCCAGTTGTACTTGCCAGCTGTCTGCGCCAGATTTCTTCAAAAGAGTTCCTCTCTGACCATAAGTATTTACAATCACTTCGTCGCCTTCTTTAAGCTTTTTCTGCTCCTTAGCTTTCTTCAGGATTTTGTTCTTTTCTAAATGATTTTCCTGATGATGAAGATTTGACAGTTTGGTTTTAGCATCAATCAATTGGTGTTCTTTCACTCCACCTTGATTGCCGCTTTCCAACTGAAGCTTGCGGATATCAGAAATAATTGTTTCGGCTTTTTCCTCCGCTTCGCTGACTAACGTATTTGCCTGTTTGCGGGCTTTTGCCATTTCCTTCTCTCGTTCATCAATAAAATAGTCATAAGCATTCTTTAAATCGCGATAGAGAACTTGAGATTCTTCTACAAAATGACGAACCTCCAAGTATTCAGTCTCCGCCATTTTCCTGCGATTCTCAAGGTCAGCAATCATTTCATTCAAATCTTGGCTTTCTCCATCCATAATTTGCTTCGCTTCACCAATAATCGCTTCGTCCAATCCCAATCGGCGAGAAATTTCAAACGCATTGCTTCGTCCCGGAACACCAATCAACAGTCGATACGTCGGGCTAAGTGTGTCCACATCAAACTCCATGCTGGCGTTGATTGTTTTTGCACGATTATAACCGTATACCTTCAGCTCAGGATAATGTGTCGTAGCAACCACATAAGCACTTTTACTTCCTAACGCATCCAAAATGGAGATTGCCAATGCTGCGCCCTCCTGTGGGTCTGTTCCTGCACCCAATTCATCAAAAAGTACGAGGCTTTGTTCATCTACCTTTCCTAGGACATCAACAATATTCGTCATATGAGAGGAGAACGTACTTAAGCTTTGTTCGATGGATTGCTCATCCCCAATATCAGCAAAAATTTCTTTAAAAATCCCGATGACACTTTCTTCATCTGCCGGTATCGGCAAACCAGACTGTCCCATCAGCTGTAATAAGCCCAGCGTTTTTAATGTAATGGTTTTACCACCGGTATTAGGCCCTGTAATAACAATCGCCTGATACTCATCGCCAAGCATGATGTCGTTGGCTACAGCCTGTTCCTGATTCAACAGCGGATGTCTGGCTTGTTTAAGAAAAACATGATTTTCCAGGCTCAATGCAGGAACGATAGCCTTCAATTCTTTTCCAAATCGAGCTTTCGCGTTGATAAAATCAAACTTACCAAGAACGTAAGCATTATGGATGATTTCCTGTTGGTAAGGAACCAACTCAGCTGATAGTTCTGCCAGTATTCGTTCAATCTCATTCCGCTCAGCAATTTGGTGTTGGCGTAAACGATTGTTCAATTCAACAATCTGTTTCGGCTCGATAAACAGTGTTTGACCGGAAGAACTTTGATCGTGAACAACACCGCCAAAAATCCCACGATACTCTTGCTTCACAGGAATTACATAGCGCTCATTTCTCATTGTCACAATGGCATCACTTAGATAGCGAGCATTTTTCCCGCGAACAATACCGTCAAGCTGCTCACGAATTGTCTGTTCGCTTCTGCGAATATTATTTCTAACGATTTTCAGCTCCTGAGAAGCCTCATCCTGAACATACCCATCCTCAGCAATAGCTGTTTTCAATTTTCGATTCAGTTCGGGAATAGTCACCAGCTGCTCTGTCCATTCATACAATCGGAACAGCTCAATTTCACTGTCCTTTAAATCATCAAAAAAGCGTGACAGCTCACTTGTAGTGGAAAGAACGCGACCAATTTGAGCCAGTTCAATTCCATTTAAATCTGCCCCAATTTCAATACGCTTGATATGCGGGCGAATATTTTCTAGTTTTGGAACAGGAATTCCACCACGTAAACGCTGTACCTTCAGACCATCTTCCGTTTCATTCAACCATGACTGGATGACAGCAGCATCATTGCTTGGCAAAAGCTGTTCAATTTCTTCCAACCCTTGAGCAGTAACTGTATACTCAATCATGAGCTGCTTCACTTTATCAAAATTAAGTGTTGATAAAATCTTTTTATTCATTTTTTCACCTTCGATTCCTTTATGCTTCCCTTGTACAAAAAAAGTTGAAACAAAGAGCCTGTCGGGCATTGTCTCAACCTTCCATTCAACTTTTTGTTAATTAATCATTTGCTCCACCCATAGATTATAGATTTGCTTCGAAAATATCGGTGTATCTTTAATCATGAAACGGGCCAGCCCACTGCTCTCAAATTGATTCTGGATAAAATCCACCGGAATCATAGAGACCGCATTTAAAACAAGAAATATACCTATATACAACACTACCATACTTAAAACGCCACCGGCAACCCAATCAGCCTGTTTCAGGACAGGCATAAATGTCAGTCCGCGCGCAAAAATTGCGGCAAAACGAACGATTAGCCATCCGGCAAACAGTATAATCAGAAACGCAACTGCCCCATAAAAGGCTTGGTCCAGCTCAAGAATAATCTCCTGATTAAAGAACACCAATTTTGTTTCCTGTGTCGCAGAAGGATAGGGAATATATAACTCTAAATGTGAGGCCAAAGCTTTGTAATTGCTCTTCGCTACCAAATAAGAAATCAGGTAACCCACACTATATAAAATCTGTAGAACAAATCCTCTTTTAGCACCGCTGTAAAATCCAACAGCTAAAATAATAAGTATCAGTAATGTTAGCATCCTGCCACCCTTTCAAGCTTAGTTTTCCTGGGTATCCTGTGTCCCTTTGTTTTGAATCTGTTGTTTCCGATTCTCATTTAGGATTTGCTGCGCTTCCATATGATTATGGATTTCAACATCTTCTTGGCCGTTTTTCTTCAGTACGCCCTTTGCTTCCTCTTCGATTGCTTCGATTCGCTTGATTCTATTTTCCAGTTCAGTAATTCTGATAGTGCGGCGTTTCAGTTCTTCAACCTCTTGCCTCAGCTTCAAAACTTCTTCCTGTTTTTTCAATTGGTCTGAAACAGCATTGACAGCTAAAAGGACGGAAGCCTGTTCGGTATTGGTCTGAGGAGATATATGCTTGATTTCAGCTAACTGTTCGTTGACAATACGTGTAACCAAGTCCATATGTTTTTTTGTTTCCTGTCCAATAATTGTATACGTATGATTCGCTATCATCGCTTTGTATCTTGTTTTATCTTTTGCCATATTTTTCTCCTCCTGTAAATAAACCCGTAAAGCTGTATTATACCATGAATCCTCTATGAGGATACGCTTCCTGAGAACAATCCTTTTATATTATATGCTACTTATAGAAAAAATTAAAGGTTTTAAAAAATTATTCTCCATTGCTTTAGAGATAACTTAACACTCTTTGCTTGGAAATAAACCAAAAATTCCGTAAAATAGGAAAAGTTGAACATATCGTCTAGCTCATGAGTGATATAGGAAAATGATTCAGTGATAAGGGACATCATTGAAATCAGTTTATCTTATCACCGATTGAGCTGATCTGTGAAACTAGACATTAGGAAAAGTTGAATGAGTTCGACCAGACTTTGAGTGATATAGGAAACCCATTTTTAATCGGCTGACTCTCCTGAATTCATTACTTTTTTACGAGTTTAGATTTTAGCTCATGGTGGCAGTCATCATCCACTCTTGAACAGATTGGTACCTGTGTCATCATCAGCTTCAATTGCTTAAGCATTATCTCTCAAGATATGTCAAAACTTTGACGTATCACAGAACAAGAAAGGAAGATTTTTATGAAAATTTTTATCTTCGGTATCGGTAAAAAAGAACAACCTGTTGCAGAGCAATGGGCTGCTGAATATGGCATTACACTGGAAACAAGTGATCAAGAATTGAATGCTGAGACCATCAGCTTAGCAAAAAACGCAGATGCTGTTTCTTTTCAACAAATGGCTGCTGTCCATGATGAAGCTACCTATCAAAAAATGGCAGACTATGGGATTCGATTTCTGTCCACCCGTTCTGCCGGCATTGATGGGCTGTCAAAGGAATACCTAAAAAAATATAACATTAAAGCAGCGAATGTGCCAGTATACAGCCCCCGCGCGATTGCTGAACATGCACTAACACTAAGCTTTATGCTGCTTCGACATATGCCAAGGCTTTTACAAAGAGAACAGCAGCAAGACTTTGTTCTTGATGGATTGATTGGCAGAGAAATTCATGACCTGACTGTAGGCATCATCGGAACCGGACATATTGGTCTAACTACTGCTGAGCTATTCCGCTCATTAGGAGCCAATGTTATTGGCTATGACAAGTTTCCAAAAAAGAATGTCGAGTCAATATTAACGTATTTGCCAACCATTGAAGCCGTAGCCGAAAAAGCAGATATTCTTAGTCTGCATACGCCTTACACACCGGAAAATCACCATTTAATTGATGAAAAACTACTACGCGTAATGAAACCAGATGCACTAATTATAAATACAGCTCGTGGCCCATTAATCGATACTAAAGCTCTTCTTTCAGCTCTGGAAGCAGGGACAATTGGTGGTGCCGGACTGGATACATTGGAAAACGAAGACCTGTATATCAATAAAACGAAAGAAGAACAGACTAGGGAGCATCCTTACATTGCCGATCTTCTTGCTCTGGATACAGTTATTGTAACGCCTCATATTGCCTTTTATACACTCGAAGCATCGAAAATTTTGATGGAGAGCTCCTTAAACAGCCTCTTAGAACTAGAAAAAACCGGACAAACAGACAGCCTAATTCCTTTAGACTAAGAAACTTAACAAATAAAACAGCAATCTGATTAAGCTTTATGAAATGGCTTAGTCAGATTGCTGTTTTCATTTTACATCTTATAGCATATCGAATAATGACAACTGATTTTCATCAGGTAAATCCTTCAATACACCATTATCATTCATATATTCAATCAGTGTTTTTGATACCTTTCCGCGGGTTGCTAAATCTTCTTTAGATAGGAACTCACGGTCCTGTCTTGCTTCAACGATTGCATTCGCCACGTTCAATCCCAAGCTTGGTACTGCACGGAATGGTGCAATCAAGGTATCCCCATCAATAACAAAGTTTTCTGCATCAGATTTATACAAATCAATCATACTGAATTTATAGCCTCTTTCCAGCATTTCATTGGCAATCTCTAAAACCGTCAGCAGGTTTTTCTCTTTTGTTGACGCTTCAAGCCCTTTATCCTGAATCTCCTTCATACGTGCTTTCGTTGCTTCTTTCCCTTGAGACATAGCAACCAAATCAAAATCATCCGCACGGACAGAGAAATATGCACAGTAATAAAGAATCGGGAAATACACTTTGAAATATGCTACCCGTAATGCCATCAAAACGTAGGCAGCCGCATGGGCTTTGGGGAACATATACTTTATCTTGGAACAAGAATCAATGTACCATTCAGGCACATTATTCTCGCGCATAGCTTTCAGGTACTCTTCCCTTAACTCATCAGGAATCTTATTCCATAGTCCTTTACGCACTGTTTCCATGATTTTAAACGCCATGCCATCATCCAATCCGGCATGAATAAGATAAACCATGATATCATCTCGACAACCAATTACCTCTGCAAGATTGGCTTCACCGCGACGAATCAGCTCTTCTGCATTCCCCAGCCATACATCGGTTCCGTGAGAAAGTCCGGAAATCTGCAGCAGCTCAGCAAAGGTGGATGGGTGTGTTTGCTCCAACATGCCCCGAACAAAACGAGTACCGAATTCTGGGATACCCAGTGTTCCGGTCTTGGAGAATATCTGATCTGAATTAACGCCGAGTACCTCTGTTCCTTCAAAAATGCGCATGACCTCAGGATCATCGGTAGGAATAGTTTTAGGATCAATTCCGGAAAGGTCCTGAAGCATCCGAATGACGGTAGGATCATCGTGTCCAAGTATATCAAGCTTTAGGACATTATCATGAATGGAATGGAAATCAAAATGCGTTGTTTTCCATTCAGCATCCTGGTCATCTGCTGGAAATTGAATCGGCGTAAAATCATAGACATCCATATAGTCGGGGATAACAATAATCCCCCCCGGATGCTGACCAGTGGTTCTCTTCACACCTGTAGAGCCTTTTGCCAATCGATCAATTTCAGCAGCCCGAAAATGTAAATTATGATCTCTTTCATAGCCCTTCACGAAACCATAAGCTGTTTTATCAGCAACCGTACCAATCGTTCCTGCTCGGTAAACATACTCTTCCCCAAACAGAACCTTCGTATAGCCATGAGCTTCAGCCTGATAATCTCCGGAGAAGTTCAAGTCAATATCGGGGACCTTGTCCCCATGGAAACCAAGGAACGTTTCAAACGGAATATCATGACCATCTTTAAACAGACGTGCGCCGCAATTTGGGCAGCTCTTTTCAGGCATATCGAAGCCGGAACCATAAGAACCGTCTTCAAAGAATTCTGAGTATTGGCAGTTTGGGCAATGGTAGTGAGGTGCTAAAGGATTAACCTCTGTGATTCCTGTCATCGTTGCTACAAAGCTGGACCCAACAGACCCCCGCGAACCAACCAAATAGCCATCCTCCATGCTCTTGTGTACAAGCTTTTGCGAGATTAAGTAAATAACCGAAAACCCATTTCCGATGATACTGTCCAGCTCTTTTTTCAATCGCTTTTCAACTATATCAGGCAACGGTTCACCATAAAGCTCTTTGGCTCTTGAATAACTAAGATTACGAATCTCATCCTCAGAACCAGGAATTTTCGGTGTATATAAGTCATCTTTCACCGGAGTGATTTCCTCACACATATCCGCAATCGCATTTGTATTTTCAATGACAATTTTTCTGGCTGTTTCCTCACCTAGAAAATTAAAAGCTGTCAGCATTTCATCTGTCGTTCTAAAATGAACCGCTGGTAAGCTGCTACGATTCAGTGGATTGGCTCCTCCCATAGAGCCAATAAGAATTTTACGGTAGACACTATCCTCTTCGTTTAAGTAATGAACGTTCCCGGTAGCAACAACCGGCTTATCCAGCTCATCACCAATTTTAATCAGGTTTTTAATAATTTCCTCTAAATCGGCTTCATTTTTAACTAGTTCCTGCTCCAATAACGGCGCATAAACCGCTTTTGGCATTACCTCAATGTAGTCATAGAATTTCGCCCGATTTTTTGCTTCTTCTACCCCTTTTTGCATCATCGCTTCAAAGACCTCACCATTTGAACACGCCGTACCAATAATCAAGCCTTCACGCAGTTTGTTTAATTGAGAACGGGGAATTCTTGGAATTCGGAAGAAGTAATTAACGTTTGACATTGAAATCAGCTTAAACAGGTTCTTCAATCCCGCTTGAGTGGTTGCCAAAATAGTTGCATGGAAAGGTCGAGCTCGCTTGTAGGAGTCACCTTCACCAATATGCATGTTCAGCTGATCGTGATAAATCATTTGATGGTTCTCTTTCGCATCCTTCAAAAATATCCAGCATAAGTGACCCGTTGATTCCGAGTCATAAATTGCACGGTGATGCTGTTCAAGATTGACACCGAACTTCTTGGACAACGTATTCAAACGATGACTCTTAAAGGTAGGGTGCAGATAACGAGATAGCTCCAACGTATCGATGACTGGGTTTTCCGCTTCCGGAATCCCATATTTTCCATTACTTGTATTCAAGAAGCCCATATCAAAGGAAGCATTATGGGCGACTAAAATAGTTCCCTCAGCAAATTCCTTAAATAATCTTAGTACTTCTTCTTCAGATTTCGACCCTCGAACCATCTCATCTGTAATTCCTGTCAGGTTGATTGTCGTTTGTGATAACGGATGCCCCGGATCAATAAACTGCTCGAAAGTCTCAATAATATTTCCTTTATGCATTTTGACTGCCGCAAGCTCAATGATTGTATCGTAAACTGCGGATAGACCTGTCGTTTCCACGTCAAAAACAACATAGGTTGCTTCACTCAGTTCAATATGTGCTTCATTATAAGCAATTGGAACACCATCATCAACGACATTTGCCTCAACTCCATAAAGAATCTTGACTCCTGCCTTTTTACCGGCACTGTGGGCATCCGGGAATCCCTGTGCTCCACCATGGTCGGTAATCGCAATCGCTTTATGCCCCCATTTTCCAGCCTGGGCTACCAAATCGCCAATATTGTTTGTTGCGTCCATTGTACTCATGTTGCTATGGACATGAAGCTCGACTCTTTTTTCGCCTTCAGGCAGATAATCTTTTCTTGATTCATGAGTGACTTCCATCAAATCCTGGGCGTTCATTACTAAGTCACGCATAAAGGTGTCTTCCTGAACGCTTCCTCGAACACGAATCCAACTTTTCGGCTTAATCGCTTCAAAAACCTGTTCATCCTTCTCACCGTTCGAAAATTTCTTCACAATAAAAGAGGATGTGTAATCGGTAATTTTCAAAATCAAGATTTTTCTCTTTGAACGCAGCTCCCGAATTTCCTTATCGAAAATAAATCCTTCAATTGTGACACGACGCTCTTCTTCTAAAATATTGGACATCGGCAGAATTGCTTCATCACTTGGGATATTTCTTCCTAGCTTAACAGGTCCATCTAATGTGCCCACGGATGCCTGTTTTTCCTTTTTGCGCTGCTCATGCTTCACAAGAGACTCGGCTGCCTGCTGTTGGAAAGCCTCTGCTTGTTCTTGCTTTCTTTCTTCAAACAACTTCAGCACACGCTCCGCCTGCTGCTGATCCATTTTAGGCTCAATATGAAACCTTTTAAACCCGTATTGGCTATATAGATTTTCAATAATCGGTAAATACTGCTGCTTCAGATAAGAGATGACCGCCTCATTGTCTACAGGTAAAATAACCTTCTGATCCTGTATAAGCGGTGTCTGCTGCTTCACCACCCGTTGAACTAACGGAGACTCACATTGATTATTCAGAAGTGCCAGCTGCCAGTAATCTACTAATTGCTGTTCTGTGTAAGCTCCACCATTCGCTGTTTCAATCGTAACAGATGTTGCAGCGATTTGTTGAAACCCAAGTTCAATATGCTGAATCAACGATTGATACAACATAACCGGTAAAATTTCAGGCATTTCCAAATGAAATTCCCAAAGTCGGCTTTTTTGGTGCACCAACACCTTCTTTATCTTTCCTTCTTTTAAGATGGGATGCTCTCTTTCAGATTCTTCTAACTGGATCTGATCCAATAATTTTTTAAATAAGTCTTGTTCTTGCTCCAAAAATCGAACCTCCTCTTACTACTATAGCTCTCTGCGGACAAAAAAGACCCTTGGGGAAAACGATGCCTTATCTTTTTTATACCTTCGTTTTATCAAAAAGATACTGTTGTAAAAAAAGCTTTTCCAGCACTCATTCTTTCCCATTTATAGGTCTGAACATTGTTAAGTATACTATTAAATTTTCGGAAATACAATCGAGCGTATACGAGAAAACACTGCCTCATTTTCCATTAAAGTCTCGCTTTCAAAGGCTCTGTCTCTCTTATTTTAAAAATGAGACTTTCTGGTGTTGCGACCTCTTTTTATCATTTATTCTTTTTATTCATGCTGAAAAGGTACCGCCCGCTATGGATTAAGACGTCCATAGCGCTTGCAGTACCTTTTATTAAAATCTATTAAAACCCTCAACCTATTTTCGTCATGCTTTGATTCTGTCTGCTAATTCCTGACGAACGGAGAGCTTCATTACAATCAACGGTGTCATTATACATATCCCAATAATCAACAACAGCGATACACCCATCGTTGCAAACGGGAAGGTAAACACGGCCATCGGTGTTGCGCTTTTCACAACCTGAAACAGGCCAAACGTTACTATGGAACCTAGTGTTGCTACTAGCACACTAGTAATTGCGGCATAGTAGAAGCCTTCAAAGGCAAGTACCTGATTTGTTTGCTTACGCGTCATACCAATACTTTCTAATATTGCAAACTCTTGCTTTCTCGCTATCAAGCTTGTGGTAATAATATTTACAAAATTCAATAGGCCAATCAATGCCAGAACGATTGCTAACGTATTTCCCAACAAGCGAAAGGTCATGATTTCTTCTCTTGCCTGTTTCAGCATATCTTTTTTCGTGATGATTTTGAAGTTTGGCTGTTCATCAATCATCGCTTTCAGTTGCTGAATAATCCCTTCCTCCTTCTGACTCTCAATGTTAAACGCTACCGAAAGCAAATCCGCGTTCGGGAACATATTCGCTGCTTCTTTGGCCATATAGAGGACTGGTCCACCGTCTGTCTGAAGTCCGAGATAGTCATTAGCAATCACGCCACCAATTGGGATAGACTGTCGACTGTTTGCTGACAACATCGTAAACGCCAATACAGGTATTTCAGAAAAATCTTCTGGGTTATTTGTTTGAACCAACCCAAATTCTCCTTTTTTGAACCCGGCTTCATCAAAAACTTCGCCAGATTCCTTCATCAATTCAGCCACTTCCTTCGTATCTATTCCTACAAGCTTTCCGATAAAATTCTCTTGATTCACTTCACTTGGCTCATGTCGACCGTATTTGAAATAATCATTGTAAGAATCGATAAAGCCAGAAAATTTTTCTTTATCATAATCGACCAAAATCGGCTCATACAAGTAGGCATGCACGTCTGAGACACCATCTATGTTTTCAATTGCAGCAAGTACATCTTCGCCCTCACCGGTTGCAGTCGATGATTGAACAATCATACTGATATCCACATCATAGGGCAAATCTTTGACAACGATCTGCTCGAAATTCATACTATCTATTGCTGAATTCACACTGATAAATAAAGTGATGCCTAGAAACATCGAAAGAATAACAGTCAGCGCACGTTTTTTATCGCGGAAGATATTTCTCCATGCCATCAAATACAGCTTTCCACCGGCTTTCGAGCGAACCTTTTTCAGCCTAACTGTTGTTTCCACATATTGAATGGCCAGAACAGGAGGCACCTTGGCAGCTACACCAGCCGGTTTGATTGAGCTAATAAGTGTTGTCATAAGAGCAAACGTGCCGGCACTGATATATATCCATGGTGCTGTAGAAACAACCACTGCGTCAGCAAAGGTTGTTGCTTTCAATGCCACAGGGACCAGCCAATAGGATAGGAACCAACCAAGTAGTAGTCCGGCCGTAATACCCACTACAGACAGAAGCAACGCTTGCTTAATGACTATTTTACGGAGCTGCTTTCCTGTTGTGCCAATTGCCTTCAATAAACCGAAAAAGCGAATATCATTTGCGATTGAAATGTACAGAACATTATAGATTAGTAAGCCACCGGAAACTAAGATAATCGAGGCAAATAAACCAATGCCTAAAAAGACAGTTGTCTTATTTTGAGACGGCTCTTTAAATGTCGACTGAATTTCCTGATAGCCTGACAGCTTAAGGTATTTTGCCAATGTCTTGTTTTGCTCCAAAACATCTCCTTGCTTATACTTTACAGACACGGTATTTTTCTTTTCCGGGTCCGGGTATCGCTCTGAAAAGCTATCAGAGACTAAAATATAACTGAGATCAGATGTCACTCGATGTGTAACATACTCCTTGTAATACCCGGATAAAACAAACTCCTGCTCTCTAACCTCTTCGTTAATCCGGACTGTCAAAGGAATCGTCATTCCAAGCTTCGGTTCTTTGATTCCTAACATAGATAATGCAGATAAGGGAACAAGTATCTCATTCTCTTTTTTGGGAAAAGCACCAGTAAAATCAGTAATTGCTTCTTTTCGAAGATTAGTCCATTCGGATTCATTATACCAGTGAAGAATCAACTGCTGCTTTTTTTTAGTTAAGTTAGGGTCTTCAACATCTCCCACTGTTCTCTGTTGCCCATAAGCTTCCAACTGATCATATTTCTTAACTAAATCATACTGTTCATCGGTCAAATCATTCATATTTGCATCTGCTACGGTTCCAACATATCGAAGCGTCTGCTGTTCATTCGCTTCAATCAAGCTAGAACCTAAGCTGATAACAGCAGTAATCAATACAGTTGTCAGAAGAATAGCCAAAACCACAAACCCATTTCTGCGCTTATTACTGATAAAGCTTTTTACCCATAAATTATGTATCGCCTTTCGCTGCTCCCTCATGACCAGTCACCACCGGTCACTTGAATCTCGGCGAGTTTCCCGTCTTCAATACGAATGACTCTGTCTGCCAATTGTGCAATCTGATCATTGTGGGTAATCATGATTACCGTCTGATTGAACTTCTTTGCAGTTGTTCTTAGCAGTCCCAACACATCTTGACTGGTCCGACTATCCAGATTCCCTGTCGGCTCATCCGCCAGAACGATTGCCGGCTTAGAGGCAAGTGCTCGAGCAATAGCAACTCGTTGCTGCTGCCCGCCTGAAAGCATTGATGGCAATGAATCTTCCTTACCGGAAAGACCTAATACTTCAATAATGCTCGTTACAAACGGCTCATCAATTTTGTTGCCATCAAGTTGAATCGGTAAGACAATATTTTCATAGACACTCAAAACAGGGACAAGGTTATAATTCTGAAAGATGAAGCCGACATTTCTTCTGCGGAAAATTGTCAGTTCCTCTTCATTCATGGCTTCAAGATTTTTCCCGGCAATTTTCACGGACCCTTCTGTTGGACGATCCAACCCGCCTAATAGGTTCAACAAAGTACTTTTCCCAGAACCGGATGTGCCGACTATTGTAACAAATTCTCTACTCTTAATCACCAGATTGACATGGTCAACCGCATGTACCTGAGTTTCTTTACTACCGTATGTTTTCACTAATTGATTTACTTCTACTATTTCCATTTCTTTCTCCTCCTCTTGCTTACAAACCTAGTATAAGCAAGGAAGCTTACTTTATAATGACAAAGCCAGCTCTCTTTCTTTCAGTTTAGTAAGAATAGAGATACCGCTGTTTTATTACTTCTGGATTCAATAATGCCATAGCCGCCTTGCTCCTCAAGAATCAACTTAACCAGATACAACCCAATCCCAGCCCCATCCTTCGTTTTCGCATTCGTTCCTCTAAAATATTTTTGAAATGCTTGAAGCTGCTCTGAGGAAGACAGTGTCTGTCCAACATTGACAATTCGTATTCTGGTATAAAAAACTAATTTCTCAATTTCTATCGTCACTTCTGATTCTTCAGAGGCATATTTTACTGCATTATCCAATACATTACTGATTGCTTCCCTCGTCCACCGAATATCATGGGTCAGCTCTATTTGTGTTTGAGCATCAAAATGAAAACGGATATGCTTCCTTTTCCCCTGTTCCTTATTCATCTCAATTGCTTGATAAACAGTTTCATTCAACAGTCCGCTTTCAGCTTGCAGCTGCATCGATTTTGCTTCAAATCTGGAAATCGTAATAAACTCGGAAATCAGCCACGATAACTTTTCTGAACTTAGTGTGATACGATTCAGAAATTCGTCATGCTCCTTTTGAGGCAGCGAAGAATCTGCCATCAATTCTGTGTACATCATGATGCTTGATAAAGGTGTCCGCATTTGATGGGAAATATCGGCAATCAGCTCTTGCGTTTTCTTCTGCTCTGCCGCAGCATTTTCAGCGTATCTTTTATTGATTTCAGCTACTCTCATCGCTTTGAAGACAAGCTTATCCTCCTGTCCCTCTTTATAGCGCAACGCTTCAAAAGGGAAATCATCTTGGATTACTTGTTCTAATAGGTCTGTTGCCTTCTCCAGCTCTTCTTCATATGCGCTCTTGTTTTTCCATAGAAGCAACATTAGCATACACACGGTACCAAGTAATACAGCATAAATCAGCATGTCATCCCTCCTTTTCCCAGATGTAGCCTATACCTCTGATTGTCTTGATGTATTTTGGCTTTTGAGGGTCATCTTCAATCTTCAAGCGAATTCTTCGAATATTAACGGAAAGAGTATTCTCATCTATAAATTTCCCTTGTTCATCCCATAACACGCTAAGGATTTTTTCCTTTTCTAAAACAATTCCTCGATTTTTGATGAAATAGCTGACGATACGGTATTCTGTTGCACTCAACAATACCTCTTTATCATTTTTCAATAAACAGTTACGCTCTATATTGAGCGTAAAGGGTGGAACAATAACTTTTTGCTCATAAGACTCTGCCCGACGGAAAACAGCAGCCACCTTTGCTTTTAAAATGGCTAACGAAAATGGTTTAGTGATATAGTCATCCCCGCCGACAGCTAGTCCTGCTACAACATCCGTTTCCATATCCAGCGCTGTCAAAAAGAAGAGCGGCGTTTGGCTGATTGCTCGAATAGCCTTACACAGCTCCAAGCCGTTGCCATCAGGTAAATTGACATCCAAAATGACTAAGCTAGGCTGTTCGTTTTTTAGTTTTTCAATTGCACCACTTACCCGATCATGGCTGATAACTACATAACCTTCTTGCTCCAAAGTAAAGGAAATTCCTCGACGTAAATGCTCATCGTCTTCTATTAATAAAATTTTTTTCATTTGTATGCCCTCATTTCATTGGTTACTATCATTATACTGAAAAAAGGTCAATTCGAAAGCTAACCTGATAAATCATTTCCAAGATTTTCATGACTAGGTAAAAAAACAGCCCAAACCACTATAGAATGATTTGGACTGCTCGTTCATTATTCTGTTTCAGTATTCAATAAGATAGAGAGTGTGCTTGCAAGCTCTTCTTTACGAACCTCCAGCATTTCTCCTGTCTTCTTGATTTTGACTTCTACAACACCGTCAACAGCTTTCTTACCGACAGTGATTCGAATTGGACAGCCGATTAAATCAGCATCCGCAAATTTCACTCCCGCACGTTCATTACGATCGTCAACCAGCACTTCATAGCCGGCTTCGTTCATGGTTTGCTCAACTTCTTGAGCAAGCTTCGTTTGATACTCATCCTTGATGTTCATCTGAACAACATGAAGATCAAATGGTGCGATTCCTTTTGGCCAGTTAATGCCATTTTCATCAGCATTCTGTTCAACGATTGCTGACAGAAGACGACTCACACCAATACCGTAGCACCCCATGATTACAGGAGTCTCTCTACCGTTTTCATCTAGTACGTTAGCTCCCATAGATTCGCTGTAGCGTGTTCCCAGCTTGAAGATATGACCAATCTCAATTCCTTTCGTAAAGGCTAGAACACCATTACCATCAGGGGACGGATCACCTTCCTGAACAAAGCGCAGGTCTTCGTAACTGATTGGGTTGAAGTCTCGCTCAGGATTGACATTTTTCAAATGGAAGTCGGTTTCATTCGCACCGGCAATCGCATTCCCCAAATCCTGAACATGAAGATCCGCATAAAGCTTCACTTCTTCTGCTAAGCCCACAGGACCAATCGAACCAAATGACGCACCGATATATTTCTTCACATCTGCTTCAGTTGCTTCCTCCATGAAATCTGCCCCAAGGAAGTTCTTCAGTTTGATATCATTGACTTCGTGGTCTCCGCGAACAAGAACCATTACTGGTTCTTCATCTGCAATGAATAATACAGATTTAATGATTTTTTGAGGTTCTACCTCAAAAAAGTCAGCCACTTCCTGAATTGAAGCAACATTTGGTGTTGCTACTTTTTCCAGCTCCTGTTGGCTTTCGTGAGATTTTTTGGCAGAGTACAGACTAGAAGCCATTTCCAGATTGGCTGCGTAATCACCTTCTGTGGAATAACAAATCGTATCTTCACCAATATCTGAAATGGCCATGAACTCTTTCGAGTCCTTTCCGCCCATTGCACCACCGTCACCAATAATCGCTCTAAACTCCAAACCGCAGCGCTCGAAAATGGCAGAATATGCTTTTTCATAATCTTTGTAAGACTCATCCAAGCTATCATCTGTTGCATGGAAAGAATAGCCATCCTTCATAATGAACTCTCTACCACGAAGCAAGCCAAAACGAGGACGTTTTTCATCACGGTATTTTGTTTGTATTTGGTATAGGTTTAGAGGAAGCTTTTTATATGAGTTAACTTCATCTCTAATCAGTTCAGTAAATGTTTCTTCATGGGTAGGTCCTAATAAGTATTCTCGTTCATTCCGGTCTTTCAAACGATATAGGTTTGGACCATATGTCTCATATCTTCCGGACTCTTTCCAAAGCTCAGCGGGAAGCAGCGCAGGCATCAGCATCTCTACTGCTCCGATTTTTTCAAATTCTTCACGCATAATCGTCTTCAGCTTTTCCAGTACACGATTTGCTAATGGCAGATATGAATAGATTCCTGCAGATACCTGACGGACATAGCCCGCTCGCAACAGCATCTGGTGACTCAATACCTCTGCATCATTTGGTACTTCCCGTAAAGTTGGTATTAACATTCTTGACTGTTTCATTAAAATTCTCCTTTGTAAGAAAAGCAGATAGACTTATCAAGTTTCCCAATAAACTTGTGGTCAAGTCGTTCCCTTCTTGACGCCTCTCTGCCTTACTAAACACTTATTTAGGTTTGATTGTTCATATAAAGAGTACGTGGGGTTCCCCATCAATTGCTGAATATCATATTAGAAAAAGAAACGTTGGATATCATTCCAAGTCACTAAAATCATCAGCACCATGATAAAGCCGACACCTACCAGCGTAATAATCATTTCTTTTTCCTGACTTAGCGGTTTCCCTCTAATTCCTTCAAAAATATTCAGAACCAATTTACCGCCATCTAATGCCGGAATCGGCAGCAGGTTCACAATACCCAAGTTCACAGATAGCATAGCCATTAGTAAAATAATCGTCTCAATTCCTGCTTTCGATGCTTCAGAAGACATCTGATACATCATTACAGGTCCACCCAATTTATTCAAATTGAAATTGGTAAATAATGAGCCCAACGTTTTAAATATCATAGTGGAATTACTGATTGTTTCTGTAAAACCACCGAGAAGCTTATCTGTCAACTCAGTCTTCTTGGGGGCTGCGACTCCGATTTTTCCAGTATCTGAATTATCCGCTTCCGGAGTAACAGTGATCGTTTGAGTTTTGTTATCACGTTTTACTTCAAAATCAAGTTCCTTTTCCGGATTTTCTTGAATCACGGTAATCATACTCTGCCAATCTGTGATTTTCTCACCATCAATAGAAAGAATTTCATCATTTTCTTTCAGACCGGCTGCAGCTGCAGCACCACCTGGCTGAATCTCTCCGACTTTATTGGTATCAGTTACAGTGACACCACCATTCATGAACACACCAATCGTGAACAAGATAAATGCCAAAATGAAATTATTCATCGGTCCGGCAAAATTTGTCAACATTCTCTGACTAAGCTTTGCTGACTGGAACTGAACATCCACCGGTGCAATTCGTACTTCAACACCGTTAGGCTCAATGATGTTAGCATCGTGATCCACATGATATGTTATTTCCTGTGACTCATCACCATTTTCATAGCCTTTGATAAACAGCTCTTTTTCCAAGTCATAGTCCAACAACTCAATTGGAATGCTATTGGGGAGTTGGATTTTCTTGCTTGTATTGATTTTTACTACCTTATTCTCCTCATCGACGACCAGCGACAGCATCATCCCAGGCTTCAGCTCCACCTCGTCCTCTTCGGCTCCGGCCATACGAACATAACCGCCGACCGGTAAGATTCTTAGCGTGTACGCTGTACCGTCCTTTCCTTGGTGAGAAAAAATCTTTGGACCCATCCCAATAGCAAACTCGCGAACCAAAATTCCCGCGCGCTTTGCAAAGAAGAAATGACCGAATTCATGTACAAGAACAAGAATTCCAAAGACGATAATAAACGTAATGATTGTTTTCATAAGTTTCCTTCTTCCTCTATCCAGCTTTCTACAGTTTTACGAATTTCTTTATCTACAGCAATAACATTGTCTAATGTAACTGGCTGTAGTTCTTTATGAGACTCAACAGCTTTAGCAATCAGCTCTTCAATTTGCAGATAGGAAATCTTTCCTGCAATAAAAGCAGCTACAGCAACCTCATTGGCTGCGTTGAAAACAGTTGGATAAGCGCCGCCAAGTTTACCTACAGTAAATGCAAGCTTCAACATTGGAAAACGTGTCATATCCATTTCAGCAAAATTTAATTGACTGATTTGCGTCAAATCAAAGTCCTTTTCATTCTTTATAGGCAATCTTTCGGGGTAAGTCAACGCATACTGAATCGGCTCTCGCATATCGCTTGGACCCAATTGGGCAAGGTAGGCCCCATCTTGAAAAACAACCATTGAATGAACAATACTTTCCTTGTGCAAAACAACTTTTATTTTATCATAACTCATATCAAATAACCAATGAGCCTCAATGACTTCAAGGCCTTTGTTGACCATTGTAGAAGAGTCCACAGTGATTTTTGCACCCATTGACCAGTTAGGGTGATTTAGCGCTTGTTCCAAGGTTACCGACTTCAAGTCTTCACGAGACAAATCTCTGAAGCTCCCACCGGAAGCTGTAATAACCAACTCTTTAGCATTTGCAGCTGAATGCTGGCCTTCCAAGCATTGAAAAATGGCTGAATGCTCACTGTCAACTGGTAAAATCGATACATTGTTTCTTTTCGCAGCAGCCATAACCCACTCACCGGCCATAACCAGTGTTTCCTTATTAGCTAAAGCGATATCTTTCCCGGCCTCGATAGCTGCTAGTGTAGGATGTAGGCCTATGCTTCCCGTTACAGCTGTCAGAACAACATCAATTTCCGGAAGCTGAGCGGCTTCAATCATGCCTGCTTCACCAACACCAAAACGAATGGTTGGATAAAGTTGCTCCAGCTCTTCCTTGATTTTCTCAGAGCCTACGCCAACATATGCCGGAGAGAGTAAATCAATCAGCTCTTTTCCCTTTGTCACATTTGAATGAAATGTCAGGGAAACAATTTGAAAACGGTCGGGATATGCAGTGACCACATCCACTGTACTGGTTCCTATAGAGCCTGTCGCTCCTAATAATGCTATTTTCTTCATAGTAGAAAGAAAAACTCTGAACGGTCAGAGTTTTCGCACCTTCCCTTCCTTGGTTTTAAAACAGTCCGAGCAAATGCATGATCGGAAAAACAAAAAGCAGGCTGTCAAAGCGATCCAAAATCCCGCCATGTCCCGGAAGAATTTTACCTGAATCCTTAACATCGTAATATCTCTTAATAGACGATTCAACCAAGTCACCAAATTGACCAACCATTGAGAAAATAATTGTCAGTACAATCATAACTGGCATCTCATACGTAAAGGCTTCTTTTCCAGGTACAAAAGCAATATAGAGAACTGCAACAACAACCGCAGATAAAATACCGCCAATGGAACCCTCAATCGTTTTGTTCGGTGAAACCGCAGGAAACAGTTTTCTTTTCCCGTACTTTCTCCCAACCATATACGCCCCGATATCTGTTGCCCAAACAACAAACAAAGCGTAAAGTAAAACCACTAAGCCGGAGCTTCTTGCCGCAACAAAATTCTGGAAGCCGACACCAACATACAAACTGACAATTACAGGAAACCCTGCTTGAGAGATACTATACGTATTTTTTGATGCAACTAAGGCACCCAATAATATCATGACCATAAAATAGAAAAGCATAAAATTATCTGTTTTCTCAGGTAAAAAGAAAAACCAGCGCTCTTTCGGGAGAATCAGGACTACTGCTGCAAGTGATGCAACAATCCCCTCAAAGCTCAGCACCTCAAGTCCCTTCATTCTAAATAACTCATAGACACCAACTACCGCTAAGGCAGCTGCCGTCACTTCTACTGCTATCCCTCCGTAAACGATGATTGGAATAAACAAGGCTAATGCAACGACTGCAGTGATGACACGTTGTCTCATTTGTTCTCCTCCTTATCCTCTTTTAGTCCACCGAATCTTCGATTTCTATTCTGGAATGAAGCAATCGCTGCTTCCAATAATGCGCCATCAAAATCAGGCCATAACGCATCTGTAAAAAAGAACTCGCTATAGGCAATCTGCCATAATAAAAAGTTGCTGATTCGTTCTTCTCCGCTTGTACGAATCATCAGCTCAGGATCTCGCAGCTCCTCTTTTAGAAAAGCCGTCATCAAATGATTGGAAACAGTTGTTTCATCAATCGCTTGCGGCTCCAGCCGTCCTTCTTTTACTTCTTCAGCAATTTCCTGTATCGCTGTAACAATTTCCGCTCTTGAGCCGTAGTTCAAGGCAAAATTAAGAACCATTCCTGTATTATCTTTCGTTTGTTCAATTGCTCGTGCTACAGCATCTTGGGTATGCGAAGGTAAAAACTCTTTATAGCCCATCACTTCAACACGAACATTTTCTTTGATTAGCTCAGGAACAAAAGTATCGAAAAAATCTACCGGCAGCTGCATCAGAAAGTTTACTTCTTCTGATGGGCGTTTCCAATTTTCCGTAGAGAAAGCATACAGGGTTAAAACCTTCACGCCTAAATGACTGGCATGCTTGGTTATTTTCTTAACCGTGTTCATCCCTTCTTTATGCCCTGCAATTCGCGGCAAACGTCTGTTTTGCGCCCAGCGTCCATTGCCATCCATAATAATTGCTATGTGCTTGGGAATCTTTCCTTCTTTATCAAAAGTGTACTCGTACTCTTCTTGTATATATTTGTCTTTCTGTGGAAAAAAACGAAACATACATTTTTCCCTCCAATTTTAGAATCTATCTCACCTATTATATCAATAACTTTCAGAAAAACCTATGCAAAGAGCAAATTTTTCTCAATTGTTAAGAAAATGAAAAGGAGTGATTGACATCGACTGCAAAGGCTTGCCCTATCAGACTCATTGCATCTGATTATCAACACTCCTCTACAGTTGAATCTTCAACCACTCCACTTCACTTCTCCTAAGAAGCGTCCAAAGCTTTTCAGCTTTTTCATTATTGCTTCATACGTTGGTAGAACACAACGGATAATTACTCGTTATCTGTGTTCCCATCTTGCGCTTGCGGCGTGTTGTTGTCTGCAGCCGCATCTTGATTCTGTACATTCCCTCTGCTGACGCCTAGTCGAATTACCGCGTTTGTCGCAACAAACTCATTGTACTGGCTCATTTCGACAACCGTGCCTTTCGTTACAGCTGAATCTACATAATATACTTGATACGTAATTCCAGCCCCTTTTGACTGATACTCTTCATAAAATACTTTTTGAATTTCTCCTTCAAGGGTACTGTTTCTTAAATCTCTCATGAATGGTTTACCAATAGAATAAACTAGCTGGATAGCAGGACGTTCTGCCTCCTTAAAGCTTAGCCTGGCTTCAACAGACTGACTGATGAACCCGCCATACGGGACATTATCATTGTAAATTTGTTTCACAGATACATTATCTGCATTTCCTTCCGCTTCCTCCATTGTTAGATGAGAAAAATCAGGAACAACATACGCTTTTCCGATGGAAATCACTACCGGGAATTTATCCTTTTTAGCCACTTTTGTTCCTTTGCCGATTTCCTGAGAAATCACTTTACCAGCTTCTACTGTATCTGAATTACTTTCAGAAGCTTGGATTGTCAATTCATTTTTCTTTGTCCATTCCTCTACTTCTTCTTTGGTTTTCCCAGCGAAATCAGGAACTTCAATTGTCTTTTCCAAGACTTCGGCACCTTTAGAATAGTAAACCTTAGCTTTATCTTTTCGTTTATAGGTTTCAGCCGTAACATCCTTTGAGACCATCTCAAGTTTGATGAACTCACCAGCTGCTTTTGTCTCGTTATTTTCTTCAATAACACTTAGATTATCGGCTTTATTTGTGACAATCCATTCCTTCAGCGCAGCTGCTGCCATCGTATTGAAATCCGGTAATGGGATATTTTCTTCAGGATCAGGACCCAAACTCGCATTAATAGTCAGCTCCGACCCTTTTTTGATTTTTTTCTTCGTTACACTTTGTGAAATAATCTGATTTGTCTCTTTGTCAAAATCATATACCTGTTCCACTTTCAAAACAACGTCATTCTCAGCAGACCACGTTCGAGCATCAGAAAGCTCTTCTCCGGTAAAATCCGGAACTTCCACATGAGTAAACTGATAATACGTAAAGTATCCGCCAATAATCACTGCAAGTGCAATAACGGCCAATACGATATATTTTATTATTTTCTTTCGACGATAGCTGGGATCAATTTCAGTCAGCTCCTCACCAGGTGCCACAGAAGATGACCGCTCCGGTTGAGGTTCTACACGAGGCTGTGTTTTATGCTGCTGCCTTGTGGGACTTGCAGCTTTAACAGGTGCCTTCTGTTGAGCTGGTTGAGGCTGTGCCGTCTCCAACTCTTCTTCCTGCTCCTCTGCTTCCCTTCGAGCCTGCCGAGCCTTGCGCTCCTGCTTCTTGATTCTAAGCAGCTCTTCAACAGACAAATCTGCATACTTATCTGCAGACTGACGAGTCTCCTGTTTTTCTAGCTCAGGCTGAGCATCAGACTGCTCCTCATGCTGTATCGATTTTTTCTCAGCTGCCGCACTTGCTTTTTGTTTTTCTTTATTTTTTTCATACAGTTTATCTTGACGAGTCTTTTCATAATTCCCGCCTTGAAAATTAGACAGAAAATCACTCATAGCGTTTCAACACACCTTTTTTCAGATAATAGGTTTCATCCGATTCTTTTGCAATATCATTCGAGTGGGTAACAACGATGACACATTTGTTATGCTCTCTTGCCAGCTTTTTGAAGATAGCAACAATTTCCTGCTCCATCTCTTCATCCAGATTTCCGGTTGGTTCATCCGCCAAAATAATATCGACATTCGTAGACAATGCTCGTGCAATTGCCACACGCTGCTGTTCTCCACCTGAAAGCTGGTTAACAAGACGATCAGCTTTGGCTTTCGTGATTCCGATATAATCAAGCAAATTATACGCGACCTCTTTTTGATTGTCAGGCAGCTTATTATCTGTAATTGACATTGCCACTAAAACATTTTCGACAGCGGTCAAATAAGGAACCAAGTTATAGCTTTGGAAAATGATACTGATGGCATCTCTTCTATATTTGTCATAGCCCATCGTTTTGATATCTTTCTTTTTGAAAAGGACCTGACCTGATTGCGGTGTATCCAATGCACTAATCAATGAAAGGAACGTCGTCTTCCCAGAGCCTGATTGACCTAAGATTGTATAAAACTTGCCTTTTTCAAATGCTACATTTGTATCTTTTAAAATGAAGCGGCGCTGGTCACCGTCCTGATAATAGTAGTTCAGTTTTTTGGTTTCAAGTATCGCCATTATGTTTGCCCCCTACATCATGATTTTTTTAGGATTCAGTCGAACAATATACAGTAGTGGTACAATTGCAGAAAGTAATGTCGTTGCTAAACCAACAACTAAATAAGTTACAATGTACGCTAAAGAGAATTCTACTTTATATGAATTCATGATATCCGCAGATGTTAAATCAGAAACACCTAGAGAAGAACCCACATAATACATCATATCTGTTGCTTCATTTGCCGTGCTTAGAATATCACTGTTCAATAAAGAATCAGAAACAATTTTCCCAAGGAAGTTCCCGCTGATTAATGACAGCACAAGAGCAATCCCGCTGATTAGCACCATCTCAATAATAATCTGTCCCATAACATGACTGCGTTTGTCTCCTAATGATAGATAAATCCCAAGCTCATGCTTACGATCCCTCATAAAGAGTAGAACAACCAGAGAAATAATTAACAAGGCTGCAGCAACAGCAATCGTCACAACATAAACGGAAATCTTAGAAAGACTCTTCATGCTGCCGCCGATTTGGTCGTATTGATCGGTTGATGCTTTTACAGCATACAACGGAGGCAACAATGGTTCTGTCTCTTCTTTAAACGCTTCGACATCATCCACATTCTTCAACACGTAAACAGGCGTATAGTACTCATAGGTTTCATCTTCAACTCCTGCTTCTGCCATTGATTCGGCATAGGTTGGAGATTCTTCCATATATTTTTCAGAAAATGCTTTGTCATTTTCAATAACTACTTTATTAGGCATATAGATTGTATTCATTTGTTCCATAGACAAATATTGTTGCTGATCCATCGCCATATTGTTTGAATCATCATCTGATCCATCTTTCACTTCAACCGTCACCGGTTCAAATATGCCTATTATCTCCACAGGAATGTCCATCTTGAAAAGCTCTTTTGTTTCGCCGCTTTCTGCATAGTCATTGGCCACACGATCAATCACCATTTGATCTCCTACAGACAACCCATTCGCCTCAGCAACACCCGATGAAATTAACGCTACATTCTTTCCATTATCAATATCATCTTGTGTAAAGACAGTTCCTTCGATTACTTTGATGTTTTTTTCTTCCACATCAAGAATCTTAGGATAGTTGGAGCCCTTCAGGTTGAACCCGCTGCTGCCATACATATTTTCTTCATCCATTGAAGCTGTTTTCAAATCCTTCGTTTCTGCCCATGAAACGGAATTGTAATCGTAATATTTTACATATGGAGACTCACCGATTTTTTTGATTTTCTCTTCGGTAAGATTCTCAATTACGAGTCCTTCTTCCATAAATTTATCTTGGTTATTTTCATAATCCAATTCAATAGTAGCCATTCCACCTAACTGGCTCTTAACATTTTTTTCTACATTTTGAGTTGATTGCTGGATTGCAATCGCTCCGGCAATAACATTACCCAGAATAAAAATAACAGAAAACAAGATTATTGATTTTCCTTTTTTTCTGGCTATGCTAAACAGGGCTCGTTTTATAAAATTCACATTTTCATCTCCTTGTAGTAGATATTTTCCATTTACCCTTCATTATTCCATAATCAAAGACGAGTTACAATGCTTTTACCAAAGAAATCTACCAAAAAGGAACAAGAATAAAAAAAACAATTATCATCAAAAAATAAGAATCAAATCAATCATCATTAAATATAAAAACAGGATAAAATGATAACAAAAACAAAATTTAATTTTAATTTATACTTTACATAAAGTAATGATAATTTCATAAGTAATTATCCACCCGCATAGCGGGTGGCTTTTTAATAGCCCTAGAAGGGCTCATTACTTGCTGCTCCCTTCAAGGGAGCTTTTTAAGAGACCGCCAACCGCTATCTCTCTATTTTTTTCTA
>NZ_JADOEQ010000025.1 GCF_016745255.1 Enterococcus sp. BWR-S5 | reverse complement strand
GGTAGCCTTTATCTAGTATATCGAAAGGAGTTTTATCGCTAAAGCTACTTCTTCCACGCGCAGTACGCGTGGTTTTTTTGTTTCAATCACTTTAGTGATTGAAACCGACTAAAGTCATTAACATAAAAAACTGACAAGGAAAGAGCGACTCTCTCCTTGCCAGTTTTCTAATTGTCTATCAGACAGTTAGATGCTAGACATCTAATAATTCTTTTTCTTTATCAGCTGCGATTTGATCAATGTTTTTCACACTGTCGTCTGTGATTTTTTGAACATCTTTTTCAAAGCCTCTCAGCTCATCTTCAGTGATGTCGCCATTTTTTTGTTGCTTTTTCAAGTCGTCCATCGCATCACGACGTACGTTTCTTACTGCTACTTTAGCATTCTCAGCTTCTTTTCTTACGTCTTTTGTTAATTCTTTCCGACGCTCTTCTGTTAGCTGAGGAATCACCAAGCGGATAACATTCCCGTCATTGGTTGGGCTGATACCGATATCGCTGGCTTGAAGTGCTTTTTCAATATCCTCCAATGAGTTCTTATCAAATGGAGTAATCATTAGAATACGCGCTTCCGGAATCGTAATACCTGCAAGTTGGTTCACAGGAGTCGGTGCTCCATAATATTCTACAGTGATACGATCAAGCAGACTCGCATTTGCTCTGCCGGCACGAATTTGTCCCAGTTCACGTTGTAAATTTTGTTCTGCTTTTTTCATTTTTTCTTGTGCAGTTGCTAAAATTTCTTTCGACATATTATTTCCCCCTAACAGTTGTTCCGATATTTTCGCCAAGACATGCTCGACGGATATTTCCAGGTTCATTCAGGTTAAAGACAAGCAATGGAATATCATTATCCATGCTTAGAGAGCTTGCTGTAGAGTCCATTACTTGCAGACCTTTAGAAATCACATCTAAATGTGTCAGCTCGTCAAATTTTACCGCATTGGCATCCAGCTTAGGATCTGCAGAGTAGACACCATCAACATTGTTTTTCGCCATTAAGATGACATCAGCATCAATTTCAGCTGCACGAAGTGCGGCTGTAGTATCCGTTGAAAAGTAAGGATTCCCTGTTCCGCCAGCAAAAATAACTACACGGCCTTTTTCAAGGTGACGTTCTGCTCTTCTGCGAATATATGGTTCTGCAATCTGACGCATTTCAATAGATGTCTGCACACGAGTTGGTACACCTAGATTTTCCAATGTATCCTGTAAAGCCAGCGCGTTCATCACTGTAGCCAGCATACCCATGTAATCTGCCTGAGCTCTTTCCATACCCATTTGAGCGCCAATTTGTCCGCGCCAGATATTGCCGCCGCCGACAACGATAGCCATCTCAATGCCCAGTTCGTGTACTTCTTTGATTTCTTCGACGATTTCCGCAATAACTGGAGGTTTGATGCCAAATCCATCTTCTCCGGCTAATGCCTCACCACTCAATTTCAATACTACACGTTGATATTTAGGTTTTACCATCTTGTCTTTTCCCTCCAACAATTCTCTATAGCCATTCTATCATAAGATGGCTGTTCTTTCAGATAAATCTTTGATATTGCTTAAAAAAAGGGAGCGCAGCTGCCTGCGTTCCCGAGTGGCTGACACAGAAACGATTCACCTCAAAAAATTAAGAAGAAACTGCTTCGGCATCAGCCGTTGATTCAGTTGAATTATTTTTTCATTTGGCTCATTACTTCATCAGCAAAGTTATCTTCACGTTTTTCGATTCCTTCTCCAACTTCAAAACGTACGAAAGATTTCACTGTGCCGCCTTTAGAAGCAACATATTTTGCCACTGTCATATCTGGATCTTTAACAAACGGCTGATCTACAAGAGAGATTTCAGCTTTGAATTTATTCAAACGGCCGACAACCATTTTGTCAACGATATTTGCTGGTTTACCTTCATTTAATGCTTGTTCAGTAAGAACTGATTTTTCATGTTCCAGTTCTTCTTGAGGGATTTGAGACTCATCAACATAACGAGGATTGATTGCAGCGATGTGCATTGCAACATCTTTCGCAACTTCTTCATCAGTTGTTCCATCAAGAACAGTCAATACAGCAATACGTCCACCCATGTGCAGGTAAGCGCCAAATGCAGCATTGTCAGCTTTTTCAACTAACTCAAAACGACGGAAGCTGATTTTTTCTCCAATAACAGTTTGAGCTTCGATTAATTCAGTTTCGATTGTACCCTTTTCTGTTTTAAGAGCTAATGCTTCTTCCATAGAAGCTGGTTTGTTTGTCGCAATTTCTTGTGCAACAGTTTTAACTAAGTCTTGGAACATTTCATTTTTAGAAACGAAGTCAGTTTCTGAGTTGATTTCTACGATTGCTGCAAAGTTTCCGTCTACAGCTACGTTTGCCAAGCCTTCAGCGGCAATACGGTCATTTTTCTTACCAGCTTTTGCCATTCCTTTTTCACGTAGATAGTCAACAGCTTTATCCATGTCGCCTTCTACTTCTACCAACGCTCTTTTCGCGTCCATCATACCGACACCAGTCATGTCACGTAATTGTTTAACTAATTTAGCTGAAATATCTGCCATTTTTCTATATCCTCCTCAAAGTGGTTGTATCAATTGTTTCAAAAAAGCTATCTCAAAGGAGCAGCAGGCTTTTTCGCCCAGCCCTTGAGACAGCTCCGTTCATTTATTCGTATAGTTTTTACTGCTTTGGATTACTCAGCAGCGCCTTCGTTAGTACCTTCAACAACTTCAACGATTTCTTCGATTGATGTTGCTTCTTCAGGTGCTTGCTCAACGAACATTTCTTCTACTGCTTGGTCTTCACCTTGGTTTCCTTCGATGAATGCATCAGCCATTTTAGCTGTAATCAATTTAACGGCACGAATTGCATCGTCATTTGATGGGATTACTACATCAATCTCATCTGGATCACAGTTAGTATCAACCATTGCTACGATTGGAATGTTCAATTTGTGTGCTTCTTGAACAGCGATGCGCTCTTTACGAGGGTCAACGATGTACATAACATCTGGAATTCTAGGCATATCAGCGATACCGCCCAAGAATTTTTCAAGACGTTCACGTTGTTTGTTCAAGCCAACAACTTCTTTTTTAGGAAGAACGTCGAATGTTCCGTCTTCTTCCATTCTATTGATATCTTTCAAACGTTTGATACGTTTTTGGATTGTATCCCAGTTAGTCAATGTTCCACCTAACCAACGGTGGTTTACAAAGTATTGACCTGCACGGATTGCTTCATCTTTGATTGCTTCCTGTGCTTGTTTTTTAGTACCTACGAACAATGCAACGCCGCCTTCTTCAGCAACATTTTTCATGTAATCGTAAGCTACATCTACCAATTTCACTGTTTTTTGCAAATCAATGATGTAGATTCCGTTTCTTTCTGTGAAGATGTATTTCTTCATCTTCGGGTTCCAGCGACGAGTTTGGTGTCCAAAATGTACGCCGGCTTCAAGTAATTGTTTCATAGAAATTACTGCCATGATGTTGTTTCCTCCAATTTGGTTTTTTTGTTTCCTCTCCTGTTCTCTTCTTTATGAAGAACCGTAAACGGCACCACTTCATAAATCAAATCAGGATGTGGATTTAGCGCCTAAAAGCAGCACCTTTGATAGTATACAACAGAAATGTATCAAACGCAAGGCAATTAAAAGGAAATCCTTTATTACTCTTGATTGTTTCAAAAATGGAATCGTTAGAGTGCTCTTCCATCCGTTCATTCATTTAATGATGCATCCAGCTGTTTTTCACACTCCTTACACCCAGCTAGACCGACTCGATGTATTGATTCCGTTATCGAATTGAAGCATTTCTCTGTGATATGGTACCATATAGATAGGTCTTAAACGAAATGACAGGTTCAATTATTTCGTTATCGTTCGTTGATTTATGAAGACTTTTACAAAAGGTATATCTTTAGAAAGAGAGGTTTTATATCATGTCAGATTACAAAGAAGCTTATAAAGAATTAGCACATAACCAAGCAGTACTGGTAAAAAACTGTCCTGAATTAATGACTGCCTTCAGAGGCATTCCCAAGGAAGCACTTAAACCAAAGCATTTAGACACAAAAACGAAGGAACTGATGGCTGTTGCGATTGCTATCTCCGTTCGTTGTGAAGGATGTATTCTTGCCCATGTCAGAGATGCCTTGAAAGCGGGAGCTACGATGGAAGAACTCGCGGAAACAGTTGAAGTTGCGGTCTTGATGGGTGGCGGTCCTGCAACAGCTTATGGAGCTAAAGCGTTGGCTGTCGCAGAATCATTAGTGAAAGAAAAGTAAAAAAGCATGCAGACTGTCTCAATTGGGGCAGCCTGCATGCTTTCACTTTATCATCACAGAAAAACACGAACAATATTTTACTTCCAACGAAGCGGAATTTGTCCTTCTCCAGAGTAAAAGAAGTTTCCCTTTTGAATATCAAACTCAAACGCTAGAAACTCTTCCTTACCAGTTAAGCCAGACCAAACGAGCTCTTCATTACTTCTTGTACTCTCAGTCCCATTACTGTCAAATGTACAATACGTAAGCTGGGCGCCTTCAAACTGAGAGGATAAGATAATCGGATCATACAACTGATAACTTGTTGTATCCTTTTTCATTGTTACAGGTGTTAAGATACCTTGAGTTGAAATATCGGCCCTATTCAACTGAGACAACTCAGATAGTGCAGAAATATCTGTTAGTAATGGCTGGGTATAGGGAGCCTGCCACCCCTCGTCACCAATTGAATTACCCACAGTGTACAGCTCCAATACTTTCAATTGCGTATTGTTTTTGAAATCGTCCAAATTAACAACGCCGGAAACCGCTGTTCTTACATACTCCAACGAAGTCATTCCTCTAAACGGACGAATATCAAGAATTGGGCTCGCACCAAATTCGCCAGTTACTTTCTTCACATTTTCAAAGTTTTCAAATCCGGCAATGTTATTATAGGTTTGACACCAATCCAAATCAATTACTTCAATGGTTGGCAAAACATTTTTATGAACCAAGCCATAGGTATTTAAAAAATCACTTTCTTCTACGTGTGTTTTATCTAAGCTTGTTATACCTTGCTCATATTCACTTGCCAAGAGCTCAAGCTTTTGCTCTTTTTCCTCATAAAATGCAGTAGATTGCAAATCAATTTTTTCTGTTTCTTTGTCATACTCTTCCTTTGACAGCTCGCCATTAGACAACTTACTATCTAGTTCAGCCAAAAGAGCTTCAAGTTTTTTTAATTCTGCTTCATAATCCACATTTAATGATTCTTCCTTCGCTGCATAAGCAAACTCTATTTCAAATTTTTCAACATCTGTCGCATATTTGTTATCAATGTAGTTTCTGCCTTTATACGCCAATACTTGTTCAAGTAAATCTGTGTTAGAAAACTGAATATAGTTCTCGGTTGGTTTCTCTGCTTGTGCTGCAGAAGAACCAACTACCCCTCCTAGAAAAATAACACTCATAGACGCTAATAACTTCCAACATTTCATTTTCCACCACTCCTTTTAATAGTATAATTAAACTGTAACACCAACAAACTCAAGCAGTCAATTAGTATTTTAAATATAACTAAAAGATGTAATTTGATATTTATATAAAATGAAAATAATTCATTTTTTATTATGGACATACGCCGAAACCTTCAAAAAATCCTACGACGTTAAAAAGTGTCTTTGCATTAGCGCAAAGACACCTTCTTTTCGTTAGTAAGTATACTGATAAATCAGTCTAAAAATCCATTTTTCTCAATCAGCTCTTTATACCACAACCCGCTCTTCTTCAAGCTTCGCTCAAAATGATTGTCAAGATCCACGCGATAAAAGCCATAACGGTTTCGATACCCATTTAACCAAGACCAGCAATCGACAAAGGTCCATGTATGGTAGCCAAAGCAATTACTTCCTTCTGCGATTCCTCGATGGAGCTCTCGAAGATGCTCTTTCATAAACTCAATACGATAATCGTCTTGAATCATTCCTTGTTCATCCATAAACCGTTCTTCCTCAGCCACACCCATGCCGTTTTCAGAAACATACCACGGAATATTCCGGTATTGTTCCTTCATCATTACAGCAACATCGTATAGAGCCTCTGGATAGATTTCCCATCCTCTGTAAGGATTAATGCGTTTTCCAGGCATATCATAAGGGATATAGAAATCTGAAGGCATTTCAGCGGGAAAATGAACAGTAGTTGGTGCCTGCACCCTTCTTGGCTGATAGTAATTCAAACCGATAAAATCTACTGTGTTCTGTCTAATCAGCTCTTTATCCTGCGTTTCAGTTACTGGTGTCAGCTCATGCTCTTTTAGAACAGTAATGAGTTTTTCAGGTATTTCCCCATGGACTGCTGGGTCAAGAAAACTGTTGGTATTGAATAAATCAGCTAATTCCTTGGCTTTGAGATCCTCTGAGGACTGACTTTTCGGGTACGCGGGAGAGATGTTGAGGATAATCCCTATTTGCCCGTTCTCAATTTGCAGCTTTCTAAATTCTTCTACTGCCCGCACATGTGCCATTAGAGTATGGTAGCCCACCTGAACAGCCTTTTTAAAATCGACAATAGCCGGATAGTGAAAACCATATAAATACCCACATTCAATATGAACTAGCGGCTCATTGAAGGTTGTCCAATACTTGACTGTATCCCCAAACAACTCAAAAGCAGTTTTTGCATAAAAAGCAAATGCTTCTACTGATTCTCGTATCTCCCAACCACCTTTTTCCATCAGCCACCAAGGCAAATCAAAGTGAAAAAGATTGATAATTGGCTCGACACCATTTGCTTTCAACTCAGAAAAATAGGCCTTATAAAAAGCAGTACCCTCCGGATTTACTGTACGTCCATCCGGAAGCAAACGTGTCCAGGCAATCGATGTTCGATAAGAGTTCATCCCCAGTTCCTTCATACGCTGGATATCCTTGCTATACTCCTCATAAACATTTGATGTATCACTCGGTCCTTGCTGCTCATTAAATTTTTCAGGCGCCAGCTTGAACCATTCATCCCAAGTTGAAGCAGATTTTCCATTTTCCAAGCTGTGTCCTTCTGTTTGCGGTGCTGAAGCTGCTGCACCCCATAAAAATGCTTTTGAGAATTCTCTCATTTCTGTTATCCCTCTGTTCCTATTTGAATTTCTATTCCAGTGACAAACTCCCTTTGGTCTTTCTCAGTTAGTTGGATTTTGCCATTCTGAATTAAATACCTATCATTGCTCTTTAAACCGCTAACCGTTACTACTGACGCATCCACTGCCAGTTCGTCAAGACACAGTTCCGGTACTGCCTCTGTCTCTTTATTAAAATGAAACGCATAAATCGTCTGACCCTTTTTGGTAAAGTACCAATGATCGATTTGCGATACACTGTTCTTTCTTGTGCCATAAATCCCTTGACCATATATTTGAAGCCAATCGCCTAACTGCGCCAGCAACGAAACAGCCTCTTTCGGCAACGTCCCATCCAGCTTGGGTCCAACACCTAACAGAAGGTTTCCTCCCTTGGAAACAATCTTAATTAAAAGTGATAAAATTTCTTCAAATGATTTATACTCATCATTTGGAACATATCCCCAGTTTTTCGCTAAAGGGATATTGCTCTCCCATACCTTTTCCGGTAGAGTGTCAGGCACTTTTCTTTCCGGCGTAACGTAATTTTCGTAGGCTCCTCCAATCGTGCGATCCACCACAATTAACTGCGGTTGTTTTTCTCTTAGTTGAGGGATGATTTCATCCATTGCCAGATACTCATTATTCGCCGAATTGACCCAACCTGCATCCAGCCATAGAATATCTATATCCCCATAGGAACTACATATCTCCTTCAGTTGGCTAAAAACAAATTGCTGATATTTCTGCCATTTCCTCGGTTTTTCTAAAGGATCATAGCTGGCGTATCTGCCGACAGGTCTGCTTTCAGGCTCCCAGTATAACGGACTTGACCAATCTGCTTTTGAATAGTAAGCACCTATAGACAGACCTTCCTTGCGAAAAGCGTCAACTACCGTTTTAAATATATCCTTATGTTGGTTTGTATGAAACGGACAGTGCTCCCCTGATACCTTATACTCTGAAGCCTGTGTATCATACATATTGAAGCCATCATGATGCTTTGTTGTAAAAATCATGTAATTGAATCCCGCTTGTTTACACAGAACAGCCCAGTCCTCCGGACAAAATTTCTGTGGGTTAAAGCTTTCTTCTAACTGCCAGTAATCTCGTCTAAGTTGATTCAAATCGTTTCGCCAAGGTTTTTTCCTTGCCCAATCATCTTCCTCAGAAAGCTGCCACGACTCAACAATCCCCGCTACAGCATACAAGCCCCAGTGAAAAATGACACCTAGCTTGTCATCCTGAAACTGTTCCAGCTGTCTTTTTACTTCTAAAGGAAGCTCTCCGTAGGCTTCTTGCTGCGTTTGGCTGTTTTCTTCAATGTCCTGCCTGATTTTCATCCTTCGTCTCACCTTTGTCATTGTTTGAATTAACGCTTGCTGATTGAATCCCGCCAAAGAATGTCATTTTCAATAATAAACTGCTGTCCGGCTGCTGTCGTTCGATCCTTGACACGCTGCAAAATCCGCTGTGCAACCAATGTACCAAACTCGGCTACTGGCTGCTTGATGACAGTCAGCTTGGGATAAAAGATATCGCTGGCTTCAAAATAATCGTAGCTGGCAAAGGAAATATCCGTTCCGATCTTCATTTCATGCTGGTAGATAGCCTCTAATGCGCCTAGCGACATATTGTAGTTACAGACAAATACAGCAGTGATTTCTTCAAGCTGCAGCAGCTCTTCCATACACGCATACCCGCTTTTTCTTGAGTAATCACCATAGACGATGTAGCGCTCATCTAACACAACATCCGTCTGGCTAAAGGCATCATAAATACCACGCAGTCTTTCCTTTGCTACATAATCAATTTGAGGCGCTGCAATAAAGCCGATTTTTTGGTGTCCCTGTGCCAGAATACGCCGAACCAGCTCCGCCGTACTTTGCCGATTGTTCAATAAAATAGAGTCCACATTGGGATACTCCAATGGTGTGATTGCTGAAATAACGGGGATATCAAGCCTCTCAATTTTTTCAATCCCCGGCCAGCTTTGCTCAGCACCAAAAACAACTAATCCATCCACACCACGTGAAAGCAGGAAATCCAGCTTGCGTTCGATTTGCTCAGCGTCATCTCGATAGCCGGAGAGCAGTGTACCATAACCCTCCTGCTCAAAGACATCCTCAATCGTTGCCACTACAGAAGAGCTGAACTGACTCTGCATGTTGTTCATCAGCAGGCCAATCGAATAGCTTTGATTGCTTTTTAAACCCTTTGCCCAAAGATTCTCTGTATAATTCAGTTTTTCGATTGCTATTCGAATACGCTCCATGTTTTCCGGACGCAATGTATGTCCATTCAAATATCGAGAGACACTGCCTACCGAAACCTGCGCCGCCTTTGCTACTTCCTGTATAGTGGCCACCTGTTGTTCCTCCTAGTTATCAGCTATTTTCGAAGCTGATTAATTGTTCTAACTCATTGATTCTAATTGTCACCTGATCTGTCAGCTCAAAAGCGCCTTGACTATTACAATATGCCAGCTCTTCAACCCCAAGCTTGAAGCTTATCCGTTCAGCCTGATTAGGGGAAAGTTCAACCTTTTCAAAGCCGCGAAGCAACTGCTTTCGTTGAATAACATCCCCACCATGAAGTTTCACAAAAAGGAGAGCTGTTTCCTTCCCTATATACTGACCAGTATTTTTCACTGTGACTTCTACTTGGAGTTTCTTTCCATCTTTCAGCGCTTGCTTCGTCACTTCTGGATTCAGCACAGTCAATTTCTCATAAGAAAATGTCGTAAAGCTCTCTCCATAACCGAATGGGAATAACGGTGCACCGGATAAATCATAGTAATTCTCATTCATCGCAATATCTCGCTGATAATGATAAACCGGTAATTGTCCACTACTGCGCGGATAACTAATACTGAGTTTACCGCTTGGGTTGACAGTACCAGTCAGAATTTGTGCTAAAGCAAGACCGCCCTCCTGTCCCGGATACCAGGCAGAGATAACCGCAGCTGAGTGCTGGCAGACAGTCTCTATATCATGGGGACGTCCTTGAACCAGAATTGTGATAATCGGCTTTTCTGTTGCCTTTAAGCGAGCTAACAATTCAAGCTGTTTCCCACCTAAAGAAAGTGATGCAACATCTACATTTTCTCCGGAGTCCATATTGACCCCTTTTGAAGAAACAGCACCATTGGCAAAGAATTCCATGTCAAAATTTCTAGCACTGGAACCGCCAAGTACAAGAATAATTTTATCACTTTTTTCGGCTAGCTCAACAGCATTTTCTATTAAGGTTTCCTGATTTTGCTCATCACGTACATCACAGCCCTGACTATAAGCAACCTGCGAGCGAGAGAAAGCCTGTTTGACACTGGTAAAAATAGTTTTGCCCAACTGTTCATCTGTCTGCGGTGCGGTATAGTCTCCTAACTGATTGTAGAGCGCGTGTGCATTGGGACCGATAACCGCCAGTTTCTCTCCGCTGTCCGTCAAAGGAAGCAGCCCTTCATTTTTCAGCAAAGTCATACTTTCTGCAGCCATCTTTTGATTACCTTTCTGATAGCAGTAAATTCGTTCCTTATAATTCGTTTCCGGTTTTTCAGTAAACGGACGATCAAAAAGACCCAGCATAAATTTGAGGCTCAAGATTCGATATACCGCTTGGTCTAACGCCTCCATCTGAATAACGCCTTGTTTGAGTCCATTCTCAATGGTCAAGTAGGTTCGATCCCAAAGGCTTAAATCAATCCCCGCCTGTAAGGCTTGCCCGGCAGCTCGTTCATCTGATCCGTAAATTGGTTTTAGTCGATCCAAGGCTGTCCCATCTGCCATGACGATTCCTTGATAACCGATAGCTGTCCGCAACTGCTCCTGAAACAGCTGTTGATTCGTATGACAAGGAACACCATCGATGTCATTATAAGCTGCCATAATTCCAGCTGCATTTTTTGCACTATTCAACAATGGGTAATATATTTCCATAAATTCACGTTGCCCAATAGTCACAGCACCGGAGTTATGACCGCCAAGTCCATCTCCTTGAGCAATACAATGCTTTAATACTACGCCCAGCTGATTCGGCTTTCTGTCAATTTCTGCTACCGTTTGATGAACAAATGCCTGATGATCATTAATCATGTCTCCCTGAAATCCGGCAATGATTGAGCGATTAAATGCAGCTGCCACATAGGGGTCCTCTCCGTAACACTCCTCTGTTCTTCCCCAGCGCGGGTCGCGGCTTAAATCAAGGGAAGAAACAAGCGCCAGATGAACACCTTTCGCAGCAAGCTCTTCCGCCATCAATCGAGAGGTTTCTTCAATTAGTGACGTATTGAAAGAGTTTCCTCTCCCAATATTCGTCGGATAAGAAATACTGCCCAGTCCTTGATGACCATGAGGACATTCTTCAGCTAGTAACACAGGTATCCCCAATCTTGAATGGTTTATTACATAATCCTGAATGTCATTTGCTACCTTCCAGCTATCCTCAGCAGGTATGCCATTCAACTGATTCACCTTTGACCAGGGATCAGCACGAAATAATCCATATAGTGCACCCATCCCCTGCCCCCAGCGAACATGTTCCTTGAAATAGTCTGTTAATCGAAAGCCTGTTTTGTCCTTTTCGTAAGCTTTCCACCCATATAAATGCTGATTAACTTGTCCAACCTTCTCTTCTACTGTCATTTGCTTCAGTAAATCTTCTACACGCTCATGAATCGTTCTGTCAGGATTCTTATAGCTCATCTTACTTGTTCCTTTCCGCTTCTTACTATAATATTACGCGATTTCCAGACCTTTAGCTTTATTGCTCGCCATGATAAATGGAATGAAGAGTAAGATATCCATAATGAAGAGCAGTAATGCCAAAATTGCTGCCGGCAAATTACCACCAGTTGCAATCCATGCTTGGAACACAGGTGGTGTAATCCATGGCGCAGCAGCAACTGTTTTTCCAATTAACCCAACACTTGTTGCAAAATAGGCAATAATCAAATTAATAGAAGGAATCAATGCACAAGGAATCATAAAGATTGGATTCATTACTACCGGTAGACCAAACATAATCGGCTCTGCAATATTGAAACAGCTCGGTGCCAGACCTAGTCTTGCAACATCCTTTTGTTCTTTTCTTTTTGAAACAATAAAAATGGCGATAATCAATGGTAAAATACAGCCTCCGCCTCCAAGTAAACCGAAGCTGCCTACAAATGGTTCCGTTACAATATTTGGAATTGCTGTTCCAGCTTCAAAGGCTGACATATTTTCTTGAATCGCCGCCAGCATTGGTGCGGATTTTATTGGAGACAGAATACTTGAACCGTGCATTCCGAATACCCACAGCGTATCAGAAATGAATTGAATGAACAGCATACCAGGGGCAGAAAGTACAAATCCCTTCAATGGCGTTTGAATGATAACATCCACTACCTCCGGAACAGTCAGGCCAGTTGTTTTATCTAAAACAAATACGGCGATAGCAAAAATAATAATAACCAATACTTCCGGAATCAACGAATTGAAGGATGTACCCACAGCCGGCGGTACACTTTCCGGCATTTTGATGCGCAGCTTTTCTACTTTAGAAAATAGAACAAACAGTTCAGTTCCCACCAACGCCGCCAGCATTGCTAAGAACAGACCGGAAGAAGAGGTTAATGACTGAAGATACACACCACTCACTTCTGCAGTTGCTCCATCAGCTAATGTAACCGTGCTGTTCAATGGAATCATGATAAACATCAATGCAACACTTAGTCCGCCTGCATGTGTTGGACTAAAGCCTTTATTCTCGATTTTTCCAGATGAAGCATACCAGGTGGCTAAGTTGAAGCCGATATTATAACAAACTAAAATTGCTAAAATCCCCATCGTTCCGTTGTTTACAATACCAGCCAACCCTGCCAAAAAGCTTAAATCAACAAATTGCTGTACCCAAGCATTTGAAAAGACCACCGCATTCAGTAAAATGAAAAAAGATGCTGCCATGATTAATGGCATGGTGATAATAAATCCATCTCGAATGGCGCTTAGGTGTCTTTGGTTATTGATTTTCGCAGCAACAGGCAACAATTTCTCAGATAACTTGTCAATAAATTTCATTAGGACTCCTCCATATCTCATTAGTTAGTTTAATGTCCTAACTAATTGATTAAAAAAATAGTTGATATTACTTGAATCGATTCAAATATATTCTAGCAGTTCTTTTTTCTATTTGCAACCGCTTTTTTGAATCGATTCAACTTTTTATCTTTTCCTAATTTTGAGCACCCCTTCTATCATTTGTCATACGCATTCGATGAGCTAAATAATTGCCATAAATAGAAAACAAGCAGCCATTTTGCTCCTGCTTTCACATCCCCACTCTTTTGATAGCCAACGTACAAGAAACTGCTTCTCATTCTTCTCAAGCACTCTCTCATTTTTCATTTTTTCCTCTAAGTTGCCTAAGAAAAAACGATTCATTCAGTTGAAGTCTGGGCTTTAATCGATAGGCAAAAAAAGAGCGGGCATCATCGCTGGCCCACTCACTTCCTTCTTTTATTCCGCATTTAATGCAAACATCAATACACCAGCAGCAATCGCAACATTTAGCGACTCGGCTTTCCCTTTGATTGGAATATACAGGTTCTCCGTTGTATGAGCCAACACTTCCTCACTTACCCCGTTGCCTTCATTCCCCATAATCAACAAAAAGTTTTCCTGTGCAGATACCGTTGAATAAGGAACAGCTGCCTCGTTGAGCTCCGTTCCGTACACTGCGCTTCCCTGCGCTTTAAACTTTTGGATAAACGGCAAAAGCTCCCCGCGAATGATAGGCAAATGAAAATGACTGCCCTGCATCGCACGTAACACCTTTGTACTGTAAATATCCGCTGCGCCCTCTCCCATAATGACTCCTGAAAAACCGGCAGCATCCGCCGTTCGAATCATAGTTCCTACATTTCCCGGATCTTGTACTTGATCCAGTGCCAGCCACGAACCAGTCAAATCAAGCTGTTCTTCCGCTTCGACAGAGGGCATGTTTACTACAGCCATAATCCCTTGCGGAGTAGGCAAATCAGACAGACTTTTCATTACTTCATCGCTGACAAGCGTTAGCTTTTCCGTCTCTTGCTGCTCAATCCATTCCTGCCATTCCGCCAATCCACGCTTCGTTACAAGAATCGCTTCTACAGTGGCCGAATAATTGATTGCTTCTTCCACCAGATGAAACCCCTCTAGCAAGTATTGCCCCATTTCCTCTCGCTGTTTTTTTCGATGCAATTTTTTTATCGCTTTAATCCATTCATTTTTACTGGATGTGATTTCTTTCATGCCGTCACCTCGTTTGCTATTATACCATGGTTCAAATTGAACAATGAGAGAAAACTTGAACGATTATGAAAAAAACGCTATCATTGATTTAGATAATTGAGTAACGGAGGGTTGACTATGAGAAAAATCAGGATGAATGTGCAAGGTCGTGTTCAAGGTGTTGGCTTTCGGTATACAACAAAAATGGTTGCCGATCAGCTGGAAATCACCGGAACTGTGCGAAATGAAGAGGACGGCTCTGTATCGATTGAAGCTGTCGGTTCACTAGATGCTATGGATGCTTTTATAAAAAAAATCAAAGATTCACCCACGCCAGCTGGTCGTGTTACGTATGTGGATATTCAAGACGATCCCTTAATTGAAGACTACAAGTCATTCAAAGTCACAAATTAGTAAATATCGTATACCATTGAAAAGTTCCAATGCTTGAAACATCTGTTTATTCTCATACAGAAAAAACAGGGAGTGGACTAACGGTTACCCACTCCCTTATTTGTATTGATTCAACGGATATTCAATAAGATTCCTGTAGTTTTCTGAATTATTATTGAAAAAGCAGTGGATTTAAAGTATAGTTAAATTTGTGCAAATTTTAGAAAAAGGAAGAATTTTATGAAGAAATTTAATAAATGGCTACTTGGATCAGGACTTATCACATTAATGTTATTTTTATCTGGCTGTGTAAAAACAGGCAGTGACGGACAACCTACAGGCGAAGGCTTCGTCTATAATTACTTAGTTCGACCGATGAGCACGATGATTACATATCTGGTTGATAACTTTAACTGGAATTACGGTTGGGCAATTGTTGTTATCACAATCATTGTTCGTTTAATCATCTTACCGATTGGGCTAAACCAATCACGGAAAAGTATGATTCAAACAGAAAAAATGCAGGCAATCAAACCGCAAATTGATGTCATTCAAGCAAAATTGAAGCAAGCGACAACAAGAGAAGAACAAGCAGAAGCGCAAATGGAAATGCAGCGTGTCTACAAAGAAAACAATGTCAGCATGATGGGCGGTATCGGCTGTCTGCCTCTATTGATTCAGATGCCGATTTTCTCAGCATTGTTCTTTGCAGCACGATATACTGAAGGAATTAGTGATGCCAGCTTCTTTGGAATTAATCTAGGACAACCAAGTATTGTCTTTGTTGTTCTGGCCGGTGTAGCTTACTTGATTCAAGGGTATATCTCAACAATCGGTATTCCCGAAGAACAGAAGAAAACAATGAAATCCATGTTGATTGTTTCACCTTTAATGATTGTATTCATGTCCTTCCAGTCTCCTGCAGGTGTCGCTTTATACTGGGTTGTCGGTGGTGTCTTCAGTTGTATACAAACATTTATCACTAATATTCTTTTGAAGCCTCGAATCAAAGCACAGGTTGCGGAAGAAATGAAGAAAAATCCGCCAAAACAGGTGATTACACCAATTAAAGATGTTACGCCTGAGAAAGAAGCTGTCCAACTGGATAAAAAACCAACAAATAGTGGTCGTAATGCCGGAAAACAGCAAAATAGAAAATAAACTTAAAAAAGTGGTTCAACCTATCTTCTTGATAGCTGAACCACTTTTTATTTAGTTTAGCTGCTTTCGCAACTTCATTGTTTCAATTTCATAACCAAGGCGCTGATAAAAAGATACTGCATGCTGATTTGTTGCTATGACCATCAAACTGATACCTGCATAGCCTTGCTTTCTTGCCCACTCCTCTGCATAATTCATCAGTTTCTTACCATAGCCCTGCCCTTCGCTCTCTTTTCCTAAACAGATTCTCGATAAATATGCTTGTTTTTCATCCGTGAGCCAATCCGTCTCAACAGTTATCTCTAAAAAACCGCCAATAGCTTCATCTTCGTCTGCCAACACCCACCAATGACTATTACTATTCTCAGCTTGCTGTTTTAAATCCTCAGCCAACCAGCTTTTTTGCTGTTTTCCTAATGTCTCTTTATTGGTTCTCTTAGGCAGATTGAAGTCTGCTAATCGTTCACTCAAAGAAAGAACAGCCTCATAATCCGTGCCTGCCTGATACCTTCTAATTTCCAATTGCTTTATCCTCCTACACTCTTTCGAATTACATAAAAAGAGAGTCCGGAAAACCAAGAGCATTCTCTTCCCGCTCTTGGTTTAACAAACTCTCCAGCTTCTATTTTACATTCAGCAGATCCAAGCTTGCCAATGATAGAACCATGCGGGCGATACGAGTCAATTCCGCCAGTCTGTTCATTTTCACTTGCTCATCATCGACCATAACCATCGTGTTGTCAAAATAGTTCTCAATTAATGGCTTCAAGCCTACCAATGCCTGATAATTTTCAGCCATAGTATTGTCTTTAAACACGGATTCTACATCGTTTACTGCTTTATGCAGTGCTTTTTCAGAATCATTTTCAAAGAGCTTCGCTTCAACAGTCACCTCTTCACCAAACAGTTCACTGCTTTTCTTCGCCAGATTCAAGACACGTGTCAATGCTTCAATGGATGGTCTGAAATCTGCATCTGCCAAGTGTTCTCTAATAATCATGGCAGAAGCAAAGAGCTTCATCATATCTCTCTGATCCGCAGAAATAACCGCATCAATGATGTCATGGCGAATATTTTTTGTTAACAGCAGCTGACGTAACCGTGCCTTAACAAAATCAATAACTTCGTTTTGACCGCTTGTCAGCTGGATACCAAAACGTTCGATATCGCTATTGATTTGATTATCGATATCCTTTTGCAGCTCCGCTAACGGGAACTGCCATTTTTTACTTTCTACAATACGGATAACGCCATATGTCTGACGACGTAGTGCATACGGATCGTTCGAACCGCTCGGAATCATGCCAACTGCAAAGAAGGTCAGAACGCTATCCAATTTATCTGCAACAGCCAAGACAGAACCAATGATTGATTCCGGCAGCTCTCCCTCACTGGAAATCGGCATGTAGTGTTCACGAATTGCTTGAGCAACAGCTGGTGTTTCTCCTTGCAGCAACGCATATTTTTCACCCATAATCCCTTGAAGCTCAGGGAATTCGCCTACCATATTTGTTACTAAATCAAATTTATAGATTTGAGCTGCTCGATTCAAATCAGTCAGCTCTGCTTCCGTTAAGCCTACCTGTTTTCCGATAATCTCGGCAATCACTGATACACGCTGCATCTTCTCATAGATAGAACCAATTTTTTCATGGAAGGTAACATTTTTCAGCTTGTTCACACAGGCGTCAATCGATAGTTTTTTATCTTCATTGAAGAAGAACTCTGCATCCTCCAAACGAGCGACAAGGACCTTTTCATTCCCTTTAATAACATTTTCTAAATGAACGTTATCCCCATTTCTGACAGCGATAAAGTGAGGAAGCAGCATTCCACGTTCGTTTCGAACATCAAAATAGCGCTGGTGCTCCTTCATCGAAGTAACCAATACTTCATCAGGAACCGATAAGTATTTTTCATCGAAATTACCGATAAAAACAGTCGGGTACTCCACTAAGTTGTTAACCTCTTCCAACAGCTCTTCATCTAAATCCAATGCCCAGCTGTTTTTAGCTGCCAAAGTCTCAGCTTGTTCAACAATCATTGCCTGACGCTTCGCCGGATCAGCAATAACGAATTGCTCAAGAAGCTTTTCTTCGTACTCGTCCGCATGAGCAAAGCTTGTCTCATCGCCTAAGAAGCGGTGGCCTCTTGAAACATTACCAGTTGTTACGTCTAAGATTTCAAATGGAATAATTTCATCATCTAATAATGCTACAATCCAATGAATAGGACGGATATATTCAAAGTCATAGTCTGCCCAATGCATCGTAACTGGGAATGTCAAACTAAGAATGACCTCTTTCAAGCCTTGCAGCACTTCTTTAGATTCTTTTCCGTGAACGTACTTTGTTACGTAAACATACTCTACGCCATTCAGCTCTCTGAATGTAATGGCATCTGTTGTCAGTCCTTGACCACGAACAAAGCCTTCTGCAGCCTTAGACCAATTTCCCGCTTCATCCTGCGCGATTTTTTTGGCTGGTCCTTTTACCTCTTCCTGTGTATCCTCTTGTCTTTCAGGAATGTTAGTAATATGGATTGCCAATCGTCTTGGCGTTGAATATGTCTGAACAGATTCATAGCCGAGATTGTTTTCGTCTAGAAACTTCACGACTTTCTCTTCTAATTGCAAACGACTCGGTGTCACTACATGAGCAGGCATTTCTTCCAAACCAATTTCCAATAATAAATTATGGGCCATGTCTATTCAGCTCCTTTCTCAGTATGTTCTTTATTTAACAACGGGTAACCCAGCTTTTCTCTTTCTGCTACAAAGATTTTTGCAACCGCACGTGCCATGTTACGGATACGTGCCAGATAACCGGCACGCTCAGTGACAGAAACTGCACCACGGGCATCTAAAAGATTAAAGGTATGGCTGCATTTCAAAATATAATCATACGCCGGGTGAACAAGACTTTCATCAATACAACGCTTTGCTTCTTTTTCAAATTTATCAAAATTTTCCAACAGCATATCCTGATTGCTGATTTCAAAGGAATATTTTGAATGCTCATACTCAGGCTGCTTAAAGATTTCGCCGTATTTTACTTCTTCTGTCCACTGCAAGTCATACACGCTCTCTACCTCTTGGATATAAGAAGCCAAGCGCTCCAAGCCATAAGTGATTTCTGCTGTTACTGGTTTACAAGGTAAGCCGCCTACTTGTTGGAAATAAGTGAATTGAGTAATTTCCATCCCATTCAACCATACTTCCCAACCTAAGCCGGCACAACCCATTGACGGGTTTTCCCAGTTATCCTCAACAAAACGAATATCATGTTCCAACGGCTCAATTCCTAATAATCTCAGACTTTCCAGATATAACTCTTGAATATTTTCAGGAGAAGGCTTCATGACCACTTGAAACTGATGATGCTGATACAAGCGATTTGGATTCTCTCCATAACGACCATCTGCAGGACGTCTGGACGGCTCAACATAGGCTGCATTCCAAGGCTCTGGTCCAATCGCCCGTAAGAACGTATACGGACTCATTGTTCCCGCCCCCTTTTCCGTATCGTAGGACTGCATTAGCATACAGCCATTTGATGACCAAAATTTCTGCAAAGTTAGGATCATGTCCTGTAAAGTTAATTTCTGCTTCATTTCTTTTCCTCCCGTTTCTTTCATATCTGCTAAACACGTACACTGTTTCCATTTACTCACGTAATAACCAGCTAAACAGAATAATTATGTTACTCTTTTCTCTGATTTACCTGCACAAAAACAAAAAGTCCCTATGCCTCCAGAGAGACATAGGGACGAAAATTCATTCGCGGTTCCACCCTACTTCTGATTCATAGAATCAGCAGCTTCATTCAGCGTACTCAAAAGTGCCATTCAAAAGGATTGAGTTTCGGCTTCCACTCTCCCGAAATCGCTTTTCACACAATAACCTTCCTACTCTTCTTTATCAACATACGTATTTCATTACTATCAATAATAAGGCGTTCTAATAGAGTTGTCAAATGATTTTTCATTCTGCAAAGAGTTTTTCAAAAAAATGGTCCTTTCGATCGAAAATCATAGCCCATTCTTGATAGAGTTTTGTTTCTTCCAGTGCTTTTTCACTAATCCCAGCTTCAGTAAACTCATAAATTTTGGCCTTTGGAAAAAAGAGCAAAATCGGAGAATGCGTCGCAATGATAAATTGAGCGTTGTCATCGGCCAGCTCCTTCAATAAAACCATTACCTTCAGCTGTGTACTCAGTGACAACCCTGTTTCCGGCTCATCAAGAAGATAGATTCCCTTTCCAAAAAAACGATTGGAAAGCAGCTCGTAAAAGGATTCCCCTCTGGAAAATTGATGGAGGCTTCCTTCAAAAGCGGTAGAACCAGTCCTTTCTATATCTGTCATCAAATTATAAAAAGATTCTGCGCGATAGAAATAGTAATCCTTTGGATGATTTGGGTACCGCACCGGTCGACACGCTTCAACTAAGGCATTCGATTCCTCATAAGTTGAAAACAGCTGATTCCGCGATCCGCCTTCCAAATTCATCCCCATCAATTCAGCCAGTAGTTCCATGATGGTTGATTTTCCAGTACCATTTTCACCAATGAAAAAAGTAATTGGTTGATCAAAAATCAGCTCGTTAAGATTAGATAAGGCAGGCAAATGAAAAGGAAAGTCATCACAACATTCAGGCGCTGTGTAGATAACACTTTTTAAATAGCCGCTAGTTGTCATGCTCTTCCCTCTTCTCTTTGAGTGTATTTTCCCACGTCTTCATCTGATCTATAAACTTTTTGCTTTTCAAATGGATACCGACATATTCATCATACAGCTCATCAATAATTTTACGAATCTCCGCTTTTATTTCAGTGTTAACCTCGATTTTATTCAGCTTTTCATAGGAAACCGCTGAAAATAGTCGAATAAAGTGGATTGCCTTAGGATCGCCGTGGTATCGATGCTGATCCATCGGCCAATGCTGTTCACAAAGTACGCCGCTATATTTCGAGGAATAATCAAAACGGCCATGGGTTTGCCCACAAACACGACAGCTCCGCCAATCGATTGCTACACCAAATCTATGTAAAAGTTGTATCTCGTAAATGTTGGTTATCACCTCAGGGTCTTTCCCCTCATCAATCAATTCCAAGGCTTGCAGACTAAAAGAAAAGAGACCAGGATCGTACACCCTATCTTCAATTGCTGTATCCGCAAGATTCAAAATATACGTTGCATATGCATTGAGGAAAATATCCTGTTGAATCGCTAAAAATGGTTGCACGTCTTTACTGCTATTGATAAAGGACAATCCTTCGGTTCTGAAATCCCCGATATAGACAGCTTGTGTAAACGGCAGCAACGCAGGTACCAAAGGATTATTCTTACGATGGGCATTCTTAATAAAAAACATTTGCTTTCCAAAAGACTCAGTAAATATTTTAACCAGCTTATCCTTTTCCTTATAGTCCTTTGCAAAAAGAACCAAGCCTTTGCTTTCCCCTAATACCATTTTTTTCACCGCCTTCCTTTCCTATTTTATCAAACAATACAAAAAAGAACAGCAACTATATTTCTCCAATTTAATTTCTTATGAGGGGCAGTCTTAAACTCCACCACAAACTACCTTAGTAGTCAGCTGACTGCTGCTGGATTCACCAGAAATAAAAAATCAAAGCACAGGCTCAGACCATTTCGGCTGTTCCTATGCTTTGAAGGCTCATTAATAGTCTTCTTTTCTATAACCAAAATCCTGAAGATAAACTTTTTTATCTCGCCAGTCTTTTTGTACCTTGACCCATAGCTCCAGATAGACCTTGTCATCTAACAGATGCTCAATATCTCTTCTTGCTTTTGTCCCAATTTGCTTGAGCATTTTTCCGCCTTTTCCGATAATGATGCCCTTTTGGCTATCTCGCTCAACAATGATTGTCGCTTGGATATGCACCTTATCATTCTCATCACGCTTCATCGAATCTACGACTACAGCTACGGAGTGGGGAATTTCATCTCTTGTTAAAAGTAAGACTTTTTCTCTAACAAGCTCGGAAACGATGAAGTATTCCGGATGGTCTGTTACCTGATCCTCTGGGAAATACTGAGGTCCCTCAGGCATTCGATCCACTAGAATCTCCATTAAGCGATCGAAATTGTTTCCTTCTGTAGCTGAGATTGGCACAACCTCGGCGAATTCCATTTGGCTGGCATAATCTTCAATAATCGCCAGCAGCTCATCAGGATGTACCTTATCAATCTTGTTAATGACTAGAAAAACAGGGGTATTCTGCCCTTTCAGGCGCTCAATGATGAAATCATCCCCTTTTCCTCTTTTTTGATCGGCACTAATCATGAATAATACGGCATCCACTTCACGGATTGCACTATACGCAGTTTCCACCATAAAGTCCCCTAAGCGATGCTTAGGCTTGTGGATTCCAGGTGTATCAATAAATATTAACTGAGCCTCCGGTGTCGTATACACTCCTTGAATTTTATTTCTAGTTGTTTGAGCCTTATCGCTCATGATGGCAATTTTTTGCCCGACAATTCTGTTCAACAAGGTTGATTTCCCAACATTGGGTCTGCCAACAATTGCCACAAAACCGGATTTATGTGCTTCGGTCATTACATCCTCCTTCTAATCGACAGTCGTTATTAAAACAATTCAATCCTGTCGATGTCTCTCTCTTTTCAAGCTTTTTCTACTTCATTAAAATATATTCTTCAACTAACTGCCAGACCTTGGGTAAAAAAATGATACAGCCAACAATGACTGAGAAACAAGCGGTAATCAACACCGCTCCGGCTGCCATATCCTTAATCTTTTTGCCAATAGGATGGAAGTGAAAGTCTGTACACATGTCTACTACATTCTCAAAAGCAGTGTTAATGATTTCCACAATCAATACCAGAAATATCACAAATAGCAGCCATAGCCATTCCATTGTATGTAACCCAAATAGAAAGCCTGCAATGATAGCCAATACCCCCATCAATACATGGGTCCTCATATTTCGCTCTTCTTTAAAAACCGTACGAATCCCTTGAATAGCAAACTCCAACGAGGTGATAAAATGCTTATTTTTCTCTGTCTGTTTATCTTTCAAGGCCATAGGCATTCAATATCTCTTTCTGCAGCCCGAACATCTCTTTTTCATCCTGTTCATTCATATGGTCATACCCATTCAAATGCAGGAATCCATGAACAGCCAGAAAACCCAGCTCTCTTTCAAAGGAGTGCCCGTATTCAACCGCCTGCTCCTCTGCACGTTCAATAGAAATCATCAGGTCTCCAAGATTTCGAGGAAAGACAACATCCTCGTCTTCATCAAAAATGATTGGAATCTCTCCGGCGCCCTCTTCCTCCATCGCAAAGCTGATAACATCTGTTGCGGTGTCTTTGCCACGGTAATCACGATTGATTACACGAATCCCCTCATTATCCATAAATGATACAGATAGCTCTGCATCATCCGGAATATCCAGAAAATCTGCTGCGAACTGCAGCAGATTTTCTACCTCTTTTATATGCTCAGAGGAGACCTTTTCCGTTTCATCAATAAACGTTATGTCCATTAAACATCTCTCTTTTCTTGTTCATCTTTCATTCGTTCCGCTTCATCCTTCATCTTTGGATATTTGATTCGGGAATGGAAGGTACTACATAACCCATTGATTAAAGATTTCTCAACCAAACGAATCTCCTTCATTGTCAATCCACATTCATCCATCTGCCCATCGGAAATCCGTTCCTGAATAACCGAATGAACAAACTCTTTGATTTTTTGATTGGAAGGATCTGTCATTGCTCGAACCGCCGCTTCACAGGTATCGGCAATATTGACAATTGCTGCTTCTCTTGTTTGAGGCTTCGGTCCAGGATAGCGGAAGTCTTCTTCTTTTGTTTCAGGGTTACGTTCCTTTTCCTTCATATAGAAGAATTTCATCAATGTTGTACCATGATGCTGACGGCAAATATCAATCACCATTTGCGGCATGTTGTAGTCCTCTAATATTTTAGCACCGTCAATCACATGACCGAAAATAATTTGTTTACTGTCTTCAGGCAAAAGGAAATTATGCGGGTTTTCTGCACCGGAAGGTAAATTCTCAACAAAAAAGTTTGAGTGCTTAATCTTACCAATATCATGATAATAACAGGCCACACGGGTCAATAATGAACGACCCCCAATTTCGGCAACAGCATTTGCACTGAGATTGGCAACCATCATACTGTGATGATAAGTCCCTGGTGCTTCCTCCAGCAACTGCTTCAAAAGCGGATGGTTTGGATTGCTTAGCTCATTTAGAATAATCATACTATCATCGGTTACGACCAACTCAATATACGGATGAAGACCAATTGTCAGAAGAAAGGCCAGCACACTTCCTGCAAAGGTTGAGATGATTAACGTAATTGTTTTAGCATCCAATAAGCTCATCCCTTGATAAATGGCTAGAATAAAAGCCAAAACAACAGGGAAGATGATAACCCAGACGGCTGCTGTCCAGCCCTGTTGGCTGACTCTCGTTCGATTAACCACTGCCGCCAAGGCTCCTGAAAACAGATAGGTGACCAGAATAATTGTTAACGTATTGGTACCAATCGTGTCATAGAAGACAAACAAAGCAAAAAACACTTGAAATACAGCAGACAAAATTCCCGCTCGTCGATTGACAAAATAGCTTAAAACCAACGGCACAAATGCTGCTGGGAAAAATAACGGAATATAAAGCAGCTGCTCACTTTGGAAAATCTGAAAGAACTTCATCAATAAAATACTCAACGACATTGCACTGACATAAAACAGAACAAAGGAGCGTCTTGTATACTCATGGTTCATTTGTTTAGTAAAGAACAGCAGAACACCAATTTGGAAAAGAATCGTCAATGCCAACGCAACAATCGGAAAAGCTGAGGGATTCTGATTCATCATCCCTAAAAGCTTCAACTTCTCAATTGCTTTGGAGTCAATCTGCGTTCCTTCACGAACAATAATCTCTCCCTGATAAATCATTACCGGCTGTACAGCATCACGTGCGCTTTGCCGCAGCTCTTCAGTTTTCTTTTCATTTGGAAAATCATTGACAACGATTCCCGCATTAACGACATAGCGAATCTGTTGCTGCATGCTTGAACCCACGTCCAGAAATTGAATCTTGTTAATGGCTTTCTGACGAATTTCAGACAGCTCGTTTTCACGTACATGATTCTGCATCGTTTCATCAATCAGCTTAAGGCTTTCTGTTTCAACGATAGCGATTTGTTCTGAACTTAGATTAAATATGTTTTGATAGAACACACTCGGAAACGATTGATACAGCGTTACTTCATCCTGATCCAGCTTTTCAAACTCAGATTTCAACGCAGCGACACGTTCTTCATTTGTAGGCTGAGGAATCGTTTCATCTTTTTTTGCTTCGGATTTTTGTTTCTCATAATCCTTATCTATTTTAGAATTGACTGTACCGATCAAATCAAATAGTTTTTCAATTCGATCATGCTGTGTCTCAGCAGTATCCTCCTGAAACGTATACTCCGGAGTCACTGCTTCTGCAGCCAGCTGTCTTTTCTGATCCGTTTCATATGTATTTTCAATATTTTTATTTGCTCGTATTGTCGTATCTGCCAGCTGGCCTTCTTTAATAGCCACCTTCTTCTCGTAAACACTACTGAAAATAATCGCAAATATAAGTAATGAAAAACTAACTAACAAAACCGGAATAAATGCTTTTCCCAGCTTGTCCCGTATCTTCAACAACCATTGCTTCAAAAGTATATCACTCCTTCCTTATCAACAAATCTCAAGAATCTCTTTTCTGCTCTTCATAGGCTTGAATAATTTCTGCTACAATCGGATGTCTGACAACATCGCCGGCTTCAAAATGGATAAACGAAAGCTTTTTAATTGATTTCAAGGTTTTCTCGGCATGCACTAATCCGCTGATTACACCTTTGGGTAAATCAATCTGACTAGTATCTCCATTAACAATCATTTTTGATTGATACCCTAAACGAGTTAGAAACATCTTCATCTGAGCGACTGTCGTATTCTGCGCTTCATCTAAAATAACGAAGGCATCGTCCAATGTACGACCACGCATATAAGCAAGTGGCGCAATTTCAATCACGCCGCGTTCCATTAAGCGATTCGTATGCTCAGAACCAAAAATTTGGTAAAGGGCATCGTAAACCGGACGCAGGTAAGGATCGACCTTCTCTTTTAAGTCTCCCGGTAAGAAACCAAGATTTTCTCCTGCCTCAACTGCCGGTCTGGTCAAAATGATTTTCTGGACCTCGCCTTTCTTCAGTGCAGCAACAGCCATGACAACAGCTAAGTAGGTCTTCCCTGTACCGGCTGGTCCCACACCAAAAACAACATCATGCTGCTTCACAGCATCAATATATCTCTTCTGCCCGGCATTTTTGATTCGAATTGAACGACCATGATGGTCCTTCAAAATTTCCTCTTCGTACATCGCGATAAACGAGTCCAGCTGTTTGCTCTTCGCCATCTTCAATGCAGTAACAACATCGGGTGTTCCTATTTTAATTCCTCGTTTGATTAACTCTTGTAAGGCACGGAAAACTGATTCCACAATATGGACATTCTCCTCAAGTCCAATAATCTGAATCGTCTCTCCTCGTGTGTTAATAACCACTGCGCCATTCTCTTCTAAAAATTTCAAATGCTTATCATGTGTTCCGAACAACATACTCGCATCATCGGAATCGGTCAATTTGATTTCTAAAGAAATTGCCTGATTTTCATTTTCTGTCAAAAAAAGTCCAGCTCCTTTTATATTCATTCCTTGTAATGATACCATATTCTTCTTTTTTAAAAAAGAAGCACAGTAAATGATTAAAATTCCTATCATCTTATGCTGGGTATTTGCTGGGTATTTTTTGTCAAACTTTAATTATTTGATGCAGACAGCAGGGGAAATTCATTTAGATTGCTTTAAAAAGACATGAAAGAGGGAAAACCGATGGACCTTGCCGTCAAAACAGACGAAAAGGCTGAGAATCAATGATTCTCAGCCTTTAATCTTAATTCTTCTTCAGCATTTCTTTGACGATTGCACTCGCTGAGTTGCCATCTGCTCTACCTAATATCTTAGGCATTATCAGACCCATCACTTTCCCAAATTCAGCTGGGGAAGCAGCTCCTGATTCTGTAATTGCAGACTGAATGATTTCGCGAAGCTCATCTTCAGTTAGCTTTTCAGGCAAATACTTCTCAACAATTGTAATTTCAAATTTTGCTTTATCTGCAAGATCTTCTCGTCCCGCCTTTTCAAACTCTAATAAAGAATCTTTGCGTTGCTTCATTTCTCTGGATAAAACAACCAACTCTTCTTCTCCGTTCAAGTCACGGTTCATTTTGATCTGCTCATTTTGAACACCGCTTTTCAACATACGTAAGACAGATAAAGTTTCTTTATCCTTTGCCTTCATCGCAGTTTTAATATCGTCATTCAAAGTTGTCAGTAATGACATACAACCAGCTCCACTTCATCAGAGACTAGAATTTTTTACGTTTTCTAGCAGCTTCTGATTTCTTCTTACGTTTTACGCTTGGTTTTTCGTAGAATTCACGTTTACGTGATTCTTGTAGAGTACCCGCTTTTGAAACGGAACGTTTGAAGCGACGAAGAGCGTCATCAAGAGATTCGTTTTTACGAACGACAGTTTTTGACATTGTAATTCCCTCCCTCCGAGCTTAAAAAGTAACCGTTTTTCTTATTTACAAATTATTTCTTCATAAATAGAACACTGTCCTTTTTACATTATATCGAAAGGTAAATTTAACGTCAACCTCTCTTATGAAAATAAGCAGAAAATATTTCGTTTTATCAGAATCACCTTGTTATTTTCTGAAAGCTATTGACAGTTTTCACATCTGCCCAATATCTCAAATCGATGTCCTTCGATTGTGCAGCCATTCAACTGATCTTCAAAATAAGTCATCGGACACATATGAATTTCTTTGGTTTTTCCACAGACCACGCAGATGAAGTGATGATGATGCTCTAAATGCTGGCTGCAATGAAAGCGAAATTTCTTCTCGCCATTCAATTCCGTTGTTTCTAGCAGCTCCATTCGCTCAAAATCATGGAGATTCCGATAAATGGTGTCATAGCTGACTCCTTTATATTCTTGATTCATGAATTCATAGACTTCTTTTGCTGATATATAGCGATTCCGTTTGATTAGATAGGTAATGATCGCTTCACGTTTCTTTGTATACTTTAGTCCATTAGCCTTCATGACATCCAGCGACTCTTCAACCTTGGATTTTACTTGCGCCATTTTTCCCTTCTCCTTCTCAAATCAAAATTATTACGAATAACTTCTTTGTTGGTATGGTATAATAAACTCATCAAAAAATCAAGAAAGGTCGTTTTTAATGGAAAATAATGAAACTAAGACTGTTACTATCTTTGTCATCTCAGATTCTGCCGGAGAGACTGCTTCTAAGCTCGCAGCAGCAATCATGGCTCAATTCCCTTCAATTGATTTCTCCCTGTACAGAAAAACTTTTGTGAAGGAAGAAAGCCGCCTGAAGGAAGCCTTGGAAGATGCAAAACGTGAAAATGCGATGGTTCTCCATACAATCATCAGCAAAGATTTAGTAAAAACAGCATTGGCGTTTTTTGAAGAAAATGCTATTTATCATTTTGACATCTTGACATCACCTATTGAAGAAATTGAACGCTTTACAGGGGTGCAGCGTTCCGGAGAAGCAGGTGCCCTTCATCATCTGAACGAGAACTATTTCAATCGAATCGAAGCAATGGAGTTTGCTGTTAAATATGATGATGGTAAAGATCCAAGAGGCTTCCTTGAAGCCGATGTAGTATTACTAGGCGTTTCACGTACGTCCAAAACACCGTTAAGCCTATTTCTAGCAAATAAAAATTTGAAGGTTGCCAATCTGCCGTTAATTCCGGAAGCACATCTGCCAAAAGAATTATGGGAAGTAGACGCTTCTAAAATTGTTGGTTTGACGAATGATCCGGATATCTTGAACGGTATTAGAAAAGAACGTATGAGAGCCTATGGTTTACCTGATAATACGTCTTATTCAGATATCGAGAAAATCAGAAAAGAGCTGGCTTATGCTGCCGAGCTTTATGAAAAAATCGGTTGTGTAACGATCAATGTAGCTTCTCTGTCAATCGAAGAAACAGCAGCAATGATTCTAAGTGCACTACACTTAGAGGATCACAGCTATTTTACAACAGACGAATAAGAAAAATAAAACGAGCTTGTTCAGCTCTCAATCTATAATAAAAAACTGCGGAGCATCTTCCTAAATCAAGAAATTATCGCTTGATTTAGGAAGACAGCCGCAGCTTTTTTATTGGTAAAGCTGTTATAACGTTTTTAAAGCTATAATTCTGGTGCTATCAAATATCGGGAGGAGCGCATTGGGATGCTTCCAGCTTTAGCAGCCAGCTCTCTTCAGCAATAGGCCGAGTCTGTCTCGAACTTATTGTTTGCGCAGCCTTTCTAATTTTAGAAAACCTGTACGCCTTCCTGATCGATAGATAGTAAATGGATAGATGCTTTTCCAGGGAGCTTTTCAAGCTCCTGTATCATCTGCTCCGTCTTCTCTTCGGGCGACAAAACCAATATTGTTGGCCCCGCCCCACTCAAAAATGCACCGTAAACACCTAAAACATGTGCAAGATCACGAATTGTTTTAAGATGAGGAACCAAATGATCGCGGTGTGATTCATGCCAACGATCCTTTTCCATCATAACTCCCGCCAGAGGCAGATTCCCATTAAGGATTGCTGCAATCATCACATTGGCAATAGAGCTCGCCTGTACTGCTTCAGGATAAGACATAGACTCTGGGAGAACACTGCGACTTTCATGTGTCAACAGCTCATGATCCGGAACATAGGCAATCACATCACACATTGGAAAATGATGCTTCACAAAACGAACCTCGCCATCTACATAGCTGGCTACGACAAAATCTCCGCAGATTGCAGGAGCAACATTATCGGGATGCCCCTCCATCTCTGTAGCAATCTGCACCTTATCCTTCTGTGAAAGATGCATATTTCCCAACCGATTCGCCAATTCAATCCCAGCTACAATGACACTTGAACTACTCCCTAAACCTCTCGCAAGCGGAATATCAGACGTCATTTTCAATAGCTTAGGTGACAGCTTAGGATTCACTGTCAATGCCGTTTGTATTAATAAGTTCGTTTTATCCTTTGGAATATCTTCACCTAGAGAATGCTGAATTTCCCATTCATCTGCATTTTTGATGATTTCAATACTTAAATACTGTGATAGTGCAATACCGCAGGAATCAAAGCCTGGCCCCAGATTGGCACTGGTTGCCGGAACTCTTATCTTCATAGTTTCGCCACTCCATTACGTAAATGAAGACGCATTTCCTCAAGGTCACTCATTTTAGAAATCGATACATCTACAGCACTCATCGCTGTATCCGGGTCCTTCAAGCCATTCCCGGTGAATACAGCGACAACTGTTTCACCTTGTTTGATTTTTCCTGATTTCACATGCTGAATAACACCTGCAAGAGATGCAGCAGACCCAGGCTCAATAAAGACGCCATCCTGTGCAGCTACTTTACGATACGCATTTAAAATCTCTTCATCGGTTACGCTATCGATGTACCCTTTTGATTCATCACGTGCGGCTTCTGCCAGCTTCCAACTTGCCGGGTTACCGATACGAATGGCTGTTGCTATTGTTTCAGGCTGTTCAATCACTTCGCCCTTAACGATAGCCGCGGCTCCTTCTGCTTCGAAACCATGCATTCTAGGCAAGAAAGTGCCTTGACGGTCATGCCATTCCTTGAATCCCTTCCAATAAGCAGAGATGTTTCCGGCATTTCCTACAGGAATCGCCAGCACATCCGGTGCTTGTCCTAACTGTTCGCAAACCTCAAAGGCAGCTGTTTTTTGTCCTTCAAGACGATAAGGATTCACAGAATTCACCAAAGCGACAGCTTCTGTCTTGGCGATATCTCTTACTGCCTTCAAGGCTTCATCAAAGTTCCCCGGAATAGAGATGATGTCTGCCCCGTAAATGATTGCCTGAGCAAGCTTACCCATTGCAATTTTTCCATCAGGGATAATTACATACGCCTTGATTCCCGCACGTGTTGCATAAGCGGCAGCTGCTGCACTGGTATTTCCTGTTGAAGCACAGATAATCGCTTTTGCACCTTCTTCAACTGCTTTGGCAACAGCCATAACCATTCCACGGTCTTTAAACGAGCCTGTTGGATTCAAGCCTTCGTATTTTCCGTATAAAGTAATCCCTAGTTCCTTCGATAAACTGTTTAACGGAATCAACGGTGTATTCCCTTCAGCAAGAGAAATCATGGGTGTTTTATCTGTTATCGGCAAGTATTGTTTGTATTGTTTTAGTAATCCTTCGTACATGTTTTATCCCTCCAAAACCTTTAATGTGTTTAATAGCTCGAAATCAGTAATTTTCTCAATTTGTTTGGTTACTTCTCGCATTTGAGCTTTACTAATTGTATGTGTGATTGTCGCAAATTTTGCACGTGTACCATCTGATTTCTGCTGCAGCAGCTGATCAAAGCTAACATTCGCTTCAGCCATAAGCTTCGTCAATTTTAATATTTGTCCCGGTTTGTCCGGCATCTCAATAGAGAAGTAATATTTCCCAAAAATCTCTTCATCTGCGGTCAGCTTCGTATCATGCTGGTACTCGTTGAACATGTGCCCAGTTGTACCTAATCGAACATTTTTAGCAATCGTAATAATATCACTGACAACACTTGTTGCTGTCGGCTTGGCACCGGCACCCGGTCCATAATACATGGATTCACCCACACCAGCACTATAAATAAACACTGCATTAAACTCGTCTCGGATTGATGCCAGAGGATGAGCCGCTGCTACAAGCATTGGTGCTACCTCCACAGCAATTCCGCCATTATTTTTTTCAGAAGAACCAATCAGCTTTATTTCATAGCCCAGATGAGAGGCAATCGCCACATCATCAGAGGAGATGCCGCGAATTCCGCGAATGTCGACTTGCTTCAAACTGATGTTCATTCCAAAAGCAAATTGACTGAGAATAACCATCTTATAGGCTGCATCAATCCCATCGACATCATTAGTCGGATCAGATTCTGCAAAGCCAAGCTCTTGCGCCTTTGCCAAAGCTTCTTCATAGGTTTGCTTTTCTGCAACCATTTTTGTCAACATATAGTTTGTCGTTCCATTGACGATTCCCAAGACCTTCTGAATATCATCAGCTGCCAGACTGTTGGCGATTGTTCGTAAAATCGGAATTCCTCCGGCAACACTTGCTTCGTAGTATAAGTCACAATGGTTTTTTTGTGCCAAAGCAACCAACTCACTACCATGTTGAGCAAGCAAGTCTTTATTAGCTGTTACAATGTGTTTGCCACTTTCCAAGGCCTTCATGATGTAGGTTTTTGCAGGCTCAATTTTTCCAATCAATTCAACAATAATATCAATTTCTTCATCGTTGATGATGTCATCAATGTTCGTTGTCAATTCAATATCGAATCTTTCTGATTGGTATTGCTTTTCCTTTTCATCACGAACAAGTGCTTTACTCACAGTGATGTCCATCCCTGTAACCTGAGAAATCTTTTCACGATGCTCCTCTAAAATGGTCGGAACACCAGAACCAACTGTTCCCAGACCTAATAAGCCGATTTTTAACTTTTCCTTCATTCTGCTTCCTCCAACCGTTTGATTTATATACAACTGATAATACCAGTATTTACCCTATTCAAAAACGAAAAATGAGAATTTTATCATTTTGTTCTCATAAAACATGTATCTAGTATACCGAACCCGTAAATAAAAAACTACCCCTTTCTTTTATTTTCTTGGATTTATCCGTTGAAATTCTTTTTCATTCAGTTTTATGTAGAATAGCAGCTCCAAATGTGTCTGTCTTACGAATCAAAATAACAGTTATTTTTTATGAATAAAAAATCGCTTGTCTCAACTGAACAATAATTCAGCTGGAACAAGCGAATGGTTGCGTCTTTTAATGATGGTTAATATGATTAAATGTCTGAGTCAATATATCGATTACATGATCGTCATCCAAAGAATAGTAAATCGTCTTTCCTTCTCGCTTTGATTTAACGACTCGATTCTGTCGAAGCAGCTTCAGTTGATGCGATACGGCAGACTGCTCCATCGATAATTGTTCAGCAAGTGCTGTCACATTCAGCTCGCCCTTCTTCAAGATTAAAAGGATACGTAATCGTGTCGGATCGCTTAAAACCTTATACAGCTGACTGACCTTTTGAATGTCTTCTGTTAATTCCATAAAATTCAACTCTTTCTATGAGATTGTGACCAGCCTTTCCATATACATGAGGGTAATGAATGAACCGGACTGAACGATGCAGCTTGAAATTGCAGCTTATTTTTAGCGTAATTGCTTCAAGTAAAAAGCAAACGATTACTCACTATAAGACAAATTAGCTGTTTGCTTGTTTCACCGCATCAATCAAAGCATAACGAAAGCCATGTTTTTCCAGTGCAGCTACTCCCTTAATTGTACTGCCGCCGGGAGAAGTCACGCCATCTTTCAGCTCCCCCGGATGCTTTCCTGATTCAATCGCCAATTTTGCGGAGCCTAGAACCATTTGTTCTACAATTTCGTATGCCAGGGCTCTTGGTAAGCCTTCCATTACCCCTGCATCTCCCAGCGCCTCTATCAACATATCAACAAAGGCAGGGCTGCAGCCGGCAACTGTTCCCACTGTTCCTAACAGCCTTTCCGGTACTTCACTAACTTTTCCAAGGCTTTCCAACAGCTTACGTGCAATCTCTTTTTCTTCCTCAGGAATATTTTCTGCATAATGAACACCAATCATGCCTTCATTTACACTAACTGGTGTATTAGGAATTGCATGGACAACATAGCCCTTGCCTAGTGCATCCTGCGCTTCTTTTGTTGTATGTCCTGCTGCAACTGAAATCAAGATACTATCATCGGCAAGAAAAGGAGCCAGTTCTTTTAAGATACTTAGTACAATTTTCGCGCCAGTCGCAATAAAAACGACTTTACATTTTCCAAACTCTTGATAGTCATCAACTAATTGAAATTTCAGCTTTTCCTGAAGCTTTTCTGCGGTACCGCTGGAGCCGCCTTTAACAAATAGTTTCTCACCTGTGACTGCTTCAGCTTTTAACAGCCCCTCAATCATCGCTCCACCCATATGACCTGCGCCTATAAATCCAATATCCATCTTCATTGCTCCTTCCTTGTTGTCTGCCATTATAGATGAATGGAAGAGAAAGAGCGTGGGATCAAATCATCCTGCGCTCTTTCCCATCAATCACCAGCTATCATTACTCTGTGATTTTATTGATTGCTTCTTCGAATGAAACAAGCTTGTTACTTGCTTCTTCGTCAGATGCTGCTTTTGTTGCTACATAGAATTTAATCTTCGGTTCTGTTCCTGAAGGTCTGATAGCAATCCAGCTGCCATCCTCCAGATAATATTTCAACACATCAGAAGGCGGTGTTGTCAGTTTTTCTGTTTGTCCATCTGCTGAACGGCTAACCAGCTCTTTGAAGTCTTCTGTTTTTACAACTGCTGTTCCGGCAAATTCCTTCGGTGATTCTTTGCGGAATTTCGCCATCAATTCTTTGATTTTTTGACTTCCTTCAATCCCGCTTAAGGTAACAGAGATTGTTTTCTCTTTGTAATAGCCATATTCTGCAAATATATCTTGCAGCCCATCATACAAAGTCTTGCCTTGTTTTTTATAGTAAGCTGCTACTTCAGCCAATAATACTAACACTTGAATCGCATCTTTATCACGAACAAAGGATTTCACCAAGTAGCCATAGCTTTCTTCAAAACCAAACATAAAGGTTTGCGAATGGTCTTCTTCATACTGCTCAATTTTTTCCGCAATAAACTTGAAGCCAGTCAGTACATCAACCATCTTTGTATTGTACTTTTCAGCTACAGCTGTTGCCAATTCACTGGACACAATTGATTTTAGGACAACCGCATTTTCAGGCAATGTACCTGCTTGTTGATGGGCTTCTAAAATATATTGAATCATAATTGCACCTAACTGATTTCCAGTAAGAACCTGATAAGAACCATCAGGCAGACGTACTGCCGCACCTAAACGATCGGCATCCGGGTCTGTCGCGATTAAAAGATCCGCATTTTCCTTTTCACCAAGACGAATCGCATATTCAAACGCAGAGTGTTCTTCCGGATTCGGTGACTTAACAGTTGTAAAGTCCGGATCAGCTATTGCTTGTTCAGGAACTAAAACAAACTGCTTAAAGCCTGCTTGCTTTAATGCTTTTTCTCCCAGCATCTTCCCTGTACCATGCAACGGTGTATAAATCAATTTTAAGTCTCCACCCATTTCGTCAATCAGCTCTTGATTGATGGTCACAGAACGAAGCTCTTTCAGGTACGCGTTATCTATTTCTTCGCCAACAATCGAAATAAGCCCGCTGTTTTCTACCTGCTCATCTGCAAGAACTTCTACCTTTAATGGATTTTCAACAGAACGTACGTAAGAAGTCAATGCATCCGCATCTGCCGGCGGCATTTGTCCGCCATCTGCACCATATACCTTATAGCCGTTGTATGCAGCTGGGTTATGGGATGCAGTAATCATAATACCGGCAAAAGCATTCAGATATCTAACTGCAAAAGATAACTCCGGAGTTGGACGCAAGCTTTCAAAAACAAATGAAGGGATACCATGATGTGCTAATGTTTTTGCTGACTCCATAGCAAACTCCGGTGACATATGGCGAGAGTCATAGGCAATCGCAACACCTCTTCTTTTTGTTTCTTCATCCTGTGAATCGATAAATCGAGCCAGTCCTTCAGTTGCCTGACGGATAGTAAAAATATTCATTCGGTTAATCCCAGCTCCGATGATTCCACGCATTCCAGCTGTACCAAATTCCAATGGTGCATAAAAAGCATCTTCACACTTTTCAGGATCCTGATGTAATTCCTTCAGCTCGTTTTTCATTTCTTCCGGTAAATTTTCTTCGTTTATCCACTGTTCATAGACTTGCTCCCAAGACATGAATGAAACACCTCTTTTATCTTTGTTTTTTTCTCTTTTAACAGTATAGCATTCCTTGATTGCTTAAGAAAGTAATCCGTAAAAAATACTCCTCAGAATACTTAGCGGTGGAACAGTTTTTTCATCTCCAGCAATTGATCAATAATCATTGTCGGCTGTGCTGAGAAGTAGTCTCTAAATTTAATACTCCATTTCTTCGTTTCTCTCGCTTCCGCGAATTTTTCCATTGTATCATCGTATTCTTCTATTAATGAAAAATCATACGGCGTAAATTTGTCATAATAAACCACTGCCTGCTCGGGTAATCGAGGCTTAACCTTCATCTCAACAACCGGTTTACCGATGCTCAACCCAAACAAAGGGAACATTCCTTCCGGCAGTGCTAAAAGCTCACTGATTTCTTTTCCATGTTTACGAATGCTGCCAACAACGACCGACCCCAAGCCTAAACTATCTGCTGCAATTACTGCATTCTCAAGAGCTAATGAAGCATCCGTTGTAGCAACTAAAATCGGCTCAATACTTTCACCAGTGACATTTTCCGTCCCGTAAGCTTCGCTGACAAGCTGTGTCCGATGAAGGTCACCAACAAAAATTAGAAAGACTGAGCTTTTTAACATGTGCGGATTTCCCGGATTCCAGTCAACTAACTGCTTCCTAGTCTCTTTATCTTGAATCACAAAAATGCTATAAAATTGACCGTTCATCCAGCTAGGTGCTTGTCTTGCAGCAGTCAAAATTTGCTGCAGCTCTTCCTCCTGCAAGGTATAGTTCTCATCAAAATCTCTGTATGTTCTGCGGTTTAGCAGTAAGTTCATTGTCTCATTCATACAAAATCCCTCCATTCCTCCACTATTTTATCATATTCTTCGGGAACCAATTATCTCTAAATGAAGAGAAGTGTAAAATGATTACAAAATTTTCTCTTACAGCAGCACGCTCCTAGCCATGTAAACAGTTATCCCCACAATCTTTATGATACAGTGCGATGCTATCTGTTTGTGGTGTCATGTTCTCGATTCTTCAAAAGCAGCTGGGTAATCTTCTTCATTTTTTCTTGAAACATCGGCTGTTGTTCTTTCGAAATTCTTGAAAAGTTAATTCGTATACTATCTTTTTTCTCGCTAAACAAAAAGCTGGGTGCTATCAGCAAGGCTTCTTTTATAAAGTATTGCCATTCTTGCTGCTTCAAGCTTCCTTTGGAAAACGTCGCCCACACATAGAAGCCCCCTTGAGGACGTTCTACATGCCATTCACCCAGCTCCTCTAAAATAGAGCAAACGGCCTCTCCTCTGGCACTAACTTCCTTTTTCAGCTCAGCCAGCTTTTGATAAAAAGAAGTATCATTCAGTGCGATGGTTGCAAGCACCTGCGGAAAAATACTCAATGAAAAATCCATAATTTTTCTTGCCTCCGCAATTTGGCGATTCACTGAGAGCGGTGCACTCAACCAGCCAATCTTGGTTGTTGAACCTAATATTTTAGAGAGCGAACCTATATAAAGAACGTTATCCGGGTCCAGCTTCTTCAACGGCGGGATTTTTTCACTGGCTATCTGTCTCAGCTGACCAAAAACATCGTCTTCAATAATCGGGATTTGATAGCTTTGACATAACTGAACAAGCTGCTCGCGACGCGCTCTCCCCATCACCTTCCCAGTCGGATTTTGAAAGGATGGATTCACCATGACCATCTTCACTCTATGCTGTCGAATCGTCTGCTCTAATGCAGATAGCTCAATCCCTTCATTATCCATAGGGACACCGTAGAGGCGAATACCGGCAGCCTGAAAAACTGGCAGGGCATACAAAAATGACGGGTCCTCAATGGCTACAGCATCTCCTGCACTCAGTAATACCTGCAAAATCATAAACAATGCCTGCTGGGCGCCGGAAGTAATCAACAGTGTTTCTTTTTCTAATAATAGGCCATATTCCTCTTCAGTCATCTTGCTAATTGATTCTCTCAAAGGAAAATAGCCAAAGTCATCCTGCTGTTCCTCCTCCAAAAACTGTTTCCAAGTCAGAGGCGGAATATCAAAGCTTGGAATCAGCTCCAATGGTAGCTCTCCTGTATATCCATCAATTACTTGCTTATCATTTTGACGAAGAACCTGCTTCATATCCTCAATAAACGGCTCTGTTTTACTGAAAGCATTCTGCTCTAAGTACCGCTTCCAATCGGTTCGAGCAGCAGAGGTCACGCCCCATTTCCCCTCTGCAATAAAGGAGCCGCTGCCTTGCTTTCGAACAATCCAGCCCATATCCTCCAGCTCTTCCAACGCATGAACGACAGTTGAACGATTGACACCCAATTGACTGGCTAGCTTTCTTTCTGCCGGCAAGCGATCACCAGGCATGAGCTCTCCTTTTTTTACAGCAGAGAGCACCAGCTCTGTAATTTCCTGATAAACGGGCACACCTTTTCTTCTATTTAATTGCCACATAACTTCCTCCGATCGAAAAATTGGATGAGTTAAAAATAATCCAATTGGCTGTTTTTGTCAATAAACAACTGGTATACAATACTAGATATTCAAGTTGAATGTCTCAAAGGAGGAAATTGTCATGATTAAAAAAGTATTAACTGTCGCCGGATCAGATTCTAGCGGAGGCGCAGGTATTCAAGCTGATTTAAAAACCTTTCAGGAGTATGGTACCTTCGGATTCTCTGCATTGACGAGTATCGTCACGATGGACCCGGATGAAGGCTGGAGTCACACAGTCACACCAATTGATCCTGAATTAGTCGATAAGCAATTGAAAACAATTTTTGCAGGCGGTGCTTTAGACAGCATGAAAACAGGGATGCTGGGAACTGTAGAAGCCATTGAAATTACCAGAAAATATATTGACCGGTTTGCTATGAAAAATATAGTGATTGATCCGGTAATGGCTTGTAAGGGAACGAGCGAATTACTACAGCCCGAGAACGTGGCTGCAATGATTCATCATCTATTACCCACGGCAACTATTACTACTCCTAACCTAGTGGAAGCAGGCATCCTATCTGAAATGGGCGATTTAACCACAGTCGATCAAATGAAGCAGGCCGCAAAGAAAATCCTGTTGCTAGGTCCTGATAATGTCGTAATTAAAGGCGGTCATCGTCTTGGAACTGAAAAGGCGGTTGATTTGTTCTATGATGGTACAGATTTCACCTTGCTTGAGCATGAGATGATTACAACAGACTATAATCATGGAGCTGGCTGTACCTTTGCGGCAGCTATCACCGCTGGATTAGCCAAAGGTTATTCTATCGAAGCTTCCGTTCGACTAGCCAAAGCGTTTGTAGCTGCTGCCATTGAAAACGGACAAAAAATCAACCCATTTTTAGGTCACGTATGGCATGGTGCTTACAATCATGCGGATCAACGAATGACCGATTAATAAATAACCAACATAAGGAGTCTATTAATGAAAAAGAATTCAACCCTTTCCATCGTACTGATAGCCCTCTTCGCCGCTTTGACGATTCTGGGCACAATGCTGAAAATCCCGTTACCGACAGGAGCCTTTGCGCATTTGGGGAATGCGGTCCTTCTGTTAGCGGTGTTATTGTTGGGCTATCCCAGAGGCGCACTTGCCGGAGGCTTAGGCTTTGCCATTTTTGATTTGATGAATGGTTTTGCAGCAGAAGCCCCCTATTTCTTTATTGAAAGCTTCATCGTAGGAGGTGCAGCAGCATTGGCAATCGCCGGCTTCCATAATAAAATTGATTCCTTCAAGAAGCTGATTACAGTTGCATTTGTTACCGGTCTGGCAAAAATTGTCATGACTCATTTAAAAAATACGGCGTTCGCTATGATTGCAGGCAGCAGCTTCAATGCCGCTTTCTCTGCCTCTTTTTCAATGCTTCTCGCCACTGTACTGAATGTAATGACTACAATCATTATTGTATCCTTCGCTTACTTCCCTTTAAAAAGAGCGATGCGAACTATTTTCAGGGAACAATAGATTGATTTTTTTGATTTTTGATGTAAATACGCAGAAATACTTATATTTCCACTAAGTACATCAAAATGCCATTTTCATTCTGCAAAAAACTCCTTTCGATAGACAAGATAGAGGCTGTCAGCCGTTATCTAATCGAAAGGAGTTTTTTACTATTTAAGCTGCTCGCTTCACCTCCACTATGAATGGAAGCTTTTTCCAAGCAGCAGCCATAAAACAAGCGGAATCATTAATACACCTGAAACGACCATTATTAAATCAATGGACACCGTATCAGAAAGTGGACCTAAAATAAGCATGGTTGAAGGTGAAGCAATACTGATTGTCATAGTCACTATGCTCATAACCCGTCCCATATGTTCATCATCCGTTTTCGTTTGAAAAAAAGATACCATAGCTGTCCGAGAAATCGGAACGACAAAGCCAATCACGACCATTGTTACACCATAAAACCAGAAAGTTGAGGTAAGCCCTAAGATAACAAATGGAATGATTAGTAGTGCGTAACCCAAAGCAACAGTTTTAATTCTATTTTTCATTCCGCCCCAGATACTCATTAGAGCCCCGCCAAGCAGCATACCGGAGGCAAAACCAATCTCGATAGCGGATAATTGCCATAAACCATCGTTAAACTTACGAGTAATCTGCAAGGGTGCCAAGCTTGATGCCGGAGTTGAAAATATGCTTCCCAGAAAACCGGCAGCAATCAATGCAATCAGTATTTTGTGGGAACGAAGATACTCTATGCCAACTCTTATTTCATTCCTGACATTGATTTTTTTATTTCCTTTTGATTGCAAATCGGGAACTGTCACTTTAAAGAGCATCATAGTAATACCAATCACCGCCGTGACAAAGTCAATCATAAGAATCCCAGATAGCGGCAAAATTGTAAGTAATACCGCTGCTAAGGCAGGGCTGGCAAGCATCATAACTGCTTGAATCGTTTGATCAATTCCGTTGACTCGAACTAAATATTTCTCTTGCGTAATTTGGGGAATGATTGAGGAAATCGCCGGAGTTTGGAATCCTTGCCCTACAGAACGAATCAACGTTACTCCCAGCAGTAATAGAATATTATTTTCCAAGCTGGTATTGAAGGTCAGCAAGATGGCCATTACCAAAGAAGCGATAGCCACACAACCATCAGAAATCAGCGCAAGCCATTTCCGATTGTAATGATCGGCAAGTGTTCCGGCGAATGGCATGACTAGCACCATTGGTAAGAGTCCTACACAGCTCATTAATCCGATCATTGTTCCGGAATTCGTTGACAGCGTGACATGCCAAATAATAGCATACTGCACCAGCATCGTGCCAATCATAGAGATAGCCTGCGATGATAGTAAATATGCTATGTTCCTTTTCCAATTCTTTTGTTGATAAACAGTTTTTAACATTATTATTCTCTCCCTTTTGATATAAATTAGTGTTCCTAACAATTTATATGCCCAAAAGGGTTTTTCGGAGAATCTGTCCTAATTGCTGGCATCATAATATCACAGTTACTGAGAATTGAAAAGAAAAAACATATTTTTTTCTGTCACAAATACAAATAAAAAAATCAAGGACAGAAGATTTCCTGACTAAATAGGCAAAGGCACAAAGAACGTTAACTATGACAGTCAACATTCTTTGTGCCTAATTTTCTTCCTATTTACTTAATTAGATGTAAAAATACTTTCAAAAATCCCAAACAAAATACCTGCGATTGGAAAAATAACCCAGGATGTTCCCCAGTTCCCCATTAGAAAGCTTTGAGAAAGAAATATTACGACGACGATTGGCCAATAGACTTTTTCAATAATCAGCCAAAAAACGGGTTTTTTTTTATTCTTTTCAGCTTTTGCCTTTGGGCCCAGCTTGTCTTCATCACTGATGAAATACTTATGCTTCAACAGTTGAGTGAAGCTGCCCATGATTACTCCGGCATAGATGAACAGAAATACACCAGCTGAAACGAGCAACAAGGTAAGACCCAACCCCAACATCTCATAACGTTCGCTTTCACTCATTGTAGTGAAAAACATTAGTGGTGCTGCTGCAATAATACAGAACACTACTCCAGCAGAAATACTGAAAACGTAAGAGCGCTGAAAATCTGCTTTTTTATTTTCTACCAGCTTCTTTACTTGAACCGGAATCAGACGATCATTCAATGAATTGCGATTATTTGACATACTGGTCCCCGCTGTAATAAACAAAGGAACACCGATAGCGACCCCGCCTAGAAGGAAAATAAAGCCAATAGCCTCACCCATTCGTTCGCCATATAACGCCTGCGCCCCGAACATCATCGCTGCTCCGAGGATAATGGCGGCGACTCCAATCGAGATGAATAGCGCCCCTCTTTTTTGGACCTTCAAAAAGGTTTCTGCCTCATCAATCATGATTTCATCGATTTCTCTTCCCATTTCTTCGCTATACTCTGTTTTCATATTCATTTCTTCTAAAAGCTCATCAATGTTTCCAAATTCAGAAATCACTGCACCAATTGCTTCATTTTCAGATTTCCCCTGACTTTTTAAGTCTTCGTAGCGGTCTTCCGCACCTGCCAATAAATCTTCTTTCAGCTTCTGAATTTGAGGAGTCTCCTGAATCCCCAAAAACAGGCTTTCTATATAATCTCGAATTGTCTTCATTCTTCTTCCTCCTTGATAAAGCACTCTACAACCGTCTTAGTCAGCTGCCATTCCTCTATTTTTTCATTCAAATAATTTCTTCCGGATGCTGTGATTTTATAATAAGTCCGCTTCTTCCCATGCGTAATTTGTCCCGGATAAGAGGCAATAAAACCATTCTTTTCCAACCTTGTGAAAGCAGAATACAATGTCGTTTCTTTAATCGAATAATTTTCCTGAGAAATCTCTCTAATCCTTTTAGATACTGCATACCCATAAGAGTCGCCCTCGGATAAAATGGTTAAAATAAACGTGTCATTATAGCCGCGGATTGCATCGCTTCCAATCATTTAACCACCTCCGAAATTACTTCATCCATCGTACTACGTCTGTCGTTGTAATTATAATAGCATGATTACTACGACAGGTAAAGTAAAAAAACAAAGTTTTCTTTTTTTTAACAAAAAAAGAGCTCGAGGTTCTCCCCAAGCTCCTATATCAGAAATATTCTATATAGCTGCTAAAATAGTTCGTTTCTAATCGTTCATATTCTAAAACAACACATCTATCTCCGTTAACTATATATTATCCTTACATCATCAATTGTCTTCTCGAACAACTTCCGACCAGTTTTTTGATTACTAACCAACCTTGTTCTATTTCCGATAAGATTAGATATACAAAAAAATGTCAACCTATTGAACAACCGTTCGACTGATAATTTCATCCTGCACTTCCTTACATAATTCTCCAAAAAAGGCACTGTATCCAGCAACTCGCACAATAAGGTCTCGGTACTCTTTCGGATGACGCTGCGCTCTCAATAAAGTAGCATTGTCCACACAATTAAACTGCATCTGTCCATTCCCTAATAAAGAAGCTGTTCGTAATAATGTAATCACTCCGGCTTTCCCTTCAGAAGTATTCAAAGAATTTTTTGTAACTTTAAAATTATGAGCCATCCCCAGACTCATAGATGCTACATTTATTTTTGATACTGACTTAATTGCCGCTGTTGCTCCCTTTGTATCAGCTCCCTGTGACGGACTCATTGCGTCAGATAAAGGAGCGAAAGCAAAGCGGCCATTAGGGGTTGCTCCTAGCATTTCACCAAGTGGTGTATTGAAAGATTGCGACAACGTACCATGTATCTGTCTCGCGTAAAGAGATTTATGACTGTTCATCCTTTTTTCGGTGTAATCAACTACCTCTGCTGCTATATAATCAACATAGTCATCGTCATTTCCATATTTTGGTGCCTCTTGACAATCACGTAACATTTGTTCATGACCCTGCCAGTTACAATCCAACGCTTCTTTCATTTCCATAAGTGTATACTTTTTTTCTTCGTAGACAAGCTTCTTTATTGCAGCCATACTGTCAACATACGTTCCCAGACCTGCAAAAATAGTCCCTGGTCCTTCATAAAGTACTGCTCCCCCTGCCGTTACATCTTTACCATTTTTCATGCAACCGTCCACAAATAATGACATGTATGGAGTAGGCGTAATATCTCTAAAAATCTTTTGAATGATTGTTGTGCCCTCGGCGTTTCGATCAATCAAGTAATTCAATTGACTTTTTACAGCAGCTTCAAATTTTTCATAGGTTGTCATCGCTTGTAGATCACCTGTATCAAGCCACTGCTTCTCTCCATAAGATTTTAACGCGCCTCGATTCAGTACCATCTCGATAGTAATCGGCCATTGTGTAAATCCACCGGCTGTCCATTGATGAATCCGCCCTGATTTTTGTGGTTCAACACATCCCATCAGGCAATAATCACGTGCATCTTTACTGTCGAAACCTTTTGAAAGCATCATTTTTATATGAGAATCATCAAAATGACAAGCAGGCATTCCGACACCCGCTTTGATTACATCAACAATTTTATCCAGATATTTGGCAGGTGATTGATTATGGATTCTACAAGCTAACGATGGTTGATAAACTTTTACTTTTTCAACCGCGTCCATAATCAAGTAGGTTAATTCGTTTGTTCCATCCCCACCCTCTCGCTTCAATCCTCCGACAGTCATATTGATAAATGGCATATACCCAGCAAAATACTTTGCAGTTGTTCCCGGTGTATACCAAATCATTTCTGAGCATTTAAGAATGAAGCATCCCATTAATTCCAACGCCTCTGCGTTATCAATTTTGTTTGCTCGTATATCTGAGTCATAACAGGGATAGACATATTGATCGATTCTGCCTAATGATGTACTACATTGATTTTCTTCCATCAGAAACAAAGACTGGATTGTCCAAATAGCTTGTAAGGCCTCTTGAAAACTTTCAGGGGGATTGGCAGGAACATTGGCATTTACTTTGGAAATCATCTCAAGTTCCGCTTTCCTTTTTGGCTCTTGCTCTTTCTCTGCCAGTTCAGACGCATACGCTGATAGCCTTGCCGCATATGTTAATATCCCTTCACAGGTTTCTATTGCTGCTTCATAGAAAGCAACTTTTGCTTCGTCTTTATTTTCTTTTTTCATAAGATTCATCAAATACTCTTCTGCTTCTGATTTTATTCCGTTTATCCCCTTTTTAAACAGAATAATGTCATATCCCGGGCTGGTATCTCCACCACCGCTTGTCATATGATACGTGAGGTCACTAATACAAGCTTCCGCTCCAAATTCCCATAACTCTTCGTTCTCGCTACGAATGGCCTTTTCACATTCTTCCGCTAATGATTTTCCTTGCCAAAATGGAAACAATCGTTCACGCATGATTCTTTTATCCTCTTCGCTGATAAAATACGGATCTTGCGGTCTTGTACTAATTGTATCCAACTCCTCCGCCAGCCATTCCCATGCTGTATCCGGAGAAAATGCTCCTGCACGCGGTTTCCCACAAGGATGGCCAATAATTAACTCATGGTCCTGAATCAGCATTGGAGCTGTCTCACAGGCTCGCCGAAATCCTTTTGCTCGCAATATATTTCTCGGAAGATCGCCATATTTTTCAAACACTTCTGTATAAGCTAATGCTCGTCCAATTGAAATACTCGGCTTTACAGTTAAGTACCTTTCTTTTAAACTCCTTAATCGTGCTAAGATGTCATTCTGCTCTGTTCCCATATATAGCACTCCCCTTTCACCTAATTTTTTAGTCAGTTCAAAAATACAAGCGTTTTCATTTTAATTATCTTCACACTTGATAGGATGAAATAATAGATGTTACGTAAATTTATACTAAACATTCTATTTAGAGCATAGCATAAAATACAGGAACAGAATTGAACATACTAAATGCATTGACAGAACTATTCACTCATTTCTTACTGAAAAGAAGACAATTATGTTTTTCTTGAACTTTTTGCACTTTTATAAGGCAAGTAATTATCCACCCGCATAGCGGGTGGCTTTTTAATAGCCCTAGAAGGGCTCATTACTTGCTGCTCCCTTCAAGGGAGCTTTTTAAGAGACCGCCAACCGCTATCTCTCTATTTTTTTCT
>NZ_JADOEQ010000024.1 GCF_016745255.1 Enterococcus sp. BWR-S5 | reverse complement strand
AGAAAAAAATAGAGAGATAGCGGTTGGCGGTCTCTTAAAAAGCTCCCTTGAAGGGAGCAGCAAGTAATGAGCCCTTCTAGGGCTATTAAAAAGCCACCCGCTATGCGGGTGGATAATTACTGTCTATCAGAATGGGAGACGAACATAAATAAATGAAGCAGGCTCCCTTCTTCTTTCTAAAACACAAACCTCTTTTCAAGTATTGACGCTTCTTTATCAATACACAACAAAAAAATCCCTCATTCAACAGTTGTCATTGAATGAGGGATTTGCTTATTATAAGCCTACACGGTCAAAAATCGTGTCGACATTCTTTAAATGGTAGTTATAATCGAAGGCATCATCCAGCTCTTCTTGGGAAAGAACCGAAGTAATTTTTTCATCCTGCTCCAACAACGGTTTGAAATCCATCTGATGATCCCAAGCATACGCCGTTTTTGGCTGAACCAAGTCATAAGCCTCTTCACGAGTCATTCCATGATCGATTAACTTAAGCAGCACGCGCTGACTGTAAATCAGGCCAAAGGTTGCATTCATATTACGCTTCATGTTTTCAGGGAATACAGTCAAATTCTTCACAATGTTTCCAAAACGATTTAACATATAGTTCAATAGCATCGTTGTATCAGGAATAATGATTCGTTCTGCTGAAGAATGAGAGATATCTCTTTCGTGCCATAAAGAAACATTTTCATAAGCAGTAACCATGTGCCCTCTAACGACACGTGCCAAGCCGCTCATGTTTTCAGAGCCAATCGGGTTTCGTTTATGAGGCATTGCAGATGAACCCTTTTGTCCTTTTGCAAAGAATTCCTCTACTTCTCTTGTCTCAGATTTTTGCAGTCCGCGAATTTCAGTCGCAAACTTCTCAATACTCGTCGCAATCAATGCCAACGCAGAAAAATACTCAGCATGGAGGTCACGAGGCAAGACCTGAGTAGAAATCTCCTGTGGACGAATACCTAGTTTATCACAGACATATTCCTCAACAAATGGAGGAATATTCGCAAAGGTACCTACTGCTCCACTGATTTTTCCGGCTTCTACCCCTTTTGCCGCATGTTCGAAACGTTCGATGTTGCGTTTCATTTCTGAATACCATAACGCCAGCTTTAAGCCAAAGGTCGTAGGCTCCGCATGTACGCCATGTGTCCGCCCCATCATTACTGTATATTTATGTTCTTTCGCTTTTTCTCCAATAATTTCAGTGAATACCTTTAAATCTTTACGTAAAATATCATTTGCCTGTTTCAACAAATATCCATAAGCTGTATCAACAACATCGGTACTTGTAAGACCATAGTGAACCCACTTGCGTTCTTCCCCTAATGTTTCTGATACTGCTCTCGTAAAGGCAACTACATCATGTCTGGTCGTTTCTTCGATTTCCAAGATTCTTGCAACATCAAAGGAAGCATTCTCTCTGATTTTCTGCACGTCTTCCTTAGGAATTTCTCCTAGCTCAGCCCATGCTTCATCTGCCAGAATTTCTACCTCCAGCCATGCTTGATAACGGTTTTCATCTGTCCAAATATTTCTCATTTCCGGTCTTGAATAACGATCAATCATTGTCTTATCCCTTCCTAATCCCAAATACTGGTTTGATAAATTTCTTCTAATGTATCGAATATATCCTCAGTTAAGATAGTGATATGGCCCATTTTTCTTGCCGGCTTCGCTTCTGACTTTCCATAATAATGAAAATGCCAATTCATTTTCTCCGTAATAAAGTCCATTGTCTCATAGATTTCATCGCCCATAACATTCACCATAACAGCATTGGAAAGAAGCTCTATTGACGGAATGGACCACCCGCAGATACCACGGATGTGTGTGTCAAACTGACTAAAGCTGCAGGCTTCAATGGTATAGTGTCCCGAATTATGCGGTCTTGGTGCCAGTTCATTTACGTAAATACCGCCATTATTAGTTAAAAACATTTCAACAGCAAGTGTTCCCGCTAGATTGACTTCTTTGGCAATCAATCTGGCAATTCGCTGTGCCTCTTCGATGACCTCATCATCCACTCTTGCAGGAGCAATTGTTTCGTGAAGAATATTGTTACGATGGATATTTTCCACAACGGGGAATGTCTCAATATCTCCCTGACCATTTCCAGAGACCAAGACAGAAATTTCTTTTTCAAATGGAATCCAGGCCTCTAAGACACAGGTTCCGTCCTTTAAAAGATTCATTGACGGTGCTAAATCAGAAGGACTATACAACACATACTGCCCTTTCCCATCATAGCCGCCGCGAGTTGTTTTCAAGACACAAGGATAGCCAATCCCATCAATTGCATCCTGAATATCTGTTGGACTGACAATCGTTGCATAAGGAGCGATTACAATATTATTTGATTCCAAAAAGCTTTTTTCCAACAAACGATCCTGAGTGATTGCCAATAAATCTGTTCCTTGAGGAATATCTACAAGATGCTGGATATGAATCAAACTATCGACATCTACATTCTCAAATTCATAGGTCACAACCTCAGACCTGTTAGCCAATTCCTCTAAGGCCTCTAAATCATTATATTCAGCCAATAAATGCCAGTCTGCTACTTGAGCAGCAGGACAGTCAACGCTTGGGTCTAATACGGCAATTCGAAAACCCATTTCTTTCGCACTTAATGCCATCATTTTTCCCAATTGCCCTCCGCCGACAATTCCGATCATCTGGCCCGGTAATACAGGCTTATTCAAGGTCATCACTACTTTCCATCACGATTTGTTCAAGAGATTCACGTCGCTCTTTTAATTTTTCCGCTATCTCTAAATCATACATGGAAAGCATCTGAACTGCAAGTAGTCCGGCGTTAGTTGCTCCGGCTTTTCCAATCGCTGTCGTCGCAACCGGAACACCACCCGGCATCTGCACAATAGAAAGCAAAGAATCCAAGCCACTCAAGGCTTTTGATTGTACTGGAACACCAATCACAGGAAGGGTTGTTTTAGCAGCAACCATCCCAGGTAAATGTGCAGCCCCGCCTGCTCCTGCGATAATTACTTTTACTCCACGTTCTCTCGCTGTTTCAGCAAATGTAAACATATAATCAGGTGTTCGATGAGCAGATACTACCTTCTTTTCATAGGGAATCTCAAACTCTTCGAGAATATCACAGGCCAGCTTCATCGTGTCCCAATCTGATGTGCTCCCCATGATAACAGAAACTACTGTAGACATAATCCATCCCTCTCCATCCTTTTTTCTCATTCTATTTTAGCAACCCGCTGATGCAGTGTCAAAGAAATATCGAATATTAGTCGTCATTTTTATATTATCGTTCGGTTTTCATTTTTTTGTTCCTTTCTTCTTTACTGGAATAAGGGTCTCTTCCTATTATCTAAAAAAGGCAGAGTGAAAATCAAAGGATTTTCACTCTGCCTATCTATTTATTCTGGGACCGATTGATCCTCTGCCTTTACTCCGTTGAAAAGAAAATTCAAGACAATCGCAGTGATACTGCTCATCACAATGCCATTTCCTGTAAACATAGTAAGTGTTTCAGGCATTTTTGCAAAAAGCTCCGGCATCATATTAAAGCCTAAACCAAAGCCGATAGAAATCGCAATAATCAATAGGTTTTTATCATTGTCAAAATTGACTTTAGACAGCATTTTCATTCCTTGAACAGCAACCATACCAAACATTACCAACATACCGCCGCCTAAAACCGGCTCTGGAATAATTTGTGCTGCCGCACCAAACTTAGGAAGCAGCCCTAAAACAATCAGGAAAAAAGCAGAGAAATAAATGGGCTTCCGTGTTTTTATCCCTGAAAGCTGAACCAAACCGACATTTTGAGAAAATCCAGTATAAGGAAATGTATTGAAAATACCGCCTAAAATAACAGCCAAGCCTTCTGCACGATACCCCTTTTTCAACTCCTGTTCCCCCACGTGTTTCCCAGTAATATCTCCTAATGCGAAGTATACGCCCGTCGATTCCACCATGCTGACAATTGAAATAATAATCATCAATAGAATGGACGAAACATCGAATGTTGGCGTACCGAAATAAAACGGCTGAGGAAAATGGAACCATGTAGCCTCTCCAATCGGCTGAAGATTGACCATTCCTAACACTGCGGCCAAAATAGTCCCGCCTGCCAAACCAACTAAAACAGAGATGGAACGAATGAAGCCTCTTCCCCATACTTGAATAATGACAATCAGTGCAATCGTGGTAAAGGCCAACAACAGATTATCTGTAGAACCAAATGTAGGATCGCTCGCCAGACCACCACCCATTTTTTCAATAGCAACCGGAATAAGAGTCAGACCAATCACCGTGATAACTGTTCCTGTAACTAACGGCGGAAACAAGACTTTGATTTTAGAGAAAACACCGGAAATCAGAACAATGAATACTCCGGCAGCAATAATCGATCCATAAATGGCTCCAACACCCTTATCAGTACCTATCATTATCAATGGAGCAACAGCTTGAATGGCACAACCTAAAACAACCGGCAGTCCAATACCAAAAAACTTATTGACGGTTAGCTGAAGCAAAGTCGCGACACCGCACATAAATATATCGATAGAAATCAAATAAGTCATCTGCTCTGTGTTAAAGTTCAAGCCAGTTCCAATCAATAAAGGAACGGCTACAGCTCCTGCGTACATCGCTAATAAATGCTGCAGTCCAAGAACCGCACTTTGTGCTGTCGATGTTTCAGTCTGTTTTTGCTCTGTCGTCATCTGTTTGCTGCTTTCCATTTTTAGGCATCCTCCTCAAGAAATTCGACCTTATTATTGGTTAATGAAGCAATTCTCGCTAAAGAAACCACCGTTAAGCCCATTTCTTCCAGAAGTGCTCTACCATCCTGGAAAGACTTCTCAATAAGAATTCCGATTCCGGAAACCGTTGCGCCTGCTTGCTGACACAGCTCTACAAGTCCTTTCGCTGCTTGACCGTTTGCCAAGAAGTCGTCAATAATTAGAACTGTATCTTCATTAGATAAAAATTTCTTAGAGATAGAAATTTGGCTCGTCACTTGCTTGGTAAATGAATAAACAGATGATGTCAGCAATTCCTCGTCCATTGTTAAGCTCTTTGCTTTACGAGCGAAAATCATCGGTACACCTAATGCCTGTGCCGCATACATAGCTGGAGCAATACCGGACGCCTCGATTGTCACAACCTTGGTAATTCCCCGGTCTGAAAATACTTCTGCAAACCGCTGACCAATTTTTTCCATTAAAGCTGCATCTACCTGATGGGTCACAAAGCTATCGACTTTCAGAACGCCCTCTCCAAGAACTTGCCCATCATTTTTGATTCTTTCCACTAATTCTTTCATCCGAAAAATCTCCTCCTAAAATGTTAGAAAAGCTGAACGAGCTTGGCAGCTTCCGAACAATAAGAAAAAAACTGATGCGTGGTGTTCTTTACCACGAGACACGTTTTGGCTTATTGTTGAGAGAAGCTTGCTCGTGAAGCTAGACAGTGCGCTGTCGATTCCTCGCTAACCCTTGGCAGCGCTGGATTCACAGCCATAAAAATTTTATAATCCTTTTATAGCCTAAAAAACCTCTTCTCTGCAAAGCAAAAAAGAGGTTCAAATTCGAACACGCTTTTTCACCTATAGTCCGGTATTTACGGTACCGGGTAGAGACGGCCATCCTTATCACGACCATATATAAGCTCAAAAATTGATAATCCCTATTATCCCCCAAAACAGGAAAAAAGCAAGAGAGAGCATCAAAAACAACCCTTAGAATTTTCTCATAAAACAAAGGATACATTTCAGAAATCGTTTACTTCATTGCTGTATCAGAATTAATCAGAAAAGCTGAATGAGTCGCTTTGCTCGTGAAGCTAAACAAGTAGAAAAGTTGAACAAGCTCGTCCAACTTCTGAACAATAAGGCGAATCTGACCCTAACCGACTAGCTCATTAAAATAAGATAGCTGCTTGTCCCCGATATTCCCCTCACCCTTGCTATCATTAAGGCCACAGCCTCAAAATTTTATAACCTATTTACAACAAAAAAAGAGAACAAAACCAAAGCTTCGCTCTCTTAATCTCTTATTCTGTTTCGTTCTTTTCTTGTTCACGATATTTCGCCATTTTTTTACTGAACAGCTCTCCGTTTGTCGGAGGCGTGTAGGTCACAGCATTGGCTCCGGCATCAATGGTCTCTTGGATAGAGGCTTCTGTTGGTCCTCCGGTAGCGATAATCGGTAAATCAGGGTATTTCTCTCTGAAATGTTTAACGGTCTCTGCTGTATCTTTTCCGGCACTGATATTGATAACCGTAACACCGGCTTCCAGCTTATCATCCAAAGGTGTAAATTTAGATGTCACCGTACTGATAACAGGAATATCTACTACCTCGCAAACACTTTCGATTGTTTCGATTGGTGTCGGGCCATTCAGCACCACTCCAATTGATCCTTGCGATTCCGCAAACAAGCTCATATATACTGAGCGAGTTCCTTGAGTAAATCCGCCGCCAACTCCTGAAAAAACAGGAATGTCTGCTGCTTCAATAATACTCTTAGTGATAGCCGGATGCGGAGTAAATGGATAAACAGCAATGACTGCATCAGCATTTGTATTCCGAATGATGGCTATGTCGGTCGTAAAAATAATGGAACGAATTTTTTTCCCAAAGATTCTGATGCCGCTTGCCTGACTAATTACCTCCGGGACTTGAATGATATCTTGCTTCAATGGTGTAGTGATTTCCGGTATCCATGATTGATCCATACAGACACTCCCCTTCTTTATTGTCAATTATCATACTTATACAGCTTATACGTTTCGATTACATGAATGACCTTAGATGCATAATCCGGGTCTGTTGCATATCCTGCCGTCTGCAATGCATTAGCCGCTTCCTTGTAATCATTTGCAAGAAGTACATTTTCGTACAAACGTCGATCCCAGTCTACACCGTTCACAAATAACATCGTGTGATCGTCCATGGACTCCTCCCATGTATCATAGACTCTGAAATCTCCTTGTATCGTTATCCATACTTCATTAATATATTCTTGTGTTTCCAGATTGACCTTTCTTTGATCACCGTAAGCTTTGATTCCAAATAAATTGTTGTATTCAGAAGCCAGAGTACTTTGGCCCCAATTGGACTCCAGTATACCTTGACCAATGATTATGCTTGGCAGCACACCATAGGATGCTTGCAGTTCTTGGGCGTGAGGTTTGATCCGTTCAATAAATTCTTCCTTAGACACCGTTTTATTATCCTGTGTCTCAACGATATTTTCTGCACTACTACCCAAATACATGCGAAAAGAAACAACAAATATCCCCGCAAGTATCAGTAATCCCAACAGAAAAACAGGAAGTCTATTTTTTCTACGCCTTTTTATTGTCATAAAATCCCTACTTTATATTTACTATCTATCTCTTATTCCGATAAACATTCTAGCAAACTATACAATAAATCGTCTCACAATACAAGACAGTTATTATAACGTTAGTTTTTTTTAAATCATGTTCTGTTATTCTCCAACATAGGTGTCCATCAGATTTTCATCAACCCAGTCCAACAGCTCGACCTTTGATCCTTCTAATTGCGGCTGTAATCTCGAAGGCAGACGAAACGTCAAAATATCGTCAAAGCCCCATTCACCATAAGCCACCGAAACCTTCAGATTGATAAAGCCTTCGTCTTCATTCGTACCGTTAGACGGAAGCAGCTCTGCTCTGCCGACATCACTTTTCAGCCACTTACCGGCAATAATTGTTTTCAAGCGTTTGTATTCAGAAACAGCAATATTTCTCTTTTCCGGGAAAAGCACAGTTTGTCGCATGACTTTTTGTGTCAGCATCCATTCATAATCGGTAAATAAATTTTTTACCTTCTGCATGTCTTCATTGCTTAAATTGCCGGTGCCATTTTTCCAATTGGACCACTGTGTCTTGTCGATGCTCAAATAGTCTAAATAGAAATTTTCTTCCGAAGAATATTGTTCGATAATGGCACTTAAAATGATATCTATATATACTTGGTGCATACCAATCTCCTCCTCTCCTTCATTTTACTGAAAAAAGACATAAAAATCATCTATTTATCTCTAAAAAAAGAATCTTTCCATTTTTCACGCTTTTCTTTCACTGTTTCTCCTATCTTTTGTATAATAGAGAAAACAGAATAGCATTAGGAGGAAGAGCTTTTGAAAAAATTTAACTGGGGAATCATCGGTTTAGGAGAAATCGCTCATCAATTTGCTTCCGGATTCAACCAAGAACAAAGCAGCTTGGCAGCTGTTGCCTCACGCAGTGTTGATAAAGCAAAGGAATTTGCAGAGGCATACGGTATTCCAGCTTCTTATGGTTCCTATGAGGAGTTATTAGCAGATCAGACAATTGATATCATTTATATCTCTGTTCCAAACAAGCAGCACCATAGCCATATCCTACAAGCATTAAATGCCGGAAAGCATGTGCTATGCGAAAAAGCAATTACGATGAATAGTGCAGAGCTGTTAGAGGCAATGGCTCTTGCAGAAAAAAATGGATTGATTCTTGCAGAAGCGATGACCATTTTCAATATGCCTCTGTACCATGAACTGCATTCAATCATTGACACAGGTAAGCTGGGAAAACTAAAAATGATCCAAGCACCCTTTGGCAGCTACAAAGAACCTGATCCAAACAATCGATTCTTCAACCCTGATTTAGCAGGCGGTGCGTTACTGGATATCGGTACCTATGCCGTGTCCTTTGCCCGTTGGTTTTTAACAGAGCAACCAACGGTCAAGTCCTCTGTGATGGAGCCTTTCTCTACAGGCGTTGATGAGCAATCAATTACAATTTTACAGAATGAAAAAAATGAAATGGCAGCTGTGACACTAAGTTTTCAATCCAAAGCACCAAAAGTGGGCGTTGTTTCCTTCGAAAATGCCTACATTACTGTAAACGACTACCCAAGAGCCGACCGGGCAGAGCTGCATTTTAATGACGGAACGACGGAAACCATTATTTCGGGTTCAAGCGAACAGGCTCTGAATTATGAAATCGAAAACATGATTGCTGTCATCGAGAAGACACAGCCAAACCGTTCCCTTTTCTTGACACATGATGTGATTGACCTTTTGGATCAAATGCAGCAAAAGTGGGCGCAGCAGTAACAAAAAAGTAATAGAACCGACAATAGAAAATAGCTAAAGCAGTGGAAAAGATGTTCTTCCAACTGCCTTAGCTATTTTTATTTGGCCATTCGTCTCTTAATCAGGGGCCGAGTTCTTCTCTCAGCCTTATTCGTATGATTTCTCAATTCTTCTAAAAGATGCTGATGCTTCTCATTTTTTACCGTTTGTCCCTGCTCTTGTTCAAATTCTATGATTTCAGCAGCAGACTCCTTATCCATGAAGCTCCCCAAAAGATCAGCCATTTGCTTGGCCTGTCGCAGCATAAAATCTTTTTCGTATTCTGCCATAGATACCCTTCCTTTTTCATTTCATCTAACACCCACACACCTATACAATACCTCAAACCGAAGTGAAATGCCACTTCCCTTTTGATTTTTTATTACTTTTTGTCGTTAGTCAAAGTGACCATTCAACTGCATCAGCTCTTCTTTCGCTTCTCGCAGCCATGGATGAACAACCAAGATATCATGAGTCAGGAGATAATCGATATAAACAAGTGAGGCTTTCTCCAATGAACAATCCAAAGCTTCCAGTAGTTCTGAAAGATATGGCGGTTCGCCCCCTTGATCCCATTTAATTTTATCCGCTAAAAACACAATATGATCCATCTGACTCGGTGCCTTCTTCAAGGTAGTATGACATTCAATTGCAGAGAGAACGGCTTCCTCTTCTATTTGAAACAGCTCCTTTGCCATATAGCGGGACAGCTTTTGATGGCTCAACATAGGAACCTGACGCTCTTCCTCAAAAATTTCAATTCCCAGCTCTTCACATAATCGTATTTTCTCCGGATTTGGAATGGTTACGCTGATATCATGCAGCAGTCCTGCCTGTTTAGCAACAGAGGTTTCTCCGCCAAAGCGAGCAGCCAACTCCTCAGCACATTGTGCCACCTCAATCGAATGAATTGCCACGTGTTCAAACTCACTGCCTAAATACAGCTGAATATCAGCAGTCAGCTCCTTCGTCCGTCTTGGTACCGGTAATCTGTCCATCGCTATTCCCCACTTTCGCTTTTGATACATATATACTAAGATATGCCTAGAAATACTAGCGACGAATCGCTTCATCATTTTTATGAAATCCGTTGCTGAAAATAGTCGCTTATGAGCCGTATAAGCTGCGTTTTTCTCCAGAGATTTGCCAAAACTTTTGAAACCTTCGGATACCCAACAATCTTAAGAAACGTCCTAGTCTGTTACTCTTTGTTCAACTGGATGATTCTCTGCAAATTCTCTCTTTGTTTCTATAAAAGAGTAAAACAGCTGCAGAAACTGAAACAGCATCGCCCGATTTTCAAATTCCGCCCTCGTTTGCGGTAAAGGACTTTTCCGGTACGCTTCATACACCTGTCCAATTTGATCCAATATGTCCTTGCCATCATTTGCTTCTGCAAAGGTTTCAGAGGTGTAGACTAAAAGCTCTTTAATATTCTTCGCTTGCTCCACTTCAACAACGACCTGCTCAAGCAGCTTCAGCATATCTTTTAGAATCGAGCTTTGCATCTTGCGCATCATAAAATAGTCCAGATAATAATTATCCTTGGACAATAATTGATTCTCTGCATGATTTTTTGCCCAATCCTGCCCTTCATTAATCAATGTCTTCAATTCCGTGCAACGCTCAAAAAGCATTCTTTCTTTTTGTGTTTCATTCAGATACATGGCCATATCATTCAAAATCTTTCTAAATACAGCTTCAATTACTTCCTGATCTTCCTTTAAACGTTTTTCAACATCCGGCATGTACATATTTAAAAGCAGAGCCATACCTACTCCGATAATCATCAGCAGAAACTCATTTCCAATCAACGACCAAGACATACTCTTTTCAATTAAATAATGGGTGACCAGCACAGAACTAACAACGATACCGTCTGATAAATTCAATGCCACAGCTGCCGGAATAAACAAAAGCAGATAAACACCGAAGCCCCACGGTGTAAAACCAAATAGACCGAAACAGATAAATGCCACCACCGTAGCAAGTGCCAAAGAGAATAAGCGGTAAATCCCCGTAAATAGCGATGTTTTCTTCGTTGGTGTCACACTTAGCACTGAAATGATACCGGCTGATGCTGGATTTAACAGTCCTAGAGCTGCGGCAATCATCATGGAAGCCGCAGCACTAACAGCTGTTTTAACTGTTCTTAATCCTATTTTCATTTGCAGCCTCCTTAAAATTTGTTACTCTTTTTTTATTAACACTAGTAATTTTACCTCTATTTCGGTTATCATGGAATAGAAAATATATTTTTAGGAGAGAACTATTCTATGACAATCGGTCCATTCCGTTTAGGCATGCGAACTATGAAAAGTGCTTTAGCCGTAATGATATGTATTTTACTATTCAAGGTATTGGATCGTGGTGCGCCCATGATTGCTGCCTTAGCTGCTGTTTTTTCCTTACGCCAGGATTTGACGACCAGTCTCTCCTTTGGAAAATCTAGAGTAATTGGCAACTCTCTCGGCGGCGGATTAGCTTTGCTTTATTTTGTTGTTCAACAGTATTTCTCGAACGACTTTCTTGTCGAGCTGCTTTTTCTACCGTTTTTGGTCATTCTTGTGATTGTTTTGTCTGATGGTATCGGGAATAATCCCGGCATTATTTCAGCTATTGCCACCTTACTGATGATTGCGCTAAGTGTGCCTCAGGGCGAATCTGTCTATTATGCCTTTGAACGGGTCCTCGATACATTCATTGGTACCTTTGTAGCAATTTCCATCAATTTTCTGATTCGGGCAAAGCCTGTTGAAAAGCAGCGCCAGATTGATGAGGATTTAGCTTTACTTGAAAAGAAAGAAAAGGAACTGGAAGAACTGCGCAAAACGGTTCAAGAGCGGTTGAAGGATGAACAGGATATCGACAATAAGCAATAACCAAACTAAAACACTATAAAAACATCAGGGCTGACATGATAACAGCCCTGATGTTCTTTTTATTCTTTGTTTTCTCCTGAATCCCCATACACATTCACATTACTGCTAGTTCCTTTTTTGGTAAAGTTTTCAATTAACTCTTTTACATCAATACCAGTTGATTCTTTTAGGGTCTCTTGTGTACCGGCTAATAGGTTAGTCGCATAGTTTGTGATGCGATTGGCACCGGAGTTTTCACCACCTGAACCAGTATCAACAACGGAAATCTTATCAATGTTGCCAAGCGGTTGTGCGGCTTCTTTCATTAACTGAGGCAGCATTTCCATAACCATGCTCAATACAGCTGCTTCGCCATATTCCTTGAAGGCATCTGCAATCTTTTGCTTCGCTTCAGCTTCCGCTTTTCCTCGTGCAAGGATAGCTTCCGCTTGAGCCTGACCAGCAAGACGCGTTTGATTAGCTTCAGCTTCGGCTAAAGATTCCACTCTGAAACGCTCTGCCTCCGCTTCAGCAACCTCTCTCGCTTTCTGAGCAAGAGCCTCCTGCTCTTTTGCGTAACGGTCTGCATCAGCTTTTTTCTTCACTTCTGAGTCATACTGTTTCTCACGACGAGTGATTTCTTTTTCTTCTAATTCAATTTGCTTTTGGCGCTCAATGACTTTAACTTCCATCTCTTGTGCAATAACTTCCTGTTGCGCACGCGCACTTTCCAAGTTGTATGCCTGATCGGCTTTCGCTTTTGCAATATCCTGCTCCTGCTTATAGGTAGCAAGCTTCAATTCTTTTTCCTTTGATGCTTCGGCGATTTCAGTCTGTCTTTGCAGCTCAGCCTGCTGTGATTCTTTTTCAGCTTCTGCTTTTTTAATTCGTGTTTCTTTAAGAGCCTCAGCTTCAGCAATATTCGCATCACGCTTCACCTGTGCAATTCTAGGTTTACCTAAAGAATCCAAGTAGCCATTCTTGTCTCGTACTTCTTTAATTGTAAAGGATACGATAATCAGACCCATTTTTGCTAAGTCGACACTGGCTACCTCCTGCACACTCTGGCTGAATTTATCGCGATTTTGGTAGATTTCTTCGACAGTCATTGAACCTAAGATTGAACGTAAATGACCTTCCAGCACTTCACGGGCTTCGTTTTCCAGCTCTTCTCGTGTTTTACCTAAGAATTGTTCCGCTGCTGTTGCAATCTCTTCTACAGACGAACCAATCTTGATAATGGACGTTCCGTCACACATAACTGGAACCCCTTGTTCTGTATAAACCTCCGGAGTCGATACATCCAGCTTGCTTGACAATAAGCTGATTCGGTTTGAGCGTTGGAAAACAGGTAATACGAACGCACCGCCGCCTCGCACGATTTTAATCTTATTGCCACGTTCATCTGCATGAACGTTCTTAGAACCAAGATAGCTACCACTGATAATCAGCGCCTCATCTGGTTTCGCTGTTTGATATTTTGATACAAAAATTATTAATAACATTAATAAAATAAACACGACCAATATTATTGGAGCAAGAACCCCTATCATCATAAAAAATGTCTCTCCTTTTCTCTATTTCAATCATTTACTGCTGAAGCCTTTTCATTTTAGTTCATTTGAGGGCTTCAAATCTTTAACGTGTTCTCATACGGAACAACATAACATACTCGATCCCGTACCTCGATAATCAGTACCTCGGCTCCCCGTTCAACCCCCGTTTCTTGGGAAGTATAGAAAGCTGCGGGTCTGCTTAAAGAACCAGTTACACTTTTAAACTGGATCTCTCCCATTCCATTAACCGGAATCGGTGTAACAACAACTGCAGTACTTCCTTCCATATCTTTTTCAGAAATCGATATGGTCGCTTCAGCGTTTCTCATCGGTGTAAACAGATAGAAATTCAATAAGAAAACAGCTACGGTCGAAACTGCTGCTCCTGCTGCAAATATCAGCAGATGACTCCATTCTGTCAAGTATTCACCGAAATAGCCGATTAAAGAAGTGAATGCCAGCCACGGTATAATCAGCATTGGATCAACAGGTCCATCGAAATCAAAAATATCCCCAACAAGCAGTAGAATTACGGCCAGCCCTGCACAGATAATCAGAACATATAAATAGATTGTCTGAAGCGGTATCCCTTGTATCACTTTCTCACTCCCTTTCCTGTCTGACGTTATCTATATTCTATCAATAAACCCACAAAAATAACAGGAAATCTAAAAAAATCGTCATAGAAAGAGTCGGGAACCACCCTTATTTTAAAAAGAGCAGCAGTATTGATTCATGAAAAAAATTATTTAATAACAAAAAATGCTTAATTCTCGATAAAATTCTTCATATTAATAGAAGTCTAAATAAATAGCTGTGTCGTTTATCCAAAACAACAGGTTACTGTATTTCTTACCGTCTTAATGTTTTCTTAATAATTATTCAGCTGTTCACAAATTAAGGTGAATACATTTCTATGCACTATTTACCGCCTAAGTCTGTCCACATTCCTTGCACCACAAAAAGAGAATAAAGGATAAGAACTGTCTAACAAGGTACGAATGATTTAAAAATATTCGTTTAAAAGAATCTTTCTAAAAAACTTTCAGTTTCTTTTCTTTTTTCGTATAATAAGAAAATGAGTGTAATTGAATAAAGGAGATTTTTTAATGGCGAATAAAAGAAACAAAGGAACAAAAAAACAGCAGCACCCTATGATGATTATCGCTGGAATTTTAGTGGTTCTTGTCTTAGGTGTGTTAGGTATACAAGTCCCTTCAGAGCTTCAAAGCTTTTTAGGATTGGACACAACCCCGGTAGAGCAAAGTCAGCCGTCCTCCAATTCAGCAGCAAACGGAGCGTCAGAGAATCCCGGTCCTGAAGAATTAGGCAAGTCCTCTTTCACTGACAGTGAGCTGAAGAACAGCTCAAAGGGCTGGATTACCTACCATGAATTAGATTCATTGGGAAGAGCAACTGGTGCAGATGCTTTATTGAAACCGGCGATGGTCAATACAGGTACTTCTGCAAACCAAAGTATTCGACCTCCCGGCTTTATTTCCGGTAAAGAGCCTTATGACCATTCCAGAGGACACTTAATCGGACGTCAGCTTGGTGGAACAGGTGATGATGCTCGAAACCTTACGACCCTCTATCAAACGCCGGTCAACGCTCCTTATATGACAAAATATGAAAATCAAATTAGAAAAGCAATGGATGACGGCGAGACAATCCGCTACCGTGTCACTCCGATTTATGAAGGGTCCGACCTGTTATGCCAATCAATTGAGATGGAAGCAAAAGGATTGGATAAGAACAGCACTATTGATTTCCATGTTAGAATAATAAATGAAAAGTAGGTGAATATTGTGAACTTTCATGAAATAAAAGAACAATCAGACGTTCATGATCCTCATTCATTTTTACAGTTGATGATCACTGAACAGCAAAGTGAAGATGATCCATTTTTCGTTTTCCAAACAGATATTGAACAAAAATTTGAAACCAATATCCAGTTTTTAGCTTCTGAAGATACCTTATCTGAGGCTGACTATCACTACTGGAAAGAAACCGACTTTTTAGTTGTCAGTCAAACCATTGATGGCGACTTTATTGGCGGGAACATGGATGAAACCTTCGTGATTCCAAGCTCTTTATATAAACAGGATATTGAGATTTACCCATTATTTCTGAGTGATTTTTTTGCTTCTTATGAAGCTGGTAAGATTGATTCTAACATCTTACCAAAAGTTGCTAAGACTGAAGAGAATGACGAAATGTAAAAAAACATCCTCACAGCTATCACGACTGCGAGGATGTTTTATCGTTTCAGCACTTATTACGCACGGTAACGTTCAACACCATCTAAATAGGTTGCTTCCAATTCCATTGAAGGATTCAATACGATGAAGTCTGCATCACGACCATTGGCAATCATTCCGCACTTATCATCAATTTTACAGCTGACTGCCGGTACAAGAGAGGCCATCATTACTGCTTGTTCAGGTGTCGCGATTTCCCAATCTACGACATTCTTAATTGCTTCTTTTAATTTTAGAATACTTCCGGCAAGATTTCCTGACTCCAGACGAGCAGTTCCATCTTTTACGACAACCGGAAACTCACCCAAATTGTAATCTCCATCAGGCATACCGCCAGCCATCATACAGTCAGTAATCAGCGCTACGTGGTCATGACCCGTTTTTTCCATTAAGATATCTGCTGCATTTGGATGAACATGGTGACCATCACAAATCAGTTCTGAAAAGACATGCTTCAGAGACATCAAAGCCCCTACCATACCAGGCTCACGATGATTCAAACCACGCATACCGTTATAGGCATGAACGAAGACACTTGCACCTGCTTCTACCGCTTCAGTTGCCTGTTCCAATGTTGCATCGCTATGCCCTAAAGACACAACAACGCCCTCTTCAGTAACAGTCTTAACAAATTCCTTCACACCTTTACGCTCCGGAGCCAAGGCAATCTTTTTGATTAGTCCGCCGGAAGCTTCCTGCCATTCGTGGAAGGTTGTTAAATCGGGATCTCCAAAATAACTAGGGTTTTGCGCTCCTTTATGTTCTTCAGTAAAGAATGGGCCTTCAAAATAAATCCCTTGAATCTTGGCACCTTCTACTTCTTCATGTACTTTACCGATTGTTTCTGCAACATCCTTCAAACGTTCCTTGCTAGATGTTAATGTTGTAGGTAAAAATGATGTAACTCCGCAAGAAAGCAAGCCTTCCGACATAACCTTCAGACCTTCTGCATCGTTATCCATAACATCGTGATTCATGTATCCATGGATATGTGTGTCAACTAATCCAGGTGCTATCCATTTGCCTTCTTCGCGAATGACATTCGTTTCTCCATCAGGAAGCTCTTTGTAAAAATCACCAAATATTCCATCTGTAATTTCTAAATATCCAGGACCCTTTACATCACTTTTTAAAAAGAATTTGTCTGCAAAGATAAATGTTTTCATATTCATCCTTCTTTCTAAAGTTTTTCTCACTGTTTAAGTTACTCTTAATACCGGAATAAGTCAAGAATGGTGTAGACCTTTTATCATAATTTTAGGCAAGCTATTTGCCCAACATGTCCCGCCATTTGACTGTATATCTTGGCATTGGCGTAATCATTCATCAAGCTGTACAACTCACTCTTCAAATCAAACAGCTCTTCAAGATAATAATAGCTGTTTTTCTTGCGAGCCCATGAGATTCCCTGATCGATATAGATTAACGCTTCCTGTAGACGTTTTTCCTGAATCAAAAAATAAGCATAATTAAAAAAGATTTTAGTCAGTTCAGCATTGATTCGTTCATTCGGCAAATCATGGAAATAATGAATACTCAACTTCAAATACTTCTCTGCTTCCTCTCGTTTTCCCATAAGTCCATACGTTATACCGATGCAGCTGATAATTTGAATTTCAAAATCCGACAGGTTTGTTTTGTTTGTTTGATACGTATATGAAAGCCCTTTCCTCAAATTGATGATTGCTTTTTCATAATTATTGTATAAATAAAATTCACAGCTGCCTAAATAATAAAAATACCTTTGCCAATCGGAATCCAAATAAATGCGGTCCTCAAGCTTGATTGCCTCAATAAACAAAAGAATCTTTTCATATTCCTTGTGTCGAAAATAATCTGCGATTTTTTCAAATGTCTGCATCAGCATCTGAACCTCTTCAGAACGAAAATGCATGATTTGATCCATCGTTACCCCCAAGCGCTGACATATCTGCTGCATCACAACAACGTTCGGAAGCTCTTCATTGTTCTCAATCCGGCTAAGCACGCTTTGTGAACAAATATCCTCCGACAGCATCTTCTGTGTCAGTTTCCTTTTCTTTCTTATCTCTTTGATAACACTCCCAAAAGAATTCATGATTTCTCCCTTACATATACCTATTTAATAAAACAAATATATAAACCATAAAATATATTATGTATAGTAAAATATGCGAATTCGCATTTTGAATTCATTGTACTTTATTGCATAATAAACTGCAAGAATATACTTCACCCACTTCACCCACTGTCGACATCACTTTATTTTAAAAAATAAGGAGTGTTACAAATGACACAAGAAAAGAAAGTAAGCTTTAACTGGGAAAAAAGTAATCATGTTGGCTACATCGAAAAAGAGTATGAGAATTCTTATCTGGTTGTAGTTGATGATCCAAGCTCTGACATGAAAGAGAAGTACACGAATCGAATGATTATCAGTAAAAAGGAATGTACAATACTCAATGCCTGATTTCCTTTGATAAAAGTAATCATTGGATTGGAGAAATAAAGAAACATATACAGCCTTTCAGAAATTGCCATCTGAAAGGTTGTTTTTTTGTTTTCCCCCCCTGATTCAACCACCTGATACTCTCCTCAGCTCAACCAATAAATATCGAATACAAATTGAATAAAAAACACGATTACAGCCTTTCCCGCCTGTTTCATAAGAAAAAGGATTAGGATAATTCTTCCCTAATCCTTTTCTAAGCTATCTCTGTTTATATGTGCTTAAGAACTCTTCCATCTTTTCGGCTGTGTATTTCAAATCATCTAGCTTCGGTAAGTAGACGATTCTAAAATGATCCGGCTGATGCCAGTTGAATCCACCACCGTGAACGAGAAGAATATGGTGCTTATGAAGAAAATCCAACACAAATTTTTCATCATCATAAATATTGAAACGAGCCGTGTCGATTTTAGGGAATATATAGAAGGCTGCTTTAGGCTTTACTACAGAAAGCCCGGGAATTGCACTGATTGCATTATAAATATATTCACGTTGCTCATAAATACGTCCCCCCGGCAATAGCAGCTCATCTACGCTCTGATAGCCACCTAGGGCAGTCTGGATAATTTGCTGCGACAATACATTGGAACACAATCTCATGGAAGACAGCATGTTCAGACCTTCAATATAGCCTTGTACACGCGATTTATCTCCACTTAAAACCATCCAACCACAGCGGAAGCCGGCAACACGATGAGATTTAGATAAACCGTTCAAAGTTACTACAAACAAATCTGGTGCCAAAGTTGCGATTGGAATATGCGTTAAGCCATCCATAACCAATCTATCATAAATTTCATCAGAATAAATAATCAAGTCATTTTCACGTGCAACCTTTACAATCTCCTCTAGAAGCTCTTTAGGATAAAGTGCACCTGTCGGATTGTTCGGGTTGATAATAACAATTGCCTTTGTATTTGGAGTCACCTTTGACTTAATATCATCAATATCCGGATACCATTCCGCTTGCTCGTCACAAATGTAATGTACAGGCGTTCCTCCTGCCAAAGAAACAGATGCAGTCCACAAAGGATAGTCCGGCATTGGTACCAATACCTCATCGCCTGTATCAAGCAAGCCCTGCATACACATTGTAATCAGCTCACTAACACCGTTTCCTGTATAAATATCATTGATTGTTACATTTGGAAACTGCTTTAATTGACAATACTGTTCAATCGCTTTTCTCGCAGAAAAAATCCCTTTTGAATCGGAATAACCTTCTGAGTTACGCACATTGGTAATCATATCTCTTACAACTTCATTTGGTGCATCAAAACCAAATGGGGCGGGATTTCCAGTATTTAGCTTTAAGATATTAATGCCTTCTTCCTGCATTCGGTCAGCTTCTTCTAAAACAGGGCCGCGAACATCATAGCTTACATTGTCAAGTTTTTTTGATTTTTCAAAATTTCTCATACTGAATCCCTCATTTACAAAATTTATACTTTTTAAGTTACGCCAGTGTAGAAAAAAATGCAATGATAATTTTCAGAATTTACAAATTTTTTATTCAAACGCGAAAAATAACAGGCGTTCTCTCTTTTATTTACCAATATTCCTACGAAACAGCACTTCAGCTGTGCAGTAATCCTGTTTCAATTTTGACAACTTTCTTAAAAAATGGTTTTCCTCTTATACAAAAGCCAAGCAGCAGTAATTGCCCGCACTCTTTACATCTGAAATAATGAGTGACTGTGTATTGTGTTTCCGCTTGAAGAATCGCCTCGGATTCTTCCAAAGGACAATTTCCATCCAAATACACCAAATTTCCCGCTGCAATTTCTGCCCGACAAGTTGTTAAAACATTCGTCTCAGGCAATTGATCCGTTCCGGAAAACAAAGGTAGTTCTTTACAATACTGACATTCTTTAGGCATATATACTTCCTCCTTAGATGTAGCTTTTACTCAACTATCCCCCATGATATAGTAAAAGAGAGAAAAATGCTCTACTCATTCTTTCTGCTATGTGCTTTAATAGATATAGTATCTTTGAACAAAGAATTTGTTCAAGTATGCTCGTTTAACTATATTATAGGAGTGAAGAATAAAAATGGCAAAATTTGGTTTTGGTAATATTGTTCAAGGCGCACTAGGAAATTATTCCGAAAAAACGCCAAAAGAATTACTAAGTGAATATCAAGGGTACTTATTCGATGGCGAAGAGATTTTAATGGGTTACCAACTGGTTCGTGACGCGTTAGTCTTTACAAACTACAGAATTTTGTTTGTTGATAAGCAGGGAGCAACAGGTAGAAAGACTTCCTTTAAGTCCATTCATATGGACTCAATCATTGATGTTGAGATGGAAACTGCCGGATTTGGTATCGATGACAGCGAAATCGTGATTACTTATCTAACAAATGTAAATCAACGGTCAAATGATGAAACCCATGCTCGAAATAAATTTGAATTTCCTAAAAAAACAGATATCCTGCCTCTATACCAGCATCTAGGTAATATCAGTATGCAAAATAGAGAGCGAATCAATCGCTGACTCTGATTATTAAGATAAAAAGCCGATTTCCCAGATAGGAAATCGGCTTATTTACATAAAATTGGGCAATAAAAAAAACAGAACAACAGGGTTCTGTTTCAACAAATGCGGTCAAGAAGACTCGAACTTCCACGGTATTTCTACCACTAGCGCCTGAAGCTAGCGCGTCTGCCAATTCCGCCATGACCGCAAAATGGCAATGCCCATCGACAACTTGTCGACCTATTCATAATAAAGTTTTCGCCAAAATTTGTCAACCCATAACTCAGATAAAAAAACAATTATTTTTTTATTCAGAATACCGTCCTGCCTCTCCAGAACGCCTCTCGCAAAATCGGCAATCCCTCCAGATATATCGCTAATTGCTGTCTCTCAGCGCCTATGATAAAATGCAAAAATAGAATCATTTTATGTAGGAGGCGAAAATATGGAACTCAAACTCGAAACACCGCGTCTGCAGTTATTCCCTTGGACAGAAGAGCATCGTTCTGATTTAAAGGATTTCCTTCAGGATGCTGAGGTCATGTATGCTTATGAGCATGCATTTTCAGATGAAGAGGTTGAAAACTGGTTAAATTGGAATATAGACAACTATCAGAACTACGGCTATGGTTTATGGGGAATTAAGGATACCGAGTTGAATGTCATTGTAGGTGAATGCGGTTTGACCCGGCAGCAGGTCGATGGTATAGATTATCTTGAAATCGGCTACCACCTCAAAAAGAAGTATTGGCATAAAGGCTATGCAATAGAAGCTGCTGAGCTGTGCAAAAAATATGCTTTCGAGCAGACAGACACTCCAGCTGTTGTCTCTATTATAAGGGATACCAACCTTTCATCAATGAAGGTAGCGATTCGAAACGGGATGCTTCCTGAAAAACGTTTTGTTAAACACTATCAAGGAATCGACATGCCCCATTACTTATTTGCAATTAATCGAAAAGATTATGAGCGTATGAAATGAAGCCCCTCTGCTAGATTCATTTATAATCATTTGTACGAACAATAAGGAGTAACTTATGAAAATTGAAGTGTTAAAAAAATCAGATATCATCCAGTACAAAGCTTTAATTGATAACTGTTTTGGTCATAGTAACGATATTGATTTGTATAATAAGTATGAGCAAAACACTGCCTACACCATTTTTGTTGCTAAAGACCAAGGAGAAATTATCGGAAGTGTCACGCAATATGCAATTGATTTATTTACGTTTTCTTTTCAGCCATGTCTGATGCTTTTCAATGTTGCCGTGAAGCAAGAGTTCCGGAGACAGAATGTGGCGCAGGTGCTTCTACGCGAAGTTATTAGCAACGCTAGAAAACAAGGCTACCAATCAATAAGCTTAACCTGCTTAGATAATGCTCATGCTGCCCATCATCTTTATGAAAGTCTGGGATTTGAAAAAAATAATAGTGTTAAGTACTCTATGGATTTATAGCAACAAAATCTTGCCGTGCTTAAATTTTAATCTTCAAAAAGCAGCTGCTGCTTCATTAACACTGTACCGACGTATCTTTTTACGAAGGAAATAAATAGCTGGATTCAAAAAGAGGTATTGCTACCAACATCTTCTACTCCATCACACTATTTCAAAAACAAAAAAAACTGGTATTCCTCATCAAATAACTAAACATTGATAAGAAATACCAGATAAAATTGAATTACTATGATGCGGCCAAGAAGACTCGAACTTCCACGGGAGATCCTCCCACCAGCCCCTCAAGCTGGCGCGTCTGCCATTCCGCCATGACCGCCTAGTTGAATACTTCAAAAACAACTGATGTCAGAAGTACAATACTCTTGTAATCTTAAAATAACCCGCTGAGATTGTCAATAAAAATCTAACGTTTAAAATGAAAGAAGAAGCTCTTTGAAGAATTATAGACATAACTTTTCTTACCAGCTATCGTTTTCTCATCGAAGGAACAAAAAAGCTTAATTAGTAAAGAAAAAATCAGTCAACTAACGTTAACTGATTTTTTTGTTGTCCACTTATTTTTAGACAAAATAAAAAGGGCTTAAGCCCAGTCTCATCAATCTTATATTCAGACACATGGTGGCACCTGCTTAGTGCTGCTTCCTTCCAGATCTGACACGCTTCACTGGCCCACCATTGTCCTGCCTTTCGGCATTTATTAGTATACCTCATTTTATTTTTTTTGGCTAGTCTTTCTTTTGCTTTTTTAATTCTTTCTTTTTTTCACGTAGTCCTCTGAAAAAATTCGTCAGCATCTGCCCACAAATATCACCAAGAACACCGCTCTCCACATAAGCTGTGTGGTTGAACCGCTCATCATCTAATAGATTCATCAAGGTTCCAGCAGTCCCACCTTTAGGATCAGGTGCACCATAGTATATTTCATCCACTCTTGAAAGCAGCAACGCACCGCTGCACATTGGACATGGTTCAAGCGTCACAAACAGCTGAGCACCTTCCAATCGCCAGCTCCCCATTCGTTTACAGGCCTCCTCAATTGCAAACATTTCAGCATGTGATGCCGCCTGCTGAGTGTGTTCACGAAGATTGTAGCCTCGACCAATAATTTCTCCATCCAATACGACAACCGCCCCAATAGGCACTTCCTCGATCGCTTCTGCCTTCTCAGCCAAAAGAATCGCTTCTCGCATATACTTTTCTTTCTCCTCCAACGTCAAACAGGAAATTGGCTCCTTCATCTTCTCTTCCTCCGAAAAATTACTTTGATTCCTTTTATTATACTGATTGCATAAAACACTGTCTATTGTTCTGATAAATAAACTATTGGAAGTCGAAGCGTTGAACCCACTTTGCGCAATCAAAAAGCCTGAGACTTCTTATCCTGTCCCAGACTTTTGATGTAGCTAATTCCGAATAAGCAGTGAGACAAAAACGATTAGCTTCTGTCTCAGCCTCTTACATTTACACTAATTCTTCAATAAAGCTCAAAAAACGTTCTTTTACGCTATCTGCGTTATCCTTTACTTTATCACTATAATCCGTAGCTTTTTCACGTCCCTCTTTGACTTTATCCAATAAGTTTAAAACTGAATCCAGCTCATTATCAGATAGATGATCAACGACCTCCATAATTTTATCGTTGCCGCCAAATTTGTCATGGACGATTTTTTTCGCTTTGCAGCGATTTGATACATGTGAAATCTTCTTAACTATTTTTTCTGAAGCAGTTACCGCGACCACTACTCCTGCAACTGCAGCAATACTCAATCCAACTGTAATTTTTGTCGATGTTTTCATCCTACGCCACTCCCTACTATTTAGTTATTATTATCATATCACAAAGGTTTGAGACAACCCAATGATTCAACTGAAAAACACTAATCTCTTCTGTTGTTACCGCCAAAAAGAAGAATCAGACGAAGCAACTGAAGAAATGTGGACAATGCTGCAGCCACATAAGTCAACGCAGCAGCAAATAATACTTTCCTAGCCATCGGCAGTTCTTCTGCTGTCAATAAATCGCCTTCACCTAATATTTTCAAGGCTCTTCTTGATGCATTAAATTCCACCGGCAAAGTAACCAGTTGAAATAATAATGCCAGTGAAAAAGCTAAAATACCAATGTTAATCAAGGTTTGATTCCAGCTCAGCAATACGCCAATCATAATCATTGGAAAAGAAAGCATCGAACCAAAATTGGCAACTGGAACGATTGCTGCTCTGAGCTTTAAAGGGATATAACTTTTGTGGTCCTGAACAGCATGACCACACTCATGGGCTGCCACACCAATTGCTGCAACAGACGTTGAACGCGCAGTAGCCTCAGACAAGCTCAGAGTCTTGTTTCCAGAATTATAGTTATCTGTTAAATGACCGGAAATTGGCTGAACCCCTACATCTCGAATATCCTCAGAACGAAGAATAAATTGAGCAGCCTGTGTACCGGTAACACTGTTTCTACTTTTCACCTGATCATATTTTTTAAAGGTGCTGTTGACGTAGGCTGATGCCGCCATGGAAATAACCAGCCCAATGATAACCAGCAGATATGTCGGATCTAAAAATCCGTATAATGGTAGCATAATCACATTCCTCCTATCTTTGACCTTATTTTACCATGAGATTGTAAAAAATGGATTTTTCAGCCTCTATCTTTAGCCAAAAATAAGTTTTTGTCTTATTCAATCCTCTAATAACTCAATAGATGAGTCAAAATACTGTTCAATAAAACGAACAGCCTCTTCTATCTGGGCGACAGAAAAACGAAGATGTTTCGGTACAGCTACCCACTTCTCTTCCACATCATCTGCTCGATGAATGACTGCTATCAGCTCTCCTTCGAATACTTCTAGCGGCTTAGTCACGCCCAAAATATAGACGTCCTGCTCTTCGCCATCTCCCCCCATGACACCAGGAACATATCCATAATTGATTGGATAGATATTTCCATAGCTATCTTTATAGCCAATCGGGCGATCAATCGTTACTTGAATCCATTTCAATCCGGCTCACTTCCTCTCTATTCCATTAGTTACAGACTAACAAAATTGTCACTCTTTAGAAAGGCATTTCGATGGCGAAAAAAAGAAAAAGTAGCGATAATAGGCGATGAGGTGAGGATAATGAAAAAAATGATTGCATTACTTGTCGGATTTCTTCTATTATCAGGCGGTGCTTGGTATGCCTATGATTACTACTATGGTGGAAACGACTACTATACAGAGATTACTGCAACAGGAGATGTTTCACAGGAGACTGATTCCAAAGGACAAAGCTTTACAGTCTATCACTATACCCAAGTAGCTTTTGATAAAGATGGCAAAGAAACAACGCAAAAAATGAACGAATCCAGAGATAAGCCTTTACGAATTGGTGCTTTTCTTAAATTGAAAGTGAATGAACGAAAAGGAATCATCAGCTGGGAAGAAGTAAAACAAAACGAAGTCCCAGACAAAGCACTTGAGAAAATCAACGCAGCTTCGACAAATGAATAAACTCTATAAAAACAGGATGCAGCCAAAGCCGCACCCTGTTTTATATTATAGCTGGTTACTGATTTTTTCAATATTCTTCAACGTAATTGAAACAGTACCATCCGGATTATTCTCAAATTCGATGAAGTCACTGTTTCTATAGACTTCAAGTGGTACAATCAGCTCGATACCGTTATCCATTTTCAGCTTTTGCTTTCCAAATTTCTTCTCTGAAATTTCTCTCGCTTCCCGAACTGGCGGTGTCTTATCTACAAACTTCGACTCATTGACCTCTTCCTGATAGGCCATCCGAGCAGAAATATTCTCTTTAAACACCTGTTCAGCGATTTGCTGGTTATCAATCGTTCCAGTTTCTTCAATACTTTCATAAACAGCTTCTTTAACTGAAGCAATCAGCTCAAATTCATCTTCATCAAATTTTTTACCAATCCGTTTTACGGCCTTCTTAATCTCTCTGACATTTTCCTCAAGAGATGGTGCCGGTTGAGATTGGATAACTTTTTCTGAAAAATACCAAAGCTTCTCCCCTGAAAACTCATAACGCTTTTCCAAAAGCTCATAGCTTAAGGCATCCAGATTTACAACCAAACCTTCGTCAGGCTTCTGCGTTTTGGATGGTAAGATTGCTCGATTGATAATCAGCTTATTGTATACAGCTTCATTTTCATAATCGACAAAATGTGTATAGTTTTCTTTATAGTTCAGCTTCAGCAAAGCCAAATGAAGAATGGTGTCCTCTTCATACAAAACAACCAGTAAATCGGCACTCGGTCCATCTTCACTTCCTGAATAAATATCATACCAGTATTGTACCAGCTGTTGGCTTTTCGGAATAAAATCTGATGCAATTCCAGACATTTTTTCTACAAATTCACTCTCTTGTACTAAAACACCGGTTTTCGTCTGTGCAGTTGAAAGCTTATTGATTTTGTTCGTCAAATATATTCGAATATATTCTGTTGTTAAATCCAACTCATGCTCTGAAAATACAGGCGTCCCTGTCTCTCGATCAATAATATGCATGACTGCTTTTTTTAAATAAATATCCATCTGTCAATCTCCTTCTTTTAACTGGTCAGCCGATTGCTCTTTCAATAATAAATAGCACCCATTTTCTGCAATTCAATAGAATATTGCAATCGGCGGTTTTCCCTTCGCTATCGGCTTATTCGCATAAAAAATGCAATCTAGCCAACTTCGCTGCATCAGGGCTTCTCTTTCAGTCAAACCTTATTTAGTCTACAGGAAATCCCTCAAAAAATCAAAGCATTATTCTGTAAACAGGTGCAAACTGAATGCTGGAAAAAGACACTCACTCCCCGTTTCCTTACTCGAATGATGAACAATGAGTTGAAGGAAAACAGACTATGCAACTGAAGCAACGATAAAAACCAAGACTGACACTTAGGATTTTGCTGGATTTTTTATGGGAAAATGATACACTGAAAGAAATTCATTTTACTAAATTAAAGGAAAACATTAAACTTATGAAATTAAAAAAACATTTATCCGCCGTACAGGTGCTCGCATTAGGCTTTCTCCTACTTATCTTCATTGGCGGCAGCTTGCTTTCATTGCCGTTCTTTTCAAAAAGCGGTGAAGCGACACCTTTTATTGATTCCCTTTTCACAGCTACCTCTGCGGTGTGTGTTACCGGACTAACTACACTAAATACTGCCATGCATTGGAATCCAGCGGGACAGCTACTGATTATGATTCTAATTGAACTAGGCGGATTGGGCTTCATGACGTTGCCTGTCATTCTCTATTTCGTCATGCGGAAAAAAATTACCTTAAGTACGAGGATGCTCTTGAGAGAAGCGTTGAACTTGGACGATATGTCCGGTGCGTTTCGTCTAATGATATATATTATCAAGCTGGCTTTGGCTATTCAGCTGCTTGGAGCGATTTTACTTTCCTTTCAGTTCATTCCTGAGTTTGGTTGGAAAAAAGGGATATTCTTCGGCCTATTTCATTCAATCTCAAGCTTTTGTAATGCCGGATTCGATCTTTTAGGCGATAGCCTAACACCCTATCAAACCAACCCGTATGTCCTGATTGTTATTGGGCTACTCATTATTTCAGGTGGATTGGGCTTCATCGTTTGGCAGGATATTCTACTATTTAAGAAAAGAAAGAAATTCTCATTGCATACGAAGCTTGCTTTAACCACTACATTTTTACTATTAGTTGGCGGCTTCATCATCTTTTATTTTACAGAAAGAAATGCAAGTAATCTTACGGAGCAGACTAACTTTTTAGAACGATTGGCAAATACCTTTTTCATGTCGGTTACGCCTCGAACAGCCGGCTATTACTCTATCAATTATTTAGATATGACGAATGCCGGATTAATCACGACAATGTTCCTGATGTATATTGGTGGAACATCGGGTTCAACCGCCGGCGGTCTTAAAACAACCACCTTTGCTGTTCTGGTGATTCAAATCATTTCAATTTTCAAAGGAAGACAACGCGCTGAGTTTCGAGAACGAACTATTCCAAGTGCTACTGTTTTTCGAGCATTGACTCTGTTTTTCATCACACTATCTCTATGTGTAGTTTCCATCATGGTTCTCTCTGTAACGGAAAATATTCCAGAATTTGCCGGAATAGAATATATTGCATTTGAGGTATTCTCAGCTTTTGGTACCGTCGGACTAACAATGGGGCTGACACCAGATTTAACAATAGCAGGAAAGATTATTATCATGCTGCTAATGTATATTGGTCGTGTAGGTATCTTTACCGTAGGCTTCTCATTGCTGACTAAAGGAGCCAAGCCGGCAGCTAAGTTTAAGTACCCTGATGAAACAATTATGATTGGTTAATATAATGATCATCTCATACTAAAAAAACATTCGATTGCTTTCTCTCTCAGGAGGAAGACAACCGAATGTTTTTTGCTCTTATTTCAAAACAGAATCAGCCATGCTAGTCTATAGTAAAAACCTTGCTGAGCTTTTCTTTTCTCTTAGCTATGACAGCATTGATTTCTTCTGCCGGCACACCCATCCTTTGCAGCAAACCCCTGCACATTTCTGTTGGTTTTCTTTGCAAGGATGTCATATATGCTTCTTTCATTTTTTCCTTAGCAAATTGCTCCAAAAACACTTGAAATTCAGCAAACCAATCAATGTTCGCGGTTGTTTGTCTTTCAATACCTTGTAGTATTGGTTCAATTGCTGCCTCCGGATAGTTAAATCCGCTAAAAATCTTTACTATGTCATAGGCATAATCTTGATAAGACTCGGACCAAGATAGGCTTGAGTCAAAATGATTATCCAGCTCATTCATCAACATATGAGCATAAGTAACTTCATTCATATTTCCCTCCTGAATATCCTTTTATATTCTCTAGTATACTTGATGCGCCCAAAAGAATATATCCTAAATCCAAACTATTTCCCCTTGCTCTTCTCTGACGTTTCCTTTATTTTGTGTTACTATAAAGTTATCAAATTGGAAATGCAGGTGATGAGATGATTGCCCACAAAAGAGATTATCTCCATGTGAATAAAAAATAAAAATACATTTACATGGAGGAAAACAACATGAAAGAAAACAATTATGATAACCAGACTTTTTTTGAAAAATACAGCCAAATGGAACGCTCACAAAAAGGACTTGAGGGAGCGGGAGAATGGCAGACACTCAAACAATTACTGCCGGACTTTACAGGTAAATCTGTATTGGACCTTGGGTGCGGTTACGGCTGGCATTGTATTTATGCTGCCGAACAGGGTGCATCTTCCGTTATAGGTGTGGATCTTTCGGCGAAGATGCTTGAGGTAGCCAGAGAAAAAACACAGGAGCCTCAAGTATCTTATATTCAAGGGAGTATCGAAGATATTGACTTCCCTGAGAACAGCTTCGATATCGTTATAAGCTCTCTTGCATTGCACTATGTGCCTTCGTTTGAGGTAGTTGCAGCACATGTCCGTAAATTTCTAAAACCTAAAGGTGTGTTCATTTTTTCTGTTGAACACCCGGTTTTTACTGCCGAAGGGAAGCAGCAATGGGTGTATGCTGAGGATGGAAGTATTCGTCATTTTCCAGTGGATAACTATTTCTATGAAGGGAAGCGAACAGCAGAATTTCTCGGCGAAGAAGTTACGAAATATCATAAAACATTAACAACCTATCTCGACGGTTTATTAACAAATGGTTTTCAAATTCAGCGAGTCGTTGAACCGATGCCTCCTGAAAGCTTGATGACTATTCCCGGTATGAAGGATGAAATGCGTCGACCAATGATGCTGATTGTCTCAGCCGAAGCAATAGAACCAACAAATCATACCAAATAGCATTTAAGCTAAAAGAAGAACAGATTGTCCGGCGAAGTCTTTTGCCGATAATCTGTTCTTTTTATGCTGGTTTTCAGTGCAGTTAAGAAATACGATTAATAATTCTCGCTTATCGACTCTATTCTTTAGAGTTAATAGGAGTATTTTTCATTAGATAAAAAGAACCACCCTGTATAGCCAATTATCGAATCTTATGTATATAATAATAGAAAAAGGAATCGAGGGGTTATTGTGGATCAGATTTATATTATTGCAAGCTTTATCAGTTTTTTTGGTGCCATTCTTTTAGTCATTGGTTTTGCCAAGCAGTTTAAGGAGCTCACACTTATCCAAAAATCAGCAATCATTTTAGTCTTTATCGGCACCTTAGTACCAATGGTGGTTGGTACGATTCAAGGTTTTCTTTCGTAAAAAGGGGCTGAAAAAATGGTAAACGAACAGACATTGCTTGATTTAGCCGTCCTCTTAAAAGAGTTATATTCTTTGACCAAGCGCTATGGAGCTGCTACCTGTAACTTCAGACAAGTAGAAAACATTCTCGCAATCATTTATGAAGAAGGAAATCCCAAGCAATACTCAGAGCTGTACCATTGTCTCAAGGGACTTTACTTTGCCAAGGCTGGTTTAAGCGAATTCTATGTTTCTCCTACACAAAGTGATGATTGGCGAGCAATTAACCAGCGTCTTTCTGAAATTAAGAATGAAACAGCCTATTATGAGCAGCTATTTGAAAAGTATCACTAAAAACTGCAAGACACCACCTGAGAGTAACAGCTTTCAAGTGGTGTCTTGTAGTTTATTCTTTGTGCTGTATCAGTTCTGCATAGGCAAAGACCAATGGTGCAATCCCCTTGGCATCGTTCGTTACAATCGGTTCAGAGATATAATACTCATAGCTGCCATCCCGCACCTTATAACTGCCATGCCCCGGCATACCGCCCAGTCCTGCAACCAGACAGATATCCTTCAGCACATACTCGCCATCTGTTTTCACCAGCTTGTGCTTCACAACAGATTGCAGAATCTCTGCTCCTTTTTCAAAATGGCCTTCTGAAAGATACCCTAACCTTGCCCCCTTCATCAAGGCATAAGCAATTGCACAGGTTCCACTCGTCTCCAGATAGTTGCCTTCACGGGCGCCCTGATCTGTGACCTGATAAAACATCATCGTTTTTGGATCAGCAAAATTCAATAATGTGTCCAGCAATTCTTTCAACTGTTCGATTAGCATACGTTTTTCTTCTTGGTGTGTCTCGTCAAAAAACTCAATCGTGTCCACTAACGCCATAGCATACCAGCCGTGGGAACGTGTCCAAAAGTTTTGGCTGCAGCCAGTGTCGGCATTTGCCCAAAAAGCCGTCTTCGTTTCATCAACGCCATGATATAGCAACCCTGTTTTAGGGTCCCGCATCAACTGATAAGAATTTTGAAACTGCCGAAAGATATCCGATTGATTTTTACCTTGATTGAACAAGATATCATATTGGACATAGAAAGGCTGAACCATGTATAATCCATCCAACCAAATTTGATTTGGGTAAATTTCTTTATGCCAGAAATTTCCTTTAGGGGTTCGCGGCTGTTCCAACAGCTGTGCATAGAGATTTTTCAATGCCTTCTCATATTTTTCCTTTGAGGTAGCCCTTAAAAGCGGATAAAGAACCTTCCCTTCGTTAATGTTGTCGCAGTTATGCTCCGCTATGTCAAACCCCAAAATATTTCCTTCCTCATCGATATAATAATCAATAAACGTATCTAGGAAGGTTAGATAGTCCTGATTACCTGTCGCTTCGTACATTTTTAGCATGGCCATCGTCATACAGCCATCAATATAACTCCACTTCGGCGAACTGCCTAGCGTTACCTCTTTATTCCAAGGTGGTCTTTCCGGTGTAGTATTCTTCAATATCTCATCAAAAAAGAGTTTTATCTGTTCCATGCTTTCCCTCACTTCTCCTTTTCCGCTATCCAAACAAAATCAATCGCTTTCATTCTTCATTAACAGGATAGGTTTACTAAATAGATTATAACAAGGAACACGTGTGCATTCAATCTATACTTGATTTTATTGTCACTACTGACGAATAATTGAATCAGTTTGCCTAATTCGTTCTTGCCTTCTTCGAAAAAAGAGATTAAGGGCGCATAATCCCTTAACCTCTTACTATTATATCCCTTTCTCAGCTTAAGAAAATCCAACAATCGCATGCGGAATATAGAGTTCTTCAAGATAAGCAATATCTTCTGGTGTCAATTTGAAATCTACAGCCGCAACAGCTGTCTCCACATGACTAAGCTTGGTCGCTCCAATAATCGGTGCTGCAACGGGCTCCTTTTGTAATAGCCAAGCTAAAGCAATGTGCACTCTGCTGACCTGATATTTTTCTGCCAGTTCAGCTGTCCGCTCAATAATCAATCGATCCTGATCGGCCGTTTGATCATATTTTGAACGAGCAATATCATCTGTTTCTCCTCTTTTTGTTTGAACAGACAAATCTCTTGTTAATCGACCGGAAGCCAATGGGCTATAAGGTGTCAACGCCACGCCTTCTGACTTACAATATGGTATCATCTCCCGCTCTTCTTCACGGTAAATCAGATTTAAATGATCCTGCATGGATATGAATTTCGTCCAACCATTTTTCTCGGCAATATTCTGTGCCTTTTGGAACTGCCAAGCATACATCGCTGATGCTCCGATATAACGAACCTTCCCTGCCTTCACAATATCGTGCAGCGCCTCCATCGTCTCTTCAATAGGGGTATCATAGTCCCATCGATGAATGATGTATAAATCTACGTAGTCTGTACCTAAACGCTTCAAGCTATGATCAATTTCCGACAAGATTGCCTTTCTTGAAAGCCCTGCGCCATTTGGCCCTTCATGCATTCGACCATGAAGTTTTGTAGCAAGAACAATTTCGTCTCGATTTGCATAATCCTTCAGTGCCCGTCCAAGAATCTCTTCGCTTCTGCCAAGTGAATAAACATTTGCCGTATCAAAAAAATTAATTCCTAAATCAAGGGCCCGCTTAATAATGGTTCGACTCTCTTCTTCTTCCAATACCCATTTATGAATCCAGCTCTCCGGATCGCCAAAACTCATCGCTCCTAAGCAAATTCTTGATACATCCATTCCTGTATTTCCCAGCTTTATATAGTCCATAGTGAAACCCCTTTCCTGTTATGATTAAATTAACTATAACACTTGAAGCTAACTTTAAGTCAAGTCATTGACGAATACTTTTTTCAACTATTTTGTTTGGAATTCGGCAACTCATTTTCAATAGCTTTTTGCTTGAAATTTTACATTTTTAGGACTATCATTTAAATGAATTTAGGTTATCCTAAAAAAGAGAGAAGGATTACTAATGGAAAATAAAACAGAAAAAGAAAAAAGTAAGTTCCTTACTTATGTCAACGGACCTAGTCTGTCTGAAATAAATAATACAGTGGCGGTGCCAAACTCAAGCAGCTTCTGGAAAAATCTTTTAGCTTTTTCAGGACCAGGGGCATTGGTGGCTGTCGGTTACATGGACCCCGGAAATTGGGTTACCTCAATCAGCGGCGGTGCCAAATATGGCTATCTTCTTTTATCCGTCATTTTCGTTTCCAGTTTGATTGCTATGCTGCTGCAGTACATGGCAGCAAAGCTTGGAATCGTCACTCATATGGATTTGGCTCAAGCAACACGCATGTTTACAGGAAAAAAATTGGGTGTCGCTCTTTGGGTAGTTGCTGAATTAGCCATTATGGCTACAGATATAGCTGAGGTCATCGGTGGAGCAATTGCTTTAAATTTGCTTTTTGGTATGCCGATGATTGTCGGTGTCCTCTTAACAGTTTTCGATGTTTTGCTGCTTCTGTTACTTATGCGGCTTGGCTTCAGAAAGATAGAAGCCATCGTCATTACCTTGATAACTGTCATTATGGCTGTTTTTGTGTATGAGGTTGCGATTTCCCAACCGAATATTCCTGATGTTCTGCAAGGCTTTATTCCTCAAAAGCAGATTTTAAATCACGGACAGCTGACAATGGCATTGGGAATTGTTGGAGCAACCGTTATGCCCCACAATCTATACCTGCATTCTTCAATTTCGCAAACCAGAAAATACGACCACAACGATGAGGAGCATACAGCGAAGGCGGTGCGTTTCGCCACCTGGGATTCAAATATTCAACTTTCTGCGGCATTTATCATTAACTGTCTGCTTTTGATTCTTGGCAGTGCTCTTTTCTTTGGACACGGAGAAGAGCTGGGAACCTTGACCTCGCTCTATGATGCACTGCAAAACTCAAGTATTGCCGGCGCAGTAGCCAGTCCTTTATTGAGTACACTTTTCGCAGTCGCTTTACTGGCTTCCGGACAAAACTCAACAATCACAGGTACCTTGACTGGTCAAATCGTTATGGAAGGCTTCATTCATATGAAGATTCCAACTTGGGCACGACGGGTTATTACTCGGATGCTCTCTGTTATTCCTGTCTTACTCTGTACCATTTATTTTGGTGGGAATGAGGCTGCACTGGATGACCTGCTGATTTATTCCCAAGTTTTTCTAAGTATTGCATTGCCTGTGTCCATGATTCCTTTGGTTTACTTTACCAGCTCCAAAAAAATTATGGGCGAACGTTTTAAAAACCCACTATGGGTTAGTGCGCTAGGCTGGTTGTGTGCGATTGCGCTGACTATCTTGAACATACAGCTGATTATTGAGACTCTTATCTAAAGAGAAACAGCCGAAAAACTCTTTTTTACTCAGAGTTTTTCCGGCTGCTTCTTTCGTTTACTGTCCTTCTTAAATTCTCTTTATTCCTTCTTCAAGGATTTCCATCTGCTCAATGGTTTCTTCATCCTTCACCAATTTTTCTTTTCCATTGATGATGGTTTCGTAGAGGCCATCATAGACACGGCTGTAATCACCAACCTCAGAGATAACCTTTTCCTCATGGTATCTCCCCTCTTCGTCAATATAAGTTAACACACCATAATGCTCAGGCAAATCAATACCAAAATCCTCGTTTTCCGGCATGTAGAACATTTTGAGATGCTCTTCCTGACGATCCTTTGTTTGCTTAGTGAATACGCCCTTTTTCCCATAAACGACAAAGCTTGGTCGCTCCTTCAAACGGAAATAGCTTGATTTAACAGACACCTTCATCGTGCCATAATAAAGGTCTAAATCAAAATAATCATTCATTCGCCCTTTCCCCAACAATTGACGGACATCATAATGGATACTGTCCGGAGAACCAAAATAGGAAAGCACTTGATCAATCGTGTGGCAGCCATGACCATAGAGATAACTCGTTTCTTTTGAAAACTCCTGAACTCCCTCCGGAACTTCCGGTCGGAAATAGTCATAATGCATTTCAACCTCGAGTATATCACCCAAGACACCACTCTCAATGACCTTTTGAACTGTCAAAAAATCAGAATCGAAGCGTCTGTTTTGGTAGCACTGAATCAGTAGGCCTTTTTCTTTTGCCAGACGAAACAATTCCTTAGCTTCCTCAGATGTTTCAGTAAATGGTTTTTCCACTAAAGCATTTTTCCCATTTTCTAAAATCATTTTTCCGTACTTGTAATGTAGATGGCTAGGCGTAGAAACAACAACCAACTGAATTTCCGGATCATCTAATACATCCTCGATTGTTGTTGTATAGTTCACACCTGGGATTTTTTTCCATGGGCTTTCCGCTCTTGGTGAATAGATTGTTTTCACGTTGATTTTATCCTTCAACTTTGTAGAAAAAGGCAAGTGGTAACGATTGGCGCTCTTTCCATTTCCTATATACGCAATAGTCAGCATCTTCATTCCTCCATAGTATTTATCTGTTGTTAGTTTCACTTTTATTATAGCTGCTTTCTATTTCGATGCCATCAAAATAGGCAAATCAGATTATTACCTCCAACCTTTTTATGATAAATCGCTTCTTTCTAAACATGATGTTCAAACAATCGGTCACAGATTGCTTCTCGCCGTAAATAAGAAAATGAGTTAGAATAGAGACTACAAGGAGGCAGATTGCATGCTAATTATTGATGCTCTTAATACTCAAGATACCTTTACTGAAACAGAAAAGCGGATTGCCAATTACATTTTGGCACACATAACCGAAATCCCGCATATCTATATTGAAGACCTGGCAAAATCAGCCTATACATCTCATTCAGCAGTTATTCGACTGTGTAAGAAAATCGGCTACTCCGGTTTTCGCGACTTCAAATTGGCAATAGCTGAGGCGGTTCATAGCCAACAGCACACTTTCGACTCTGTCAATGCAAATTTTCCATTCAACGCGCAGGATTCACCTATGGAAATTGCCAAAAAAATGGCAGATTTAACAATAAATACAATCAACAGAACACATGCCCAATTGGACAATTCTCTCTTATCTAAGGCAGCCGATATTCTTTCCAACGCTGAAAGAATTTTTCTATTTTCCATCGGGGATTCTCAAGTGAGAGGTAGAAGCTTTCAAAATAAACTGATTAAAATTGACAAGCTGGTCATTATTGCTGATGAATATAGAGATGCTGCTTGGAATGCTGTACGACTGACTGAAAAGGACTGTGCCCTCTTCATCTCCTACGCGGGAAGAAACGCCCAATACCAAAACATCTTACAGTTTTTCAAGGAGGAAAAAATCCCAACCATTCTTCTAACCGGAAATAACAAATCAGAATTGGTTGAGCTGGCACAGCTGCCCATCGTCACAATCCAAGAAGAATATGATTTCGCCAAAATTGCTACTTTCTCTTCTCAGGTTTCCTTCGAGTATATCTTGGATACTCTGTATTCTATCCTGTACGCAAAAGAGTATGATAAAAACTTGATTGGTCTTAAACGAAAGCAGGAAATTCTGGAAAAAGGGATTTTGAAGGAGGAGTAATAGGACCTACCAGGGAATCATTTATTTTGACCTAGATGGTATACTTCAAACTATGACGAAATAAATAGAATCGGACCCATAAGATGCTGGCAGAAATTGACAGCCGCTTATTAGTCCGATTCTTTATTCATTCATTTACTATTTATTCTACAGGGAATTGTCTAGTCATCCAGCTCTGTTTCAAGGATATCTCCCGTTTTAGCATCCAGCTTCACTGAGGTTTCAGATCGTCCGTTGACTATTTTGACCTCCCAATAAGTTGTTGACAGCTCACGTTCCAATGACCATTCCATTGCTTCACCTTTTCCAACAGCCTTCAACGCAATAGCAGCAGCTTCGTCTATGCTCATGATACCATCCAAAGACAGTGCCTCATTGTCTCTTTCGACGCCATTTCGCTCATCCGCATCCAGCTTTTCCTCTCGTTCCTTTGTCAGTTCGCCGGTTTCGCCGTGGATTTTCACCTCATATTCCGTTGAGTCATCAACACCCTTTACTTCGTAATAATAAGTACCAAAGGAAGTATCCAGATCCAATGAAGTCACTGAGGCATCAGGATATGTCTTTTGGAAAGCCTTGATTGCTTCATCGGCAGAAACACTGACGTTTGTCGTTCCTGAAGTTGTTGCAGCGCTTGAAGCTGTGCTGTCTTGGGTTGTTGCCTTAGTCTGGCTACTTTCTTCTGTTGATGCACTTGATTCCGATTTAGACACAGCTGTTGTGCTACTCGTGCTCCCTTGATTACCATTTTGTTTCGGCAATTCATTTTGATTGCTGGTACAGCCTGTCATAATGATTCCTGTAAGTACCAATCCTACTAGTCCTGCTTTTTTCATAATTATTCATCCTCTCAATTTTAACTGCAGATTTCTTTTCTAAATTGTTTTTATCATCTGCTCTTTCGATAAATTAATCATATCAAAGCAATGAAAGGCAAAGACCAAATTCTTTTAAAAAGAACATGAAGAAATTTTCATTTATCTTATTTGACTAATGGAAAACTAAGAATAAAGCGACTGCCCTTTGGCTCATTATCCTCAACACGAATCGTTCCATCATACAAAAGTGTAAGCGTTCGAACAATGGAAAGTCCTATCCCTGATCCGGCTATTTTACTGGAGCGCGATTGATCCGCTCGATAGAATCGTTCAAACACCTGCTGCTTTTCGTCATCAGAGATTCCGATGCCAGTATCAGCTATCTCTGCTACTGCATGTCCCTTTTTCTTTGTTAGGCAAAGCGTGATTGTCCCATCATCTTCGGTATACTTTACTGCATTTTCAATTAAATTACGGATAATCTGATGAAAATGCTCTTGATTCCCTAAAACAAGGACACCTTCTTCTATTTCCATTACCAAGCGCTGAGGCATCATTACCTGAAGCTCTTCTGCTGTTTGGATGATTACTTGGGACAAATCAATTTCTGTTCGCTCTCCCTCTAACCTTCCCAGTGTCAGCAGCTGCTCCACCATTGTCTCCATTCGTTTAGACTCTCTATCAATAAATGCGATAGATTTAGGAATCACTTCCGGATGCTGCTTTCCTCGACGATTAATCAGATTGACATGACCTCGAATAGCAGTCAGGGGGGTTCTCAGCTCATGAGAAGCATCTGCAACAAATTGCTTTTCTCTTTCCAGAGATTGTTGTTGTTTTTCCAACAGTTGATTAAAGGATTCTGAAACTGTTCGTACTTCCTGAGGGTTATCCGGAACCGTTAACTGCCCAATCTGATTTTCTTCCAAGCCTAACGAACTGATTTCCTGATTCATTTGAACCAAAGGCTTACTAAAATTGCGCGCAAAGCGATAGATGACTGCTGAACCGACAATCATAATGATAACCGTTAATACGACGGTCAATGAAACGATACCTTCGACCAGCTCCAGCTTCTCCTCCATTTCAACCAATATGGCAACCTGCGCCTCGCCCTTATTCACACGTGTATAAAAATAGGGTTCGAAATCCTCTGACCATAATATATTGGTGAAAATAAGTAATTGTCTAAAATCAGAAAAACCTCCAAACAACTCTTTGGCACGATGAGAATAGATGATTTCACCGGAATCGAGAACTGCACGGACATAATAGGGCGAACTTTCACCTGAAGTATAGGTCTCCAAGAAATCAATCCATTCTTCCTGCGAGGTCGTCTCCGCCTTTTCCATCGTTTCCACCAACAAATCACTCTGCTCCTTGGTCGAATCATAAAGCTCAACAATAGTAATCGCAATAATTGAAAGACTCAGCACCAACATTGAACAGGCCAAAATCAAAATGAAGCGAATAGACAATCGATATTGGGTGCTATTACGCCAGCTGTCTCTTTTCTTAGCTGTTTTCATAGTCAGCCCTCAATACATAGCCGGAACCACGAACGGTCTGAATCAATCGTGTTTCAGGCTGATAGTCCATTTTGTTTCGCAACGAACGAATATAAACATCTACGACATTGGTTTGTCCAAAATAGTCATAGCCCCAAACAACATTCAGCAGTTCATCTCTAGTTAACACCTCTTCCGGTCGCTTCATCAGCTCCAAAAGAAGACCGAATTCCTTTTGTGTCAGCTGAATAGGCTCTCCAAAACGCTCAACCATGTGTTTTGTCACATCTAACGACAAATCTTGATAGCTGTAAATCAGAGGCGTTTCCTTCATTTCCTCCAGCTGTGCTGCCCTTCTCAAAATCACTCGGATTCGTGCAAGCAGCTCTTCTATATCAAAGGGCTTCGTAATATAATCATCTGCCCCCACATCAAGTCCCGTTACTTTATCTGTCAGCTGATCTCTGGCAGTCATCATGATAATTGGGATATTGCTTTTTCTGCGGATTCTTCTGGCCACTGTAATACCGTCATACTCCGGAAGCATCCAGTCTAAGAGAATCATCGTCAGCTCTTCCTGCTGTTCTTCAAACCTTTGGAGTGCCTCTGCACCATCTTTGGCATGAATAACCTGATATCCTTCAAATGTCAGCTCTTCAGAAATAAAACTTGCCAAACTCTCTTCATCTTCTACTAATAAAATACGGATTTCTGCCATTATCAATCCCTCCTGATTATTAGCCTACTCACTAAAGCTGCTAGGGTCAACCTTTTTATGATGAAAAAATCTTCATAAATAAAAAGTAATACCAAAAGCAGCATAAGCCAAGACATTCGCTCCACTATGTAAATTTAACATCTATCAAGGAAAATGACCGAATCGCACACACTGTTCCAAGGAAGAGTCCTTGAATTAGTGTGTGCGATTATTTGATTTAATGATAGAAAAAGAGTGGAACAGATTGTTGTTCCACCCTCTTTACTCAATTTTCAACTATCTGCACCCGTCGCTGCCGCCAGAAAACCAGCAAACTTACACCAGCTAATAACAGTAAAACCACCGCTTCAAAGAAAAAGATTCCGGCAGTCCCCGGTATAAAGGATACCTTTTCAATCAATGAAACCCCTAGTGGCGCGAATGCTGCGCCTAAATTAAAGCCTACTAACAACAGCGAAGTATTCCTAGTTGCTCTTCCTGTGCGATCTTGGTTTATCGCATTAAACAGGTACGGAACAACTAAACGAAAGGAAAACCCGCTTAACGTCACGGCAATACTCGTCATCAACAACGTGGAGGAAAATCCAATCAGAAGCAAGGAAAAGGCAAACCCCAGAAAGGCAGCCGGCAGAATATAGTGCTTCATCCAACGATGAATTCTACCGAATAAAAAGCCTGCTAACATCGCCCCAAGTCCTACAAGTGCTAATAAATTACTTCCTGCAGTCGCATCCCCATAACCACCTTCTTGGATAAATCCGGTTATTTTTACGGTAATCGACATATAGATTGTCACTAAAACCATCAATAGAAGTACATACATGACGATTGGTACTGTCTTTTGCCCAGCTGCATTTAGGTTATTCGTCTCAGGTTCTGCTCTATCCGCTTGACTTACCTCTTTTTGGACATCAGGAACAAACCATTGAAAAAGGAATAGAATCGGTAGAACAATCCCATAAACCAAGAAAGACAGCTTCCAATCAACTAATAGCAAGCGACCGACAGAAAAGGTAATCAGCATTCCACCTATCCCTTCAAACGCACTTTGTAAACCAATCATGATGGAAAGCTCATGCTCCTGATAAAGAGAAGAGGCAAATAAAAACAGCAGTGGATTAAACAGGCCAATCCCTATACCAAAGCTGATTCTGGAAAGAAAAATTACCCAGAAGCTATTTACAACTAAAGGCAGTATTCCGCTGAGTAAGACAAGCCACAGCCCAGACAGCACGGTTCGCTTATACCCGATTTTTTGACCAATCCTTGGACTGACCAATACAGTAGCTAGAATTGATAACGAAGGAATAGTCGTCAACAATTCAATAAAAACCAATGGGATTTCAGGATAAGCTATCTTTATCGCCGGAATATTGGCGGCAATAGCACCACCTGAGACGACAAGTAATGAAACACTCAGCAATGCCAGCTTTGTCATCTTATTTTTTCTACTTACCGTTTCCATCTAATCCCCCATTCATATGTCCGTCACTCACCATAAATCTCTTTTGCCAAAGCAAACGCAGACCAAGCCTTCGGCCAACCTGCATAAAAAGCGAGGTGTGTTATCATTTCAGTCATTTCTTCCTTTGTTACCCCATTTTCCTTGGCAATCTTCAAATGCGCCTCTAACTGCGGCGCGCCTTGGGTCATTAAGCTTGAGCAGGTAATCAAGCTGCGATCTCTTGGCGATAGCTCTGCTTCTCTAGACCATACTTCTCCAAACAGTACATCATCATTCAGCTCCGCAAACTTCGGTGCAAATTCACCCAATATATCTCGTCCTGCTGTTTGTTTTTTTGCCATTCTTTTCCAGCTCCTTATTCTATAGCGTTAGCCAGATGAGTTCCTGACCAACTCTTCATCATTTTTCTTTTATGAAAGAAGTAACTACTTTTATTTTATCCTTCCAATTTTGAATATTCCTCGTCCGTAACAGGTTCCAGCCAGTTCGTTCCGCCAGACTGCGGATTCGTTGTGATAGCCAAGTGAACAAACCAGCTGTCAGCGGCGGCACCATGCCAATGCTTCACCTGTGCTGGAATTGTAACCACATCACCTGTCTGTAGCTTCTGAGCTGCTTTTCCTTCTTCCTGATACCAGCCTTCTCCGCCAGTTACTAAAAGAATTTGACCACCTTCATGACTATGCCAATTGTTGCGGCAGCCAGGCTCAAAGGTGACATTTCCGATTGGGCAATTGTACTGCGGGTCAGTAACCAACATATTCAAATAACTTGTTCCAGTAAAATAGGGCTTGAATTCCTCTACACTTTCTCCTAATGGGAAAATTGTGCTGTTTTTCAATTCTTCATGTTTTACCATTTCTTTCTCCTCCTCTGACTAGTTTCAGCTCTCCTACGACAGCTTTTTCTCATAGTTCCTTTTGTTAAGTAGCTAAGGCTAGTTCTTAATCAAATGACTCAGCCAGTTCGCTATCGCTTTATCCGACTCAGCAGCTTTTGACCCTCGGATTGCCAATCCTGTCTCTATCTTTGCCTTTGGACAAAGCGTGGTCATATCTGCCACACTGCTACCCAGTGCACTACCTTCGTGTGTGCAGAATGGATAAATTGTCGTACCGGTTAAGTCCTGTTCCTTTAAGAACGTCTTAATAATTTGCGGAAAGGTCCCCCACCAATTAGGGTAGCCAATAAACAACTCTTCATATTGCGCGATATTTTGGGTGATTTCCTGATATTCCGGCAATACCTGCTGCTGCTTTTCTCGTTCCGCCATTTCAACTGTTTGCTGATAGGCCTCAGGATACTCCTTTTTCGGAATCAGCTGGATTAGCTCTGCATCAAGATAAGCCGCTATTTTTTCCGCAACAACTGCCGTGTTTCCTTTTTGCAGCTGTTTCAATTGTCCGTTCACATAATTTTCTCCACTCTTGGAATAGTAAATGACACCTCTCATTCCTCTCCCTCCTTTCGAAAAGCTGAATAAGCTCACGATACTAACGAACACGAACTCAACAGCTTCTATAATGATTGATTGCACTGGCTTTTTTCTAGTGTTCATACGCTATCAATAGAAAAAAGCTGTACTACGTCGCGTCTAGCTACATAGTACAGCTTGATTTATCATTCGTCTAATACTTATTAACATGAAGTTTCATGCCTTGAAAGCATGAGCAACTCTCTTTATGAATGCATTGGTAACTGGAGAAAGGACACGATGTCTTTTCCAGACGAAGACACACTCTGTGCTTACTTCCGGCAAAAAGGGGATAAATCGCGTTTGTTCATTTTTCAAATTCAACGATGCCCCCTCAATCATCAATGCAGCTCCTACTTGATTTTCTACTAATGGAAAGACATTGAAAATTAAATTGTAGGTGCCGACAATATTCATCTCATTGATGGGAACGCTCATCCATTCCTCAAGTAAGCGCTGCACCTCCGGTCTGGCAGAACACATCAATGGTACACCATACAATTCCTCTGGACGAACCCCCTCTTTCTGCGCAAGAAAGGAATTCTTTTGTACTAATACGCCCCAACGCTCCTTATCAGGAAATGAAATGCTTTCATATTTATCTGTTTGAACCGGCTCCAGTAAGATACCGATATCCAATAGTCCTTTATCCAGCTTCTCAGAAATATCATCGCCTGTACCACTGAACATATTAAAGCTTACCTGAGGATACTCAGAAATAAACTCTTCCAGTAGCCCTGCCAATACTTCAGAGCTGTTTGCTTCCACACAGCCAATGGAAATCACACCGCTAAATAGCTGCTTTTTTTGATTTTCAAATTCTTTTTCGGTTTTATCTGCTAAAGAAAGAATTTCCTGTGCTCGATCTTTCAAATAAAGCCCGGCCTCTGTTAATATCAGACGTTTCTTTTCTCGGATAAAGAGCTGCGTACCCAGCTCCTCTTCAAGATTCATTAATTGCCGACTCAACGTAGGCTGCGTAATATGTAAAAGTTCAGCTGCCCTTGAAATATTTCCTTCTTCAGCAATTGTCCAAAAATATCTCAATACTCTTAGTTCCATAAGTAAGCTCCTCCAATCTTGAAAATTAGCACCCTCTTTTCCTTATTATACACGAAGAAAGCAATAATCCCTTCTCATCAGCTAAAATCACGCAATCTGAATGTCCTCAAGCTCCCCTATTCAATTTTCTCTTAATAAACTCGCCCTTGATAGTTTGCAAGCTAGTAAAGAAAACATTGAACTCATCTGCAAATCAGGCTAAAATTTAACTTACGATACAGTAAAAAATATAAGGAAGCTTTGAAAGGATAAATAGATGACAAAAAAATTTTTGATTGGACATGCTGAAAATAAAGAAAAAAGTACCGGAGTCACTGTTATTTTAGCTCCTGATGGCGCTGTCGGTGGTGTATCTGTCCGAGGTGCCGCACCGGGAACACGGGAGACAGATTTACTGCGACCTATGAACAGTGTCCAAGAGGCAAATGCCATTGTGCTGAGCGGCGGGAGCGCTTTTGGGCTGGAAGCAAGCTGCGGCGTCATGGATTATCTTCGCGAAAAGGGGATTGGCTATCAGGCCGGTAACCATCGTGTCCCGATTGTCGCAGGTGCTGTCCTATTCGATTTGGATTACAAAGAATTTGCCTTTCCGGATAAACAGCTAGGCTATCAAGCTTGTGAAGCCGCACTTAGCGATAATCTTCAACAGGGAAACATCGGTGCGGGAGTTGGTGCAACAATAGGTAAGGTATTAGGTCCGGATTTTGCCTCAAAAGGCGGTTTAGGGCTTTCAACGCTTCAGCTAAGTAATGGAGTAGAAATCACCGCTGTCATTGCAGTGAATGCATTTGGCGATGTGTATAATGAAAAAAATGAATGGCTAGCTGGCGTTCGTCATCCAGAAAATCAGACAGCAAAGGAGCTGCTGCTGCATAGTACGCCCTATGATATGTCCGGACAAAACACCACGATTGGCTGTATTTTAACAAATGCGATACTAACAAAAGAACAGGCAAATAAACTGGCAGATATTGCTCATGACGGACTAGCTCTTTCCATCAATCCCGTTCATACTGCATTCGACGGAGATACTCTTTTTGCTCTTGCCAGCGGTGAAAAGGAATGTAATTTCCTGTCTCTTTCCACTGCCTGTGTTGAAGTAGTTAGAAAAGCAGTCGTTCAGAGTATTTCTATATAAATCATCCTATATGTGGTAGAAAATTTTTCTTTAATGTCACTCTCTTTTGATGGGACCATCCTTTATTCTTGGCCTTTTTGACTATCGAAGTTTCTTTATTTGTGCAATACACTATTTTTCTTTTATACTCAGAATGAGGTGATTCAAATGGGTTTATCTGGGTGTTTTATCCGATGTAGCAACTCCATTGATTAGTGTTTTACAGCTTTTCAATGGAGAGTATTAATTCATACAATTATAGTTACTACATGGAAGAAACAAAATGGAAACGATTAACAGAGATGGCTATCATATTCAGTTTTTTCAGCAAGGAGATTTAGCCAAACCACCGATTCTAATTATCGGAAGTGTCTTTTATTACCCTAAGCTCTTTCAAAGCAATCAATATAAAAAATTGAACTTAATTTTTATGGACCATAGAGGCTTTTTAAAGCCAGATACAAGCAACAGTTATTCCTTGGAATCGGTTGTTGAAGATATAGAACAGGTAAGGAGATTCTATCGATTTGATACCTTCTACTTGCTTGGACATTCCGGTCATGGGTTCATGGCAATGAGCTATGCCAAACAATATCCAAAACGAGTGAAAGGCCTAATCCTGTCTAACTTAGCACCGACTAATTCCAATGAGCGGCAGCAACAAAGCATCACCTATTTTGAAAAGAATGCTTCTACAGACCGCAAGACGTATTTCAAGAACGAAATCGAGAAGTTATCACAAGATATAGAGAAGGACCCGCAAAATAGATTCTCCCATGTGAATATTCGTATGCAGGCACAAAGCTTTTATGATTATACGTTTGATGGTGCTTATCTATGGACAGATGTCTATAATAACATGGCAGCTCTTGATTATCTTTGGAGAACTGCCTTTTCAACATTTGATACGGAACAGTTCATCCATAGCTTCACCAAACCAGTATTGCTGCTCTTAAGTGATTATGATTTTCTAGTTGCACCCACAAGTTTATGGCAACCGATTATTTCAGATACTGATGTGACCCTCTTCAAATTTGCAAAAAGTGGTCATAATCCAATGCTGGAGGAACCAGAGAAATATTACCAACTACTAGATAAATTTGCAAAATAAAATCAGCGATATTTCGATAAAAAAAGAACAGAGGCATCTACTAAGCATTAGCTAGTAGATGCCTCTTCTATAGTATTTCTACCACTTGCTTTGGCTCTATTTCTGATTTAAATAGGCAACCATCCGCTGCAGCTGTTTATCTGTTACCGCCATCCCATGGTTATATAGGGACTCGAGCTTGCCTCTATCCTTCTCGATTCTCGCCACATCTACAGGGTGCTCCGGTCGGAAAACGAACAAGCGGCCATCCTTCTCTAAGCGGTCAATTTCTTCCAGCTCTGCGTTATATCGCTGAGGGCGTGTCACGAATGCTTTGACAAATTCCGGATACTTCCGATAATACCGTGTTGCCAACTGATTCACTCGTGCATTATTTTCCGGTTTTTGATACTCGATGTCCTGTGTCAAAATAACAACAATTTTTTCATAGCCAAGATCAATCGCTCGTTGGTACGGGATAGAGGAGCTGATGCCACCATCAAGATAAGGACGTTTCTCTACCTTCCGAATCTTTGAAACCAGCGGCATACTCGCTGATGCCTTGACTGCCTCAAACTGATCGTTATCCTCCTGCTTTCTGAAATAGTCACTTTGTCCTGTTAGACAATTTGTCGCAATGACCTCAAAAATCTGCTCAGAAGATAGGTACGTGTCATAATCAAAAGGGATATACGTCTGTGAGATTGGTCCAAAGAGAAAATCAAAATTGAAAATTCCACCATGGAGAAACAAATTTCTCATACCAATATATCGTTTATCATGCAAAAAACGAAGATTCGTCTCCGCTGTTCGCCCGAATTGCTTTGATAAATAATTCACACCGCAAAGAGCGCCTCCCGACACACCATTTACATACTCAAATTCAATGCCATGCTGAATCAACCGATCCAATATACCGCTAGTAAAGAGAACACGTAACGCGCCTCCTTCCAAAATCAACGCTGCTTTTTCCAATAAATCCCTCCTCAAAACCAATAAAGTGATACATAAAAGTATAGCACAGAATACCGTATTCACTGCAAATAAAAACATTTAGTAACAAAAATATAAACATGTTTTTCTTTACCCTATTATTGGATAATAAAACCATTTATCCTTACTTTGTTACTATCGAATTGTCTACAAATAAAAAATTCCTTAATCAATAATCGACTTGCTGCTTTATACAACGAAAAGAACATCTCTATCACAGAAAACTATTCAGAGGCAGATATCATTCTTACCGACATGCTTGAACAAGGGGAAGACTCAAAGACTGTCTTCTATTTAGATGCAGTCAATAATGAAGAAGGCTGGAAAAACCTGCTGATACTGATACAGGAAAAGTATCTGGAGAAAATTAAACTAAAAAGCTATTAACATGATTAGGCTGATAATGATACAGCTATAAAAATCTAAGAACCAGCACAATTCCTCTAATTAGAAGAATTGTGCTGGTTCTCTTGACTATTCATTTGTAACGGACCAGTCTGAATAATCACAGATAATTTATCCAAAGCTTTAACCGAAGATAAGTCAGAAAATAAGTCAAAATCTACTAAACCTATTGCCACTCATTCTCCTATATTCCGGTTTATTCTTTTCATGTGTAAGGAATTGCCAGACATAGATAAGAAAAATATCCGCTATCTTTCTAAAGATAAATACTTTTAGCCTAGTCTCATAAAGATTCATACTATGATGGTTGTTTTCACTTCAGTTGCCCCAAATATACTGCTAACCGCTCGCTCAACTTCCCTCTTTATTCCTTGCAGCCCATCACTTGATTCACCAAAACTATAAACGACAAGCATGGCTTCTGCTGTATTAAGAGAAATCATTGCCCTTACCGAATCAGAAATTGGACTGCCAAAAGAACCAAGTGAATCGCATAATACAGGAAAGTTGGCGATACTAATCATCCCTTTTCCAATCCCTTCATACGTCTCACCTTCAGCTGCTTTTTTATAAGATACCTTGTCTTGCAGTTTAGCCAAATCATAGCTGCCAACCGGTAATCGCAGCTTTAGCGAAAGATAGTTGTTCAAATCTACCAAGGTACTAATCTGGTATAATCCTTGTTCCTTAATAACCCTTCTCAATAAGCTATCTGATGAAGGTCTATATCGCGAGGGATCCAACCCATTTTTCTTATAGAATAGTTTCGTCAATTTAATTCTTTCATCATCCGCTACATCCGCTAACGTGCTCGTATTTCTTATCTCATCAATCATAGGGGTCAAGAAATTTTCCCAAAGATTCTTGTCATGCTTACTATTGCTTAAGTCAAAAACCGCTACGACAAGTTGAGCTTCCTTCATCTTAAAATCTTCTTTAACTATATTCATAATCTAAAATCCTCCGTTAATTATCAAAAATCTTCTTTTTAACGGATAACAGGTACATCACATTCACAAAGAGGAGCAAAAATCATGGTTTCACCTCCAAAGTATATTAACTAAATTCTATAGTAAATGATTTGCAAATTCAAGGTACCATAATTACTTATAATACAATAAAAAATTATAAAAAAAAAGTATCAACGTATATCTTACGTTGATACTTCAATGATACCGGCGGCCGGGGTCGAACCGGCACGCCCTCGCGGGCACTGGATTTTGAGTCCAGCGCGTCTGCCAATTCCGCCACGCCGGCATGTTGTAAAGTTTTTAATTATTGCAAGGCGGTAACCGGATTTGAACCGGTGATGAAGGTTTTGCAGACCTCTGCCTTACCACTTGGCTATACCGCCATAATTAAACTGGGGTAGCTGGATTCGAACCAACGAGTGACGGAGTCAAAGTCCGTTGCCTTACCGCTTGGCTATACCCCAAGTACCTACACCTTTTTTCAAAGGTAAGGGCGAACGACGGGAATCGAACCCGCGAGTGCCGGAGCCACAATCCGGTGCGTTAACCACTTCGCCACGATCGCCATAAAACAATTAAATTAAAAATGGCAGGGGTAGCAGGAATTGAACCCACACTAACGGTTTTGGAGACCGCTGTTCTACCTTTAAACTATACCCCTAAATGGAGGAAAGTGGATTCGAACCACTGAACCCTAAGGAACGGATTTACAGTCCGTCGCGTTTAGCCACTTCGCTATTCCTCCATAATGGCGCAAGACAGAATCGAACTGCCGACACACGGAGCTTCAATCCGTTGCTCTACCAACTGAGCTACTGCGCCAAATGATTATATAATGTTACTAACGGTTCCGACGGGAATCGAACCCGCGATCTCCTGCGTGACAGGCAGGCATGTTAACCCCTACACCACGGAACCAGTTATGGAGGTTAACGGGATCGAACCGCTGACCCCCTGCTTGTAAGGCAGGTGCTCTCCCAGCTGAGCTAAACCTCCAACGAATATTCTAATGACCCGTACGGGATTCGAACCCGTGTTACCGCCGTGAAAGGGCGGTGTCTTAACCACTTGACCAACGGGCCAACAAAACGGAGAGTAAGGGATTCGAACCCTTGAGACAGCGTTAGCCGTCTACATGATTTCCAATCATGCTCCTTCGGCCACTCGGACAACTCTCCAGAGTTGAAAAGAAGCACTCTAATTACTCTACACTTTCCTGAATAAAGGAACTCCGGCAGTAGGACTCGAACCTACGACATCATGATTAACAGTCATGCGCTACTACCAACTGAGCTATGCCGGAATTTTGCGCGGCGGCGTCCTACTCTCACAAGGGGAAACCCCTCACTA
>NZ_JADOEQ010000023.1 GCF_016745255.1 Enterococcus sp. BWR-S5 | reverse complement strand
TACCGTTGGTCTGAACACCTTTCCCATTTTCAGCACCGTGAGCAGGCATGGCAAAGCCCAGCAGAAGTCCTGCCACCAAAGAGAGGCGAAGAACGGTTGTAACAAATTGCTTCATGTGTGTGTTTCCTCTCTTTCGTTAAGGTGTTGGCGTATCGCCTAGAATCCAGGTAATTTCTGCCTGATATTTCCCAAGCTTCGGTACACCACCTGCAGGAACTTCCAGCTTCAGACCTGCGCCATTGGCGCTCCAGTCATTGCTGACAACATAATCCCCCGCACTTGCATGTGTATGGGTTTTAATCAGGATTTCTGAAGCGGTTAGCGCTTCTTCCGTCGTTCCATTGTTAAACTTGATGGCATCTGCCAGAATCTTCGTACTGTCATCGGTATTCGCCATTACGCCGGTCAACTTCGCTGTCAGCGTCCAGCTCGTACGATTGCCGCGACTGTCAGAAACAGTCAGCGGTGCACTCAATTCAGGGTCATCCATCCGCGTATCGTTTACTGTCAATGCATGTTTCTTGAAGTCAATGACATCCGGTGCTGAAGTCAGCTGTAAGATACCGTATAAGGTACCACCGGGTAGTCCCACTTCATTAGAAAGCACATCAATGACTTTGAATGGTCCGGTAATCGGTCCGGGCACAAACGGATCTGCGGATTCTTGAGGCGAATAGCCTTTGGCTGTTGCCTGATTCAAGATATCCTCATCGACCGTTGCATCACTGGCTACCGTCACTTTGAAGGTTACAACATAGCTGTACTTCGCCGGAATATCGCCCAGCTTGATACTTAGTAAACGTGTTGTCTCATTGTAAGTGAAGGTATCAGCTGCCAATGGCACAGTTGTTTCCGTACCGGAAGCATCGATTTGTTTAATGGTGATGCCATGATCCGTTGAATCAAAATCCAACCCGGCAGCAAGCACATCTTCCAATACGACGCCTGTCCAATCAACAGAATCTGCTTTGTCATTCTTGGCTGTCAGTGTATACGTTACTTCATCACCGATAGAGGTTGTAGCTCCACCACTGGATGCCGAATACTTGGACAGCTTCGGTGCATCTGGAATGATATCTGCAACAATATAATTCGTCGCCTTTTTAAATGTTGCATCACGATAACTTAAATCTGATGGATACGGGTTAATGTTTCCGTCAGCACTATTTGTTGTCGGCGGTGCCGGCACGATGTCAGCTGGTGCTGCTCCTGCGTTATCCTGTAAATAGATAGTCACACTGTCACCTGTGTTCAAATAGCTTGATAGATTATGTGACCATGTTCCATCGGCTGCCACTGTTCCTGCTGGAACGAGTGTCCCTGCATTCGAACTTGTTCCAGTGATAGTTAAGAACACTTTCGCATTTGGTTCAAGATTTTCAGCAGTCAGCTGTTTGGTTGCATTGGTTACTTTTCCTTCAACTAAACTAGCTGGTTCAGGAGGTGTCACATCAATGACTGTGGTTTCTTGTACAGTTTCTTCCACCCAAGGTCCTCGAGTCGCATAAGCTGTCATCTTTTCACCAGCAGTATTGAAGCGAGTATCTGTGAAACTTGCATACCCGTTCGCATCAGTCCAAACTTCATGAGTATCACCATAGGTATCTGTGAATGTCACCTTTGCTTGATTCTCAGAAGCATAAACAGGCTCTAAGATAACATTGCTATTTTCATCGTATTCATCTCCTGGAGTATAACCAATCAGTACGCGTACTTTATACGTGTAATCTGCATCGGTTACAGGAACCCACTCGCTAAGAGGTTTGGAATTCATTCCAGCTATTCTTCGATAGTTTGCAGGTGTAAAGTTTTCCAAGCCAGGCTCTGTCGTATTTACATTAGCAGTACCACCTGTTCCAACAACACTTAAATTACCTACACGTGCGTATGTTTCATTTGATGGCCCTAAAATGGGAACACCTTTATTCCATAAGTCGATATCCGAATCAATAACTTGAAACTCATTTTGAGTTTGCCGCACATTCATTACCTGATTTGAATTATTCTTATTACGAAAATCAAACCCTTTAGGTGATGTTAAAATCAACTTGATGTCTCTTGCAGTTGTTGTTGTATGGAAATCAATCGTCGGACCAGCTGTATCTCCAACAATATATAAACTAGCCTCTTGTTCAACATTAAATCTAGTTCCAGTTGTGTTTGAAAATCCATAACCACCACCAAACTGAAGTACAGCTCCAGTTCCTCTACTAATCAAGTTCATTGTAGAATCTTTTTTCAAATTAATAGTTGATGTGTAAGAAGTTCGGAAGGCATTTCCCATCATATTAGAGTTGTAAGTAGAACCTTCTCCCAATACAAATTCACGCCAATGATGATAAACAGCAGGATAGGCTGTACCAGTTGTTGAATTTTTCAAGACTACTCTGGCATTTTTCCCTACAATAAACTGCTCAGCTGCTCCGGTATCTGTACCACTTGATTCAAGTTCAAACCAAATAACTGAGTAGTTTGATCCAGTATCCTCACCATACCAATCAGTTCCATCTTCTACGATGATACTACCGGCATAAAAGTTTTCAGACGTGGTAATCAAATTCATTTTGCCATATACCGTTATTTCTGCTCTCGATCCTCGAATCAAACGGATGACACGTTGGCCATTTACTCTGACTGTTTCGATATTCCCTGTTCTAAATCTCCAGTTTCTTGAATAGGTTGTACCATTTATCGCATTGACAAAAGCCCACATATTACCGCCGGTACCATTTCCTTCATTGGCAGAATTTTTCGCTGTCATATCATGAAAATGGAAAAAACCTATACCGTCACTTGGCGTAGCAGCTAATCTCAATGTGTCGCCCGTCATATCAAGAATAAATCCTCCTCCATCAATTTCAATGGAAGTTTGACGTGCGGTTAGAGTACTGGCTCTTTGAAGATCAGTAGTCATAATGATTTTTGTAACTGTTTGGTCATTGTACGCCGCACTAAACTCAGTCCAAGTTCCTACTGTTTTAACATTAACTAATGGATTAAATCCTACCCGTAGGTTTGCTTCCTCGTTTCTTTGAGCAATTTCTTCCGGCGTAGCTGGAATCAGCGAGCTGGTTGGCGAAATCGCAGAACTAGTTTCGCTAAATGCAACTGGAGTAGCCAATCCTGGATCAAAGGTACTAACTGAGTCATTAGTAACATCAGCTTCTGCCAATACATCCATTGTTTCATTCAGCAAAGTAATGTTTCCTTTACTGTTTTCAGGTAAAACATCTGCAATAAATTGAATTTTTAAAATCTTCGTTCCCTTTTTAATGCTGATTTTCACCTTATTAGCGTCTACTTCTTCAAAGCTTACTTCTCCATCAAAGTCAGAGGCAATTCCATCTGCAAGCATCTCTTTTGTAATAGTCTGCAAGCCTTCGGATTGTAAATAAACTTCTTCATCCTCTAGTTTCCCAAATGTAAGATTCACAGTTTTTTGGCTATCAGCGAGATAAGAAACATCTATACCGTACTCATCTTCATTTGCTTTAACAACTGATAAGTTACTATAAAAATAACCACCGACAACTGTAGAAATGAAAGCAAGAAACATGAACAAATAAAATTTTCTTCCTAATTTCATTTTTCTCCTCCTTTCCTCAATATTTTTGTATCTTGTTTTTCAACAGAGATACATTTATTTCAATTTTCATAACTTTTTGATAAATCCAGGATTTCATATTGTGTTTCCCTCCTAAATTATCTTTTGTTAGAAAATGAAATACGACTGTTTCTGCCACCGTCATTCCTAATTTTCACAGGAACCGCCATGACTACCAGCTCATCCAACCAGCATATAGCCTTTAGAACGAACCGTTTGTATGAGGATTGGATTTGATGCATCCTTTTCGATTTTCTCTCTAAGATGGAAAATCAGATTTGCTACACGATAATTTTTGTTGTCGAACTCTTTTTCCCAAACAGTCTCGAATATTTCTTGATAAGTAACCGCCGCATTCATGTTTCTATAAAGAAAATCGATTGCTCTATACTCAAGTTTGGTTAGCGGTATTTCTTTCATCCCATCAATTCTTATACTGGAATTTCTTGGAATCAGTTCGACAAATTTTTTCTTTCCTTTTTCATCGACTTGATCCGAGTCCGTATTAACCACTGCACGTTTCATGCCTTTTCTTTTATAGACACTATTAGAAATAATCAGCTGCAGCTCATCCGCTTTACAGTCGTCGGAAATTACTCCAACAGCTCCAAGCTGAAGATAGACAATTCTCATCGAAACAGGTGTATTAGGAGAAAATACCCAAACGAATGCATCAGAGCTTTCTTTAATCTTTACTAATAACTGGCAGGTGTGTCTGACATCCTGTTCTGCGTTTTCTCTAATAATCACTGCATCCAGCTGATCAACATACTGCTCAAAGTTTTCCATTGTAAGGGGCATGACATTCATATTATGTTTCATCAGTTCTTCTGAATAAGGTTCAGCTAATTTGGCTGACAATGAAATGATCCCCGTATTTACATTTTTTTTATCCATGTTTGCCTCCTAAAAACCTTAATTTCAAAATATGGTTATCTGTCTTTCTAAACCAATTTCCCCTTAAATTTAAAACCAAAAATTAAAAAAACATTTGTATTCTCTTTGGAAATATATCTTTTTATTAATACAAATGAATTTTATATCAAATATTTTTAAAAGTCTATATTATTTTTTCTCACTTTTTTGTTTAAAAATTGAAATTTGTGATAAAAAGACAAAACAGAAAACAATAATAGAGAGCAAAATACTGATTTAAAAGGATTAGACTCGTTTTTATTCTTCACTTTTATAACGGAAGAAATTCTCAGAAATATCTCAAAAATAAAATATTTAACATATAGATGAAAATGTTTTGTTACATAAAGATATCTAAATGAAAAAATTTATTGCTGAAGGACACCTTCAATGGCTATTATTTACTAATTGATTTCAAAGAGATGTGAAAAAAATAGTCAATATTAAACAAAAAAAGCCGAACAACTTTCTCTTATAGAAAGCTGTTCGGCTTTTATCAAATTTTCCAGTTACCTATGATTGTGGAGAGATAACGAAAGAAGCTTCAGTAACCCAATTTTCCGGATTTGGGTCTTGCGCCGGTGATACATGGGAAATGTTAATCATTGGACCTGAAACCTGATAGTGATTCGTTTCAATCCAAGTTCCCAAAGCTTGAGAAATTTGAGGCATTTGATCGAAGCTTCCACTAAAGGTTACCGATGCCATATTATATTCAGGCGCCTCAAAAAACGTGGCAGCTGTTCCATTTTCATATTCTCCACTTACTTCCAGCTGCACCTCTACATCCACTTCGTTCTCTTTGTACTCTTTGTCATGATACAAGCTCACACCTAAGGACCCTGGAGCGATTTTCACACCTTTTGCCTCAATTTCTTTTTGCAGCAATCCCCATAGCATCCCTTCATCTTGGAAGGTTGGGATGACCTTTCTTACACTGATGACACTTCTTGCCGGTATCGATTTTAACACGACATTGTATTTTTCCATGTTATTTCCTTCTTTCAATTGATTTTGCAGCTGCCTGATCATTTCTTTTTTCTTCTTGAGTTCTTCCATTTCCTGTTCAAGTTCATTTTCTTTGGCTTCATAGTAATAATTTAGAATTTCCGTCTGCTGTTTTTCCAATATCTCTTTGATTGTATCCAGAGATAAGCCGATTTGCTGCAGCATTTTGATTTTATTGATTGTACTTATCTGACTTGCTTCGTAAAAACGATAGCCAGATTGCTGGTCAACCGTTGTAGGCAACATCAACCCTAGTTTTTCATAATGTCTCAAGGTACGCACCGTTGTATTTGATATTTTTGAGAATTCTCCAATTTTGAACATGCTCTATTCCTTCTTTCCTTTTCTCTCTTCGCTAGCTTACTTATACTTTAAACTGTGACATTAGGTATGAGTCAAGTCTTCTATAATATTTTTTCAAAAAAATCCTCAATTCGTTAATAATCGAATTGAGGATTTATTAAAAGGAAGGCTCATGTGGTCTTCACTAAAATCTATGAATGCAGTCAAGTATTTATTTTTCTGCTTGGCTAGGTCTAATCGCTTGATTAGAAGCCTGGTAAACCTTTCGCATATTTACCCATAGTTGCTTCCGTTTCTTTTTCAATTTTCACCAGACCGTCATTAACTGCCATGACTACTAAGTCCTGCAGCATTTCTACATCTTCTGCATCAACAATCTCTTCTTTGATTGTGATATCCTTCAATCTTTTGTCACCTGTGAATACAGCAGTTACCAGTTGGTTTGTTGCTTCTCCGACAAATTCTTTCTCATTCAATGCAGCTTGTGCCTGTTCCATTTCCTTCTGCATTTTTTGTACCTGTTTCATCATTCCTTGCATATTTCCCATACCACGCATCATAGTTATCTTCTCCTCGTTCCATTTATTTATTGCTGACTTTTATTACACCCGAAATCTTTCCAGTATAATCAAGAAGTCCGCGCTATTAGCTAATCATTCACTACTTCAACAATCTCTGCTCCGAACATATTCATTGCTTGATCAATGACTTCCTGTCCATTGGAAGACTCTGATTCCTGCTCATCCTCCGGCATTTGAACCGCATCCGTAGCATCTAATTCTGATACATCCGCCTCAGATGATGCAGCCTGACCTTTATTCTGTTCAATAAAGGTTTTCCTAATACTGGGCCAGCTTTCCCTCGTGATACAAACAATTTCAGGCGTATAATTAATCAAACGACTAAGATTGTTTTGGATTGCCAGCTGAATTTCACTGTCGCTTGCTGCTCTTCCACAAAAAATTTCGTAATCAAACGCCAAGACCATGCTTGTGGGACTTCCGGCTACAGGTTCGGTGGCCTTCAATATCGCCCGCTGACTTACTGACAGCATCTGAAGTAAATCTTCCCAAACATCCTTTACCTTTTCTAAATGCTCTCGAGTTGCTTCTCTCAGCACTTGGTACACGCGCTCTGTCGGTACTTTGAAACTGTTTCGGTTAGCTGCCGGTTGACGTGCCGGTGCTTTCGCCGTCTCTTGTGTTGCCGAAACACCATTTTTCTTAAGCTCTTCTATTTCCAACTGCAGCTTCTGAACCTGGCCTCTCAACTCAGCAACAGCCTCCGAATCCACTGCACCAGCTGCTGCTGATGCTTGGACGGTTTGAATTGAACGGTTTCCTTGAGCCAGCTTCACTGTGCCTACTTCCAGATAAATTGTTGCATGATTGGTGAAACGAATTTCATTTTGCGTATCGCTTAAGGTTTGAATCAGCTGATAGATTCGCTCAGGCTCAGTCTGCTGGGCAAGCTCTTTAAAGGTTTCAGTAATTGTGCCTGTTTTCCCTTCCAACAGCTTTGGTGCTTGTTGGTACATCAGCAAATCACGACAATACAATAAAATATCCTCTAAAAAGCGGCTGGCTTCTGTCCCTGAATTCAATATCGCTTCAAGTGTTTCCAAGCCCTGCTCAACATTCCCAGCTATACAAGAAGAAATATAGCGATCCATCATTTCAAAGGTCAAACTACCAGTCACTTGAAGAGCATCGGCAAGCGTCACTTCATCCTCACTGAACGAAAGTGCCTGATCCAATATGCTTAATGCATCACGCATTCCGCCTTCTGCTGCTCGAGCAATGGTATACAATGCCTGTTCTTCATATTTCAATGAGCTCTCTATCAAGATATGTGCTAAATGGTCAACAATATCTTGTGTTCCGATACGCTTGAAATCAAAACGCTGTGTCCTTGAAATGATAGTCAGCGGAATCTTGTGGGGTTCTGTTGTCGCCAAAATGAAGATAACATTTTTGGGCGGTTCTTCCAGAGTTTTCAGCAATGCATTAAATGCTCCGGTTGACAGCATATGTACTTCATCGACGATATATACTTTGTATTCAGCCTGTGTCGGCGCATACTTTGCTTTATCTCGAATATCTCGAATTTCTTCGACACCATTGTTGCTCGCCGCATCAATCTCAATCACATCATTCAAGCGGCCTTCCGTGATTTCTTTACAGATATCACATTCGTTACAGGGCTCTCCGTCCACACTGTTTGGACAGTTGATTGCCTTAGCAAAAATTTTAGCAGCACTGGTTTTCCCTGTACCTCTGGGACCGGTAAACAAATAGGCATGCGAGGTTTTATGCTGCATAATTGCATTTTTCAAGGTCTGAGTCACAGCCTTTTGTCCGACGATATCTTCAAATCGTTGAGATCGCCACACCCGATACAATGCTTGATAGGCCATATTATACCCTCCTCTGAAATTTCACTATGTTCTATTATACGTGATTTTACGGATTTAATCATTAAAAACATTCATGAAGGTTGAACTTCTATCGCTGATTTATCCACTGAATATTCTTGCTGTTTTGCTTGCCTATCGCCTCGCCAGACGTTTAATGTACAAAAAAAGCGAGCAGTTTTCAAGACAGCTCATTACGCCGGTCTCTTCAACTTACTCACTTCTCATTTGAGATTGTCCTAAGATATATTCAGTATGTTAATCTTCCAACATTCCTTCTTCTCGTTTAGAAGGCTCATCCATCGCACGGAACATTTGGTTGTAACGCTCTTCGTCTTCTTGATTATCTCTGATTACCTTTGCTAAGGTAAACGAGGATGAAATCAATCCGATTGATCCCATAAGATAGTAACCTTTAACCATCAACGGCTCCTTCAAAGTATAAAGACCAATCAACATCAGTGCCAGGAAAAGTGCAAATGATCCCCAGCTCATAAACATGAATGCCGGTGTGTTTCTGTACGCTTTCTTCTTCATAAAAATCTCCTTTTTTCTTTTTGGAAAACCGCAAAAGCCGTTCTTCTCTTTTTTATTTCCACAACCCTATAGTCACTGCTTCCCAGACAGATCGAATGTTCTTACACTTACTGTAATAAGAATCTCAGCGCTATATCCTACTTAGAAGACCACTGTTCATTCTATCATTATCACAGTATTAGGCAGTAAATAAAAAGTGAAGGAGCTGGTCATGCTCATGACCAACTATGATTTTTGCTGATTCTCAAAATAGTGTTACCAAAATAGTATAGCATTATATAGAAGAGAAAGGTAGATTATCTTTATTATTATAATAGAAGAGGCGTTCATACGAGAGACATTCTTTACACTGGTTTAATTATTCCAAACTAAGCAAGAAGTCTTCAATTGTTTCGTTTTCTCCTATCTGTTGCTCCATTCCAAAGGGAGTCCAAGATTTCAACATTGCCACATATTCCTCAAGTGCCTTCTCTGACAGTTGATTCTCCGCTATTGATTCTTCGCCGTTTACTGGAGACAACGAATGACGTCCCAGATATTCTGCCGTTGCTCGCTCTTCATTTGGTTGCTTGCCGGAAGTCAGCAGGAGATCAAATTCATAAAGATTTTCTTTTTTTCGTCCTATAATCATTGGTTCAACAGATAGTTTTTCTCCATAGCATTGTTGCCACTTTTGAAGGATATAGTCAATCCCTTCAATAATATCTTCCGCATTTGGACTTTGTAACCGAATAACCGGAAAAGGCCAGTCAAGGGAGCCCACATTCATCAAAGGAAACTCTTTGAGTTCAATATAGGTTCGAACAGCTGCTGCCGCAATCGGGAAACTTTCCCGCCCACCTTCGTAGTAGCCGTGTTCCTTTGTTTTCTCCGGCGAGAGGAGAATAAAATACTGTGGGAAAATGTCTAAAAGCTGTGTGACACGGGCAACACTATCCTTATTCTTCGTCAACCCTTGGTGTGCTTCCGAGGAAATGAAGAACTTTTCTTTGTATTCCTCCCAATCTGAAAATTGAAATCCCCAGCTTTCACCGCCTACATTCATTCGAATCAGTCGACGTGTTGGTAAGGCTGCACTTCCTTCTTCACCATAGCCTTCATTTTCAAAGCAATACGTGCATTTAGGGTATTCAGTGAGACCAGCTGCAGAAAAGCAATCCGCTTCTCTTGCTTTACCTGCGTTTTCATCCTCAAGTGTCTGAATCACAAACTCTCCGTAAGGTGTCTCGTAGTGTTCCTTCTTTCCCACTTGTGGCGTATAAATATAATGATCGCGTTTGTTTAACTCATAAAAATAGTTGGTCGCTTCCTCTGAGCTTTTGGAATAATGTTGAGCAAAGAAGGCATTCACAACAGATGGTGGTGGTGCCAAAAGATCCAAAAGCTGTGATTTTAAATAGCTTTTGGCAGCCTGCTCATTTGAATAGCCCATCTCCACTGCATACGCAACCAAAGAATCAGCAAGGCTATCAGCTGATGTTGAATCATACACCGCTTCATAGTCACTATCCGGCGTATGTCCCCCAATCATCATTAATAGCTTATTTCTTAAATACAAGCGATCCATTTCCATCCATCCGCCTGATTGAATTGCCAAGGTAATAAAATCGTCCATTAGTTGTTTTAGTTTCATTCTTTCTTCCCGCCATTCTTTCAAAATCATCTTTATGAATCAAGCTGTTTAGAGTTGCATTTTAAGCAGCTGATATTCTCTTATAAATGATACACTTACTCTTCCATTTTTGCTTCATCCAATTCATATGTATAGAATTATCTCATGTTTCTCAAAATTTTTCATTTCTTAAATATCTCTGAAAATAGAGCTGATTCAACTTAATTGTTGGCTTTTTTATCATTTTGGTTCATAATAATAAGTAAGTAGAATTATTTATTGCAGAGGAGAGGATAGTTATGAAAAAATTTGTTTCAGGCCTATTGGTCGGTACCGTTGCAACAGCAGCTGCAGTTGCAGGTCTTGCTTTTACAGTGAAGAAAACAGTCATTGATCCAATTGAAGAAAAAGAAGACATGATTGAAGAAAACCGTAAAAAAGCCATGCGTAAACGTATCGCTCGCTAACAACGATAGGTCATCAAAAATAGCTGAAGCAATCCTTCGATTGGATTGCTTCAGCTATTTTAATTATCTGCAAGTATTTGCTCAGCTATTTTATCTGCTTCCCGAAGATTCCATGGGTCTGTTCCAGGTCGGGCAGTAGCTGCTGTCAGCCAATGAATCCCTTCTGTTGGAACCCCATAACAAAACAGCCCTTTGGTTATTTTTCCCTGTGCATCAATCAGTTGGTTCGTTGAAGACTCTACATCAATCGCACCAGTAAAGAAGCGTTGTTCTCCCGATAATTCCAGCGAGTGGCGTCGGCCTACACCTTCATTCAGCAGCTGCTTCATTAATGGACTCATACTTCGAGTCACATCCACCGCGGGTATCCTTGCTTCCATTAAAAAGAATGAAGTAAAGCGTTGCTCCGGCGCGTTTGATGAATACGCCGTAAATTGTCCCTCACCCATATCCACACGCATATTTGGAGCAAGCAAGGTAACAACCCCCGCCTCCAATAGCGCCTGCAGTTCTTCCATTCGTTCTAGTGGTGGTCCTATCGATAAAAAGGCATTCAATGGAACAAACCATTTTAAAAAAAGTTCTTTGTATTCTTCATTGGTAAACAGCTGATGATCCAGCATAAAACGAATCTGGTCCCTCATGTCCTTCAAGCTGTCAAAGGCGCTGCTGACTGGTCCGCTGACATTTCCTTTCCCAGCCTCAAGACAATCTTCCTTCACATATTCGGAGACAAATGATGCAAAGCCTTCATGAGTAGCCATTGCTGTATCCGGATGCTCTATCGCTGCCCAATCCCACCATTCTTCAGATGGAATTTGATATTTTGTTAGAACTGCAGCATCGCCCTTCTTTCGAATAAACTCTTCCGAAAATTTTGCGTGATTCATCTGCGGGTATTTCTCCTTGATTAATGCAGTGTAATAGACAAATTCGATTTCCTTCTTCAATAATGTAAAAAAGCTTTCTGCCGGAAAATCTCCTTTACGCTTCCATTTATTCAAGTTTTTCTGTTTTAAAAATCGCGGCTGATATTGCTCACCATAGCCTTTCTGGTTATTTCCTCTTGCATGATAAGGAAATCCTCTACCGGAACCGGCGACAATTTTCGGCTCATTACCGGATGGCTGATAACTTAAAATTCCGGCTTTTCTATGAAATTTCCCGCCTCGATTGACCGTCAACATGGTCATATAATCAAAAAATGCCAGCCCCAAGCCCTTTAATAGAACAGTTTGTCTAGGCTTTACTGCATCAAAGAAGTTATCTGCAGCATTTTTAGGTGTCGAATAAAATAATCGATGCTCGGTTGCAAATGCCGCAAGCTTCTGCTCTTCCTCTGTCCCTTCTGTATCCTGATGACCAAGAGCAAGAATCACCTTGTCTGCGGTAATCTCAACCGACTTAGTGTAGACTAAAAATCCCTCTTGATTGACTCGAACGGCACGAACCGTGTCATTAAAAAATGTCACAGAGGTCTGCTCAGTCATTCTTGTTTGGATATAGCGGTAAAACCAGCGCTGATAAAGCCCGTAGAATGCTCTTGAACAATGGTCGTTTGGACCTAGATTTCTGGCCTCATTGATGAATGCTAATGCACCGCCTTCAAACTCCTGAATGAACTCCTCTGCATACTGTTCAGCCCACTCGTACAAATTAGGGCCTTTCGCCACCGGACCACCTGTACTTAATGTCTCATCAGTAAACAACGTCACTTGACAAGCAACAGAGTTCATCAAAAGAGACAACGGCTGATCCTGCCGCCAGATTTTACCACCCGGACCATGAGGATCAAACATAGTAATTTTCAAATTCTTCTCGTCTCTGGAACGCTCAACAATTCGTTCCAACACAGATAGGCCTCTTGGGCCGCCGCCAACAATAACGATTTTCATTTTTTACCTCCTTTCAGTCAGCCATAGTTCTTCTCTATAAACTCTTTTAGCACAACTGCATTATTGATTGTTTCGTTCTTTGCACTATAAACCAGCGTAACAACTGGTTCATTCTTTATCACATCAAGGAGCTGCATCAAAGAAGCCGTATTTTCTATCAGTTCTTTCTCGTAGCTCGATTTGAATTGTTCGAATTTTTCAGGATCATGATTAAACCACTGCCTCAGCTCTTTGCTTGGAGCAATCTCCTTTAGCCAGAGATTGATTTTCGCTTTTTCTTTAGAAACGCCTCTTGGCCAAAGTCGATCAACCAACACTCGATACCCATCTTTTTCATTAGGTGTTTCATAGGCTCTCTTTATATGGATCATCGCAATCCCTCCTTATTCTATTGTATCGTAAAATAATAAAAAGAAAACAATTTCCCATTCGACGCCATAGTCAGACACTCAACATTATTTTGGTAAATGTAGAAAAATTGGCAAGCAGGACCATTGGCGCTAGCTTTAAATTTGGTATAACTCCATAAGCACTTTTCTGAATATCCTAGCCGCTATGCAAAAAGGCGCAGGGGCTGTTTCATCCCCCACGCCATCGCTGTTCATTAATTAACTGTCTTTTTCTTAATTTTCCCTGTCCAATTATCATACCCATTTTTTAAGACATAAATGTTTGTATAGCCGGCTTTTTTCAACTTTCTTGCGACACGAACACTTGTTGAATGTCTTTGATCGTATAAATAAACAGGCTGGTCTTTACGAATTGACTGCATGCTTGTTTTCAGCATTGAATAAGGAACGCTGCGTGCACCTAAAATGTGCCCGCCATCGAAAACATCCTTCTCTCTGACGTCAATTACCTGAGCCTTTCTCATACCTTCTCGAAACTCTTCTTCTGTCAACATCGTCGCTGACGTTTTTCCTAAAATGAACGTATACAGCATATTTCCTGCCATAACCAACAGGATTGCACCTAAAACAATATTTATCACTAATAGCACAGACATGTTAAAACCCTCTCTTACTCTTCCATAAATTTCAATGCTAACGAAGCAGCGCCGATAACGCCCGCTTCATTTCCCAGTTCAGCCAGCTTGATTTTTGTACTTTCACGAACCTGTGGGAAGGTGAATTCTTCAAAGTATGTTTCTACACGGCTGCGTAGAAACTCTCCGGCAGCAGAAACACCGCCACCAATGACAATCGCAGAAGGATTCAGTACGTTACCGATATTCCCTAAAGCCAGTCCCAGATAGAAGCAGACCTTATCAACAACTATCAAGGCAAATGGATCATTGTTTTCAGCATACTCAAACACATCTTTACTGGTTACTGCCTGACCGTCATCAATCATTTGTTTCAACTGAGAGCTTCCAGCGTATTCCTCTGACAGCTTTCTTGCTAATCGAACGACACCAGTCGCACTGGCAACTGTTTCCAGACAGCCTTTTTTACCGCAGGTACAGTCGAAACCATTTGGATCAACCGTCGCATGACCAACTTCTCCGGCACAGCCCGCTGTTCCATGAAGCAGCTTGCCCTCAGCAACGATACCGCCGCCGACACCTGTTCCCAGAGTGATGAACACAACATCGGGATCATTCTCTCCGGCACCCTTCCAACGCTCGCCCAAGGCAGCTACGTTCGCATCATTATCCAATGCATAAGCAATCCCTGTCCCAGCTTCAATCTGCTCTTTCACTGATTGCAAGGTCGTCCAGTTCAAGTTATAGGCACCAATTACTGTGCCCTTTTCGATGTCTACGCTTCCCGGTGTGCCCATACCGATACCGACAAAGTCAGCTTTGTCCATTCCGTAAAGGGAGATTCGATGATTGACTGATTCAATAATATCAGGAACGATATGACTGCCCTCATCCAGTATATTCGTTTCAATGCTCCATTTTTGCTGAACCTCTCCGTCCAGTGTCAAAATCGCAAATTTGATAGTTGTACCGCCTAAGTCAATCCCTATGATCTTTTTGTCCATTTCATTCGATCCCTTTCTCTGTCATTCTGTTTTCTTCGATTCTATGCTCTCTATTCAGAATACGTCTGGCATGAAGATAGGTCTCCTTATCGACCAGCTGCCCGTCGTAGAGATTCTTCAATTCGATCATCATCAACTCAATGTCATAGATTCTGGCGCCAACATAGATGTATATCCCAAATCTTTTGAACAGCTGTTGAACATCATATAACGTTTCCAAGCTCCAAGCACTTCCTTATCATTATACAATTTAAACATAATTTTTAAAACCTAAGAAGAAGCAAACAACCAGAATAAATACAAAAATCATTCCTGAGATAATTCGTTCATGGATATTGAACTCCTCTGATCGTTTTGGAACGGCTAAAAATGTTGCAGCCAAAAGACCACCAATCAAACCACCCACATGTCCCAGAATATCAACTGAGCTGCTAAACAGATTGAAAATCAGATTGATTGCGATAAAGGTTGCATAGCGTTGCACCATGAAGGAAATCGCCGGATTGTTTTTGAAGTGTCTGCCCAGAATAATAAATGCGCCGAACAGCCCAAAAATAGAAGTACTGGCTCCAGCCGAAAGACCATTCGATGCGCCTAATGAAAAGCTAAGCAGATTACCAGCCACACCACTTAGCAGGTAGATGGCCAAGTAACGCCAATGACCATAAACACTCTCTACTTGTGCCCCTACATAATACAATGTAACCATGTTCAAAATAAAGTGCATCCAGCCAATATGTAAAAACATCGGGGTAAAGAAGCGCCAAAATTCGTGGTACTCAACAATCATTCGTTTGGACATGGCTCCCCAGTTTAACAGGACCATTGTACTTTCCGAGCCGCCGGAAACTTCCATACCGAGAAATACGATTGTCGTGATTCCTAATAATATATAAGTAATGATTGGCTGATTCAGCAGCCTTTTTGCCTTCATCTTTGTTTGATAATCCATCAAATCCTCCTTAATTGATAAACAATTTGTTTACCCGCTGGTCAAAGGCCTCTGCCTGCCAGCTTTCTTGAATTTGTTCGCTAAATACCAAACTACAACTATTCCCCTGAAACCTCTCTAACACTCGATCATAATACCCGCCGCCAAAACCTACTCTAAATCCGGTAGTTGTAAACACCAGTCCCGGAACAATTAAGAGGTCGATTTCTGCTAAAGGTATCTCCTTATTTTCAGCTGGCTCTTCCACACCAAATGAAGAACGGACAAATAATGATTCCGCTGTAATTTGATGAAAAAACATTTCTTTATTTTCTACCTTAGGTACAGTTACACGCTTTCCCTCAGCCCAAGCTTTCCCAATCACAGGAACAGTATCGAACTCAAAGGGTACCGCCTTAACGACCCCAATCGTCTCAGCCTCCAGCCAATACTCATCAGCAAACAGCTGCTGTACAATGTGCTGTTCTTTAGTCTTTTTCAGCGCTTCGTTTCGATAAAGCCAGTTCAAATTGGCCAAGCCCAGTGTCCGTATTTTTTTCTTCTCCATTACCTTCCACCCTACCAAAAATAATGCTTTCCTTTGATATTGTTCTTCGTTTTTACGCGATGAATTCAATCGAGTGACTAGTTAAGAATCACTCATTTCGATAAGCACAATGAGTTATCTGTATCCTTCCCGAGATACCACAACCCATGCTTATGCAATATCTCTTAAGTTTATAAAAAAACTGTATAAATGGCAATCAAAGTCTTCATTCTATCTTTATAAGCAAGGCAATCATGAGACATGCTTATTGAACCATGTGCCAATTTTTTCATAAACCTGCTGTTTTTCCACCTCAAACAACAGCTCATGACGAAGCTCAGCGAACAGCACCATAGACAAATCATTTGTGCCTGAAGCATCTAAAGTCTTTGCCAGTTTTCTAACTCCTTTACCATAGCCGCCAACCGGATCTTTCTCCCCGCTTATCAAAAGAATCGGCAGCTCTTTAGGGATATCATCTGACCAGCCTTTTCTGTTTGCTCCGTGAATCAGCTGAAATAACGTGTGAAAGCCGTTATTTGTAAAAGTAAAGCCTGTCAGCTCATCCTCTTCATAGCTGCGGACATTTTCCTGATTCTTGCTGAGCCAATTGAAACGCCCAGGTTCCGGGAACTTTTTACTAAATGAGCCAAAGGCTAAATCATCAAGTAAATGATTGACTTTTTTCGGTTGCAGGCGATTCAATCCCATTGTAATAGACAGCGCAGTTGGAATGACTGTCGAACCAGTACCTGATCCCATCAGCACCACCCCTGCAAGAGGTACAACATACTTTTGCAAGTAGCAGCGCAAAGCAAATGAGCCCATACTATGCCCCAGCATAAAATAAGGTATTTCCGGATAGTCCTCCGCTGTACGCGCTCGTACACGTTCAATATCGTCAATCACATGCTGAGCTGTATCTCCTTTTCCAAAATAACCATGTTGCGGCAGGTCTTGGTTGACTGATTTTCCATGACCAAGATGATCGTGGCCAACGACTAAATAGCCTAGTGCTGTCAAATACTCAGCAAATTCATTATAGCGTTCAATATATTCAGCCATCCCATGTATGAGTTGAACGACCGCTTTTGGTTGCTCCTTCGGTTCCCAATAGACAAGATGAAGCTCTGTTTGCCCATCTGATGACACACAATAGGTTGATTTCATAGCTGCTTCCTCACTTTAGTTGATATTCTCTATTATATCGGAATGTGTTCCCTTGAAATAGTAAAAGATGGTGCTTTTATGAAAAAGTTTTAAATCAGCAAGCTAGTCCTTGTTTTTTGCTTTAATCACAGGTATCCAGACTTCAAAAACAGCTTTCGTTGGATCCGGTTCCAGATAGAGTTCAATATCAGGACCATTCGCATATTCATAACCTGAGCTAGGCAGCCAATCCGTGATAATCCGTTTCTCCAATTCTTGAATCGACTGGGGCATCGGTCCGCTCCCGGAAAAAATAGCCCATGTATAGCTGTCTATTGTATATTCAGCCAAGCCGCCATTGGTTTGCTTGTCGCTGGCGACAGCAATGTAATAGGTCGGTACTTCTCCTTCTTGTGTAAAGCCTGTACTAACGCCCATTACTCCTGGAAGCTTGCTGTCCATTAAAGGCAGCAGGTCCGCCAATGTACCATTCGTCGCAACTCTTGACCAAAATGCGGGAATCTCTCTGAAATTCTCTTCGACCTTCTTTGACATGGGAATTGTCGCACCGATAATGCGAAAGGCGGGCTTTGTCTCGATTCGATAATCCATTTCCACATCCCCTTTAATCGAGATATGAAACTTGATTCTGGGATAAGACTTCAGTTGAACCCCTTCTTTTTGTGCCTGAGATGGGGTAATGCCATGAATATTTTTAAAGGCACGTGAAAAGGAGTTCGCTGATTCATAGCCAAATTTTACTGCCGTATCGATGACCTTCTCCCCATGCTGCAGCTCTACCCCTGCAAGGGATAATCTTCTTCTCCTTATGTATTCTGATAGGGGAACACCTACCATGTACGAAAATATTCGCTGATAATGGTATTCCGAGCAGCAGGCAATCCGCCCCAGCTCTTTATACTCAATGACCGATGTCAAATGCTGTTCAATGTATTCTAATGATTCTTCCAATCTGTTTATCCAGTCCATTTTCCCACTCCTCTTTACTTTTTCCCACATCGACAAGTCCATATTTTTTTATCGTCTGATAGATTATAAAAAGAGGGAGCTGTGACATCACCATGTCTCAGTCCCCTCTAAAACCAGCTATACGCCAATACAAAAGCTGGTTCTATTCCCAATTTCCCTTTAGCTCAATCGGCGACGCCTACTGATTTAGTCCAATACTTCTTGAATAATTGGATTAACCGATTGTTCTACTGTAATTGTCTCTGTTCCATAACGTTCACCTAAAACATATTTTGCCATGTGAATCGTACGGTCACTCATGCGTTCCAGATTAGACGCTGTATCAATAAACAGAATGCCATCTGCCGCACGGCCTTTCCCACTATTCATGATAGAAATATACTTTTTACGGAGATGCTTAACCATCTCATCTATCTCTTCTTCACGCTCCAAAATATGAGCGGCAATTTCTTTGTCATCATGTTCAAAAGCAGTCAATGAATCCTTGATATTCTTCGATACTTTTTTGAACAGCTCAAGCAAGTCATCGTCAGATACAATCAGTGTTGTTCGTTCTGAAACCTTGCCCTCTTTTTTATCCTTGGCTTTTTGTTTCTTTTCTGTACGGATTGCCTCATCAATATAACCGACGATATTTCGACAATGATCACCAATCCGCTCTAAATCTTTTGTCAGCTCCAGCATCATCGTCTGCTCGTAGCTCTCAGCAATCGTCAGCTCTGCAGAAGATAACTGAACCAGATACTCAGTCAAGCGATTATCCATATCATTAATCGCCGTTTCGTATTGATTGGCATTTTCACGATCAACCTTATCTTGATTCTCATAAAAAGCGCTCGTTGCTTCATAAGCACCGACAACGTATTCTCCCATTTGCAGCAACTCGATTTTCGCTTGATTCAAAGCTACTGTTGGAGAGTTTTGAATAATCGATTCATTCAGGTTAGACGGCTTGAAGTCAATCCCTTCCTTATCATTACCTGGAATGATTTTCCGCACTAACAGCTCAATCTTATCGATAAACCAAAACTGAATCAATAAATTGGCAACATTAAACATTCCATGTGCTACGGCAATCTGCATTGCAGGATTCAAACCCAAAGTATTCGAAACTGCAACCACTACAGATGTGAACGGTGACAATAGAATCGTAAATATGATTGCTCCCACTAGATTGAAGACTACGTGAGAAGCGGCTGTTCTCTTAGCAGCGACGCTCGTTCCCAAAGCAGCAATAACAGCTGTTATTGTTGTTCCAATATTATCCCCAAAAAGAATAGGCAAGGCTGCACCAATTGCCAAGCTGCCTTGTGTATATAATTGCTGTAGAATTCCGATTGTCGCACTGGAGCTTTGTAACACCATTGTCAATAATGTACCGATACCCACACCTAAAATTGGCTGATGTGATACGTCGACCATCAAATCTGCGAACTGCGGTAATTCCTGTAAAGGTGCCATACCGCTTCCCATCAGGTTTAATCCATAAAACAAACAGCCGAAGCCGAAAAGGATTTGACCGATATTATTGATTTTCTCACGCTTGAAAAAGAAAAGCATGATTGAGCCGACTCCCATAATAGGTAACGCATACGCACTCAGGTTAAAACCAATGATAAATGCCGTAACAGTTGTTCCTACATTCGCTCCCATGATGACGCCAATTGCCTGTCTCAGCGACATAAACCCTACACTTACCAGTCCAACAGTCAGCACTGTCGTACCGGAGCTTGATTGAATAATTGCAGTAACGACCAATCCGGCCAAAACAGATCGTAAAGGTGTCGAAGTGAATGTATTCAAAATTTCTCTTAAGGAATCTCCGGCTGTTTTCTGCAGGCCATCCCCCATGTACTTCATCCCGAACAGAAAAATTCCCAGACCTCCGAGAAAAAGAAATATCATTTCTTGATAGGACACTCTTTGTTCCTCCTTAAACAAAAAAATAAACTCAAGTTAAGAGTACAAAAAAAAGCGCCGGAAGTAAATACAATATTGCTATTTTCAGAGAAAAATCGTCGGTTGTTCATGAAATTACTAAGCAATTATCTACGTTACACAAAAATGGACGCAACTATTTTGCCAAGTCGTTCCACCTGTAAAATAGTTGCGTCCATCTTAGACTAAAAAACATCGCTCTATAATTCTTGTTTCAGCAGCCTCAGAAGAAATAATTGTTCTTTTATGCATCAACAAATTTTTTCCTTGCTTCATGCCTTACAAGTCATAGCCTATACTCACTCCGTTTTAGGTGGTTTAGGCTTAAACATCTGCGTCGCTGCTACTGCTAACTGCCAGCCTGCATAGAGCTCCTCTCTCTCCGCTTCAGCCATCTCTGTCTCAAACCGTCGACCATCCTTAGAGAATTTCTTAAGCTCTTCAATATCCTTCCAAAAGCCTACCGCCAAGCCAGCCAAAAAGGCTGCACCTAATGCTGTCGTCTCTAAATCATAGGCTCGCTGAACCGGTGTATTTAGGATATCCGCTTGAAACTGCATCAACAAATCGTTATTTGCGGCACCACCGTCTACCTTTAGGACAGGAATGTCAATTCCTGTATCACTTTTCATCGTGTCAATGATATCTCGAACCTGATAGGCAACCGCCTGCAGTGTTGCCTTAATAAAATCTTCTCTTGTCGTTCCTCTTGTTAGCCCAAAAACTGCCCCTCTGGCATCGGAATCCCAATAGGGTGCCCCTAAACCAGTAAATGCCGGAACGACGTATACTTCATTTTGATTCGTTGATGCTTTTGCTGCATCTTCAGACTCTGCGGAGGTCTGAATCATTTTCAAGCCATCTCTCAACCACTGAACAGCTGATCCGGCTACAAAAATACTACCCTCTAACGCATAGTATATTTTGCCATTAATACCATAGCCAATTGTCGTCAATAAATTGTTTGCAGAAAGCTGGGGCTTCTCTCCTGTATTCATCACAATAAAGGACCCGGTTCCATATGTATTTTTCACCATCCCCGGTTCAAATGCCATCTGTCCAAACAGAGCAGCCTGCTGGTCTCCTGCCATCCCCGAAATCGGCGTCTCGCTCCCATAAAAATGATACATCTTAGTATGCCCGTATATCTCTGAATTAGATGCTACTCTCGGAAGCATAGCCTCAGGTATATTCAAAAGCTTAAGGATATCCTGATCCCACTCCAGCTCGTGAATATTAAACAACATCGTTCTGCTTGCGTTGGAGTAGTCTGTCACATGTGTTTCGCCGCCTGTCAGCTTCCAGACCAGCCAAGTATCTATCGTTCCAAAGAGCAGCTCTCCGTTCTCTGCTCGCTCCTGAGCCCCAGCTACATGATCCAAAATCCAACGAATCTTCGTTGCGGAAAAATAGGCATCAATCAATAAGCCGGTCTTTTTATGAATCAGCTCACCATGTCCATTCTCCTGCAGCTGATCCGCAATCTGCGAAGACTGCCTTGATTGCCAAACAATCGCATTATGAATGGGCAGTCCTGTCTTTTTATCCCAAACAACCGTCGTCTCCCGTTGATTGGTAATACCAATTCCGGCAATATCTGACGGTCGAATATCTGATTCAATCAACGAACCGGCAATAACCGACTGTACTGAATTCCAGATTTCACTGGCATTATGTTCTACCCAGCCGGCATTTGGAAAATATTGCGGAAATTCCTTTTGTGAGCTGCTGACCTGTTTTCCTGTCTTATCAAAAATGATTGCTCGTGTACTCGTTGTTCCCTGATCAATTGCCATTATATATTTTTTTGCTACCATTGTTTCTCTCTTTCCTCCCAACAGCTAAAAAATGTCCTTCTTTATTATAGAAGATTCCGGCGCTTAAATCATCTTTTGAAAATAATTTATATCCTTTTTATAAATCTGTCCCATTGATTCGATAACTTGCACGATGTATTTATTCATTCATCGCCTTTCTTTATGAAGTATAAAAAAATCATTTTTTCACTACCCATATTAATACACACCATAAGAAAATATTATCAGACTTATAGATTAAGAGAACATTATATTTATATTGCGCATAAAAGTTTCTTTAGGTATACTGTGAGAGTAGGGTAGAAATAAAAATTTCAATTTTAATAGAAACGGCACTTCTTTTTCGGCGCCAACCGAAGGAAGAAGTCTTGTACAGACAGCTGCCACTGTTGATACAAATGCCAATAATTACCAACTGCTATAAACTTCTGATGCTTCATTTATCTGAAAACGTTCGTTTAAAGGTTATTTCCCTTTCCTGATTTCAGATACTGAAGGTGTGTTTGTTGTGTAATATTGACGGTATCAGGTAGCCCTGGTACCGTTTTTTTTCTATCCTGCTGGTAATCGAAGAGTATTCTTTGTAAACAGCAGGAAAACCGACAGCAGATACATCAAACAGATTTTTCTGAAAGACCCATCATCTATCAATCCCTGTTCTGTTTTTTGAAGCATCTAATAATTGTCGGACAACAAAAAAAGGCACTTCATCACCGGCGCCAACCAAATGATGAAGCCTTGCATAGAAAGCTGCCACTCTCTATCCAAGTTGCCCTTTGCCAGTACCGAAGTATCAGCAATTTTATTGTACCTAATTTTTGTAGAAATATCTAGCACTTGTAGTTTATTTCTAAATAATTACTCAATAAAGTTTACTTGAGCTTTGGGAAAACCAAAAGGTCAGGATGGGTTTCGCTGCCATCCTGACCTTTTGTTGTTTTTCTGCCAGATACGAATCCTCTTCGATTCTATAGTAATAAACTAGAATCATGTATCAAGCATTCGTGATTTCTATTGCTCGAAATGCTTTCAAATTATAGCAAGCAAAAGAATTGTTTAATCATTCAAGCGTTCTTTTAATCTCAGACTTGCTGCTGCTTACTTAGACTTACGCTCATGCTTGCCTTTTTTTCTCCAGAACATCAAGGTGCCAGCCAAACCAGTTGCAAGCAAGCCCATTCCTTGAGCTGTCGCAGAATTTTCAGTACCGGTATTCGGCAATGTTTTTCTTTCTGCAGCAGTTGTTGGCAATTGACCTGCCGGTGTTGTATTCACTGTAGTCGTTTGCGTCGTACCATTTCCTGTCTGAGGAAGAGCTCGCTCTACAGGTTTCGTCAGTGTCACCGGTGCTACCGGATTTGTGCTCAAGGTCACTCCGACAGGTGCTTCCGGCTTAACAACCTCAACAATATCTATGTCCTGATCCACAGGTGGCGTTGTAGGTGTCACATCTTCCGGCGCAATGTAGCCTGGAATCACTGGTGCGTCAGTATCAGGAGCTTCCTCTATAATAGCTGGCGGCTCGATAGGATCAACAGGTGTTACATCATCAATATCATTGACATCTACAGGGGTACCCGGTGCTGTAGAACCATCCGCCTGACCATTTTCCGGTGTTACATCATTAACGTCTGAAAGCTCTCCCGGTTGAACCACTCCAGGTACAGGAGCAGTTACACGCACAGTAACCGGATCCGGTTCATCTACATCGGCAACAGCAGTCACTCGCATGCTTGATTCTACGCTTGGTGAATCAATAACAATGTCATAAGGATCAACAGGTGATACCTGATTTGCTCTGTTGGCTATTACCGGCTTGTCCGGTGCCTCAAGCATATCACTGACTTCCGGAATATCCGGCGGTGCAATTTCATACACATTCAGAAGATTGATGTTTAGCGCATTAACTGTAAAGTCAGGTGTGGTTGTCACGGTGTTGATTCTGCTTTGTCCATTGATAATCCCAGTATATCCCTGGAAATTCGCAAAATAGAAGGACGCCCATTCATAAACTGAAACACCGTCTGTTTCATCAAATGGCAGTTTGCTAAATTCACTTAAATTGTAATCAAGAGCTGATTGGAACCCATCAACCATCCCTGTAACCTGTGTTGGAATAGGATCCACCCTGGTTCCCAATTTGATATTGCTTCCTGTTACATTGTTAAAATCTGCTATCTCAGCTTCAAATAGAGATTTTGCTTGAGTCCATTGATCTGCTACATCGCTTAGATACGCTGCATAAGCGTTTGCTTCTATAATTGCTCCCTCAACTTTTGTTTTGTAGGTAGCAACTAGATTATCCCAGTCTGCTAAAGTATCCATATCGTATAAATCATCCACACTGTAGCCAATAGCCTGAAAAGCCTCAACCGCTTCTCCATTTAACAAATTATCTTGGAAACAGTTAAGAATTGGCTGCCAAGTCGTCGTATAAGCATCAATAGGGTCTCCGGTATTTCCCTTTGACCAGCCTTCTGTATAATCATCAAAAGCTGCTGTAAAAACATCATATGCTTGATAATACTTGATATAAGCTTCAACCTTAACAATATTGTCCTCCACTGCCTGGAAGCAATCTTCTAGAAGATGTTCCAAATCTGTTGGATTTACAACATCCAGTAATTGGTTCGCAAAATCAGGAGCAATGCTGCTAGTATTATATAAATCATTTTTTTCTTGGTAGTTCACAATTTTCGGCCAATTTTGATCATAAATATCCGATAAGGCTGTCTTAGCAGCTTCATACTCTGCCGTCCAATCAGCTAGTTCCTCTTCAAGATTATCTCGATTTGCATAATCTACTTTATCCGTCGGAAAACTTGCTAATACAGCATTGAACGTGTTGATTGCGTTGTTGATATTACTTTCCGCTACTTGAGCTTCTAGAAATGCTTCGAGAGCATCATCGTAAGGAGCTGATGCTGTATCATACTCTTTTTTAGCCTCATCATACGCAGCCTTCAATGCATCGTACTCAGCTAATACAGCGTCATATTCTTGTTCGATAGTAGTTAATAATCCACTAGCTGTTCCATAAGCAATATTCGCTTCTTGGTAGGCATCATTAGCATCATCATATTTTAAATCTGCTGCCACCTTCTTCGCCTCAAGGTCTGCCAGTTCTGCTGATGCATTATTATAAGCTGTAGTTATATCGCCATATTCTATCGTATGCGCAGTATATTTCGATTCAACAATGCCATGCTTCGCTGTCATAAGCAGATATTGTCCATGTGTGTAATCATACTTATCTTTTACATCAATATAATAGGCCGCCAAAGCTGTATACTCTGCCTCACGCTGATCATGGATGACCTTCAGATTTTCGATTGCCTGTTTCGCATTCAAATAGGCTGTATTAACTGAGTCAAGCTCTATTGCCAACGTACTCAATTCTGAATCCAATCTTGTATACTCTGCTGTCGCAGCATCGTATTGATCACTTAATATAGTGTATTCTGCTGCTACATCCGCCAAGACAAGCTCTAATGCATCGAAATCAGCCTTAACCGCAGCACACTCATTGTTTAGATCATTCAACTCTGTAAGCAATGTCTGTTGGATAATAAATAGACGATCGTATTCTTTTCGCGCAGTTTCATATTGCCCGCGCACTGTCTCATACGTAGCATTCGTTGTAGTGTATTTGCCGAAAACAGTGTCATATTCTTGTTGCGCAAGATCAAACTCATTTGTTAAGTCAGTGTAAGAGGCAGTCAACTGATCATACTGATTTCTTACATCCGCTTCTTCAATAACAAGTGCTTGGTAGGCTGCATCAGTATCTGCATACTCGTCCATTACTTGAGTATATTTACTGTCAGCTACTTGGTATTCTGCCTCAACATTCGCAAAGCTCGTCTTCATCTCACCATATTTTTTAAGTAAAGCATCATACTTTTGCTTCGCAGACTGATAAGAAGTAGATATGGTTTGATAATTGCTTTGAACAACCTCGTATTCAGCTTTAACCGTTTGATATTCGGTTGTTAAAGTTGTTAACTGTTGCTCTACGGTTTCATATTTAGCCTTTATTTCATTGTAACGCTGTTCATTCTCATTATAAGCAGCCAACGCGGTTGCATATTCAACTGTTCCTGCTTCGTACTGATTCAGTACAGCTTCCGCTTCAATACGCTTTGTATTGTAAGTTGAGAGATCCACTTCGTATGCTGCAAGCTGTGTTTCATAAGCAGTCTTTTGCTGCTCATAGCTCTCTTTGGTCGTCTCATATGCAGCAGTTTCCACATCATAGCTTTGCTTTTCTGCTTCATAAGCGACTCTCTCGGTATCATATTCCACAGCCATAGCAGTTACTTCTACAGTCAGTGCATCATAAGCAGCCAGTGCAGTTTCATAGGCTTGCTTTGTTGCAATATAATCCGCTTTGATTTGGTCGTAAGCATCCAACTTCTGTTTGTATTGATCGATTGATGTGTTCAATATTGACAGCTGGTTTTCATAATCTGCTTTATCAACGAGATAATCAGCCTTCGATGCTTCGTAAGCAGTAGCAATCACATCATAGTCAGCTAATGCTTGATCGTAAAGCAGCTTATCTGCTTCATAGGCTACCTGAGCAGTTTCATACGCTTCTTTTGAGAGCGTATAAGTATCCGCTGCCTGATTAAAGTTGTTTGCAGCAATATCATATGCATCCTTTTTATCTGTATACGCTGTTAGTAATGTTTCGTAATCTTGTTTTTGAGTATTATAGCTTGTTAAATTATCTGTATAAATATCTTTTGCATCATTGTAGGCCGTTTTAATATCTTCATAAGCCTTCACAGCATCTTCATAAATGGTCCGCTTATCTTCATATGCGACACGTATCAACTCATAAGCCGCTCGTGTTGCTTCCACAGTACCTTTCTGTGTTTCATAATCAGATACAGCACTTTCATAGGCAGTTTTCTTTGTATCATAGTCATCTTTAACAACGATATACTTATTTCGCTCATCTTCATAAATGGCTTTTTCCCGTTCGTACTCTGATACGTCCGCTTCGTATTGTGTCTTGTTCGCTTCATAAGCCAAGAGATCCTTTTCATACTGCTCCGCAATTGGTGTGAATTCTGCAAGCTTCTGATCATAAGCATCCTTCAAAGCTTCCAATTCCAGTCGTAAAGTCTCTGCTGTATCATATTTATCATTCGCATCATCTTTTGCGTCATTATATGTAGACAGAGCGTCATCGTAATCGCTCAGCGTCGTTTCATAAGCTACTTTTGCATCCTCATATTTCTGTAATGCTGTCGCGTAATCTCGCTGGAGCCCTTGCTCTACCACCGTATCATTCTGCTGAATAATTGCAGCCAATGAGCTCACCGGACTTGCCGTTCCGACAATCAGTGTACTTGAGTACAATAAAAACTTAAACGATCCTTTTTTCCATGAATAATTCATTCGATTATACTACCTTCCTTCTCATCATTTTATCAACACTTTTGAAAGTAATGATTCCCTAACTCTCTGTATAATAAGCATTCTACCCCTTAAAGAAACATATAATTACACGAGTGTAATTATACATTAATCTTAAGTAATTTATTTATCATATTTTTGAGCGATTATCTAATTTTTTGAAAAAACTTGTTGTACTTATATGCTTTATATAGTGTTAAGAACACATCACTTCAATGATTTTTATATCAAAAATATACAATTTTTATATTTTTAACAATTATAACTATATATGTTTCTGCTTGTCAAAAAAACAGCGTATTTAATTTTTAAATACATAATATTAAATTTTATGTATATCTAATCAGGATAAAATCATTATTATTTTATTTTTGTATGATAATTAGAGTCAAACCGCATTTCAGTTAGATTAAATTTACATTTTTCTCATGTTTTTGCAAAATGAGCAAAAATATTGAGAAAACATTTTTTTCATGCTATTATGTAATCAATCTTAGATTTCATATTGTGTTTCCCTTCATATTAGTGTGTGGTATGAAGGGTTTTTCTTTGCCCTTTTTCTATTATAGATAACGATACAACAAAAGCACCGCTCAAAAATCCGTCCTTTGTTCGGACAATTTTTGAGCGGTGCTTCTATTCATTCTTTTATTCGCCTAAATCTACATTATGGTAAACTTTTTGAACATCTTCCAAGTCTTCCAAAACGTCTATCATTTTTTCGAATTTCTCCAGGTCATCGCCTGTCAGAGTTACTTCGTTTTGCGGTACCATTTCTAACTCAGTAACAGAAAATTCTTCAATCCCCTTTTCCTTCAATGCTTCCTGAATCGTATGCAAATCTTCCGGTTCTCCGTATACAATGACTTGATCGTCTTCTTGAACAACATCACGGACATCAATATCTTTCTCCATCAAGTACTCAAGAACTTCATCTGCATCAGAGCCTTCAAAACCAATAATCGCTGTGTTATCAAACATATAGGATACAGCACCGCTAACCCCCATGTTTCCTCCGTTCTTACCAAATGCAGCACGAACATCTGCAGCTGTACGATTGACATTATTTGTCAGGGCATCTGCAATAACCATTGAACCGTTCGGACCAAATCCTTCGTAGCGTAATTCAGAGTATTGTTCGTCTCCTGAGCCTTTTGCTTTTTCAATCGCTCGATCAATAATATGCTTTGGAACATTGTATGTTTTAGCTCGTTCGATAACAAACCGTAATTTTTGATTCGCATGGGGATCAGGATCACCTGATTTTGCTGCTACATAGATTTCAATACCAAATTTTGCATAAACGCGACTATTATTTGCATCTTTGGCAGCTTTTTTTTCTTTAATATTTGCCCACTTACGGCCCATATTCTCACTTCGCTTTCTCTGTTTTTATAATTAATAACCTTTTCCATTATACTTGTAGAGACGGATTTTGTTAAGCATTTTTTATTTTGATTGGAAAACGACCGCTATTTTGTTCTGCAATATCAGAATTGCCTAATTGATAAATTCGGTCACTCTTTACACCTGTATCAAAATATTGGTTCATTTTCTTTATTTGCTTCGTCAAAATAGGTAAATCAGTATTTTCTTTCTGTTTTTTCAAATAACTTTGACCGACTTCTGTCATTCCTAATACACGTATACCAGTATTTTCCCATCCATCATAAACCTCTTGATTAGAGATATTCATCAGCGTATAAAGTGACAGGCGTTGAAGGCGAGTCCACGTATACCGTTTCGTTTTAACAATCGCAATAAAGTTGTGAAAACTGGTTGCTTTCAATGCCATCTCTTTTACCCGATATTCAATCCCCTCATTCATTTGATAAATTTGTCCAAGCTCTTCTGTCGAACGGTTAATCAATTGATATTTTAAAAGGGGCCAATAATTTTCCCAAGAGACCAACGAACCGCTTATCAAATCTGTGTGAGTGATTGTTGGAAGTACAGGAGTTAAGGCGTCCCAATTTTGCTTGAGCGCTTCTGCTCTGACTGCTGTTGCACTGGCAAATTGCTGATGAAGGGTTTCTTCGTTGTAATGAGTAATCTTTCTCTGCAAAGGGAGTAATGCCATTGGATGATTATACTTTGCATTCTCTTTTGCATAGCTAAGACCTAAAACATGGTTAGGTGATGAAAAATCCAGATGAAGCTCCGGATACAGCTCCTGAAAGACATGCGTCATCTGCTGAGGGTAGCTTAGCTGCTTTTCTCCCAGTTCCTTATACTTTTGGCTGATTAGGTCTTCATTCTCCGCAGCAAACTTCCCAAAAGCTGCATAATCAATCGGTTGCTGACTATCTGTGCCAAAACAAAGAGAAGCGCAATTCAAGGCTTGAAGCAGCTTGATGCCTCCACGTGCAAAATAATCGGCGGATTGAACGGCCCAGACAAAGGGAAGTTCGACGACTAAATCAACGCCATTGTTCAACGCTTCTTTCGCACGTATCCATTTATCCAAAATGGCCGGCTCTCCTCGTTGCAGAAAATTTCCGCTCATTACAGCGATTACCACTTCCGCACCGGAAAGCTCACGAGCCATTTGCGCATGATAGGCATGACCACTATGAAAAGGATTGTATTCTACGATAATGCCACAAGCCTTCATTCAATTCTCCCCTCACTTTCTTGTTTTCGTTTCAATCGCTAAAAAGCTGAGAGCCGTTTATTATCGCACACGTCTCCCAGCTTTCATTTGTTAATCTTAAGTTACTTTTGACAAACAAAGAACCATCTGGCACTTTGCTCATTCGGCTGCTCATCGGTAAAATCAGCATACACTTGAACATTCATAAAGCCGCTGCCCTCCAGCATCATCAGATAAGTCTCCAATGAATAGGTACGTTCCTTATGGAGTTCATCCTTGCGAATAAACAGCTCTTTATTCTCTTCCTGCTTCACAAAAAAAGTCAGGAAGTGTTCAATACTATGTGCCTTTTCTCCTTGATAGCTATCCCATAAAAAAGCAAATTCTTCTGTTTGATAATGGTAGCTGTAATCCGGAAAAATGTCATCAATTTGATGAATCGAGTGAACGTCAAAAATGAACGTTCCTTCGTCTTCCAGCGCTTGATAGACTTCATCAAATACTTGTTGAACATCCCGTCGATTCTCCATATAGCATAAAGAATCGGAGAAACAAGTAATGGCCTCGTATTGCCCTACTTCTGAAAGCTCCATCATATCCCCTTGAACAAATTGAATCTCAGTTTCCTTTTCTAACGCACGCTTGCTGGCGATAGCCAACATTTCCTCTGATAAATCCAGAGCAGTGACTTCGTAACCTGCTTTAGCAAAATCGACCGCTAACCGACCGGTTCCACAAGCGAGCTCCAGAATCCGTTCCGTTTGTTTGGGTAAGTGTCTTCTTGAGAAGTTCAGCCACTGTTCATATAATGTGTCGTCCATAACCTCGTCATAGACAAACGCAAATGTTTTATACGTCATTTTATTCGACCCATTGATGGATATCTACAAGTGGTGCATCTGACCAAAGCTTCTCCAAGTTATAGAATGAACGCTCTGACGCTTGGAAAATATGAGCAATCACATCACCAAGATCAATCAATACCCACTTGCCTCCATCTTTTCCTTCTACACGCTTTACTTCAACACCGGCTTCTTCTTCTTGATCAAGGATTTCTTCTACAATTGCATTAATTTGTCTTTCACTGTTCGCCTGACAAATCATGAAGTAATCGGCTAACAAAGAAATTCCCTGAACCTCAAGTGCAACAATATCCTCTGCTCTTTTTGAATCAGCTGCCTTCACAGCGATTTCTAAAATTTTCTGACTATCGATGATAGTTCCCTCCTACTAATTGTTCACGACCCAACGATTATAGGTTTCAATCGTTTTTGGGTATATTTTTTGTTCTTGGTTGATGAGATGCTGCAGGGTATGCTTTGTTTCATATGCAACTGCCTCATCCAAATCAACGAGTGCCAATTCTCTGGCTTCCTTAACTCCGGGAAATGTTCGGTTGGGTTCGATATAATCGGCAACATAGATAATTTTATCCAACAAAGACATTGCTGCTGCGCCTGTCGTATGAAGACGAATCGCAGTCAAAATCTCTTCATCCTCAATGCCCAATTCGCGTTGTACAATATCTGCACCGACCAAACCATGCCAGATTGCATTTCCATACTCCAACAGCTCAAGATTATAACCGTCTTTCTTGATGATTAATTGAAACTCATCATCTGAGCGCTCTTTTGCGTAATCATGGGTTAATGCAGCGATACTGGCCTTTTCCTGAGAGCAGCCATATTTTGCTGCCAAAGCAACAGCTGCTTCCTCCACACCGAGGACATGAATAAAGCGTCGCTCACTTATTTGCATCTGAACGCGCTGCATCAGCTCTTCCCGTTTAAAAGGGGTGTACGTTCCGCTAAATTCCATCTGCATACAGTCCCTTCTCGTAAATATAGTTTATCACATTATCCGGAAGAAGGTAGCGGATGGAACAGTTATTTTGAATTTTTTCCCGTATCATAGTGGAGCTGATATCCATTTGCGGCGTATCAACCCAAATAATCGGATACGGTGTTTCTATGCCATAATTGGGACGACGAGTTCCAACGAAACTGGTCATATGAATCAATTCATCAATTTTGTACCATTTTGGTAGATACTCTACCATGTCGCCGCCAATAATAAAATAATAATCTGTATCAGGATTATTTTGAATCAGCGCCTTCATCGTATCGTATGTATAGCTTTTCCCCTTACGTATCAGCTCGATTGGTTCTACATCCAAGTGAGGATTGCCTTCAACAGCCAATTGCAGCATGGCTAAGCGATGCTCACTATCAATGGTTTTCTTTTCGTCCACATGGGGAGGTAAATAAGACGGCATCAAATAGACTTTGTCTAGCCCCAATTGCTGATGTACTTGTTCAGCAATGACTAAATGTGTCAGATGTACCGGATTAAAATTACCGCCTAGTATCCCTACCTGCTTGCGCTTTTGAAAAAGCTGCAGTTCTTCCTTAACAATTGTTTGAGTTCCTCTTATCGCACTGGCTGCTGCCTTCATCGATTGATTCCTCCAATACTATGCTAAATTGATTTAACCTCTTTAGAAAATTTTTGATACTTCTCTTTAGATGAGGGTTTAAATAATACCAACACTCGACCGATAATTTGAACAACTGTACAACCAGTCTTTTTCTCGATTACAGCTGCTACATCTTCAGCGACTTCATCAGTGTTCTGTAATAGACTCACTTTAATCAACTCACGTTTTTCCAACGCTTCGCTGACCTGAATCATCATCTCTTCATTCAAACCACCTTTACCAATCTGAAAAATTGGATGCAGATGGTGCGCCTGACTTCTTAAATAACGCTTTTGCTTTCCTCTTAGCTCCACAAAAATCCTTCTCTCTATCTGTTTATATCAACGCTTTTCTTCTGACAACTTCGACACCCTTTGGCGCCCATCCGGCCACTACACAAGGCTCCTGGACCGTAATCCAGCCTAAGCCGGCAAAAACGATATCCGTCTTTTCCTTTACAGAAAATTCAAACCGCACCAGCTCCGGAAAATCAGCAACTTCATCTGGTCTTGGCGGCTGCAATAGTCCGCCCACATGCTTGTCATAAAATTGATCGGCATTCGCCAGCTTTGTTCGATGAATCATCAAATCATTCGACGCATAGGCAATAAATGAGCTGCGTTTTCCCTGAATAAAATCAAAACGTGCCAAACCGCCCAAAAATAGCGTCTGCTCCGGATTTAACTGATACACTTTCGGCTTGATTTCTTTTTGAGGAGCAATCAGTTTCAAATCCTTCTTCCCCAGATAATGAGCCATTTGGTGTCGATGGATAATTCCAGGCGTGTCAATTAAGAAATGCCCATCATCTAAAGGAATCTCTATCTTATCTAATGTCGTCCCCGGAAATTGAGAGGTTGTGATTAAATCCTTCACCCCCGCAGTATTCTTGATGATTTGATTAATCAGGGTTGATTTCCCTACATTCGTCACACCAACAACATATACATCACGACCATCACGATGTTCTTCAATTGCTGTAAGGAGCTCATCCATCTCATGAGGCTTCTTTGCACTGGTCAGTAATACATCCAACGGACGTAATCCCTGTTCGTACGCACGCTCCTTCATCCATTGGATCAGCTTGCCCTTTTTCAATGATTTAGGCAAGATGTCCTTTTTGTTCCCTACTAAAAGAACAGGATTATTTCCGATAAATCGGTGCAGGCCCGGTATCAAAGAGCCATTAAAATCAAAAATATCCACTACATTAACAATCAATGCATCTTCTCGTCCCAACTCATTAAGCAGACGCAAAAAATCATCATCCGTCAAATGGACATCTTGAATGTCATTGTAGTGTCTTAGACGAAAACAGCGTTGGCAATAGACTTCCCCCGTCTCCATTCCTTTATCGAATGCTGCTTGCGGGGTATATCCCAGCTCATTCGGTCTTTCTGTCTGGATCTCTGCGCCACAGCCTATACAGTGAACTGATTCACTCATTCTATTCCGCCTTTCCATGTCATCTCAGGATGCTTCTTCGCTAAATGCTTCATAATGATTCGTTCAAAAAAGCGATTAATTCGCGTATTCCAACCATCTGTATCAACAATTGGCCGAACCAAGATATTTCTGATTCCCGCAGCATTTGCGCCACGAATATCAGTCATAATCTGATCTCCGACCATCACCAATTCCTCAGGCTTCAACCCAAGCTTCTCCTGCGCTTCCTTAAATCCCTTTGTCAGAGGCTTCATCGCTCTGGCAACATAGTCCAGCTCAAAGTTTTCTACTGCTCGCTTGATACGGCTGTCTTTGTTATTGGAAACGACAATTACAGGAAATCCTGCATTTCTCATTTCTTCTATCCATACTAGTAATTCTTCTGTTCCATCTGGATTATTCCAGGCAATCAATGTATTATCCAAGTCAGTTAACACGGCTTTAATTCCCAACGCATGAAGCTGCGCGGGCGTCACTTTGTAAATGGCATCGACCATCCAAGTCGGTTTAAATTTTGAAAACATGGGAACTCCTCTCATCTTATATAAATCCTATAAATAGTGCTATCTTACAGTAGATTAGCTGTTCTATAAGATTCATAATATGTACATAAAAAATTTTGTTCAGCTCAAATAAACCTCTGAAAAAGTGAACAAATAGCGGGACAAAGTCTGCTTCTATGAAGCTTCATGACTTTTGTCCCGACCTCTTCTGTAGTATTATACTGCATTTCAGCAAAAATTTCTATAAATGCTGATGATTCGTTGCTATGTCTGATAAGAATCAATTTTCAGAGTACTTTGCTGAGAAAATCAATTGTTCGCTCACTTCTAGGTTGATCGAAAATCTGCTCAGGCGGTCCCTGCTCGACGATTTTTCCACCATCCATAAATAAGATGGTATCTCCTACTTCTTTGGCAAAGCCCATCTCATGTGTCACAACGACCATGGTCATCCCTTCATCAACCAGCTCTTTCATTACATGCAAGACTTCACCCACCATTTCAGGGTCCAAGGCTGATGTCGGCTCATCGAACAGCATAATATCCGGCTCCATTGCCAGTGCTCTGGCAATCGCAATTCTCTGCTGCTGACCACCGGATAACGATTGCGGGTAGTCTGAAGCTTTTTCTTCAAGACCAACCTTCTTCAATAATTGCCAAGCAACTTCTTCCGCTACTTCCTTTGTCATCTTTTTTACTTTAGTGGGTGACAGCACCAGATTTTCCATGACCGTCATATTAGGAAACAAATTGAATTGTTGAAAGACCATCCCCATCTTTTCTCTCATTTTGAAAATATCATTTTTTTTATCGGTGATATCAGTTCCTTCAAAAAAGATTTTTCCTGATGTTGGTGTTTCAAGAAGATTCAAGCAGCGAAGAAAGGTACTTTTTCCTGAACCGGAAGGCCCAATAATAACGGCTACCTCCCCTTGCTGCACTTGATAGTCTATGTCCTTCAAAACCTGAACATCCCCGAAAGCTTTATACAAATGTTGAATATCGATGATTGCTTTTTCCATAGTTTCTCTCCTATCGATGGTATCCTTTTCCTAATTTTTTCTCAAATGCTGCCAGTGCTCTGGATGTCAAGAATGTCATGACAAAATAGATAGCTGCAGCGATATAATAAGGCTCCAGCGGGATATAGGTGCTGGAAATCACTGTCTGTGCACTGCTTAGCAGCTCATTGATTCCGATAATCGACAGCAGAGAAGAATCCTTAATCAGGATAATGAATTCGTTACCCAACGCCGGCAAAATATTGCGTAATGCCTGCGGTAAAATAACATATCTCATCGCCTGTATTGGGCGCAGACCCAGTGAGTGTGCCGCTTCTGTCTGTCCATAATTGACTGCAGTGATTCCTGCCCGAACAATTTCAGCAACATAAGCTCCGGAATTTAAAGATAAGACAATCATACCGGGGACTAAACGTCCTACATCAATGGTCAAAATTCCTACAGGGACGTTGAAGGATGGAAAAAGATTCTGCAACAGACCAAATCCAATCAGCACTTGAATCAGCATCGGTGTACCACGAAATATCTCGATGTACACATTCGCAATCCAACGTAAAGGAGCTACCTTGGAAAGCTTTAGCAAGGCAATCAGCACACCTAGTAACGTGCCGAAAAATACCGTAACCAAGGAGATAATGACTGTTACACCAGCTCCGGAAATAAAATATTGACTATAGGTTCCTAAAAAAGAAAAATTCATGTGCTGACCTCCAACTTATTCTTCTGTATTCTTATCAGCCAAAGTCATTGCATCTTGTACATACTGATCAATTGAGCCATCATCAATCATCTCTTGTAAAATGCTGTCGATTTCTTTTTTCAAGTCATCTTGACCTTTTGGCAAGGCAATCGCAAACGCTTCATCTTCGCTAGATATTAACTCTATATCTGCAATCATCAAATCTGAATTCTGACTTAGATATGATTCTGCAATCGTTTCTTCAAGAACCAATGCATCAATTGATCCCTGATTTAATTCAACAATCAAATTAGGTACACGTGGAATCGATACCTTCTGCGAGTCCGGCAATTGAGCTTCTACAACTCCTTCTTGAATCGAGCCTTTTTGCGCCCCAACCTTTTTCCCATTCAATGATTCAATAGATGTAAAGGTATCTTTATTCTTTTTGTTAATCACAATTTTTTGCGGTGGATTATAGTAAGGGACAGAGAAATCAAACGATTTTTTCCGTTCGGCAGTCGCTGAAATACCTGATACAGCAATATCTACTTTATTTTGCTGAAGAGCAACCAATACTGCATCAAACTGCATATCCATGAACTCTACCTCTACACCCAATTTCTCAGCAATTGCTTTGACCATGTCAATATCAGAGCCGACAATCGTATCTTTTCCATCAACTAATGTTTTGAACTCAAATGGCGCAAAATCCGCTGATGTCCCGACAACCAGCTTGCCCTTTTCCTTGATTGCATCCAATGCGCTTTCTGATTTGGCGCTGCCGGAATCTTTGGTTTCATTGTTCCCTCCGCAAGCCGCTAAAACGACTAAGGATAATGCTGCGATGATTACTGTCTTCATTTTTTTCATATGACTAACCCCTTCTTTATAGCTGATATTCAGCAAGTTATCTTTTTACTCATCCCGACTTCTTTAGAATGTATCTGAAAACATTCAGATGCCCAATCGTTTTCAGACATCCCCTCGTAAAGAATAAAAGATTGCCTTTCTTAAGTGTTCTTATCATAACACAACGAAAATGAAAAATCATCCATTTTTATCTATTTTATGAAATTTTATGCACGATTAACGTCTAAATACATATTTATCTATTTTTTTATACAAAAAAAGAAGCCTTAACAAAATGCTCGGGCTTCTTCTTATGATAAGTGCAGGATATACACAATTAAAATTTTCTAAATCGCTGATAGCGATTTTCTATTAGCTGACTTTTGGATAACGCAGATAATTCTGTCAATTTACTAATCAACGCCTTTTGAATCATTCGATTAATTTTCGGCTGTTCCAGCGCTTCGCCATTTACCTCTTCCGGTATGATGCGATCAATAACTGTCAGCTCTTTCAGCTCTTTTGCTGTGATTTTCATCAGCTCTGCCGCTTCTTTCGCTCGACTGCCATCTTTCCACAAAATCGAAGCAAACCCTTCAGGAGATAAAATCGCATAAATGGTGTGCTCCAACATCCACACTTCATCTGCTACAGCAAGTGCCAATGCGCCGCCACTACCGCCTTCACCAATGATGATAGAAAGGATTGGTACCTTCAAATCAGACATCTCTATCAGATTTTTGGCAATCGCTTCTCCTTCACCACGTTCCTCCGCGCCAATTCCGCAATATGCGCCGGCAGTATTGATAAAAGTGATGACCGGACGATTGAATTTTTCAGCCTGTTTCATTAAGCGTAACGCTTTACGATAGCCTTCCGGATGGGGTGCTCCAAAATTACGATCAATATTCTCTGGAAGATTTCGCCCTTTTTGAATACCAACAACAGTAACTGGCTTGCTGGCCAAGGTAGCAATACCGCCAACAATTGCTAAATCATCACCAAAGTAACGATCCCCATGAAACTCAATAAAATCATCAAAAATAGCATCGATATACTCCAATGAAGTAAAGCGGTCCTGCGATCGGGCAAGCGTGACGATATCATTTGCTGTTTTTTCCATCACTACGACCATCCCTCCATTGTATGCATTTTAAGAATCGTTGCTAACGTGTCCTTTAGTTGGTTTCTAGGTACAATTTTATCTACAAAGCCATGGCTTAGTAAAAACTCTGCTTTCTGGAAATCCTCAGGCAGCTCTTGTCTGATTGTCTGTTCAATCACTCGTCTTCCTGCAAAGCCAATCAAGCTCTGCGGCTCCGCCAAAATAATGTCACCATCCATTGCAAAGCTGGCAGTCACACCACCAGTTGTTGGATCAGTTAAGACTGTAATATACAACAAACCAGCATTACTATGCCGTTTTAATGCAGCTGAAATTTTCGCCATCTGCATCAATGACATAATTCCTTCCTGCATACGTGCGCCACCGGAAGCTGTAAAGATAATCACCGGAAACTGTTCCTTCAAGGCACGTTCAAACAATCGAGTGATTTTTTCACCGACAACCGTTCCCATACTTCCCATGATGAAATTTGCATCCATCACACCAATAGCTACCGGCACACCGCCAATCACTGCCTGACCGGTCAATACTGCTTCGTGAAGAGCTGTTTTCTCCTGCATCGTCTTAATTTTCGCCGGATAATCTGGGAAATTCAATGGATCGTTCGTCTCAACGTCAGTATCCCATTCAGAAAAGCTTTTTTCATCAACTGTTAAGGACAGCCTTTCCCAAGCATTAATCCTAAAGCTGTAGCCGCAATAAGGACAAGTCTTTTCAGGTCCCATATCCTTTGTATAAAGGGTCTGCTTACAGCTCGGGCATTTTGCCCACATGTTATCTGGAACAGCAGGCTTTTTAGTATCAGAATGAGCATCACGATTCGGATTGATACGAATGTAGTTTTTCTTTTTGAATAAAGCCATGTCTAAACTCCTTTTTCTTTTTGAGGAAACAGGTCAGGTCACTGCTCTGTTTCTTCATTTTGGAGGTCCGTTATCCATTACTTCTAGAGGTTCCTGCACAAGAGTAATGGTACTCCTTTTTCTTTTTGAGGACATAGGTCAAGTAACTGACCTATTTCTTCTTTTTGGAGGTCCGTTATCCAATGCTTTTCCAAGTAGACGCATTTGCTTCGAGAATCGAAACAATATGAGACTCGTAGAAGCACTTTCTTAAAACCGAATTGATACATTGTCTAGGGAATCGCAGCTATGCTAGACTCGTAGAGACAATTTTCGTAGTGGTTCCTAAACAAGAGTAACGGTTCTCCTTTTTCTTTTCGAGGATATAGGTCAGATAACTGACCTATGTCTTCATTTTTGGGGTCCGATAGCCATTACTTCTAGTAGTTCCTGCACAAGAGTAATGGTCTTCCTCTTTCTTTTCAACTATCCATTATCTATTGCTCTGATTCCGGTTCCCATGTTGGTAAGAAGGTTTCTTGTAGGAAGCTTGTATCGTAATCTCCGGCAAGAACACTTTCATGAGTAATTAAATCTAACTGGAATTCGGCATTTGTCATCAGTCCATCAGTGACAATCTCGCTCAATGCTCGCTGCATTTTCATAAAGGCATCAAAACGGTTTTCTCCATGCACGATAACCTTCGCAATCATAGAATCATAGTATGGAGGGATTTTGTAGCCTGAATACATTGCGCTATCCACACGCAAGCCCATACCGCCACTTGGTAAAAGTAAATTTTCGATTGTTCCCGGTGCCGGAGCAAAATTGAATGCAGGATTCTCTGCATTGATTCGACACTCAATCGCATGACCAGAAAGTATGACATCCTCTTGTTGAATCGTCAATTCTTCCCCTGCAGCAATTTTAATTTGTGCCTTTACCAAATCAATGCCTGTAACCATCTCAGTAACAGGATGCTCGACCTGAATACGTGTATTCATTTCCATGAAATAAAACTCACCGGAAGCATCCATTAAAAATTCAATTGTTCCGGCATTTTGATAACCAACTGCTTTGGCTGCTCGGACAGCCGTTTCACCAAGAAGTACACGTTTTTCATCTGAAATGACAACGGAAGGAGATTCCTCCATTACTTTCTGATTATTTCTTTGCAACGAACAATCACGTTCCCCAAGGTGGATCACATGACCAAAATTGTCACCCAGTATCTGCACCTCAATGTGGCGTGCAGGATAAACAATTTTCTCGATATACATGTCTCCATTGTTGAAGGCGGCTTTCGCTTCTTGCTGGGCAGAGTCAAACTGAGCAGGTAGGTCGTCCTTACTCATGACCTTGCGAATTCCTTTACCTCCGCCTCCGGCCGCTGCTTTAAGCATGACCGGGTAACCAATTTTTTCAGCGACTGCCAATGCTTCATCAACAGTATCAAGAACCCCTTCACTCCCCGGGATTACAGGAACATCCGCTTCAATCATCAGTCTTCTTGCATTAATCTTGTTTCCCATTGCATCTATCGTCTCTGATTTTGGTCCAATAAACGTCAGGTTACATTCTTCACACATAGAAGCAAATTGACTGTTTTCTGATAAAAAACCAAACCCGGGATGAATCGCTTCTGCATTCGTTACAATCGCGGCACTTAACACGCGCTGTACATTCAAGTAAGATTCAGTCGCTTTCGCCGGTCCGATACAAATCGCTTCATCAGCCAGCTGTGTATGCATGGCATCTCGATCTGCTTCCGAATAAACCGCAACGGTTCGAATACCTAATTCTCTACACGCTCGAATAATACGTACGGCAATTTCACCACGGTTGGCAATTAAAATTTTTGAGAACATACGCATCTATCCAATCATAAAAGTAATTTCTGCTTCGGCAACTTTTTTACCGTTCACTTTTGCAATCCCTTTACCTGTTCCGGCAACTGATTTTACCTTTAGGATTTCCACTTCTAAAGTCAGTGTATCTCCCGGAACGACCTTTTGTCTGAAACGCACTTTATCCATTGCACCAAAATAGGCAGTTTTCCCTTTGAAATCCGGCATAGAAAGCAGCGCAACTGCCCCAGCCTGTGCTAATGCCTCAATAATCAAAACACCTGGCATCACTGGTTCTCCAGGAAAATGTCCTTGGAAAAACTGTTCGTTCATTGTTACGTTCTTTTTAGCAATAATTTTTTCTCCGGCTACCATTTCCTCTACTCTATCTAAGAGCAAAAACGGATAGCGATGCGGAATGATTTCCATGATTTCTTGAATATTCATAGATTATTCTCCTTTAGATACACGGAATATTGGTTGATTATATTCCACAATTGCTTCATTTTCAACTAATATTTCTGTGATTGTTCCATCGATAGTCGACGTGATTTCGTTCATCAGCTTCATGGCTTCAACAATACAAACCACTTCGCCCTTTTTCACTTTATCGCCGACAGATTTGAACATTGCTTTATCCGGTGCAGGCTGTAAATACACTACACCAACAAGTGGAGAGGTGATTTCTTCGCCCTCTGTTGCTGCCGGTAAAGGTACCTCCGCCGGTCGTGCTGAGATTTTTGGTTCTGCTTCTACAGCACTTGGCACAGCTTCGGATGCTTTCTCTACTTCAGGCTGTGCTTGAACTGTTCGTTGTGAAACATTGTTTTTATTCATATAAAGCTCAAAAGAGCCTTCTCTTAAATCAAACTCAGTTAAGCTTGATTGATCGAATTGTGCTAAAAGTTCTTTTACTTCTTTGATATCCATTATTACTGATCCTCCCAGCGTTTCAAGCAGATAACAGCGTTATGTCCGCCAAACCCTAATGAATTACTTAATGCATAATCAAAACTATGAGGCTGACTCGTATTTGCAACAACATTTACAGTCACTTCCTCGTCCTTATTTTGCAAGCCGATGGTTGGAGGAATAAATTGATGCTGTAAGGCATTCAGTGTAGCAATCCCTTCGATTCCTCCGGCAGCGCCCAATAGATGTCCTGTCATACTCTTAGTACTGCTGACACGAATATCTTTCGTCGCTTCACCCATTGCCAGCTCGATGGCTCTTGATTCCGCACTGTCATTTGTCGGTGTACTTGTACCATGGGCATTGATATAACCAACCTGTTCAGGTGTAATACCAGCTTCTTCCATCGCCAGCTTCATTGCCTTCGCTGCTCCGCTGCCGTCCGGCGTTGGAGAAGTCATATGGTACGCATCACAATTTGCACCATATCCGACAACTTCACCTAAAATCGTTGCTCCCCGCTGCTGCGCATGCTCTAAAGACTCAAGGACAAACACGCCTGCACCTTCGCCCATCACAAAACCATTTCGGTCTTTGTCAAAAGGAATAGACGCTCGGTCTTTGTCTGTCGCATGAGACAATGCTGTTAAGGAAGAAAAACCGGAAATGCCGATTTCAGTAATCGACGCCTCTGTTCCTCCTGCTACAATCACATCCGAATACCCATGTTTGATATTGCGGAAGGCCTCACCAATTGAATTTGTCGCACTGGCACAAGCCGTAACGATGGATGTACAGATACCCTTCGCACCAATTCGCAAAGCAATGTTTCCTGCTGCCATATTAGCGATAGCCATTGGAATAAATAATGGGCTTACCCGTTGTGGTCCTTTATCGTGCATTCGAATGACCTGATCCTGAATCGTTTGAAGCCCGCCGATTCCAGAACCCACCATGACACCAAAGCGATCGACATCAATCTGTTCCTTATCAATGCCACTCATCTTCACGGCTTCCAGCGCAGCATAGATGCCATAAAGTGAAAACAAATCCATTCGCTTACCATCTTTTTTCACAAAATATTTATCAAATGGAAATTCCTTAACCTCAGCTGCTAAAGCTACTCCTGTTTCTTCAGCATCAAACTTTGTGATTGGACCGATTCCATTCACGCCTTCTTTTAAACTTTCTAAAAAGGTTTGTGCATCATTTCCAATTGGAGACGTTACACCGTACCCTGTAATCACTACTCGATTCATTTGATTTTTCCTCCCAACCGGTTCGTTTATCCTTGCATGACCAATCCGCCATCAATATTCAGTACCTGACCTGTGATATATGGGCTTTCAGCTAAGAATACAGCTGCCTTAGCAACATCTTCCGTCTGACCATATTTTTTTAATGGGATTTGTTCATTCATTTTTTTCTTGATATCATCGGAAAGCACTGCAGTCATTTCTGTTTCAATAAAGCCTGGAGCAATTGCATTACAAGTAATTCCTCTTGCTGCAACCTCTCTGGCTACAGATTTTGTAAACCCGACTACACCAGCCTTACTTGCTGAATAGTTTGCTTGACCGACATTTCCCATCAAACCAACGACACTCGTCATATTGATAATACGCCCGCTTCGCTGCTTCATCATACGTTTTACTGTATGCTGTGTCATGTTAAACGTTCCAGTCAGATTAATATCGATACACTTCGAGAAATCCTCTCCGGACATTCTCAATAGCAATTTATCATTAGTGATACCCGCATTGTTGATTAGAATATCAATACTGCCAAGCTGTTCTACTGCTTTCTCAATCATCTCTCCAGCTGCTTCATAATCTGAAATATCTCCGGAAATTCCGACACAAGCAACACCGTTACTTTTTATTTCATCAATCAGTTCCTCTGAAATTTCGCCCCGACCATTTAAAATAATGTTCGCACCTTTTTGAGCAAAGGTCTGTGCGATAGCTTTTCCGATTCCTCGGCTGCTGCCGGTAACAAATACATTTTTCCCTTTTACGTCCATTCTCTATCCCTCGCTTAAAAGTGTTAAGGTCTCAGCTAACGTCGCACAATCTTCTACACGACCTGTTGAAATCTCTTTATCAATTTTTCGAATAAAACCAGTTAATGTTTTTCCCGGACCTACTTCGATGATTCTACCTACGCCTAGTTGCTTCATCGTTTCGATACTATCAGCAAAACGAACAGCTTTCATAACCTGCTGTGTCAGGAGCTCTCTGATATCTCCCGCCGGCATCACCTCGGCTGTTGTGTTACTGATAACTGGGATTTTCGGTTCTTGAAAATCTATTTTCTTCAACTCTTCCGCCAATTGCTCAGAAGCCGGCTTCAATAATGCTGTATGGAAAGGACCACTGACATTCAAAGGAATCATTCGCTTTACGCCCTGCTCCTTCAATAGAGCAACTGCTTGATCAACGGCTTCAGCCTCACCACCAATAACAATTTGCTGCGGTGTATTATAGTTTGCCGGGGATACGATGCCGAGTTCTGCTGCTTTCTCACAGCATTCTTCAATCAGCGAACGTTCTGCATTCATCACAGCAACCATTTTACCCGTTCCGGTTGGCGCAGCTTCGGTCATGAACTGCCCTCTTTTAGCAACCAAAGCGATTGCTTCTTTGAAAGAAAGAGCCTCACTTGCAACCAACGCACTGTATTCTCCAAGACTTAATCCAGCGGTGATATCAGGAGTAAAACCATGCTTCTGCAAAACTCGATTAAACGCCGTACTAACAGTCAAAATCGCCGGCTGTGTATACATGGTTTGATTCAGCTGTTCGTTTTCAGTGAAGCAAAGCTCTGCCATGTCATAGCCAAGCACCTCACTCGCCTCTGAAAATGTCTCTTTGACTACTTTCTCCTGTTCGTAAAGCTCTTTTCCCATACCGACATATTGAGCACCTTGCCCACTAAATACAAAAGCTGTTTTCATAGATTATCCGGTCTCCTTTGGTTTGTTGTAGATACACACCAAGTAACTGATGTGTATCTTCATTTTGGTGGTCCGATGTCCATTACTTCTAGATGGTCCTATAAAAGAGTAATGGCTCTCCTTTAAATTATTGATGATTCACGTCAGGTAACTGACGTGAACCTTCATTCTGATGGTCCGATAGCTATTGCCCTAGATGGTCCTGCAAAAGGGCAATAGTTCTCCTTCATTCATTTGAGGAAACCAGCCAGGTAACTGTCTAGTTTCTTCTTTTTACTGGTCCGATGTCCATTACTTCTAAATGGTCCTATAAAAGAGTAATGGCTCTCCTTTTAATTGTTGATGATTCTCATCAGGTAACTGACGAGAACCTTCATTCTGATGGTCCGATAGCTGTTGCCCTAGATGGTCCTACGAAAGGGCAATAGTTCTCCTTTGGTTTGTTGAAGATACACATCAGGTAACTGACGTGTATCTTCATTCTGGTGGTCCGATAGCTATTGCCCTAGACGGTCCTACGAAAGGGCAATAGTTCTCCTTTGGTTTGTTGTAGATACACATCAGGTAACTGACGTGTATCTTCATTCTGGTGGTCCGATAGCTATTGCCCTAGATGGTCCTGCAAAGGGCAATAGTTCTCCTTCATTCATTTGAGGAAACTAGCCAGGTAACTGTCTAGTTTCTTCTTTTTGGCGGTCCGATGACCAAGCAACTCAAACTTATCGCATTGTTACTTGCGGTTACTCGGGACATTTAATTTATCTGTATCTTTATTTTCCTTGCATGATTTTTCTATTATGCGACATTCTAGCCAAAGCGTTTCATTTCTAGTTCAATGACTTCTTTCGTTTCTTTCATGAACGATTCAATGATTTCTTTTGCGGTTTCTTCTTTTTTAATCATACCGGCAATTTGTCCTGCCATGACTGAGCCGTGGTCCATATCACCTTCAACTACAGCCTTTCGTAGTGCACCATGTCCTAGCTCATCAAACTTCTGCGTATCAGGAATTTCATTTTTTAGTTCCTGTTTTTCCAGCTGATCGTACTCACGCGTCAATTTATTTTTTATTGCCCGAACTGGGTGACCAAAATGTTGACAAGTCACTACTGTGTCGATGTCTCTAGCTTTGATAATTTTCTGCTTATAATTCTCATGCACCGTACATTCCGTTGCAATAAGAAAACGGGTGCCGACCTGAACGCCTTCTGCACCAAGCATTAGTGCAGCCGCCATGCCTCGACCGTCGCCTACCCCACCAGCTGCGATTACAGGAATCGATAACGCATCTACAATTTGAGGAACAAGACTCATTGTTGTTAATTTGCCAATATGCCCGCCGGCCTCCATGCCTTCCACGATAACAGCATCCGCGCCAATTTTTTCCATTCGAGTACCCAGAGCAACAGAAGGTACTACTGGAATTACTTTGATTCCAAGTGCTTTAAAACGCTCCATATGCTTGCTTGGATTCCCGGCTCCTGTAGTAACCACAGGAACGCCTTCTTCACAAACCAAATCTACAATGTCATCTGCAAATGGAGACAGCAGCATAATATTTACAGCAAATGGTTTGTCTGTCATTGTTTTGATTTTTCGTATCTCGGCTTGAACGACTTCCTTTGGTGCATTTCCACCAGCGATAATCCCTAAGCCTCCTGCCTCTGAAACAGCTCCAGCTAATGCTGCATCAGCGATCCACGCCATTCCACCTTGCAGAATAGGGTATTCTATATTTAATAGTTCACATATTTTTGATTGCATAAATTGATACATCCTTTATCCTAAAAAAATAATTGCTTTAAGTTGAGTAAAAAATTGAATATGTATAGTTTCACATGATTGCCGATAATCGGCAGAAATAAATATCGGGACAAGAGTCCACCCTATCAAGCCATAAAGAAATGCACAAAATCGTTCACGTTGAACTTCAATGCAAGCTTCGGGATGTCCAAAGCTTGCATTGCTGTTCCTGCCGGACACTCCGGCTGTTAGTCGTTTTCTAAAAAACTAAACAGATGACTAACAACCAGTATAAGCCGAACACGGTGAACATCGCTTCCTTATTGTCTTGAAGCTGAACACTCCTGTCCCAACCTCTTTCAAACGGTGAACCAGAAATCTATCCTGACTCAACCATTAGATCAGCCTTACGTTTTATCTAACAACGATTAGCTGTTTTTTTGTTTTTCTACATATGTTACTAAATCTTGAACAGTTACGATGCCTTCTTCTGACTCAATTTTCACGTCAAATGCATCTTCGATTTCATTGATAATTTGGAATAAGTCCAAGCTGTCAGCATCCAATTCTTCTTGGATGTTTGTTTCCAATTTTACTTCTTCAGGCTCTTTTCCTAACTCTTCTACGATAATTCCTTGAATTTTTTCAAAAATCATGTGTATATTCCTCCAAAATTTTACTTTTTAAATTTATATGTGAACAGATTCTACAGTGTCAGGAGCATCGAGCCCCAAGTTAAGCCACCGCCAAAGCCTGTTAACATCACTTTTTGTTGTGTACCTAATACCAATGTTCCCGCCTCGACCGCTTCATCCAATAAAATAGGGATGCTTGCTGCCGACGTGTTTCCATATTTATCCATGCTGGTCAAGAATTTTTCTCTAGGCAGCTTCAGCTTACGAGCCATCTTATCAATCATTCGTATATTCGCCTGGTGCAGTAGAAAATAATCTACCTCCACCTCATTCTTGTCCAACACATCCCGAATACTTTTTGCAACATCACTCATTGCAAAATCAAAAATTGCCCGACCATTCATTTCCAACCAGCTGCTTTGTTCATCCTTCTTTTCATAAAATGGACTAGTGTTTGGGACAAATCCCGAAGTCAGTGACTCTCCCCGACTACCATCTGAATGAAGGCTTTCTGCCAAAATATGCTGTGTCTCTGCTGCTTCCAATATGACACCGGCAGCACCATCGCCAAAAAGCACCGCGGTACTTCGATCATCCCAGTCAAGCACTTTAGATAACGTCTCTCCACCAAGAATGATTCCTCTGTTATACCCGCTTCGAATCAGCTTTTCACCAATGCTAAGGGCATAAACAAAGCCGGAACAGGCAGCGCTAATATCAAAAGCAAAAGCATTCATTGCCTTGATGCCTGCTTGAACCTGACAGGCAACTGATGGCATTTGATAATCCGGTGTAATTGTTGCAACGATAATAAAGTCAATTGTCTCAGGAGACAGCTTTGATTTATCCAACAGCTTCAATGCCGCCTTCGTGCATAAGTCAGACGTATTTTCACTTGTTACAACGTGGCGAGAATGAATACCTGTTCTGCTGCTGATCCATTCATCAGAAGTATCCATGAATTGACTAAGTGCGTCATTCGTTACCTGCTTTGTCGGAATGTATTTTCCTGTACAAGTTATCTTTCCATATCGATTCATCTGTTCCTCCTGCATGCTCTCCCGTTTTTACTTATATTCCTGTAAGAAATCATGGAGGTTCTTCAATGCTTTCAGCAGAGCTTTTTCTTCTTCCGGTTCCATACCATTCAAAATGTTTTTGACCATCTCGCGGTGAAAATGCTGGTGAACACGATAAAGCAGCTTTCCTTTTTTAGTCAGCCCCAGCTTTACAACGCGACGATCATCTTCACTTCGAATGCGTTCCACATACCCCTTTTTTACAAGGTTATTGATTGCTACGGTCAAAGTCCCTACAGTAATAGCCAGCTCTTTGGCTACTTCTGAAGACGTTTTTCTTTTATACATGCCGATAGCCTCAATCGTATGCATTTCCGTGATTGATAAGTCTTTAAATTTTGATTTTTTCAATTCTGACTCTTCGATTGTCAATATATCGTTAAATACACTGACAAGATAATCATTTACTGTTTCCAAATCTGGTTCCATCATGTACACCATCCGTAATTACTTTGATAATCAAATCGTTTGACAATCAAACTATATATCATTCATTTCATAATTGCAAGGAATTTTCTGTTTTTTATTCTTTTCTTTAATAAAATTCAATCAAATCAACTGATTTTACTCATTAAAAACAATGGCTTTGATTCATCCTTTAAAGAAAAGGTTTGACAATTCTATCAGAACTGTCTATAGTAAATTTAGTTTGACATTCAAACTTTTTATTTTAAAATATGTGAACACAAGGAGCATAGACATGACTTTAAAACCATTGGTGATAGACAAACTTGTCGCAAAGATCCCTATTATACAGGGCGGGATGGGTATTGGTGTGAGTCTGGCAAACTTAGCAGGAGCCGTTGCCAGAGAAGGAGGCATCGGTATTCTTTCAACCGCACAAATTGGATACCAAGAAGAAATGTTTGAAAAATCTCCACTGAGAGCGAATATGGATGCAATAAAAAAACAGTTTGATAAAGCGAAAGAAATCGCAAAAGGCGGGATTGTCGGCTTTAATATCATGGCGGCGACATTTCAATATGAGCGCTATGTAAAACGCTGTGTAGAAGTCGGAGCTGACGTAATCATTTGTGGTGCTGGCTTGCCTGTCAATCTACCGGAGCTGGTTGAAGGAAGCAAGACAAAAATTGCCCCAATTGTCTCTTCTAACAAAGCAGCCAAGGTGCTTCTAGGTCTGTGGAAAAAGCGTTATAATAAAACCGCAGATTTTGTGGTTGTGGAAGGACCGAAAGCCGGTGGTCACCTAGGCTTCAAAGCTGATTCAATGGATGAGAGCATTGAAAAAATGGATGACGAGCTAAAAGAGATTATTGCAACAGTCAATGCATTTGGCAAAGAGTTCAATCAGACGATTCCGGTTATTTTTGCCGGAGGCGTGTATGATCGCGCCGATATCGATCATTACCTCAATTTAGGCTGTTCCGGTGTACAAATGGCTACACGCTTTGTTGTCACCGAAGAATGTGATGCACCTGACTCTTATAAACAATCATACATCGAAGCGAAAGAAGAAGACATCGCAGTAATTAAAAGTCCTGTTGGAATGCCCGGACGTGCAATCAAAAATCAATTTACAGAAAGAATTAAGCACGAAACGATTCCAATTGAGAAATGCCGAAACTGTCTTTCTTATAAACACTGCGACCGTAAAACGATTCCTTACTGCATTTCAGAAACCTTGTTGAATGCCGTGAGGAAAGACCCAAACCATGCGTTGGTGTTTGCAGGCTCCAATGCTTATCGAATCCATGAAAAAACAACGGTGCATAAACTGTTTGAAGAGCTAACGCAAGCAAATTAAAAAAAGACAGCCGAGACATACGTCTCGGTTGTCTTTTTCTACTCTAAACCCGGATAATGGATGAAGCAGCTCTTCTGCCTCTCCTCTTTAAGTCGTGAGCAATGCAAGTATCAATCCTGTATTACTGGATCAAGTCATAGATCTCCATTGCTACAATATCGATATTATCAAATTGATAGCTTTGTTGACTATCTGCTTCTGTCAATTCAAAAGTATCAGTCGTTTTATCATAACTTACCAGGCATTTCTCGACGCCTTCACGTTCAAAACGACGAACTTGTAGTTCATTATCGTTTGCTTCTGTCATTGCTTCAAGTCTTTTGATGATCGCTACTAACTGTGATTGCTTCATAACTTGACCTCCCTTGGCGAACTAAGTTTCATTCCTGTACCATTGTAACAAAACATTACCTATCTTGCATGATTTTTCGTAAATTTTTTTCACTTTTTTGCCGTTCCTTAATAAAAATTTAGCAGCTCATCCTTCCGCTCCCCACCAAAGCTTTATCAGTGCTTGTGTTCCGTCATTCTCAAATCCTTTTTCAGCCAATTGGCTATATAGTTCTTCCGCCATTTTAGTAGCAGGAAGAGTAATTTCCATCGCTCTTGCTTCATCCAAAGCAATTCTCAAATCTTTGATAAAATGCTTAACGAAAAAGCCGGGAGAATAGTCCGCTTTTAAGATTCTTGGTCCATAGTTATTCATCGACCAATTTGACGCACTACCGCCGCCTAAGGTTTCAATAACTTTTTCCAAATCCAAGCCAGCCTTCTCTGCATAAACCAGCATTTCAGTCATTCCAGTCATCGTACCCGCAATCATGATTTGATTGGCCATCTTCGTATGCTGCCCTTTGCCGGCAGTACCATGTAAATTGAACGTCTTGCCAAATGTCTCAAAGACCGGCACCAGAGTTTTATAAGCTTCTTCATTGCCTCCAACCATAATCGTCAATGTGCCATTTTTTGCACCAAGATCACCGCCGGAAACAGGAGCATCTAATGCAGCAGCGCCACATGTCTCAGCTTCCTTAGCAATTCTGATAGCTAAGGATGGCGTACTCGTCGTTAAATCCACAAGAATTTTTCCTGATACGTCTGTCTTAAATATTCCTTGCTCACCAAAATAAACCTTTTCTACATCCTGAGGAAAGCCGACCATTGTGAAAATAATTTCACTTGCCTTTGCGATTTCCTCGGGTGTATCCTTCCAAACTGCTCCGTTACGAACCAGTTCATCTGTCTTACTTTTTGTTCGATTATAGACATTGACACTCAAACCATGCTTCATCATGTTTGTCACAATCGAATGACCCATTACACCAATTCCAATAAAACCAATTGTTCTCATAGCTGCATCCCTTTCACGCCAAAATAAAAAAACCTTTGTTTATAGTATAAACTACAAACAAAAGTTTTTACATTTTTATTGTTTTCTCAAAGAAATAAATTTGACTTTTATTTTTTCTATCGAAACAAAGCTCTCCTTCTCAGAAAGAATTGCCTCCTGATAGTAGCTAATTGTATCTGTATAAAAATCAATCATTCGCTCACCAAAATAGGTAGATGAAATTTCATAGAGCTTCTTGCTGATTACATGCTGATCACAGGAATTTTTTTCATGAACATAATTAATAAATGCTTGGGCAAAATCTTCATCCTTTTCAAATGTAATTCCCAATGAGCGATGATCCAATAAATCATTCAAATAATCATTTCCTTCAACGACACACGGAACACCTGCCGCAATCGCTTCTGTATACGTCAAGCCCTGTGTTTCAGAAGTAGACGCACTCACAAAATAATTCGCTGCTTTGTAATAGATTGCTACTTCATCGTTCGGAACTTCTCCTGTAAAGATTACCTGTTCCTTAATACCAAGCTCTACAGCAAGCTTCTTCAAGTCTTCCGCATAAGGTCCATTCCCAACAATCAATAGACGAGCCTTGGGAAACTCTTCAAGTATCTCTGTCATCCCATTTAGAATTGTTTGGATATTCTTTTCATAAGAAATTCGACTCAATGAAAGTAAGGTCAAATTATCATCTGTCAAACCTAATTCTTTGCGCAACGATTTGACCATCTCTTCAGTAATATCCGGTCGATCAAATTTATCAATATCAATCCCTGTAGGTATTACTCGCATAGGAATTTTTATTCCATACTCTTGAAGCTTGTTGATAACCCTTTTACTAGGGCAGACTACTCCGGTTGTATGGTTCGTAAATGCCTTGGAAAAATACTTCACGTGTGTCGGACGCAGCACCTTCCCTTTGGCAATATAATGAAGATACTCCTCATACATTGTATGATACGTATGAATAACAGGTATCTTCAACTTCTTTGCTACCATTTTCCCCAACATCCCGGCACCAAATTCTGTGTGGGTATGAATCAAGTCTAAATCCAATTCCTTCGCAATCAAATACGCATACCACATTCCACGAACAACAATTCTGCGCTCCTTGAATGATACCAATGGTACACTTGGCATTCGGATGACATCCTCTTCAAATGTAGAAGCATTAGGGTCTGTTGTCGTAAAGATATAGACCTCATGACCATTATGTTCCAATTCTTCCTTCAATGTCTGTATAGATGTTGCAACCCCACTAATTTGGGGAAAATAGGTATCTGTGAAAAATCCAACTTTCACTGTTTTTCCCTCCGTTAAAATCCATTACTGTGATGAATCACCGTTTCATTTTCATTTTTACTCTCAATCTTAAGTACCTTTTCGTATATCTTTTTCAACTCATCGCCAATTCGTTCAATGCTCTTTTCTTCAGCGGTTTGAAACCCTGCTTCTTCAGTTGATGGCAACTCGTCATTTAGAATTTTTTGAATCAATTGTTCAAACTCTTCCTGTGAGTTCCCCATATAGCAATTAACATTTTCTTCCAGCCAACCATTATAAACCGGAATATCTCTAACTAGAATCTGCTGCCGACTTGCCAGAGCTTCTAAGATGACAATGCCCTCTGTTTCCTCATGAGAAGGAAAGAAGAACAAATCAGCACCTGAATAGGCTCCTTCTATGATATCACCTTTAATGTATCCTGGAAACTCTACATTCGCAGGATGCTCCTCTTTTACAATATCCCTGATATTCTTTGGAATGGAATACATCGGTGTATGACCAAACCAAATGAAACGATATTGCGGCAATTTCTCAGCAATCTTTACAAAGTCTGTAATTCCTTTTCGTTCAAAAAATAGTCCAACACAGATAATTACTTTTTCGTCTGGCTTAATATTAAAATATTGTTTAAAGGCCTGTTCCTTCTCAACGGAAGGTTCAAACCGACTCAGATCAATTCCATTAGAAATTGCAGAGATTGGAACAGTTATCCCATATCCTTCCAACAGCTCTTTTGAATACTGTGTGGGTGTAATAATATGATCCGCCTTCTTATAAAGACTGACTAAGTATTTTTTTACTAAAGGAGAGATAGTATTAGAACCAATAAATGAATTTCTAAAATCTTCTTCAGTAGAATGCGCATGATAGATTACTTTCTTACCTAATTTTCGCGCTTTACTTACCATTCCATGACTATGTATTCCATAAGTATTGATATGCAAAATATCATAATCCGTACACTCCGGATCTAATGTATACTCGATCCCTGCTTTAGAGAGTGCACGTTTTTGGTGATCCAATGCTCTACCTATACCGGATTTCGCTAATATTTTCTCACCTTCAAAATATAACAATATTTTCAACGTATTTCCCTCCCAAAACTGGCTATCACAATAAAATTATTATATCATAAGTCAGAATGAGTTGATTCAAACTTAAGTCCTAATTTCCTTTCCTACTAAAGCACAATTTAAGAAAGACTGATACATAGGCATTTCTTTTAAAATATAAGCACTAGTATGACAAAACTGTTAGATAAGAGCTTATTATTTTTTTAATAATTTATTTCAAAATGTTTCATACAATTATGATTCTAACATACTTCTTACAAATAACACAAAAAAAGCGAAAACCAACTGGTTTTCGCTTAAACTCCGGCAGTAGGACTCGAACCTACGACATCATGATTAACAGTCATGCGCTACTACCAACTGAGCTATGCCGGAATTTTGCGCGGCGGCGTCCTACTCTCACAAGGGGAAACCCCTCACTACAATCGGCGCTAAGAAGCTTAACTTCTGTGTTCGGCATGGGAACAGGTGTATCCTTCTCGCTATCGCCACCACACTGGTGT
>NZ_JADOEQ010000022.1 GCF_016745255.1 Enterococcus sp. BWR-S5 | reverse complement strand
TTTTCAGCACCGTGAGCAGGCATGGCAAAGCCCAGCAGAAGTCCTGCCACCAAAGAGAGGCGAAGAACGGTTGTAACAAATTGCTTCATGTGTGTGTCCTCTCTTTCGTTAAGGTGTCGGCGTATCGCCTAGAATCCAGGTAATCTCTGCCTGGTATTTCCCAAGCTTCGGTACGCCACCTGCAGGAACTTCCAGCTTCAGACCTGCGCCATTGGCGCTCCAGTCATCACTAACAACATAATCCCCTGCACTTGCATGCGTATGAGTTTTGATTGTGAGTTCAGAATTAAGAGCGAGTGATTCTTCCGTCGTTCCATCGTTAAACTTGATGGCATCTGTTAGAATCTTCGTGCCATCTTCTGTATTCGCCATCACTTTGGTTAGTTTGGCTGTTAGAGTCCAGCTCGTACGATTGCCGCGGCTGTCAGAAACTGTCAGCGGTGCACTCAATTCAGGGTTATCCATCCGCGTATCATTTACTGTCAATGCATGTTTCTTAAAGTCAATGACATCCGGCGCTGAAGTCAGCTGTAAGATACCATACAAGGTACCACCCGGTAGTCCCACTTCATTAGAAAGCACATCAATGACTTTGAATGGTCCGGCAATCGGTCCGGGCACAAACGGATTTGCGGATTCCTGAGGCGAATAGCCTTTGGCTGTTGCCTGATTCAAGATATCCTGATCGACCGTTGCATCACTGGCTACCGTCACTTTGAAGGTCACAACATAGCTGTACTTCGCCGGAGCATCTCCTAGCTTGATACTTAACAAGCGTGTTGTCTCATTGTAGGTGAAGGTATCAGCTGCCAACGGTATAGTTGTTTCCGTACCGGAAGCATCGATTTGTTTAATGGTGATGCCATGATCTGTTGAATCAAAGTCCAACCCGGCGGCAAGCACGTCTTCCAATACGACACCTGTCCAATCGGCAGAATCTGCTTTGTCATTCTTGGCTGTCAGTGTATACGTTACTTCATCACCGATAGAGGTTGTAGCTCCACCGCTGGATGCCGAATACTTAGACAGCTTCGGATTATCTGGAATCACATCTTCAACAATATAATTCGTTGCCTTTTTAAATGTTGCATCACGATAACTCAAATCTGATGGATACGGGTTGATGTTTCCGTCAGCACTGTTTGTTGATGGTGCAACTGGATCCATTGGGAATTCTAAATCTGGTATTCCTGTTGCTTCTCCTGCATTGTCTTGCAAATAAATGGTTACACTGTCACCTGCATTCAAATAGCTTGATAAGTTATGTGACCATGTTCCATCGGCTGCCACTGTCCCTGCTGGAACAAGTGTCCCTGCATTTGAAGTTGAGCTGGTAATCGTTAAGAACACTTTTGCATTTGGTTCAAGATTTTCAGCAGTCAGCTGTTTCGTCGCATTGGTTACTTTTCCTTCTACCAATTCTGCCGGTTCTGGAGGTGTAACATCTAGGACTGTCGTAACAGCATCTGCCTCAGATGTCCAGGGACCTCTGACCGCACTACCAGATATAGTTTGACCAGCCGTATTGAACCTAGTATCACTAACAGTTGCATAGCCTTCCGAATCAGTTTTTACAACATGTGTATCTCCAAAAGTGTCAACATATGTTACTTCAGCCTGATTCTCAGATGCATATACTGGTATCAATACGGTATTTCCGTCTGGGTCAAATTGCTCATCTGCAACATAACCAATTAATACTCTAGCTTTGTATGAATAATCAGCATCAGTTACAGGAACCCATTTCAACTCAGGATTAGAATTCATTCCGGCAATCCGCTTGTAATTGGCTTGCTTGAAGTTCTGTAACCCAGATGTATCTGTGGAAGTAACGGATTCATTGGTTCCTGTCCCGTTAACCTGTAATTTTTCAACCAAAGCATACGTTTCATCTGATGGACCCATCAATGCCGATCCTTTTTTCCAAAGATCAATGTCTGAATCCTCAATAATGAATGTATTGTCTGCTCTGTTCGTAAAGGCTACATCCAAAGCAGTACTATTGTTATTTGTTCCTGTGTTTCGAATATCGTAAGTTTTAGGAGCTTTCATGATAAACTGGTTACCTGTGTGAGATTCTTCCGCAGCAGACCAAAAGTTCGTTGACATATCGATAACTGCACGGTTAGATTTTCCAATTGCAAAGAAATAAGCACCTGGTTCAACACTAAACGTTTGATTATTACCCGAAAACGCAACAATTGCATTGGACTCTTGCAAACTAGTTAAATTGACTTTAGCACCTGCTTTTATCGTACATGAAGCGCCATTTTCCTGAAGCCTTATTGCGCTACCAGGCATTGAAACGTTGAAAATTGTATTTTCTCCAATTGTCATAGCATCATAATAACGATAAATAGCTGGGTAACTTGTTCCAGAGGTTTGAGATTGCGTGAACCTCAGATAACAGTTTTTACCTACTGTAAACTCTTTGCTCTCTCCAGTATCACCAGCTTCTGCCGGCAACTCATACCACACTAGTGAATAATCTCGCACTGTAACATTTCCATACCATTCAGTTTTGTCTTCTACAACGATGCTTCCTGCGTAATAGTTCTCTGATGTTGTATAGAGGTTCATTTTTCCGTACGTAGTGATTTCTCCACGAGTTCCACGAATTAAACGTGCTATCTTATAGTTTTCCTCATTTCTAGTATCAATATTTCCTACTCGGAAATACCAGTTTCTAGCATATGCTGTACCAGAAGTGACATACCCCATAATAAAGCCCCATGTACGGTAACCGCCTAAAACTCCATCAGCATCTGATCTAGTAAGCCCCTGAACAGCTGTCAAATCATGAACATGGACAAAGCCATTTCCCTTTCCAGCCGCCGGAGTTGCAGTCAAAGCTAATGTGTCGTTATACAGATCCAATTCAAAACCTTGTCCATCTATTTCAATGGAACTGTTTCTTCCAGACAAATACAATGCAGTGTTATTTCCTGTAGCTCGTTTACTGATACTCTGAGCCATAATTATCTTCGTTACACTGTTGTCTTCATAGGCAGCTTTAAAAGTAGCCCAATCAGTAACTGTTTTGACATTTGCTTCCGGGTTGAAGTTGAATCGAGCATTTGCCGTAGCATTTGCCGCGTCTAATTCTGCTTGTGTTGGCGGTACATAATCTGTACTATTTCTGTTTAACATTTGGGCAGTTTCCATATTAGGAATTTCTGTTAATTCCGGTTCAAAAAAGGATATTGATTTTTCAGCTAATACCTTATCAGTTGATGATAGCAGCTTAACATCACCGCTTTTTTCAGCATCCTTTTGAGACAGATTTAAAGCAAAAACCAGTGGATTATTTCCTTCCTTAATTTTCAGAAGAAAGCTATTCTCACCATCTTTTTCAACTGTGAAATCTCCATCAAAATCTTCAGAAAGTTCTCTGGTTACATCTTCTTCAGAAATTTCTTTCAGATTTGTCAGTTTCAATTTCAGCTCCTCATCTCCTTGCGGATTGATTCGGATAGTTGCCTTGTTATTTTCAGAAACTTCAATCATATATCTACTGCTCTCAGCTTTCAAAGGGGTGCCCATTTGAAGTAAGCCTGATACTACCAAGCCAAATATCAAAAACAGTACTACAAGCACATTGTTTTTCGTTTTAAGTTTCATTTTTCTCCTCCTTCCCTCAATATTTATGTATCCTGTCTTGCGACTGAGATACGATTTATTTCAACCTCCCTCATTGGGCAAGATCATTAGATTTCATATTGTGTTTTTGATCCCGACCATTTCAGGAAATGAAATACATTAGTATAGTAGAAAAAATATCAATTATTGTTCTGATGTTCCCCACAAATCAAGCATGTAGCCTTTCGAACGAACAGTTCTGACATACTTTGGATACAATGGATCAACTTCCATTTTCTGCCTCAGATGGAACATCAAATTTGCGATTCTGGCTCTGGAGAATGTCTGTTTCTTTCCCCATACGTCCTCATGAATTTCTTCGTAAGTGACAGCCTTACCATCACGAGCAAACAATAGCTCCAGCAGCTGATATTCAAGTTTGGTCAAGCCTATTTCTCTGTCTCCACCAATTACCACACTACGGTTATCATTTAGCAATTCAACATCCGCTTTCCTCTTATTTGCAGTCTCCATTTGCTTGTCTGTATTGTTCAACTGCTGTCGACTCATCATTGTATTTCTAATAATGAGCCGCAGCTCTTCCGGTTCACAGTCCTTATGAAAATTCCCTACAGCCCCAAGCTGTAAGTAGACTAAACGGTTGACCTCCGGAATTTCTTTTGAAAAGGTCCAAACAAATGGAATAGAAGCATTTTTGATTTTCAGAATTAAATTACACGTTTCCCCAACGTTTTTTTGTTCTTCATCAAAGATAATTACTCCATCAATCTTCTTTGAAACAGCGTTCATATTCGCCTCCGGTTCGATGGGGACGACCTGATAATCTTCCTGCTTCAGTAATCTTATGTATTCTTCGCTCAATTCTCCTGTTATGTTTACAATCCCTATTGTCTCCACTTCTAAAACACCCCTTTTCCGAACGCCTATTAGAGCATCGCTTTTTGCTTCGTTCTATTTACTCGTCTTATACATTGATTAGATATCCCTTTGAGCGGATGGTTTTTATAAATCTCGGCTCAAGTGAATCTTCTTCAAGCTTCTTTCTTAAATGAAAAATTACGTTTGAAACACGGAATTTGCTATGCTCAGACTCATCCGTCCAGATTTCCTTATAAATATCTTGATAAGAGATTGCTATATTCGGATTCTTAAGCAGCAATTCCATTATCTTGTATTCTATTCTGGTCAACGGAATCTCCAATGTACCATCAATAACAGCACTCAAGTTCATAGAATTCAATTTCAATGGTCGGTTTTCATCGAGCACTGGTCGATCAACATTTCTCTGTTTGCTAAACTCTTTATACCGCTTCAACGCATTAGACATTGTTAAGATATTCTCTTCTATTTCTGATTCACGTGTAAAAACAGCATCTACTCCCATTTGCAAGTAAATTAGTTTTGCTGAATGGATTTGTTCAGGAACAATAATCCAGATAAATGCCTTGGACTCTTTTTTTACGTCAATGATGTATTTGCAGACCTCACCAATATTATTTAAATCTTCTTCAAAAATTAGGATGCCATCGAACGTTTCTGCTTTCTCAGCTATTTGATACGAACTACTTGTGTTTATACAGTAATTTGACTGAACGAATCTATCTGTATAACTTTCCAATAATGAATCGGCAACAACTGAAATACAATTAAGATGAAACATATTCTTTTTCCCTTCTTGGTTTAGTGTCTATTATTTGCAGAAAAAAACAGATTAATATAAAATTAAAAATCAATCGAGCATTAAATTCGTTGTTTTTCTTCATATTTTTTCTTAAATGTAGCGCATTTAAGAAATGGGGATTTTTTTGCTGATATATCAATGGTTACAGATTTTGGTGACCATTCTTTCGACGGCTATTAATTAAATAAGCATTGTTATTTAACTCATAAAAAAACTGGACAAACGAGTCTATCTCTCGTTTGTCCAGTTTATTCATTTTAGCCATATTAGCTCACTTTTTTCAAAAAGTTATTGAAGGTATCATTATCTTGAAGCTGTTTATCAACAACAGTTACTGCTTGTTTTCGCGTTTCCCACATAGAATCTGTATAGGTATCTAAGGTCATCTTTGTGGATGAATGGCCAAGTATCATACTTAGTGAAGCAATGTCCACGCCCTTTTCCACACAACGTGTAGCAAACGTGTGTCGCAGCATATGAAAGTGAATATCTTTACGCCCCATCTCATCAACTATTTTCTTAAAATGGTAATTGATGATTCGCGGTTCTGAAAAGTTATTGCCACAAGGAATGACAAACTCAGCCTCTTCTTTTCTGATAGTCTCTAAATACCGCTTCAAGTTCGGGGCAATCGGAATGGCACGCACAGAGGATTTGGTTTTTGGAGACCCCAATATTATCTTTGTTTTTAGCTTCTCATTCGGAATCGGTACCCGCACAATTATTCTATTAATGTAAAGAACATTGTTTTTCAGGTCTACATCCGACCATTTTAATCCACTAATTTCACCAATTCTCATACCAGTGTATAGCGACAAGATAATTGCAAAGCAGCCTCTCTTTAAAGCCAATTTCTCCAGTTCCTTCTGTGTTTTTATATCTAATGCAGCTACTTTTTTTCTATCATTCTTAGGTAGGCTGACATTATCACAAGGATTTTCATATATATAAGAAGAAAGTCGTGCTTTTTTCATTCCACTTTTTAAAATATTGAAAATACATCGGATTGTCTGTGCCGACAAATCAATAGAAGAAAGATATTCGATAAAGTGTTCAATATCTTTTGTTTGTAAGGAAACCAGCTGTATTTCTCCAAGCTTCGGAAGGATGTAACGATCCAAATGTCCTCGATAATTCATATATGTAGATAATTTCACCTGTGCTTTAATACTTGTTTCCAGCCAATACATCATCCAGCTTCTTACGGTTTCTGACGCATTCAGCTTCTTTTTTTGAGCAAACGTAAATTGTGCTTTAAGCAATGTCAGTTCTTGCTTTACATCAGAATATTTCTTTCCATATATATAGCCGTATTTGATTTGACCGTCAAACGATCTGGATTTTATGTAACGACCTTCATAACGTCCATCTTTTCTTTTATAAATATTTTCACCTTTTCTAGGCATAAAAATCTCCCTCACTCATATCCCTATTTTTGACTATTTTTTTGACGGCGTAAATTTTTCTTCATTTTTCATTATAAATTCTCATTTTTTTATATTTTATTATAAAAAATTGAAAAAATAATAGTTAAAAACATGTAGAATGTAAAAAGAAAGTATATTATCATGTTAATGTAATTGATTTATTTAAATATTTTTCATCTTTACATAAAAATGAAATCATTTTTATTACATTTTGGAGAAAATAAGATAATTTTTCTCGAATGCGCTACATAAAAGAAAAAAACACTGCACTCGCTAAACCTTCAAAAATTCCAACAAGAAAACAACCTTCTATATTATCATTCAAAGCTGCCTCTTTGTTCTATCAACCAATTTATATTATTTTCCATCTTCTAACAATAACGCTTTTTCTCAATTCTTATGTAAAAATTGATAAAAAATTGATATTTTATAATTAATCAATCTTTAATTGTCGTATAATTACAAAAAAATATTAACGTGATATAATCGATAGGATATTTTTATATCTACATATTTATTGAGGAGGCTTACAATTGAAGCTATTTGAAAAAGATGATGGTCGAGCTTATGAGCTATTGCTTGTTCTTCTCCAAGAAATAAACAATCCTGACTTAACAGTCGCCCATCTCTCAAAAAGAATGAACACGGATAGACGAATCATCCAAAAATATCTTCATCGCTTGATTGAAGATAATAAACATATTCACACATCTGAAAAGTTAGACTTACATATTTCGCGGGGTGGCGTGATTACACTCTCCATTCCTGCCAGTTTTGATAAAAATGCTTTTAAAGCGTTATACTATGAACGCGCAACCAGCTTTAAGCTGATGATTGATATTTTAATGGGACGCTTTGTTTCAATAGAAGACTTTGCCGATAGAAATTTTATAAGCATTCCATCTGTTTATCGAAAATTTACTTATCTGAAAGAGCAGCTTAATGTGTTACAGGTTGGTTTAGATTTGAAAAGCGAAAGAAAATTTATTGGCTTAGAACGTCAAGTTCGCTTATTCTATTTCTATTTACTATCTGACGTTCAAAATTATCTTACTATTCCGGATTTTCTTACTATTAAAGGAGAAAAGCGATATAGCAATATTTCGAATCTGTGGCTGACGATTACCTATTTTCGTCTTCGTTCTCAAAACTATGTGCGGCAAGTGGATCAACTCGATCAGGTAACAACATTTCCCACAAAGGAATCAGAGTTTCATTTTCTATCGGCACAGACTTTGGGAACCGTCTTTGATTCGTTCTCTTTAGATCCCCAGACATTAGCGGCAGAACAACATTGTCTTTATATTGTCTTCAGCTCTACAATGGGACTCTTCTCTGATATGCAGACATTATCTGAGGTCTCTGCACCATATTCCGGTAATCAACTCAAAACAACAATAGAACAGCTTAGTTACACATGGCTTCAGCTTTTTATAGACTTTTTCAACTTATCTGTTGATGAAAAAAGCTTCAACTATATGTATCAGGTCATGCTTAACGCTCATGCAATCAGCTTCATATTCAAAGGAAAAGTTCATTGGATTCATCGAATGGACGACTACAGTTTGGTTATTTTAGAAAATAGTGCCTTAGACGAAAAGATCGAAGCCTTTTTTAATCTATTGAAAAAAAACTCGAATTTTAAAATTTTTAGCAACCTGGAATTTACTGTTGCCTTTTCTCTGGGCTACACCTTTTTCATACATAGCTTCCTTACACTCCTTAGTCCGCCAGTTCGTATTCATGTGTTCTCCAAGCTTGGGTATTTAGCTGCCTCCTATTTACAAGAAAAAATAGTAAAATTTTCCATGGTACCAGTAACCTTTGTCGAAAATGAGCAGTTGGCAGATATACTAATTAGCGATACCTATAATCCATTTATGAGTGATAAACCTACGATTCATACACAACCACTGCCTCAAGAGCATGAGCTGGCACATATCAAATCTGTCGTTGAAAAAAAATATTACGAAAATATCTTAAAGAATCAGGATTTAAGTTATTACAGCATTGCTGAATAAAATTGATAGTGAAAAAGGGCACAAAACCGCAGTAGTCCAGTTGGCGGTTTCGTGCCCTTTTTTTATTGCTATAATTGGCTGACCTTATTCACTGCTCGCAGCAGTCGTTTTGTTCCATCCATAATTTTCTCTCTTGGTGCCCCGAGGTTTAATCGCAGATAATTTGCTCCTTCGATACCATAGGTTTCCCCTTTCATGATTGCTACTTTTTCCTGATGAACAAGAACTTGTTGCAGTTCATTCATAGAAACGGGTAAGTTCGTCAGCTCCAACCAAGCCAAATAAGTGGCCTCCGGTATATAGCTGGTAATGAAGCGATTTTCCTGCAGCAGCTCTAACATTTGTCTGAAGTTCTCATCAACATAGTGATTCAGCTCATTTAGCCACTGCTCCTGATGATTATAGCAATCCTGTAAAGCCAGCATCCCGAGGTAAGGTACTGAGGATAGGCCATCTCGTCCTTTTAGGATGGATGAAAAACGAGCTCTCAGCCCCTCATCAGGTACAATGGCATACGAACAGCCCAAACCCGGACTATTAAAGGTTTTGGACGCTGAAGAAAGCAAAACCACAGGAACCTTGATTTTTTCTTGAAGAGTCAAAATGGGGATATGATTGACTCCCTCACGTAGAATGTCCATATGAATCTCATCACTGACAATCGCTACCTGATATCGATTGCAAAGCTCAATGAGCTGTTCCAGTTCTTCCATAGTAAACGCTCGTCCTGTTGGATTATGAGGATTACATAGTAAAAATATCTCCGGCTTCTCTTTCTTGAAGCACTCCTCCAGCCTTATAAAATCAATACTGAACTGCTGTTTTTTTTGTAAACTGACTGATAAAAGCGTTCGGTGATTTTCCTTTATCACATTGAAAAAGGCATCATAGCATGGCGTTAGGGTGACGATTTTCCCATTCTTTTTTGACAGCAGTTGAATGAAGACTGAAAGACTGTAAATGACACTTGGACTATAGCTAATCCACTCCTCCTCAATGTTTGCATGAAATCGTTTGGCAAACCAGTCGCTGACAGCACCTTTGAAGTCATGATGATTCCAACGAGTATAACCAAAAACACCTTTAGTTACTGCCTGAGAAAGAACCTCTTTCGTACCGAAAGGAATCTCAAAATCCATATCCGAAATTGAAAACGGCAGCAAATTCTTCTCACCAAATCGATCCTGAACGTAATCCCATTGAGTCGAATAAGTACCATATCTGGATATCTTCTTATCAAAATCAATCATGGACTTCCTCCATTTCCTTCTCTAATCGTTCAATGTAACGACAAATCAATTTCACTGTATTCCTACAATCTGCCAAGCTGACCATGGAATGCCACGAGTGACAATAGCGCACCGGAACGCTAATCACAATTGTCGGTTTTCCAGCATAAAGCTGAATGGAGCCGGCATCAGTGCCTCCGCCGGTAAGCTGATCGAACTGCCATGGTATCTGTGATTGTTCGGCCGTCTCCTGCAGAGCATCTGCCAATGTCATATCGGCGAGAGCCGTTTTATCATACAAGCAAATCCCCGGCCCATTCCCCAATATTCTTGTTTTTCTTGCAGCTGCCTTTGGTGTGTCTTTTCCGTTTGCTACATCAATAATAATATTAATGTCTCCATTCACTCTTGGTGCAGCAACTTTCGACCCTCGGGTGCCCGCCTCTTCCTGCGCTGTCGCAACACCGATTACTTCGAGATGCGAGAGCGGCTGTTTATGAAAATGGTCCATGATTTCAGCAACTACACTACAGCCAACACGGTTATCTAACGCCTTCCCAATGATATACTGGCCGTTCTCACTCACCCGTGCCTGTGTATCAGGTGTAATCATGTCTCCGATTTGAATGCCGAATGCCGCAATCTCTTCTTGACTTCCTACGCCCATATCAATATACATCTTCTGAATAGGCACTACGTTATTATCCATCACAGAGCCTTCCGGTAACGTCCCGACAATGCCTCGATAAACCTGTCCATTCTTTCTTGCTGTGATTCGAACAGATTGTCCTAGAATCACATGCCCCCACCAGCCGCCAATCGGTTGAAAATAAATGAAGCCTTCCGGATCAATCTCACGAATAAAAAAACCAACCTCATCTAAGTGAGCATAAATAGCCACCCGTTTTTTGTATGTTGACAGATTACCAAAATAATAGTTTTTGAAATCATCACAGAAATGTTCCTGTGATATAGTATCTGCTAAGTAATTACCAATAGCCTCTTCTCTTCCGGCAATACCATCCAGATTTGACAACTGCACCAATCGTTCTTCCAGCTTCATTTAATCACCAGCCAATCTTTCGGTGTCTTAGTAAGACATTCCACGTTTCCTTGCGCGTTGATAAAGACATCATCCTCGATTCGAACACCAAATTTTCCTGGGAGATATACCCCAGGCTCAACAGTAAAGGTCATTCCTGCAGAAATCATTTCTGCTGATGCCTTATTTACGGCAGGATACTCATGACAGGACAAGCCAATGCCGTGACCTAGACCATGAGAAAAATAGTGATCCAACCCTTCGTTTTTTAGATAATCGCGGGCTGTACTATCGATATCGTTAAGCATTTTTCCTACAGCGATACTCTCGATTGCACGCTTTTGAGCTGTCAGCACCTGCTGATAAACAGCTTTAATTGATTCGTCTACCTCACCAAGAGCAAAGGTACGTGTGATATCAGAGTAATACCCCTCATAAATACAGCCGAAGTCAATCATCAGTAACTCATTTTCCCGAATCATTTTTTTCGAAGCGTGGGCATGTGGTAACGCTGTTCTTTTCCCCGAGGCAACAATCGTCTCAAAGGCTGGCCCTTCACTGCCAATTCGCTTGCTGTAATAATCAAGCTCATTTGCTACATCCAGCTCCGACATTCCAGCCTTAATAATCGTTGTAATATATGAGAAGGCTTGATCTGCAAGGCGAGCAGCCTCTCGCAGACTCGCAAGCTCCTGCTCTGTTTTAATCATTCGCATTTTTTCAATCCACTGATTCGTCGTGGACAGCTTTGCATTTGCAGTCTTCACTACTTCCTCAAGTCTTAGAAACTGTTGATAACCAATGGTTTCCGCTTCAAATCCAACGATGCGATTCTTAATAAGTCTAGCTAAGCAGCCCCATTGATTGACTGCATCTGATGTCGTTAAGATGTCACAATGCTTTGTTTGCTGTTCAGCCTGTTCCGTATAACGTCCATCGACAATTAAGTGATTTTTATTTTGTCCAATCAGCAACAGACCATTCGAGCCTGTGAAGCCTGTTAAATAACGACGATTACTCTTATCTGTCACAAGCAGATAGTCCAATGATTGCTCAGCCAGCTTTTCTCTAAGACGAATCATTCTTGCTTCCATCTTCTTTCCTCCTAAAAATCAAATAGCGCATGATTGAGAAATCAGTTTGCTAACCACTCCCTCAACCATGCTGCCCTAAAACTATAGATACTCGTTTCCTTCATTTCTTATTAAGTGTTGCTCTTAAAAGTCTAAATCAGCCAGCAAGGCTTCATCCTCTTCACTGATTACATTGCTTGCTTCTTTTGCTGTCTTTTCCTGTTCCAGCTCTTGACGTTCAAGAACCTTAAAGAACGGCAGATAAAGGGCAAAGGATAGTCCAACCTGAACCACTTGAATGATAATCGCCCGCCAGTCAAACCCTGTCAGGAAACCCTCCATGAAAATTGGTACATAAGGTGGATCAAAAATTGGGTAATTTAAGAATCCCAGTTTCATACAAATCATCGGAATCATCCCAACAAAGGCTCCGCCAAAAATAAATGGAATCATCAACACCGGATTCAATATAATCGGTACTCCGAATAAAACAGGCTCATTGATACCAAACAACGATGGCAGCAGTGCCACAGCACCAACTTTTTTATAGCGCAAGGATTTACTGACCAGCATGGCAATGACGAGCCCGATTGTTACGCCGGAGCCTGTAAAGTTGGCAAACGCTGATAATGTCCCACCTGTAATAACATGCGTCAGCGGTTCTCCTGCTTCATGAGCAGCAATATTTTCAGACAAATATTGAACAGCAATTGGTGAAAGAATGGGTGAGAGAACTGCGGAATGGATACCAAAGAACCAGAAAACCAAGCGCAGAACCAGCACAAAATAAATCACCCACATAGAGTCCAGCCCGCCGATTGCCGGTGCCAAAAGCTCCATGATAACCTGAGGCAGTAGCGTACCGCCGGTCATTGCATCTGTAATTGCCCGTATGGTGATAAAGAGAACACCAATCGCCGCAGTGGGCGTAATCAGCTCAAAAGAGCTGGAAACAAAATCCGGTACCCCTTCCGGCATCTTAATAACAAGCTTATGCTTCGTAAAGAACTGATAAATTTTTACACAAATAATAGCAATAAATATACCGGCAAACAGCCCTTTTGAATCTAAATGGGTTGCGATAATATTGCCGTTCTCATCTACATCCATCGCCACCAGCAGAAAACCGATTGCCGCTAGAATCATAGAGCCGATTGTATACAGCTTCAGTTGTTCACTCAGAAAGTAAGCGATAGCCAGTACCGCATACAAGCCAACCAGTCCTAACGATACTTTTGACAGCAGACTGAAAATGTACCCATATTGATCGAACCAATTTTGCACAGCGGAAACCTTAACGAATTCCGGAATCGATGGGAAAATAGCTGCAACCGAGCCTAAAAGTAATGCCGGTGTTAAGACCACCATTCCCTTTTTGATTGCGGTCAGGTAGACATTGTTATCTACCTTGTTGGCAACAGGTACTAAAGTTTTACGAATAAAGCCTTCGACCTTATCAAAAGCGGAAACTTTTTGTTGTTCCATTTTTTTCTCCTCCAACTCATTGAATGATTATTTTTACTGACTTTTGCGATAAGCCAGAATTGCCTGTTTCATGACCGTTGCCCCATCCATTGACCCATAAATGTCTGAAGTCAGCAACACGGTCGGTTTACTGATTTTTTCTGCTTCTCCTTTAATGTAGTCATACTTGTGACTAAGCTGCGGTCCAACTAGAATAACATCATAATCATTGATGTAACGATCCAGCTTATCAACGCCGATTGCCTCCATTGGATAATCTTCAACCTCCAGCTTTGCAGAGTCCTTCACTACTTTTTTCATGGCTTCCATCATCATTGTCGTTGAAAAACCACCTGCACAAACCAATAGTGTTTTCATTTTCTTCTTCCTTCCTTCTACTATTTTTTCTGTTCCTTCAGCATTTCAATCATTTCTTCGATTAAATCACGCGCCAGCAAGCTATTCATCAAATGATCCTGCGCGTGCACCATTAATAGAGTGATCTCTGTTTTATCTCCATTGATTTCCTTGGTAATTAGTGTCGTCTGCTCCTCATGAGCTGTGATACTCTTTTCTTTTGCCTCCTTCATTTTCTCGTCGGCCGCCTCAAACTGCCCTTTCCGAGCCAAGCGTAAAGCTTCAAAGGCTGCGCCTCTACTATCTCCTGCTGCTGAAATAATTTGAAAAATACTTTTTTCCTGTTCGTTCATCATCTATTATCCTTTCTTGATTATCTCCCTCAAATAACGAGAGAAATCTTGATAGTTTTTAATATTCTCTAACTGCTTTTCTAACGCTTGATCATCAATCATCCGAATCATCAAGCGGCTGATTTCTTTATGCAAAAACAGATGTCCATTGCTGATATTAATCAGAAAAACCAGCTTTATCTGTTTCTCCTTAAAAGTGGCAGCGGGACGAAGTAAAATCACATCAATTCCTTCTCTGACTGCTCTTGCTTCCATCGGGTGAGGGCCGGCGATGCCATTTTGATAAATAGTATCCACCAGTTGTTCTCGTTGAAGCACAAGCTCGGTATAGCCAGAAGCAGCTTCTCCCAAAGCCTCCAGACGTTTCCCACGCTCATTCAACAATGACAGGTAGTCCGTTGCTTCTGTAATCAAAAAGTTCTGCTCCGTAAAAAGGGTCAGGAGCTGATTATCCATATCCGCTGTCAGCTTTCGGTTTTCCTGAATCAGCAGTAAATCCTTTTGAATTTTCTTGATTTCCTTTTCTGTTAATAACGCTTGTGTATAAATAATAGGCACTTTATTTTCTGCCAGTTCAATAGGCACCGTAGAAATAATCCGGTCAACCGAGTCATCAATGCTGCCGGCTTCTATAACTGAAAAGGTTCGAACCTCTGCATTGACAAAAATCTGTTCCAGCTTTGTTTTCAGGAAGTAGGAGGCTCCGCCCCCAGTTGCACAAATCACTGCAATTTTCTTATAACGTCTGATCGTCTCCTGCGATTTCTTTTCTAAGCTGGCAGCGAAATAAATCGCCAAATACCCCATTTCATCCTTACTGACTGACACATCGATAGTATCGCTGATTAGCTGAATGAACTCAAAAGTAATTGTAAATACATTGGCATAACGCGTATAGACATCTTCGATAATCGGATTCTCAAGCTGATGCCCTGTATATAACCGCTGCAGCAGCGGCGCAACATGAAGAGTCAGTGCATCCTTCAGCTCCTGATCCTGAGCGAACATCGTATGGTACTTTTCATCAATTGTTCCCAACGCCTGACTGATATAACCGTAAAGCTTATCGTATTGTCCAAACTCATTCACCGCCAGCATTTTTCCATAAAGCTGCTGGCTCAAATAGATTTGTTCATTTTCCGGTAATTGAATCCCTTCCTGCTCAGCCAAGTAATTGGCGATATCCTTTGTCAGCTTGGCGTAGCTATCTGCCTGTTGAAACGGCTGCAGCTCTTTTTTAATAAAATTTTGCTGTTTGATTCTGAACCCCAATAAAATGACATGAAGAAGGATATTATCCAGAACAGAATCATTCATCTTGATACCATGCCGGTGAACCAACTGAATCAGGAACGATCGAAAATTCTGTTCGTTAAAGGACTGACGAAATGCTGCATATTCCGCAGTTAATTCCGGTTGAGGAATATCGTTTCGCAGCAACCTTAAAATCAATGATCGTCGTTTTTCCTCTGAACCAATAATTTTGTACCCGTAATAAGGCTTGGCGTATAAGGTTAACTCATTTTCAGTCAACTCTTTTTTTATCTGCTGTAAATCCGTTTTGATTGTCGAAGCACTAACAGCTAATGTTTCCGAAATTTGATTGATTGTGACATACTCGTTAGAAAAAAGCAGCAGCAACGTAATCGTGGTTTTGCGTTCAACGGGACTTAAAAGCTCTGACTGATTCTCTTGAAAAAGCTGCTGAAAATAGTCGTTGAATACCATGTTGTCAGTTACTTCCAGCTTGTAGCCTATTCCTCGTTGATGGGTGATGTGAAAACCCCATTTGTCGGCTGTTTGATTGATTGCCTTGATATCCGTGGAAATCGTGCGGGATGATACACCCAAATATTCTGCAAGCTGCTGCTTCGAACAATACGCTGTAGTCTCTTTTAAATACCGGATGATTTTTGCTTCCCTCATGCACTTCCCCCCTCTGTAATTAAGATAGCGCGAAAGCGCTTCAATTAAAATGGTATCTTTTTCTGCTTAAAATGGAAATAGCTGACTCATATAGAAGGACACCGCCGAGCTCAGCATTTTCCAGTCACCTAACCATCGTTTAGAAAGCCTAAAAAAGAGTTCGAGCTCTCAATCACGCTCAAACTCTCTACTCCTTACTTGGTTCTTTCATTATTCATTTTTTCTCGCTGGTGAAGAACATTCTCGTTGCTGAAAACAAACCATAGAGACAACAAAGGTTTGCTTGTCTCTATGGTTTTTAAACTGATAAACTTCTTTCTATGGCTTCCCTTATCAGCAACTGCCGACTGACCGTAACTAATCATAGTTTTTGGCACTTGAAAAGAGGGATATCTTTTGAAAATGAAGGATGCCCTCACCTAAAATCACAATCTGACCGTTAGATAAATAGATTTTTTCATTTACTATTAGCGCAGGATCATTTTCTGCCAATCCCAATAATTCAGCATTTTCTTTTGAAAGATAATCTGCTTGGATTTTTCGATCTGCAAAGCCGATTTGCAGTTTTAAGGTTTTTGTCAAATAGTTATAAATCGATCCATGAGCAATCTCCTGACCTAAATAAGGAACAATTTCCTGGCGATAATAAGAACGCTCCACTCGAACAGGTTCATTATCCACAAACCGAACACGTCTCAAGTAATACAGCTGTTCGCCAACTGTACAATTCAACTCAGCTGCGATTTCCGCTGTTGCCGCAACCGTCTCCAAGCTAAGGATTTTGATTGTACTGGTTTCCTCCAAATGCTCGCTGGAAAAGCCTTTAATCAAATTCAAATTGGTGCTCTCATCAAAATTAATCGGGCGTAGATAAATCCCGCTGCCCTGAACTTTATAGACATACCCTTCATCTGTCAGCAAATTGATTGCACTTCGGATTGTGTTTCTACTGGCATCAAAATAAAGGCTCAGCTCTTTTTCAGTTGGAAGCTTACCCCGTTCACTATATTTTCCATCCACGATTTCTTTAATCAACTCAGTAGAAATTTCATGATATTTTGCCAATCGAAAACACCTCTGCTAAATAGTATTAGTAAATGTATTGCGTTGCCTTGACACATCTCTTTTACCATTATGCCAGAAAAGTTCGGTTCCTACCAGTTCATCTCGTTTTCCGTCCTCCTGAATGACAGAGAGAACTATCGTGAACAATTTTTTCTATCGATGAATCGAACGTGCCACCATCGAAATCGTATGCCGCGCGCCACGAATAGCCTTACTCAAGGCAAAGATATTTTCAACCGGAGCCAAGCCGGAATAACCTGCATCTCCAATATGCTGAATATCCACACCACATACCTTATTTTGAATCGCAATTTGTCGAATCGTCTCTTCATCTGAGCTTTCCTGACTTGTACCAATCGCTGACATAACCAGTGCTCCAAACTGATGCACAGTTTTTACTACTTCCTTCAGCTCTGAGGTATCAAAGCCGGGAACCGTTCCTACAGCTGGAACCAAAATAATATCTGCGCCACTCTCAACAAAGGATTGAATCGCTTGAATATCCGCTACAGGCTCATCTACACCTGCACCGTGCATTTTCCCAGCGATAATCAAGCCGCTGAAGTGTTCTTTTGCTCGCTTAATCGCTTCGTTAATTTGCTTGTTGGTCACACCAGTACCGGGATTTCCTGTCAGACAGATAAAATCAAAACCCAGTTGTTCACTTGTCTGCAGCGTTTCTTCGTTTGCTTGACGACCAAGTGCAATCGTCAATTTGTCCTCCGCCATTCGCGCTTCCTGATCGACCGGCTCCAAGTTTACACCAACTGGGCGGCCAACCAGTCGACGCAGTGTCTCAATGTCGGACTCTGAATTGTTTTCATCAGAATGAATACCGGCAATCACCGGATTCAGTACATCCACTCCGTTCAATAAAATCAAATCTGCACCAAATGCCCGAGCAACTTCTGCATTCGTTATGTCTCCAACAAGAGATTCACGTCCTGCAACATTTTCAGAAACAATCGTTCTTCCTTCACTGGCTTTGATGCTTTGCTTAAGCTCTGCCGCCGTCATCTCCAATAAATCTGAAGTATTTGCACTAAGTAATCGTTTTACCATTTTAGTTCCCTCGCAATTTTCTTTATTTTTGTGTATCGTTATCAGTTTCAGCCAATACATTCTGGCGTTCTACTGTTCGATAAAATGGATAGTAAATCATGACATCTAACACTATAAGTACCACTTGAAGAATAGCCCCACTGGCATGTCCGCCTGTCGCTAGAAATCCACTCAGAATCGGCGGCATCGTCCAAGGTACTGCCACACCAACGGTTTTTCCGACAATGCCCGATGACATGGCAAAGTAGGTGACGAGCGCATTGACCATCGGCGCTAGAATGAATGGAATCAGTAAGCTGATATTCAGCACAACCGGTAAACCAAACATCGCCGGCTCATTAATATTGAATATCCCCGGTGTCAGTGTCAACGGTGCCATTGTTTTTGTCAGCTGGCTGGAATTCTTTTTCAGCGCTACGATTGCTATAACGATGACCAAGCCAATGGTTGCACCACCACCGCCAATATAAACAAAGTTATCGATAAACGAAGACGTGATGATGTGAGGCAGCTCTGCCGTACGATCGGCTTGATAAATTACCCGGTTGGCATCTGTATTCATGAGCCAAATCGGACTGATAATGCTGTTCACCACATTACCGCCATGAATCCCCATAAACCAAAAGGCGCTGTTCAAGAAAATAGAAATGAGCGTTCCGCCAATCGTGGCACCTAGTATGCCTAATGGACCACCGAATATTTTCAGTAGAAGGTCATGAATATTCCCGATGTTCGTCGTATCTAAGATTGCAAATATAACCAACCAAAGCGTAACGATTACCGCACCCGGAATCAGTGCACTAAAGCTTTTCGAAACCGCAGGTGGTACAGAATCCGGCAATTTGATTTGAATGTTATGCTTGATAAACCACTGAAAGATTAATGCGGTAAGGATTCCTAAAACAATTGCCACAAATAATCCGCGACTTCCCATGTAATTTACCGGAATTCCTTCAATCGGTGCTTCATCTCCCGAAAGAATATTTGGCGTTGCCACCAAAAAAGAGGACAAAGCAATCACACCGGCAGAAGTTCCATCTACCCCATATTGATCCGCCAGACTGTGTGCAATGCCGAAGCTTGCGACTAATCCCATGATACCGAAGCTGCCATTTGTTCCCTTATTTAAATAATCAATAATACCTGTTTCAGCGAGCCAATCAATCCAAGCATCTATGGGAAAATTACTGATAATTAGAAAAAGTGAACCAATAATAATCAGCGGCATACTCAGTGTTATCCCATTTCTAATAGCAATCAGAACCCTATTTGCACCCAACTTTGCTGCAATCGGCAGCAGTTTTTCTTCTAAAACCGAATTAAACTTATTCATTTATTACACCCTCTTCTCTTTTGAAAACGCTCATCGACTCATGTGTAAAAACGACAACCAATAGTATTTTGTGACATCCGACTCAGCTTTCTTTCCTCCCTCTATATTTGTTGGTACCAATTTTATTCTATGGTACCACATTCAGAAATCGCTTTCAACAAGAAAATAAAAATAGATACCTACCAATTAAAAAAGGCTTCCTGCGAAAGCGTCATTCACGCCAGCAAGAAGCCCTGTATCAGCCATTATTCCATTTTTTTAGGCAACAACATCATTACTCTAAGTAACTCTTATCTCCAATACTTTCCACCGTATAGCTTCCATCTTTGTAGACAACCTTCGTCACACTGCAATTACCGATATCTTCTCCCTGATAAGAACCGGGAGCGATGAGTTCCAAAATCGTAGGAATTTCACTGCCATGGGAAACAATCAGTACATTGCCGCCCTTTTCTGAGGTTTCATCAATAATTTGATCCAATGCTTCCTCTGTTCTTTTTGTGATTTCATCGTAGGTTTCCGCAGTCTTGGTCTCATCGTTTTCAGCAATCGTATTGGCAATTTCTTCATCAGACATTTTTCTTGTCAGTTCACCATACTGAGTCCAGTCTTCATCAAAGGTCAGACCGTGCTCCTCAAAAAGTGGTATCCACATTTCTGAGTTGTCTCGTCCTTCATAGCCGCCATAGCCCCATTCTCTGATACCAGATAAGGTCGTCAGCTCTGTTTTTTCATTCCCTGAGTTTTTCAGGATATACTCGGCAGTAGAAACTGCTCGACCCAAGTCACTGGAATAGGCTTTGGTAAAAGTCGTTCCCTTCAAGCCTTGTCCCAGCTTCTCAGCACCCTCCACACCAACGTCGGTTAATGGTGTATCAGACCAGCCCTGTACTTGTCCTGTCGTATTAAACATCGTCTTGCCATGGCGAACAAAGTACAACACGGTTTCTTCCGCTGCTGCTTTTCCAGTTTCTGATGTACCGACTTTCCCACTATCGCCGCTATTGCAGCCAGCCAATAACAACCCAACAACTAAACTTACAACACCTAATTTCACCAGTCGTTTCATGCTATTCTACTCCTTCTTCACTGTTATTTTCGATTACTTTTTTAAACCAATGGAAGGAGTCTTTTTTACTTCTTTTCAGACTACCTTGCCCTTTGTCATCTAAATCAACGTGAATAAAGCCATAGCGTTTGCTCATCTCACCAGTTGTGGCGCTGACTAAATCGATAGGTCCCCAAACAAGATACCCCAGACACTCCACGTAATCTTCTTCTACTGCTTTTCTGATTTGCTCAACATGCTCTGTCAGATACTCAATACGATAGTCGTCATGAATCTGTCCATCTGCTTCTACTACATCCTGTGCACCTAAGCCGTTTTCGGTAATTATAATCGGCAGTTCGTACCGACGATACAAGTAGTTCATCACATATCTAATGCCAGTCGCATCAATCGCCCAGCCCCACTTAGACTGTTTCAAATAAGGATTTTGAACACCACCGAAAAGTGACGCCTCTCCTCCGATTTCTTCTTTTGGCTCAGCCACACTTGAGAAGTAATAGTTCAAGCCGATAAAGTCCAGTGTCCCTTTGGCAAAATCTTCTTGATCCTCCTCTGTGATAGTGACAGTCAAGCCAGCCGCTTGGTATTCCTTCAGCTTATAGCGTGGAAATTTGCCATTGCACATCGCATCAATTTGATAGTAATCTCGATCGTTCTCCAAGAAACCTTTTAATACATTTTCAGGATCGCAATTATAGGAATAAATCGGGTTTAAGCCAAAGACACAACCAACAATATTTTCTTTATTGATTTCATGGGCCAAGCGCACCGCCTTCACTCCTGCAAGCGTCATGTTATAGCCTATAGTCGCCAGTTCCTGTGCTTTATTTTGCAGCTCACTATATTTCAAGCCTGCTACCAAATAAGTAAAAATGTCGGAATGCTCGGACTGAGGATCAATGTGATTCATCTCATTGAAGGTGACCCAATACTTGACCCTGCCATCGTATGCTCTCATCACTGTTTCACAGAATGTCAAATAAAAATCAATGACCTTTCTGCTTTTCCATGACCCATACTGTTGAACCAAATGAATCGGCAACTCAAAATGATACAAAGTCACAATCGGCTCAATGCCAGCTTCAAGCAGCGTATCAATAACTGAACCGTAGAAATCCAGCCCCGCTTGATTAGGCTCTGCATCATCTCCATTTGGAAAAATCCGTGACCAGTCAATGGATAACCGTAATGCTGTAAAGCCCATCTCCTTAAAGAGTGCAATATCTTCCTTGTAACGATGGTAAAAATCGATGCCCTGATGGGAGGGATAATCCAGCCCCGCTTCAATCGTCGCAGTAATTGCCCGTGGAACATCTTTAGAGCCCTTCGTTACGAAATCCATAATGGCCGGTCCTTTCCCGCCTTCTTGCCAAGCCCCTTCGCATTGATGGGCAGCAATACTGCCGCCCCAGAAAAACTCTTGTGGTAAACTCATTTTCTCTACCTCCTGTTAAAAGACTACGGTTAATAGCTCATCCGCATCATTTGCATTTGCTGAAATTACATCTAAATAGTCATTGGAATTTGTGATAACCGCCATAATCGTTGGATCAAAGCCCGCTTCTTTAATTTTATCTACTTCAAATACCGCCAGCTGCTCGCCTTTTCTTACCTTCTGTCCTTGTGTCACAAAGCTTTCGAAAAACTGACCGTTCAGGTTTACAGTATCGACACCGATATGGATCAGCAGTTCAATCCCACTCTCTGTTCGAATCCCGTAGGCATGCTTTGTTGGAAAAACAACAGTGATTGTTCCATCTACCGGAGATAGAACAGTCGCTTGAGACTCACTTGGAATAATGCCCAGTCCTTTGCCTAAAGCACCTGAAGCAAAGGCCTGATCGCTTACCTCATTTAACGCAATTACTTCGCCGTCAGCAATTTTACCAATCGCTGCCTGTTTCAAGCCTTGTATATCACCGCTGATAATTGGTTCTTCATCCTCTGACAGCTCAGCTGTTGTCTTCTCGCTACTTGGAATACCTAATCCATAAGCCACTACTGTCGCTATAACAAATGCAACGACAACACTGATTAGCATCCATACAAAGTTAGCTACACCACCAGCTAGATATGTTGGCATAGCCGCTAGGCCCCAAACCATCCCCATTGTTTTGACACCAGCTAAACCGGCAATCATACCACCAGCTCCGCCACCGATAATCACTGCTAAAAATGGCCGACGATATTTCATGAATACCCCAAAAATGGCAGGTTCAGTAATCCCCATAAGTGCACTGAAGCTGACTGTTCCGAAGGTTTGTTTTTCTTTTCCTTTACTGGCACGCAGGAAGTAACCGACCATCGTTCCGCAAACAGCCACATCTGAAATCGTCGCTGCAGCCATGAAGATTGGATCGTATCCTAGAGACGCTAAGAAATTTAAAACAAGTGGGTAAGTAAAGTTTGCGGCTCCTAATACAATTAAAAATGGTTGCGTAGCAGCATAAAGGGTTACTACAATCCAATTCCCCATAGTCGTCATTAATAAGTTAAAGAATGCATCCAGCCCATTACCAATCCACGTTCCGATTGGTCCAAAAATCATTAAAATGATTGGAAGAGTAATCACCAGAGAAAGCATGGGAACTAAGAAATAATGCAGACTCTTTGGAATGAGCTTATTCAAATACTTTATTGCCAGACCTAAAAACCAAACCCCAAGCATGATTGGAATAAATGTATTCGCATAGCCGATCGTCTGTAACTGAAAACCAAAAATCGATAGCCCTTCAACACCATCAATATTTGATGATAGCAATGTAACTGCCAGCACCATTGCAAGGTATTGATTCACATGCAGACGTTTGGCTGCTGAAGCTGCAATAAATACTGGTAGAAAATGGAACACTGCGCCACGCAGCGTGTCAAAAATCATGTAGGTTGGACTTTCAGCAGAGACAATCCCTGTTAGTGTAAAGATTGCCATAATCCCAGCTAAAATCCCCGCAGCCAGTAAAACCTCTACGATAGAGGTCATCGTTTCAGAAATCACGACCAGAATTGACCCCACAATCCCTTTTATTCCTTTCGGTTTATCCGCTTTGGGACTATTATCCGCCGGTGTTAGTCCCAGCATCGCCATAAATTCAGCATAAACATCCATCACATGTGTACCAATAATGATTTGATAAGCCACCTCATTGGACACAACGTCAATAACACCATCCAACTCTTTGATTTCTTCTGTTTTGGCAGCAGCCCGATCCTTTAAAGTCAATCTCAGACGTGTCACACAGTGGGCGACTGCCTGTATGTTCTCCTTGCCTCCGACAAGCTCAATAATTTGTTCGTTCAGTTTTTCATAACTCATCTATTTTTCCTCCAGTCGTTCGGTCACTCGATTAATATGCAGCATCAAATAGGTTTCTTCATTGACTGTAATCACCGTCTTAAACTGCGACTTGATATACACCTTGATTTTTTGCACTGCTTTGAATGATTCCGAGTATAGTTGGCTGACCTGTTTGTACAGGTCTAATGATTCTTTTTCATCCTCATGTATTTCTCCGCGAATGATTCGTTGAACAAAATACTGTAAATGTGTTGTAAAACGCATATAGTTTGTTGAGCGCTCATCCAGCTTCACTTGAAAATGCAGCTCGATAATCGAAACGATATCACTTAAGGCTCTCATTTCCTTGATACGATCTTCCTTCGTTTCCCGACTCTCTTCCATATTTACAAAGTGAAGGGTCAGCGAAACTGCTTCATCCTCCGGCAGCTCAATGCCTTTTTGTTCAGTAATCATCTGCAAGGCTTTGAGGCCTACCTCAAAATGCTTCGGATAAAATCGTTTGATATCCCAGATTAACGGGCTCTTGATAAACTGGTTCTTTTCCACACGCTTCAACAGGAACTCCAAATGATCGAGAAGAGTCAAACTTAAATAATCACTTGCTATGATCCCCAACTCCGATTCGCTATAGGAAATAATATTATCAATCAGAATGATGTCATTTGGATCTGAGTGAGACAAAAGATAGCTGAAATGATCCAGCATGTCGTAAGAATCCAAAATATACATTTTTTCTATTTCATGCTCAGGAACCTGCTCTCCTTTTTTCCGTCTGAAGCCGATTCCTTTAGAAACTACAAAGACCTCACATCCCCCTCTTTTGACCAAAGCAACATTGTTATTTAATATTTGACTGATCTTCATTTTTTCCTCCTTTCCAGAAAAAAAACCCAAGAAAGCCTATAAAAAGCACACTGCTTTTCATACACTTTCTTGAGTTCTGCCTGATGTATTCAGTAACATACTCAAAATCACGACTACGGCGCCATGATTCGATTTTTTTTCTAATTTTTCGTCTTCATTCTATCGAACCTCAAGGGAAATGTCAACGTTTTCTTTGTTTATTTCGTTTTGATTTGACTCATAATGAGCTTCATCTGACTGGTTAACAGCTTTACCTGATTTTCCAGTACATTGATTCGCTTTTCAGCCCAAGCAAGCTCAGCTGCCAGCTCAGAAGTCGTTTTTTCTTTATTAGTTGCTGCTTTCTCCGCATATAGTTCTGTCTTTCCTGAATGTTCATATTGCAGAAGCAACTCGGAAATCTGTGTATCTTCAATCGTTACCTGTACTCTGTCAATTGTCTGTCCAGTGTCATTCAAATAGCTTGTTGATATGGTTCGCATCCCCTTCAGAGCATTAGGGCCAACGGCATAGCCCTTGTTTGTCTCCTCTATGAGCTTCTGCTCCACCATCCATTGGTAAAAAATGGGTTGATTAAGCCCATATTCTTTTCTTACTTCCTGCAATTTCATAAGATCCCCTCCATTGTTGATCCGCCAAAGCACAGAAGCTGCTGCAAACAAAATCCTCACTACCAAAAGTATACAGCAAATTCATCACAAACTAAATATATTTCTTACAAAGAAAAACTTTTTATCATTACTGATAAAAGAAAAGCAAGGATAACTCTTCTCCTACCTTCATCTCTTAGTTTACCAAAAATTTGCCAATCATAAAAAATGTATGTGCTATTTTCCGACTTTTTAAATAATCCATAAAAACTACTGACTAACGTTTAACCGCATATCAATCATGGCTTTAATAATAACACCTCATGCTTCTCAAAATAGGGAGCTGTCATTTCCTGCCAGCGGGCTTCCAGAAACTGTGAGGCAGAGATAGGCATTAAGCCGTAATTTCCCAGCGCATAGCCATCATTGACTTCAACTACCAAGGTTCTACCGTCAGCTGTAACACCAATATCCAATGCATACGCACAAGGACTCGTTTGCCAGGCTGCCACAGCTTCATCTACTACAGAAGCATCGTAACATAGATGATGATAATCGCCTTTATATGGTCGAACATCCAGAACCTTTCTGTTTAGCACAAACACTCGCCATTCGGCTTGAAAAGAAACATCCTCACTAATCCATACGGGGAAATCAAAAGGTAAGCCGATACCAATTAAATCTCGTGTACCATTCACAACTCTGCCGGTAAACGCTTTGTCTGCTAACAAGGGTTTGACGAACTGTCCCCAATTATCAGGATTATTCACGATTTCGCCTAAAAAACCTGTACGAATCTTACGGCCATAAAACGCTGAGAGCTCAGAAGGATAATCTTCAAAAGCTGTTTCAATTCCCATCAAGGTCAAAATATCTAACGTCTCTTTGATGTAATCAACAACAATATCTTCTTTTCTTAATTCCTTGATTTCATTCACCGACTGATAGCGAACAATTTCTTCTCCTCTCAAATAGAAGCCCACCAGTGCATTGTACTTATTGATACTGGTTTCAGTGGGTATTGCTGCTTCTCTTATATAGACAGTCATCTCTGCCACTCCTTTCACTAGTGATTCACAAGTGCAACACTTATTCATTAAAGAAAAGGAGAATCCTCTCCTGTTCTTTCCAATCAGTTTTTGATATTCCCCATAACATCATCAAAGGTCTCTACTGTATTCAACAATAATTCGATTACTTGTGATTTTGTCAGGCGCAACCCTCTACGGTCACGAGCATCTTCAACTAAATGCTCCAGCTTTTCCAGATTTTTATCATCCAAACTAATCATTACTCGATTTTTATCTGTTGCCACATTGTCACCTCTAGCCTTGTTTTGTTATTGATATAATAACATAAGTGTTACACCTGTGCAACACAACTCTTTTACTTCAATAAAAGACGAGTTGATTTTCTGATACAATGATCTCCAGCGTTTTTTGACCCCTTCGATCAGTAAAGCTACGTAAGAACTCCACCCCAATATACCGATAGCCATGCTGCACTTCCGTATATCAGGACGTATTCTTTAACACTGTTTCCTATTATTTCATTCAACTCTGTAACAGTACTAAGGCAAATTTTTTCGTGTACTCACTGACCTCATGATTCAACTCAAGACTAAAACCGTGCTTATCGGCAATCGTTTTTGAAATCGCTAAGCCTAAGCCGCTGCCGTGAAAATTCCGCTCTGTTTGGTTCTCACTGACAAAGGGCTTGAATAGCTGCTCTCGCTGTACTTCCGGAATCGGCGTGCCATTATCGGCAAAGATGATTTCCATTTGGTCGTCCTTATTTTCGACAGCAATCAATAGCTTCGTCCCCGCTGGATTATGCCGACACGCATTGACAATCAGATTAGTAAAAACTCTCTTCATTTCCACTTTATCAACGAAATGAACGTTTTCCTGCTCAGGAATATTGAGAAGCAGCTCAATCGAATACGCCTCAATCACATCATAAACCTCTGCTACTGTTTCCTTTAGCAAATAACTTATATCAAGCGCCTCTTTTTTCAGTTGGAAATCCTCTGAATTCAGCTTAGTGTATTGAAACAGTAAATCCAACAACTCATTTGCAGCTTCCGATTTCTGATGGATGATTAATGCCAGTTCGTTTCTCTCTGCCTCCGTCGTTACCACATTTTCATGGAGAGCTTTTGAAAAACCGTTGATACTTGTCAAAGGTGTTTTCAAGTCATGAGCGATATTGGCAAATAGAAGTGTCTGAGCCTTTGCCAGCTCATGGCTTTTTTCAGTAATTTTCTTATCAATCGAACGGTAAAACAAATACGAAAATAGGGCGACAGCCAGTATTTGTGACACACCGCCTAAAACTAGCGCATACATCCGATAATCCTCTGCCAAAAAATATTGTCCATACTCAAACGCAAAGCTGTCAAGTAAAGATACAATCACAGACAACAGCAAAAAGAAAAGGACAAACCGCTTTAAAATCGCATTTCTAAGCTCCTTCATGATTTTTCTCCAATCGATACCCTAAGCCTCTAATGGTTTTAATTCTTTCAGGACCTATTTTATCTCTCAGCTTGCTCATCATCACACGGATACTGTTGTCACTGACGATTTCATCCTTCCAGCCTTGTTCGAAAATCTGTTCTCGAGTAAAGACTCTGCCAGGATTTTCCATCAGCAGCTTCAATACACGGAATTCGACCGCTGACAGCTCAATCTCGTCCTCGGCCTCTGTTCGCACCGTACATGAATGAGTATCCAGCTTCAGGCTTCCTACTGAAATATGAGCGGTATCAAGCCCTATGTTCGAGCCTAATGTGTTATACCGGCGAAGCAATGCCTTGACTCGTGCAACAACCTCAAGCGGGTCAAAGGGTTTGATAATATAATCGTCTGCACCTAACTCTAAACCGAAAATACGATCAGAGGAGTCGACACAGGCTGAAATAACAATAATCGGTATGTTGCTGTTTTTCCTTACACGTTTAATCAGTTCAAAACCGCCAATCTCAGGCATCAGGATATCGACAATCAATAAGTCAATCGTCCGTTCTTCAAGAACTGTCAAGGCCTCTTTTCCATCATATGCCTCATACAGCGTTAGCTCATCTCGTTCTAAGTATAGTTTTAACAGCTTGATAATCTCCTTCTCATCATCGACTGCAAGTATGTGGTATCCCATCTATTCATCCCTCTTTTCAGCTAGTTAACAGCTTTTTTGCTATGTACATTCAAAATTTTCATTCCCTCAGGGTCTCTTTGCCAAAACAAGTACACTCATTTTCTACATTCGTTACTCCTCCTTCCATTTTACAATAAAACAAGAGTCTCAGCTCTCCTTTCTTTTGAAAAATAGGACACTTTATATCGGCATTTGTCCTCCCAAGCCACTTAACAAAAACACAGTTGAACCGTCTGCTGTCCAACTGTGCTTATTTTTCCACTTAGTATGTTCGATTAGTCCACGAGCTTTCTTAACTTAATAAACAGGTATTAGCCAGATAATCGATTTAAACTTCTGTCTCCAGCATTTTAGCGCTGACCTGTCCAATTCTCTGTTCCAGCTCTCGCTCCATATACTTTCCTAAGAACAGTTCATCTGTAATCAAGCCATCCTCCATAAATAGGACACGTTCACTTTGCGCTGCGACTTTGGCATCATGGGTGACGATTAAAATCGTTGTCCCTTCTCGGTTAATTCGAATCAGACTATTCATAATCTCCTGCGCTGCTTTTGAATTCAATGCCCCTGTAGGCTCGTCGCCAAAAAGTATCTCAGGTTGTCCGACAAGTGCACGACAGATACCGGCTCTTTGCAACTGTCCGCCAGATACCTGAGTGATTCTACGGTCAGCTAATTCCTCAATTCCTACCTTCTCCATCAGACGTTCAGCACGACTAAATACTTCCTTCGGCTGATTGCTCTTGTCACGCAACATTGGCAAGACAATATTATCTAAAATCGAAAGGTTTTTCAGTAACGTAGGCTGTTGAAAGATAAAGCCCATCTGTGTTCTTCGCAAATTTGCAAGAGCTTCCTCGGTCATATCATTCAATCGCTGTCCTTGAAAATCAACGGTTCCGCCATTCATTGTGTCCATTCCGCTCAACGCGTACATCAGAGTAGATTTTCCTGAGCCGGATGCTCCCATGATTGACACGAATTCTCCTTTATAAATATCTATATCTATCCCGTTTAATACCTTCACCTCTTCTGTCTGCTCACCAAAGGTCTTGATGATGCCTTTTCCTATTATTAATTTTTCCATTGTCTTTACTCCTTTAAATTTTCTGCAATATTGATTATGCCGGCTTTTTTATTGATAAGCTTGGTCGTCAAGACAGTCATCAGAAACATCAGTATCGGACACCCTAGATAAATCAGCAAACTACCACTTAACTGAAATGCGGTCATCCCCATCATCGACATCATTACACTTGCTAAAACGGGTCCTAGAGTACTTGCCAGCAAAGTTCCCAGAAGCAAGCCTGCAACTAGAATAATCAGGCTTCGAGAAAGATATTGAGTAGAAATATCTTTGTTGGTATAACCGATTGCTTTCAATGCAGCAATTTCTTTTTTGTCTTTAACAACTAACAGCTTCATGAATAATGCCGTCACTAACCCGGTGATAAGCAATGCTACGGCAATTGAACCCAGTGCTACTCCTCCTATCGATTGGATGGTCGGCCCAAATATTTGTTCTTTGTATAAGGAAACATTGTATATTTTGGCAAAAGGCAGCGCTGCCTTATATTCAGCCATTTTTTCATCAGCTTTGGTCGGGTCGTTCAGCTTGATGAAATAGCTTTTCCACATCGTTTCAGTAGTTGTATCTGTAAATGCTGCCTTTGCCGTCTTCCCGCCATTAAAAATGTTAGAATAGACACCACATAAAATCAGTTCTTTTTCCTCGCCGTTTTTAACAATTGTGATAGTATCTCCCAATCGCATTTGATATTCTTCTACATTTAGCTGCGATAATGCAATTTCATTTTCCTGAATTGGTGCCTTCCCCTCTGTGTACTCAACCGGAAAGTTATTATGATCTCCAAGCTCAACGGTCAAGATACTGTCTGCACCATTTTGCGACTTGACCTTAAAGGGCTTCGTCGTGATTTCATTATAGGCTTCGATTTCTTCATCAGAGGTCAGCTTCTTTTCCAGCTGCTCTGCATGTACTTCCGTCTCTTCATCCTGATAAAGACTAGCCATCATATCCATTTGTCCATAACCAAGATACTCTGTAAATGATTCCGACGACATGCTTTGATAGGTCAAGCTCGGAACAATCATGATGAAGGATGCCAGCATAAATACTAAAAGCATCGTGAGATACATTTTCTTACGACTGACCACATCAACAACACCCATAAATACGTTTGTCGGAAGCCACTTGAAAGCTTGCAGACTGATTGGCTTTCGCGTAGATACTTTTTCCTCCGAGCCATTTGTCCGAATAGCTTTCACAGCAGAAATCTTCTTAAATCGGTTCAATAACAGATACACATAAGCAAGAATCAAGAGCCATAAGAGCAGCACACCGACGATTCCTATCAGTTGACTGAATCCTTCTTTGCCGCTTTCCCCCATCACTAATTTTATATCTGCTAATAAACGCTGACTCAAAGGAATAGAGAGCAGATAGCCGACAATTCCTCCGATAAAAGCGACCAATGCATACTTCGCCAGATAGATTTTCTTGATGTCTCTCACCTGCAGTCCAATCGCCTTCATTACGCCAATCTCTTTGAAATCTTCTTCTATTTTCGCCAACAGTGTAAATCGGATACTCATGAATGCCATAGCAACAACCAGCAAGCTCACCAGTAAAAGAATCGCAATCATAATCCCATCGGAAATCGCATTAATGACCTTAAACAAGCCCAAGGTTCCGGACGGTCCATTCATTTCCAAATCCGCATCCCGATACGCTGCTTCAAACTCGTTCAGCTTACTCAAATCGTTCAATCGAAATTGAATGATGTATTCCAAGCTTCCTTCGGAGAATAGCTCTGCATAATCCTCCTTGTTAACTAAGAAACGCTTCGATGAAGCAAAATTGGCATTCATCTGGCCGTCACGCACTGCGCCTTTGACCGTCAGTTCTTTTCCCGCAATTGTCAGCTCGTCGCCAACCTTAATCAGCCCTTCTTTTACATAAGCAATCGGCGCATAGACCTCTCCTTTATTTACCTGTATCGGCTGATTCTCCAAATCAAGCATAAAATCAAAGGCTTTATTTTGCACTGCGATACCATTGTCCTGCACATTATCGGCAAATGTATAGTCACCGACTTGAATTTTTCCGCCTTCGATATTGAGAAACTCGCTAAGCTGATATTGTTCAACAAGTGAATTATTGTCCGCAAATTCCTGCATTCGTTCTTTGTCAAGCTCTCCTCCATGCATCTGCATGTAATGAGGGCTCCTAGTCTGCTCAAGAAGATTGTCAATTGACCCAGACAGGTTCACCCCTAATACCGCTGCCAATGTAATCAACACTGCTGCTACAGTGATAAACATCGTTGTTGTTGCTGTAATTAGCTTACTTTGTAGTACATCGTTTCGAATAATACGAAAATACATAATCCCACTCCTTTATTGGTTGATAATGAATACAACACTTTTCTTATCTACACCAATAGAATACAGAGCGAACCTTTCTCCCAATCACAAAAAGTATTAACTGAACATTAAATAAAGGAATGGACACTGTTTTTTATACAAAAAAAGAGTAGGACAATCGCCCTGCTCTTTCATACTAAAACTACATAAAACGATATTCTCATTCTTAAATCTTTACACTTCGACTAGTCATCCGTCGTTATATAGTCCACACCTGCCGCTCGCATCTCCGACATTTTACTAGCTGGAACAGTCCATGCTCCGACACTTAATCCTTGGTCCTTCGCTCTTTTTACCTTTTCGGCAGTTACATTGGACCAAATGATGTTCAGACCGGTGCGCTCGCCCAAGGTTTGGGCTTGTTGGATTGTATCTCCCGTAATATCTGACGTCAGGTATAGGGTACTAATTTCCGGCATCTTTTCTTTCATTATACGTAATGGTTCCAGATAGAAAGAGATGAATTTCACATGCTCACCAAAGCCATAGCCTCTAACAATAGAAACCAGATTATTATAGCTTTCATCTGAAGCATTATCTATCTTTATTTCGATAACCGGAACAAGAGCTTTCTTTTTACAAATAGCCAGGTATTCCTCTAATGTTGGTACAAGTAACTGGTCGCTAGGGTAATCACTCAAGCCGTTTCCTGCATCAAATTGATATTGCTGTATTTCATCAAACGTCAGTTGTTCCACAAATCCGGAACCATTTGTTGTCCGGTCAATCGTTGGATCATGCATGATTACCCAACGGTTGTCAGCAGTCAACCGAATGTCGGTTTCCACCGCAAAATAGCTGGATTGTTCGAATGCCGGAATGGAATTTTCCGGTGCATTCTTGTGATTCCCTCTATGATTGACATACTGAGGCAAAGCGGCTTCCGGTATTTTCGTTGATGTATGTCCCAACATCGTCAATCCCACCTTCTCTACTTCTGCGTATACATGGGTGATTAGAGTTGTTCCGTTCCAATGATATTTTCGTAAATCGATATCCGCATACCAGAGGCCCTTTTCTTTATCATATGAGCCTGTATGCCAAGTAATATCATCTTGTCCACTAACACTTGTCCACATGGGGAACATAACTTTCTTGACTCTTTGATTCTGCGCTAATTCTATAGATACCCTGTAGATTGACTCTGATTCCGATTTTAGTGCCAGATTTAAATTTTCAGGATACAGCTTAAATTCAGGCATTTGCAAATTACTACTAACGGAATAAACAGAGCACAAATTATTTTTTCCATAGATATAAGCATGGAGCAAGTATTGCCCGGTTTCATAATTATGGTTTTTCGTGTCAACAGTCAATGTGAAGGTCCCGTCTTTCTCCTTCACAGTTGGGTACCATCTGATATCATCCTGCCCCTTATAATTGGTCCACACCGGAATATCGATTTTCTCAATTGTCTCCGGTTCATGTACCGTCAAGGTCACAGTAAATTTGCCATTCTCAGCTTGAGACATATCGAACGTCTTGTCAATTAGCATTGGCTTCTGTATATCAAAAGTTTTATGCGTGACAAATTTCAGTCCGGCTGTTGTGGTAGCCCAAACGTGGGTCTGCGAAAGGCCGCCATCTCTGTGGTTTTTTACGTCAATATCTGCATACCACGTATCTGTTTTACTATCATATTTCCCTTGATACCATTTAATATCGTCTTGCCCACGAGCATTTGTCCATGTCGGAAAAGAAACAGCTTTAGCCGAGCCATTCAGTTTAATGGTTGCCCGATACGTTGATTTTTTTGTATCCTTGGCAGCTACAGTCAAGTCTCCCTTCAACGGTTCTTCTTTTACTTGTACATTTTCTGCCACAGAAATTGCAGACACTTGATTAGTGCTAGAGTACATGTAAGCATGGACAAAATATTTCCCTAAATCATACTTATGATTTTTATAGTCAAAATCCACAGTAAACGAATTGTCGGCTTGCTTTTCAGCTATATACCACTTAATATCGTCTTGTCCGTTTTTCTCTGACCAAATCGGCACACGAATTTGAGCAACGCGGTCCGGTTCATTGACTTGGAGAACTACTTTAAAACGACCCGATGTATCTGTCGGTTCTATTTTCGTTGAAGTAAACGATAATTTTGGTACAACATACGTATCGCCTCTAATAGAAAAAGAGCCTTTAGACGTTTTTATATACGTATGGGTAGTCATCGCTCCGGCGTCCTTATGATTTTCCATCGGGATGTCTACGAACCAGAGTTTTGTCTGATTATCGTATTTCCCGGTGTACCACTTCAGATCATCCTGCCCATTAACCACGGACCACGAAGGAAACGTCACTCCCTGTACATTTGGATTTTCCAGCTTAATCGATAAACGATAGTATTTATAGTTCTGGATTGGTACAGCACTAAACACTGCTCCGGCGGTTGGTGGCTGATTAATCGTCATCCGGTCAAGAACAAGCCCTTTCGTTTGATTGTCCGTTGTGGTTGTATACACATGGACGGAATACTGGCCCGTATTAAAGCCATGGTTTTTATAGTCAAACTCAACAACATAACGCCCATCAGATTGCTTAACTGCTTGATACCAGACGATATCCTTTTGCTTGGGATCAGACCAAATCGGAACACGAATCGATTTGATTAATTGAGGAGCTGCTGCTTCAAATATCAGTTTAAATTTTCCATTAGTCATTTCCGTTCGATCAACAGCCACAGTCCAACTGCCGCTTCGGCCGATAGCTACTTCCTGTCTGCTTCCATCGTTGGAAATAGACTGTCCCGACTGCCCCTGTTGTATATCTGAACTCGAACTGTCCGTTGTTACAGTTTCTTCTGTCTGCGCCTCAGATAGCGCAGAATCCTTGTATGCACTCTCTACAGCACCTGATATCGACGAATTTTCTTCGGCATCAGCCGCCATCGGACACATCACCAACAATAACCCCAACAACACTAACTTTTTCATTTATATACTCCTTATCTTTCTACTCAGCGCCTACTAATGCCTGTTGAAACTCCGCATATTCCTTGGGAAGCTGTTGAATAACCTCAGTGGCTTCCTCCTTTTGACTCTCCGATAAATTCATGGTGTAGATTTCCTGAATAGTTGCAAGTATCTTTTCACCATCTAAAACCTTGCCTGTCGACTTATAAGAGGCTACGTTTTCTTTTAATAAATCAATATTTGTTTGAAACACATCATTCTCCAATTCTGTCATCTCTGAGATTTCTGTCGTTTCACTTGTTGAGCTTTCCTTTGAACCAACATCCTCATCCGCTTTCCCTTGGCATCCTGCAAGAAAAGTCATAGCCAAAAGCATAGAAAAAATTATCTTTTTAATAAAAAGCGCCTCCTTTTTCCCGTGCATTCATTTCCTTAATTAAAAGTCTATCGCTATCTAATTGGATAAGCAATACTTTTTAGGGCTTTAATAATTTTTTCTGTTCGTTCTTCAAAGCCACTGTTAGCTAAAAAAATACGATCAATTACCCTTTTATCAAAGATATGCTGCACAAGCTCTTGTAACTTCTGGTCGTTCGCTATCCCATAATACCCCTCAATCCAGTCGCAATGTTCCTGAACGGTTGTATGGAAATAGCCTGTCAGAAATCCCACACCATCATCGGCATCTTCCGGAATAATTGTTGCGCCCTTTTCCCACTGACGACCTGCTTCTTGCCAAAAGCAAAAAGTTACATGCTCATACTCAATCGCAGGATCGTAAAGCCGCTCCAGCAGCTCTTTCGGTACCTGGTCATAAATGCCATCGTATACCTTATACTCCTCTTGGGCATAAGGTGAAAGCGCTGATTCGTGGTCAAAGCCTTTAATAATACAGTCCTCTTTGCCAAACACAGCAATCAGCTCATCTCCTGAACCATTATCGATTTTGCCAAAGGACAGCGCTTCTGTCCAAGTCGGAATCCAGTCATATACACGATACGCATAGTCTTCCTCTAATAAGATATCAATTGCTGCCCATGAGAGAAAAGCTTGCTGCAGCTCTTGTGCTGTTTTGAAAAGTGCTAGTTTGTTTGTCATTTTTCTTCTGCTCCTTTTCCTTCAGCCTTTGATTAACTAAACATGTAGCTTCGGGTAATCCCTAAATGCTCGAAGCCGTTTTTTTCGTATACGTGCTGTGCACGCATATTGTTATCAGCTGTATCTGTATGCAGCTCGGTCATCCCCTCGTCGATAAGGAATGCAAAAAGTAACTGCAAAGCCTGTGTACCAAAGCCTTTGTTCTGATGCTCATCCAACATAAAAATCCATCTTAGATAGGCAATGGCGTTTTCCGGTAAAAAGGCAACATTCGCTTGTCCAACCGCTTGCTCTCCCTCATAGAAGGTGAACATCTGCGTTTGGTTTTCCGTTTTTTCAGCTGGCTTCATCGACAAAGAAAATGCGGGTAGCTCTTTCGCAGAATCCAGCTTTTTTGCATAATAGACATTCGTATGCTCAACACGACAGCCATTATCCAACAATAGCTTTGCCACCTCGGGCATTGATTCATGGAGCTTCCCGTGATTCCCCGTGCAAGTCATGCCTAGCGCATGAAAAAAAGCGTACGATACATTCTGCTCTGTTTCTTGAAAATATTGGATTGCCACTGCCAACAGCTCTGCGCCAACTGCCTTTTCGTTTTTCAAAAAATGGATTTGTCGAATCACTCCAACCGAGTGTTCAAAGGATTTCTCTCCTGCTTCATCGTACCCATAGTTTGAACGACCAAACTGAATAAAGCCATTCACTGTACCGTCTGCCGTCAAACTACAATAGGTGACTAACTCACTATATTTTTTATCACCATCATAATCGATATCTTCAAAAAAACTTTCTTCCCAGCTCGTTTTAGATACTTCATGATAATATGGAACCTCTCCAACTAAATTTTCTCTGTAATAATCATACAAATTTTGACTACTTTTTTGTTCTACTAATTTTAACACTGTCTTCACTCCTTTTTACCAACGTTCTTCTCCATTATAAATTAGATATCTTCCCGCGACATCCTTTTCTTTGAAAATAGCATTATTTTCGTTATCATGGAGCAAAAAAAGGACCTCTTCTAACTAAAGAAGAAATCCTTTTCTATAAAATACTCTTTGTCACTCTCTTCAGAACTTCGATAAACGAATGGAGAATCTGTTTGTTCGACTAAGTTTTTTTTCGCTTCGTAAAGCTGAGTGTAACTGTCAATCAACTCTTCAAAAGCTAGGACCTGCTTCTCATCCGGATGAATCGTCTGATAATCAATTGGATACGCAAAATCTCGATAGGTGGCTTTCAACGCACCAAAAGAGACAGCTTCATCCATCTGGACAACCGTAATTTCTTTATTCAGTGCGTCAGCCTTCATTTGCAGCCAGAGATCATTTTTCACTGCTGGACCAATTACGACAAGACGTTCCACTCGCTCCATCGGAAAACAACGGGCAACGTATTTCATTTCCAAACACAGCCCTGCTAACAACCCCAATAGAATGTCCTCTCTCTTAGTTGATAAGTTCAACCCATAAATCATCCCTGATGACTGGCTGTTTTTGAAAGGCGCTCCTGAGCCGTTGAAATGAGGAACAATAACTAACTGTTTATCCAAAGCCACCATATGGGCCCGATAATTTTTGTATAGCTGCTGACATTCTTCTTCAAAAGCTTCTTTTCCAATATCAAAAAATTCTTGATACCAGGCAAAGGCATTACCTCCTGTCGGCATGGATGAGAACAGCGTGTAATAGTCCGCATCGGTGAAAATACCATTCGACAGTGAATCATGGAATCGTTCATCACTGATAAACAGTGTATCGTCGATTAACAGTAATCCCTCGGTTGTTCCAGTCGAGTTCAACAGCTCCTTCGAGTGAAGATTGATACCCAGTGCGCCAACCATGTGATCATGACCGGCAATCCGAACAGAAATCCGCTCGTTCTTCAGCTCAGCTATATTCCCTTCATCAGTATATCCTACAATATCACCGGAACGGCCTACTTCGGGAAACATTACGAGCCCGGATAAACCGAACAGCTCCAGAATTTCCTCCGACCATTCTCTTTTTGAAAGGTGATAACACATCGTCCTGCTAGCCATAGAAAACTCTGTTTTCAAAGAACCTGTCAGCAAGTAGCTCAATAAATCTGGCAGATTTAACCAAGTATAGCGCTGCTTCTTTGATAAAGCCGTATGTTCAATCAACCACTTGATTTTGCTTAGGCTGTAATTGGGATGCGCCGGTAAACCGGTAATATCATAAATTTTCTTTTTTTGTTCAGCAGTCAATGTGTTGATATACTCAGCACCACGCTTGTCATACCAAGCGATTAACGGGCTGGCGATTACGCCAGCCTCATCAATCAAAACTCCTGCTTCACCAACGCTGGAAATGTTAATTGAATCAACATTTCCAGCATGAGCTATAACAAACTTCGTCAAAATAGATACTAACTGTGTCCAAATTGCTTCAAAATCAAATAGTTCGCCATACGCATCCTTTTGCTTTGCCGTTTGAAAGTTTTCTCTAGCTGCTAATTTTCCTGTTGCGATTTCAAAAAGCGATACTTTCGCATTCGTTGTTCCGATATCGACAGTAATGGAAAATTTTTTATTCATGGACCGACGCCCCTTCTGCACTAGAAGGTTCCGCGATTAAATGTGTTTGTTTATACGTCGCTTTATAAATCCAGAAAACCAGAAGACCAATCACTGGAATCAAGCCTAAAGCTATCAGATTCCCATTGAAAATCTGTACCATCCAATATCTCAGCGGATTCCCCCCATCAAGGAAGCTGGAAACCATTCCGCTTGACCCTTCCGGAAAACTGAAATTGACATCTTTCGCCATACCAGTAATTGATGGCGCAATAGCCGAAGCAATGTAGAGGTCACCAATCATAATTGGAATAGCAATCAAAACTGCCCGGAAAACATTTCCTTTGGTTGAAAGAACCACCATTGACGCCATAACAGCCAGATTGGCTAAGTCTCCCAACGGCAATACCGTATTCCCAGGTAAAACAAAAGCAAGCAGAACTGCGATTGGTGTCAGTAATAAGGCTGTGGAAATGATTGCCGGATTACCGACTGCTACTGCTACATCCAAGCCAATATATAAATCATCTCTATCAGGATAACGCTGATTTAGGAATTTTTTTATTGCCTCTGATAATGGCAATAACCCTTCCATCAGAATCCGTACCATACGAGGTAAGATGAACATCACTGCACCGATACTGATTCCCATCGTTAAAATATCTTTCAAGTCATAGCCGGCAGCGATTCCCAATAACAAACCAAGAATTGTACCAACCATCATCGGCTCACCAAAGATACCAAATCTTTTCTGAATACTTTCCGGATTGATATCAATTTTTCTGATTCCCGGAATCATATCAATAATTTTATTTCCCAATAAACCGATTGGGAAAAAGGTAATGGAAGAAACGGTCGGTAAAGAGATTCCTTCCAAACCGAAATACTCTTCCCCCATTGGTGCTGCCCAGTCTGCCACTTTGAATACAATAATAGCAATAACTGCGGAAGCGAGAATTCCCAACCAGAAACTACCTGTGCTATAATAGACTAAGGTTCCTGCAAGTGCAAAATGCCAGTAATTCCACATGTCGACATCGACCGTTCTGGTCTGATTGATTGCCAACATGATAATGTTGATAAGCATCGTCATCGGAATAACAAATGGCGCAATTGGTGAACCCCAAGTGATTGCTGATAGAGGCGGCCAACCTAAATCAACCACTGGGAGATTGATACCAGTCTGTTCAACCATTGCCTGTGCTGCAGGACCAACATTATTTGTCAAAATATCAAAAATAGCATAAATACCGACGAACCCTATTCCCACTGTTAAGGACGAGCGTAATGCTTTTGCCGGCTTGATCTTGAAAAACAGCGCTAGAATAAACAGTACCAGCGGCAGCATAACCGTCGGGCCAAACCCCAGAATATACTGAACAACATCATATAATGTCTGCGAAATATTATTCATCTTATTCTCCTTCTGTCAGTTGTTTGTAAATATCTTCCAACACTTTCTCTTCTCTCACACCTGTAATCAGCGCTAATCCATTGATAACTGGCGTATTCAGCTCATAAGGAATCTTTGTTGTTGATACGATTAAATCTGCATCGTCCGCAGTTGATTGTACAGAGGCAACATTAGTTTGAGAATAATTAACATCTGTGATTCCTTTTTCTTTTAAAAATTCCATCACTTTTTCTGTTACTGCGGTTGATGTCGCAATCCCTGTTGCACAAACAAATAATAGATTTTTAGCCATTTTCATTTCCTCCTATTTTTATAAATCGATTTCTTCCTTTGCAATACGATAGATGTCTTCCTTCGATCCCTTTTTAAGTCGCTCCAACAGCTCTGCTTTAGGTAAAACGGTCATCAGCTTCTGCAAAATATTCAACTGTTTGTTTGACTGCCCCAATGCCAATAGAAATACAATAGAAACTGGGATTGTCCCTTCATCCATTCCTCCCATGATTTCCATATTGATGGGATTTTTTAAGGTCGCAATCGTTACGCGGTTGTTATTAACATATTTTGCATCTGTATGGGGAATCGCTACACCAATTGGTTCCGTTGGCAATCCAGTTGGGAAGCTTTTTTCACGCAGTATAACTTGTTCCGGAAATTCAGCTGTTACATCAGCCGCTTTAACTAAAGGCGCCGCGATTTGTTGAACCAGCTCCTCAAAGTTTGCCACTTCTAAATCAACAAAAATATTCTGCTCGGTTGTCAATTCGGCACTCACTATTTTGCCACCACACAATTCATACTTAATATCTTTTGATAGACTGTTTCAAACACAGAGTCCTCTGCATGCTGTAGGACTTTAATCAAGTTTGCTTCGTTTTGATTGGCTGCATAGGCTTTTCCGACACTAGCAATATAGCTCTGACGAAGGTCACTGGCAATATTGATTTTCGCTACATTGAATGCCACCATTCTCTGAATATGTTCATCCGGAATACCTGACCCACCATGGATAACTAGTGGAACCGGAGAAACTTCGTTGATTTCTTTCAACAGCTCAAAATCAATGCAAGGCTCCTCTTCCAAACCATGAACATTCCCTACTGAAACAGCTAACATGTTACAGCCTGTCCGCTCAACAAATTCCTTTACTTGTTCAGGATTCGTTTTTGAATCGACTTCGCTGACATGATCGTCTTCCTTGCCAAGAATCGCCCCTAACTCAGCTTCTACAGGTACTCCATAGGCTTTAGCAAAATCGACCGCTTTTTTTGTGAAAGCAATATTTTCTTCAAAATCATATGCTGCACCATCGATCATCACCGATGTAAAACCAGCACGAATCGATTTCTTCACATCTTCAAATTTTTTCCCATGATCCAGATGCAATGCAACTGGTGTGTCCATATTTTCTGCATATCTGGAAACCATATCTACAATATACTCATATCCAGCCAAAGAAATATTCGTCGGCGCTACTTGAATAAATGTCGGAATCCCACTTTTCTCTACTGCTTGTAAGATTCCGACAGTTGTTTCAAGATTCGTTGTGTTGAACGCTCCGGCGATAACTTTTCTTTCCTTGATGATTTCCAATAATGTATATCCATTTACTAACGGCATTACAGTTCCTCCCTTTGAAGTATCGTTCCAAGGTAGTATCTGTTAGCTTTGAGCCATACATTTCCAAATTCGACTGGGATGCCGCTCTCAAGATAGACCAGCTGTTCCAAATGCAGGACAGGGGAATCTTCCGGCACTTCAAGCACTTTTGCTCGTTTTTCGCCAACCACTCTCGCCGCATAGCGACTTTCTGAATACGCAATTTTTTTGCCGCTTGTTTGCTCAATCACTCGGAAAAGACTTTCTTTATCAAAGTCAAAGTTTTCCAGATTTGGGCAAAGCTTGCTGTTCAGTCTGTTCTCAATCAACATGACCTTCTCGCCTTCAACATATCTCAATCGTTTCAAATACAAGTACTCATCACCTATTTCCAGACCTAACTTAGAAGCAATTTCTTTTGTTGCCTTGCGAAATTCAGAAGTGATGACCTTCGTTTCATAAGCTAATTGTTGACTCTCCAGTGACTCCGCAAACGAAAGCAGTCCTTTCCCAAGAGGATAAGAAATATTTCCTTCGACAACATAGGTTCCTTTTCCTTGAATCTGCTGTAGAAGTCCTTCCTCCACAATCATGCTGACTGCTTTTTTGACGGTCCCTCTACTTACGTTGAGCTCAGACATAATCTGATTTTCAGATGGAATCTTTTCCCCCTTTCCCCATTCCTCTGAATAAATGTTATTTCGTAAATAGTCTGCAACCTGAAGATAAATCGGCTTAGAAGCATCTCGGTTGATAATCATTCAATCACCTCCACCTTTCATATACACAACCATAGACGTCTATGTACAACCGTGTACAAGTTGATTGTAAATGCTTTCTCGTGAAATGTAAACCCTTTTTTAAAAATTATTTTTCTTTTGCGGAAAAAAACTTTGGGCTTCTTGACCAATAATCAAGAAGCCCAAAGCAGATTAGCTATTCCATTTATTATAGTGGTATACCTGTCAATGCAGGATCACAGAAAATAGAGCAGACCTGTTAAATTATCTAAGCTCCTGTAAATCCATTACCACCAAGCTTCTTCGTTAATAAATAAAGAAGCCAATCACTCCGGCAATCACTAATAAAAGAATCGGACTGATTTTCATTTTTCTTAAAAAAATTAGATATCCTGTGAATAGCAGAACTGGCAGCCACTCGACGGTTTGAATCTCATACCAATTCAAGGTTCCTGCAAATGCCAGTGTCAACATGGATAGAGAAGCGCCGGCAATCAATCCAACAGCAGAGGCCTGTAATCCAGAAAATGCCGTTTGGATTAACTGGTTTTCCTGATTCCTTCTGAAAAACCTTTCCAGCGTCAAGGCAATCAAGCACCCGGAAATCACACAGGCAAAGGTGGCAATCACAGCTCCCATAATACCGGAAGCTCTCAAACCGACAAAGGTTGCACTATTGACAGCTAGTGGCCCAGGTGTCATTTGGGAAATCGTTACGATATCGGTAAATTCCTGCAAACTCAGCCACTGACGACCATCAACGATTTCAGTCTGAATCAAAGGAAGTGTGGCGTAGCCGCCACCTATGCTGAGAAAACCAATTTGAAGAAAGCTTAAAAACAACGCCCACAATTGTGTCATTTGGCTCCCCCATTCCATTTTTCAGCAACTAGGACAGTAACTAATGAAAGCCCCAATAACCAAAGCGGATGAATACCAAGAAACGCATTTCCGAAAAATGTAAGGATCGGTAAGATTAATAAAATTTTTCTCTTTTTATGCTGTAATGCCTGAGTCATATCAATTACTAAATCGACAATAATTGCCGCTACTGCAGCCTCCATTCCCTTCAATACACTGCGAACTACGGGATTTTCCTGAAAAGATGTATAAGCCAACGAGACGAAATAGAGAATAATCAACGCTGGTAAGGTAGAAGCCAGCCCACTCACAACCGCCCCTTTCCACCCATAGATTCTATGCCCAACCAAAACAGCCAGGTTGACAGCAATCGCTCCCGGCGACGTCTGAGCAATCGTTGAAAGCTCCAACAGCTCTTCTTTAGATAAATCTCCATAATCGACAAAGTACTTCTCCATCATAGGAATCGTGACATAGCCGCCGCCAAACGTAAATGCACTAATCATGAAATTATAACTGAATAATCGTAAATAGGATGACTTCATATACAACCTCCTCTATCCAGTATATAAGAACAAGATGCATTAGTGAAATATGTTAAAATGATAGAATCAATAATTAAATACTTATAAGGAGAGAGAAATGAACATTCGACAATTACGGATTTTCAAAGAGGTTGCTCAAACGGAGAATATGACTGAAGCAGCGAAAAGCCTTTATTTATCTCAGCCGGCAGTTAGCCAAACTATCCATGAGCTGGAAGAAGAATTGAATGTCCCACTATTTGATCGACAAGGTCGTTCGATCAAGCTAAATGCTGTCGGGCAGATTTTTCTAAGACGAGCGTATTCATTTTTAGAGGAGTACGAAGAGCTGGAAACTTTCGCAGAAGGTATCAAGAATTTACCACTAAAAATCGGATCAACTATCACGATTGCGAACCAATGTCTGCCGAGAATAACAGGCATTTATCAAGCAGAGAATCATGCGGCTGAAATTACGGTTGATACTGCAGAAAAAATTCTATTGGCTTTAGCGAATCACGAAATCGATCTGGCACTAGTAGAAGGTGTGATTAATCATCAGCTTTTTGATACAACTGTCTTTGGTTCCTATGAAATGTGTATCATTGTTTCGGCAAATCATCCCTATGCTAAACGGAACACACTCACAATTCAAGAATTTTTAGAGCAGCCTCTACTCCTGCGGGATAAAGGTAGTGCCATTCGTCAAACACTTGACAGCTGGTTGCTGTTTCATCAAGAACAGGCGCAGCCCTTTTTGACTAGTATCAATTCACAGGCCATCCTTGAATCTGTTCGAGCAAACTTAGGGATTACGGTACTGCCAAAGCTGCTTTTAGAAAAATGCAGTAGAAAAGAAGAATTCCATTCCTTAAGCTTCAAAGAAGGGATTTTGAAAAACAATATGCAGTTCGTTACCAACAAAGGACAGCAGAAAACACCACGCATCCAGTCTTTTTACGCAGTGGTAACAGCTGAGAATAAGTAAAAATGTGCCTGCTTCAAGCAAATCTGAAGAAGCAGGCACATTTTTTATTCACATACAGAAACCACTTCATTTATTTTACTTGAGTCCCGACCTTCAAGTATTACCGGACTGGGTTCTTTAAGTAAATACGTTAAACCTTCCCACTCTACTGCTATTTTGAAGCTGCTGCTCCTGTCAATAACTCAGAGAGTCCCGATGAAACAGTCATTAATCCCTCTGTAACCGTGCCTTCCTCTGTTCGAACAAGCTGCTGCTCAGACTTTCCTGTCTCGGTATCCTCGCCATAGCCAATAGCTAAGCATTCACTTAAGCTGACTATGCTACTAATAGTAATCTGTTTCTCATCAACCGTAACAGTGGCTGGACGGGTCTTTTCTATCGAAGAGACATCCAACATCCCTTGATACTTAGTTAATCGAAACTCGGCCAATAATCGGGCCAACTCCATTGTCAGCCTTGAGCTTAACCGCCCATTCCTATATACAAAATAGCTTGAATGGCCTGACTCATCAACAACAGCCTCCACCTTATACTTGGTACTTTTGTTGCTTAATGCCTCTGCCAACTTAGTTGCATCCATCTTTTTCTGCCTTTTTTGCCAGGCCTCGTTAACAGGTCTCGTCCAAGTCAAATCCAGCTTCATAATATCAAATGTCCCTGAAGACGGATTCCAAGCTTCACAAGTATCTAAAAATGTGAGTCCTCGTGCCAAATGATCCAAACTCGCTTCTGCTTCTGAAAAAATCATTGAAGAAACACTGTCAAACAAGTAAAGAGCATCCAGCCTTTCCTCCAGCTTTCGAATGGCTTCCTGAGTAAGCATGTAAGCCTGTTCCAACCGTTGATTCGGTTCTTTCAGCTTATCCAATACTTCTGTATAAGCTTGTAAAAGATGTTGACCTTGATGAATTTGTTCAAGCAAGCGTTCTTCTTCAATATCGCCCTCGCCGACGATTTCCTGAAACCTTACAAGAAAATTCGTATGAGCCTCAATCAGCAATTCAGCAGCGACTATCAAGGCATTGGATAAGGGGTCGTAAACAGCTGTAAAATAATTTTTCGCAGAATCGTAGGTGTTACCTGATAATGGCGCACCTAAAAAAGTGTGAATGCTGTCCTTCAACGTATTCGCATGTTCTATGTATTCATTTGCAATTCGTATTGCTTCATTCGTTTGCTCTTGGATCTCCTCAACAAAAAAACTAAGCCCCATGATTCTTCTCCTTACACTATTTTCAACTCATTCCGGCTATACGTTGAAAAAACGTTAAGCAGCAGCCAGCTCTTATACAGAGTTACCAGCTTTTCAGCTTAACTATTTATCAACAGCCACCAATCAATGACTCCTCTGACCCTATTTCGTGCGCTCACCACTAATAGTATCAGATATACTCAATCCGTTTTTTGTTATAGACTCCCCTACTATAGTTTAAATTAGCTGACGATTAGTAACAAGTGTTATTTTCCGTTTTCAATCAATTTAGATAGAAAAAAATTAAATATTGGAAATAATCCCATTTTTTCTTCTGATAAAAGCCATTGTGTGCGGAAATCTTTCTACACACAACCACCTGAGAAAAAGGGGGGCTTCCGAACAATAAGACAAAGCTGGCATATGGTATCCTTTACCACGAGACAAGCTTTGACTTATTGCTAAAAGAAGCTTTGCCAGTTCGACTTATCTGTTACTTTAGTCGAATGGTATGTGTGCTGTCAATCACATCTATCAACAAAATTGTGCAACGATTCTAGCCTAGATAATTCTCAATCTTATACGTTACAAAATACCCATGAGAAAGCTGCAGCTTCGCAACCTGTTCACAGTAAGGACAGACAATAGGAATTTTTTCCTTCACATGCCTATCGATATTCCTTACTTCCTCATACATAAAAGCTTGTCTGCATAACGGACATATCATACGATTCATTTTTTCCGCTCCCATCTGCTGCCAACTTAGTGTAACCCTTTTAAATCAAACGATTAATTAGGTCACTTTGTTTGATTATTGCTTCGTTTCTTTCTTTATCAGCTCATTAATTTCAGTTTCCCATTCCGGCTTTCTGATTTTTTCAATCCCCAGCGGAATGAGGAACATGACACCTGTAATCCCTACAACAGCGATTAAGTTGAGCAAGGAGCCAGATTTCAAGGTCAACCCAACAGAAACAACGATTGCGGTAAATAAAATCCCTGCAGTCAGCCAAGCCGCCAGATTTCCTTTGCTTCCTTTTTTGCCAATTCTGAATGGTCGTTCAAGCTCAGGTTTTGCTTGTCGCAATTTGACGAAAGCGACAGCCATGATAATGTACACCAAGCAATAGAGCACAGTGGTTGCATTAACCAGCATCAAAAAAGCTTGGTTGACTCCCGGAATCAACAAATAAAAGAAGGCAAAGATAGAAATAATTGTTGATTGTGTCAAAATAACAGCTTTAGAAACATCAAATTTATTGGTTTTCCAAAAGTTAAATTTAGGTGGATAATAGCCCTTTTTGGCACTTGCCACAACCGTTTTAGCGGGACCGGAAGCCCAAGCGGATAGTTGAACAGCAACACCAATGAAGACCAAAAGGCTGAACAGATTTACCACAAAATGAGGCAATCCCAATACCTGACAATAAAGTGTAATGGATTGAGCGATATTATTCAGCTCCATTTTTCCATTTGGAATGATATTTGCCACCACAAAAGCATTCAATATGTTCACGATAAATAAGAAAATCAATGCAATGAAAATACCTTTCAAGTAGGTTTTGACTGGATTTTTCAAACGTGTAATATAGACGGATGACATTTCAATACCTGTAAAGATAAACATGATTGGGGTGAAATATTGCAACGATTTAGCTGTTGTCATGTCCGGTATCAGTTTATCCCAAGCAAAATGACCAAGTGTTCCATTTGGCATCAGACCAGTTTTTATCCATGCTGCAACACCTAATAACAGCATCATTGCCAACGGTATATACAGCCCCAACCAAACACCGATTTTTCCGCCTAGCTTTGCCATATCAAATTTTAAATTTAAAAAAGTAATCAACCAGTAAACAACAAGAATCACAATCAGCGTGAACTTACTGCTGAGTCCTAAAGGTACATTATCAATAATATTGCCAAATAATGGTGCTAAAGCAGAGGCAACCATTACCATGCCTGGAAACATCTGTACCCACAACAGCCAAGAAACGACAAAGCCCCATTTTTTCCCAAGTGAATTAGAAACCCACAGCTCCGGACCACCTGCTCCCGGGAACATTCCGGCAAACTCACCGGAAATCAACGATACAGGAAACGCATAAAACAATACAGCGACCAGCATGTAAAAAAGCATAGTCCAACCGGCAGCTGCAACATCAGGAATGTTCCGCACGCTTGCTACAAGTGCACAGGTCATCCCAATGAAGGTCACTGTAGAAATCTGATTAGACGATTTAGCATTTGCCATAATTCAATTCCTTCTTTCTTAGAGAGTTACAGAGAGAATCGTGATAATAGTCTATGTCATATGTGAAGTACAGCTTTTAAGTTGTGTTCACTGTATAGTATCAGCACACCATTATCACGATTACTTCTGCTTTCAGCCATACATTACGATAGCCTATTCTACTCAATAATTTCGTTCAGCTTCGCTTTCATTGCTTTGGTAATTGCGGTTGTGTAAAAATCAAATATCTTATCATCTGTCAGATACGGTGTCATGATAGCCGCCCTCAACAATGTCACTTGTTTTTCTTTTTGCCATTCTTCCAGCTCTAAGCCCATACTTTCAACAAATTTCACAGGTGAGTCACCATAATCCGCTTGAGTAAAGGTTGTATGTGAGGTAATGAAGCGATCTGTGTAGACATCGCCTTCCATATAAGAGGAGTAGTCAAACATTTTTTCATTCAGGTCATTGATTGCTTTTAAGTCTTTACAGCCTTGTTCTTTAAATACCCAATCAACCATATTGAAATCCGGATGATTCAACGGATGAACTTCGATTGTTCTACCTTTTACAGTGAAGGTTAATCTGCCAAGATAATCTCTAAAGCGTTGTGCTGCTTCAATAGACGCGCCAATCAGCTGACCATACCCAGTAACATTGAGCGGCAGCACACGGTGTGCGGTCCAAACAGCTGCTGCAGTTGCTCCGGCTTTGGAGCCTTCCAAAATATAGGCTCCCAACATATCGGGTGCTTGAACGGATTTTTCAAAAACATAAGGTGCAAAATAGGAAATAATATTACGCATTGCTTTATGCTTAATCGCAATACCGCCGGCAGCATATGGCACATAACCCATTTTATGAGGGTCTACAGTAATTGATTCCGCCTCTGAAATAGCTTTAAAGCCTTCATAAACATCCTTATCAATTGTCACCGGATAATTGAATACCTCATGCTCCTTGAAAAATGCAGCCAATTGTTCATACGGAATGAATTCCCCTGCCTCATTCAAGAAGATAGAACGTGCATATCCGCCATATGCCGCATCTACATGTAAATAGAAGTAAATTCCTTCTTTTCGTAGACGCTCACGCAAAGCGACTACTTCATGAACGCTGTCAATTTGACCTTCCTCGGTTGTTCCCACAACAGCAACAACCCCTAGAATTGGAATTTTTCGGTTTGTCAGTTCTCTGATTTTAGCTTCCAATGCCTTTATATCCATACGATAATTTTCTTGAACCGGTACGGCAACCATTTGATCCAATCCGACACCGCAAATATCCAGTGCTTTGACCCATGAATAATGCTTCGTCTGAGGAACCAGCCATTTTCCCAGCTCTTGAATGTGTCTACCGCTTCTTGAGGAAGCAGCTTTCACCTCATCTAGCTCTTCATCACTCAATGTTTCTACCAAAGAAAGAATTTCTTCCACTGACATATTTAGTAATTCCCAATCAGATTTTTCCGCTACCTTCTCCGGTAAAACTTCTTTTACAGCTAATGGAATGGATTTAATACAGCGGGCATACCATAAGCCTTCGAGGTTAGCGATAGAACCGTCGGCGGTGATGTGTCCCCAGCCATCCTCCAAGCTGAAAAGTTCAGCAAAATCCTGTCCGACCTCTGCCTCCATTTGAGAGGTTGCCATAGAAGATTCCAACGCAACATTATTCGGATTCCACAGCATCGCATAGTTGTAAGCAAGTAATGAAGGCATCAATGTTTCAGCGTTCATTTGTCCCCAATAGCGACCGGCAGAGTGCCAAGGAATAGAGCCGGCACGCATACGTTGCCCTACCTCCTCCAAGACCTCCAGCATATGCTCTCTTGTCGCTTTATATTTAGGTGTTTCCTTATCTGCTACTCGGATTGCTTCCAAGTCAGAAGGAACGTAATTTTCCCGCCAGCCTAGATGCTCATCAACCATTTTATTCAACAATTCTTTGTACTCTTCACCGTTCTCCGCTTTATCACCAATAAATAATGCTTTGATATCCATATCTTTACTCATTGTTTATTACCTCCAGATTATTTTTATGTCGGCCGACATTGGGTTACGAAAAACATTGTCACTGCTTTCGTATCACAGGAATAACTATACGACAGGAAAATGAGAAAATTTTTTTTATAACATTTATAAAATCCGAAGAAAACCTAGCAAAAAAAAGAAATGTTTAATTTTTCTGAAAATTTCAGAAAGAAACACGAAAATTCATTGAAGTAATCTGCAATCAATGACAGGAGCTATTTCTTATCGTTTAACCAATCAATTCATCTTTTCTGAATGAAGAGCCGAATATTATACACTTTTAGTCCTTTTTCATCCGTCTTACAAATAAAACAGCGTACTTCTTACTATTTTTCACAAGCTGATTTTTTTCATTTTTCTTCTAAAATCGCCATTTAATAACAAAAATACATATGTATTTCTTTCTAAATGAATCTTTTTCAATGATTTTTTTTACCAACCATGGCATAATATTTTTGGCATTGTTCAATAATAAACAAGATGGAGGGATTAGCATGTTCGAAGACTATATCGAAAAGAATATCCTGCGCCAACTATTTTTATGCGAGCAATTCTACACAAAAAAGGAATTAGATTTGGCGCTGTTATCTGAGCTGCTTGGCGTATGTAAAACAACTCTGCTTAATGACATCAACTGTCTGAAAAAGGAATTGGCAACTCAAATCGTTCAAGCCAAGCGAAAAAAGGACAGCTATTCTATGTACTTTGTACCTTCAATTCCTTTATTTTCCTTGCTTCAAAAATTAGCAGTACAATCGCTTTTCTTAAAAACCTGTCAGCTCTTCTTAGATGGGAAAACAGACTACATCCAATTAACTGAAAAAGAATTTATTTCCGTGAGTAAGGCCTATTGCCTGCGAAAGCAAGTGCTTGCCTTTCTTAGGCGCTGCGGTATTCATATTGAGAATCATCAGCCTGTATTTACCGAGCTGGAGCATCGGCTGCTGCAGCTGACTCTTTCACTGCGTTTAGGCTGGCAATCCAATGTGCCTGTTCCCGAAGCAATGCTTGCTTATGAGCACTTTCTTAACGCTGTCCTTGAAAAGAGTCATCGGATCTACGATGAGGAGAATTTAGAAATCCTGCGCTTAGGCTTCTTGATTAGCATGGAACGAGGAAAAACAGCACCTATCTTCTTTGAACCGAAGTTCTCCAACTATTTACAAGAACGTCCTGTTTGGCAGTATATTCAAGACGCCTGGCAGGCTACGTCTTTAAAGAACCATTTAGATGAATCTGAACTGTTGTTTTTAGGCGCCATTTTCAATTGCTGCGACTATTCTTTCCAGAGTCTTGCTTCTATTGAAGCGGATTTTCAGCACCTTCACCAAGCATTTATTATAGAAAATAGGGATATTCAGGTATTGATTGAACGATTCGAACAGCATTTCCAACAAGCCTTTTTAGGAAATAAGCCTTTTGAACGAGCATTGATTTATCTGATACGCTCTGCCTGGGATAACTACCAACTTTTCCTTCCAGGTAAGCTGCATGTTCTTTCCCCTTGTCAAAAAAAACTTTTTGAAGAGCTCCAACACTTAATTTCCGAATGGGCCGACGCGCTTCCTTATGATTTGGCAATCAACCCCAGTCTGTTGCGACTATTCACAATTGAGTTCAGCGGGCTGTTGCGACTGAATCGGACACAGATTCACGCCTATATTGTTACGGATTCCGATGTGAAATACCTCTTGTACAAAGACACCTTGGAAGCTGTCACGACTTGTAAAATCCATATCAGTCCTACGATTTATAATGAGCTATCTGCGGAGATGCAGCGCTCGGCTGATAGGGAAAATAAAAAAATCCTGTGTGAGCATGCATTGCTTACACCAGATTTATCTGTCAGTAAAAACATTATTCCGATTTCAATAGACACACTGGAAACGTCGATTCGTCAGCTAATTCAAGCATAAAACAAGAGGTTGTGACAGAAGTGGTCAGCTTCAAGCAATAAGGCGGAAATTCCGAAAATTGTCCCACAAATTTTTGCGAATTTTCGACTTATTGTCGAAGAAGTTACTTCTGGAACACCGTTTATCCAGTTTTAAGGGGCTAAGGCATACTAATGTCACAGCCCCGCTTATTCTTGCTTTTTCCTGTTAAAGCCAACTCAAGCTTCTAAATTCTTCAATACTAAGTCCGTAGCTTTCCAAGGATTCCCTTAACTCCAACTTCAAATCACAAATCGTTGTTCCCTCTCGTATTAATACATCAAGTCCTGCCGGAGTCACTAGAGATTTTTCAAAGCGAATAATCAGAATGTTCTCTTCCATTGTCACAATAGTCCAATAACTGCTTAACAGTGCCAAGATACCTTCTCCGCGCCATTTAAAGCCCGTTCCTGCTTCAACAGCTATGTCTACGCCTTTGATACATTTTATCTTTCCTTTGGGATCACGGTACTCAACTAAGTCTGATAGTGTCAATGGTTCCTCAGCTAATACACCGTAAGTGATTGAAGGATTTCTACGTTTCTCGGACAGCCACATGGGAAAATTTGTTGCTTGAACTAGCCAGCGCCCCGGTAACTGTTCATACAATTCTTTCATGAAAAGCTCCCCTTTCTCCTCTACTATAAGAGAGAGCCTTTTGTTTCACAAAGGATAAGCACTCTTTTAATCATTAAAAATATCCCTATTGTCCTCATGGATGTTTACGAGGACAATAGGGATAGATTTTTCTTATCGTTTCATTTCAATTCTCTTTACATTCCATAAAGCGATTCCCAGAAATACAATACTAGATACCAACAGAATTAGTACCGGAATTAAAATTTCATGTTGATAATTCATTACGATTCCCAGCTCTTCTTTGATGGCTTGAACAGCTTCTGCATTTTCTGAGGCAAACGCATTTTCAGTTAACACACGGCGAATCAGTACCACGCCGCTTGTCAGCGGAAAATATTGAATCACATTTTGTGTTGCTTCCGGTAAGCTGCCGATTGGTACATAACATCCAGTCAAAAAACCAAGTAACGGACCAATAATTGATGTCATTGTTGAAAATGTATCAATACGGCGGAAGAAGCTTGCGACAAAAAACATGAATGAAGACGAACAGAACACAGTTAGAATACCGGCAATCGCTAACAGACCGAAATTCGGTAATGATAACCATACGCCATCTGAAAGGAAAACAATGTACAGCTCAGAAACGATGATTACCGCCAATGTGATGATGCTTGAAATTAGAAAGGTACTGAAAAAGTATCCTAGCATAATTTTGCTTTTGGAAACAGGTGAAATCATAAAATCTGTATAAACATTCCGTTCTTTATCACGGATTAATTGACTAACTGAACCAAGTGTTGAACTCGCTGAAGCAATCCCTATCACACCTGCCAACATCCAAGTATCAACAACCAACTGCGGATTAGACAGCATAGACAGCTGATTAACAATGCTATCCCCTAATAAGAAAACATATAAACCAATCATAATCAGCGCACCGACAAATGAACCGACAACCGCCTGTTTGTTTTTGAAAAATAATAATAATCCCCTATATACTAGTGCATTCATTTTATTAACTCCCTCTCTTTTGTTAAAAACTGCTTAACAGTCATTTTAATTTTATTTTCTATGCCAAAGTATCAACGAGCTGCTCTGGTCTGCCTTTATCAATAATTGCTAAAAATACATCTTCAAGTGTGGTACATTGATAGTCTTCTTTTAGTTGTTCCGGTGAATTGTAAGCTAAGATACGCCCTGCTGAAAGCATCAGAATATTATCTGAATCTCTCGCTTCCTCCATGTAATGTGTGGTCAAGACAACGGTCATTTTATATTTTTCTTTCAGTTGATGAATCAGGCGCCACATCTCTGCACGAGAAGCAATATCCAAGCCAGTCGTTGGCTCATCCAGAAAAAGCAGCTTCGGTGTATTGAGCAATGCTCTGGCAATATCCACCTTTCTTCTTTCTCCTCCGGACAGGACACCATAACGTTTATTCAGTAAGTGACTCCCCTGTACGTCTGCCAGCTTGTCCTTTGCCAGCTTTTTGGCTTCCTTCCAGTTGTTTGTATAGAAGTACGCACGCATCACCAGATTATCCTTCACTGAAAGCTCAGCATCCAGAATACTATTTTGGAAAACAACAGAAATAAGTGACTTATGTTCTGTAGAGTTGGAATCTAATTTCTTACCTTCTAACAAAATCTCTCCTGAATCGGCTTTTGCCAGACCCAATATCAATGAGATTAATGTTGATTTCCCAGCCCCATTTGGTCCAAGAATTGAAAACAGCTCGCCGTCCTTAATTGCAAAGGTCACTCCGTCTAGCACCTGCTGACCGTCATATTGTTTTCCTAAATTATCTACCTTTACTAGTTCATTCATGTTGATCTTCTCCTTCTTGTTCTTGTTGATAAATCAACTATAACGGATAGATTTTACTGAAACAATGCCATTTTCCCAAGTGGTCGAAATCCGAAACTAAGAAGCAAAAAAACCGAGATAAGTGTCACTTAGGACTTATCTCGGTTTCTTTTTTGAATAAATTGATTGATTTCATCGGCTTCTTTTTTGTCCTTGCTGTACATCACCGTTCGAATAAAGATATAGATAACTAATACGATTACGTAGTTCAAAAGCAGCCCGCCTAGCTTAAGCTCCCACTGAAGTAAAACATCACCAATCGCAATCTGGATAAAGATAATCAACAGATACAGCACCTGATTGATTATCAAGCGACGATTGGAATAGTTGCCATTGTCATCTAATAGAAAATGCAACGCACCGGAGATTGCCGAAATCAGCAGCATCACTTCAAGAACATCATGTGCTACTTCGTTTTGAAGGAACAGATTGATTGTAATTAATGTAGTGAATATTAATGATGTCAGGCGAAAGGCTTCTTTTAAATATTCTTTGATTCTCATCTCATCGCTCCATTCCCAAACCTTTTTTCAGCGCCGGAACATATTTTCTTGAAATGGCTACTCGCTCCCCATTCATCAACAGCGCCTCAAAACGTCCACTAAGTAGCGGCGTAATCGCCTTAATTCCCTCGATATTAAGCAGCATTGACTTGGACACGCGAATAAAATCAAAGGGCTCAAGTTTTTCCTCAAGCTGATACAGCTTTTCCCCGCTTTGGTAAACCAGCTTTTCTGTGTAAATAAAACTTTTTTTATCCACTACTTCTATGTAAAAAATATCTTCAAAAGGAACCTTATACATCGCATTATCCGCCTCACCAATCAAAAAAAGTTCATCTTCCTTTAAAATGCCGATAACCTTTTCAATCGTGGGCGACAGCCTATGAATCTTAAACGCGGCCTGTTCATCTGTTTTTTTATCAATGATTTCAATCGTTGTTTTCACGCTGTTTTCCTTTCCTATACAGTGTTTGGTGGTTCTATTATAGCATAGCAAAATGACTAGCCATCAATGGTTATGAAACAAATATCCGAAAAATAAAATTAGAGACTGAGGAAATGGTATAATTTGGTTGGCAATTCAGACAATTTAATGCTGTTGAAGGAACAACAAAAAGGAGAAAGAAAATGAAACATACGACACTCGTTTTTTTATTTCCAGCTGACCCAATCACACCGAAACAGGTCGACTATGATTATGAGAAGGAATACACAGCTGCAGCGAACTATTGTGAGGTTCGATTGATTGAATTAGACAAGCTGACAGAAGCTTCCATTGTTAAACTAAATCGTACGCTTCCAAAGAATGCGGTAGTTATTTATCGGGGATGGATGCTTACACCTGAACAATATGGCATTTTAGAAAAGTGGGCTAGAAGCCAAGACGTTATTCTTTGTACCTCTTTACAGGAATATACGAATACTCACCTCTCGCCAAGTTGGAGTGACCGAGCAAATACACTCCATTCAAGATGGAGCGAAGATTTATCTGAGTCAGCTTTGATTCAGTTACTCAATGAATTTTCATCAGCGGTAACTGTCAAAGATTTCGTAAAAAGCAGAAAGCATGAATGGGCCGAAGCCTTTTTCATACCTGATCCTTCTGATACTACCCAAGCACTGAGGGTTATCCGTACGTTTATTGAACGTCAGGGAGAACAACTAGTTGGCGGTATAGTATTGAGAGAATTTGTCGAACTAAAAGAAATCGGCCATCATCCGAAAAGCCATTCACCTATTTTTGAAGAATATCGCGTCTTCTATTGGCGGTCAATACCTGTTGTCATCATCGACTACTGGCATAATGATACGGTCCAATTGAATCAGCAGGAGCTCGCATTCATAACTGAACAAGGTCAAACTCTCGCCTCATCGTTTTTTACAATTGATTATGCCCGTAAAGCAAATGGAGAACTAGTAATTATGGAAATTGGGGATGGACAAGTCTCTGGATTACAAGAATATGATGAAAAATGTTTTTACAAAAAGCTGTTTGAAGCAATGAAGGAAGCTGAAGACGCATCGTTGAGATAGCTTTATTGCGATGACAAACAGAAAGGTGTAAAAACTCGTTTACTCAGTAAGAAGAGCCTAGGAATTAATTTTCCTCGGCTCTTTTGGCTATCAGCCTGTTGGACTCCAACAATGAGGATTCCTTTAAAAGCAGCATTTGCCGCTCAATGCAAGAGGCCACAACCAGTTAGCTTAGGCCGCTTTGTTCAATTTGTTCCTCTTATACTCTTTAATAATTTTTAGTGCACGTTTACGCGTCTTGATATTTGGACTTTTCAAGCGTCGATAAGCACTGGATAAATCAGTTTTTTCCATGAGTAACCTCCTTCTTAAAAATCAACTATGCTACATCCTGATGAACGCCTGTTGTTTTACCAGCTGGCTTTTGTCACTCCCGGAATCAGCCCTTGATGTGCCAACTCACGGAAGTTAATTCGTGACAACCCAAACTTTCGCATATACCCGCGAGGGCGTCCGTCTGTCTTGTCACGAAGCTTCAGACGATTGGGATTAGAATCTTTAGGCAACTTAGCTAACGCTGCATAATCTCCATTATGCTTTAGTTCCAATCGTATCTGTGCATATTTATGAATCAGTTCCTGTTGCTTCTCGGCTTTAGCAATTTTAGATTTTTTTGCCACCACTATCTTCCTTTCTTTAAATATACTAGCTAAACAACAAAGCGTAATTATTACGTTTTACAAAAATCAGTTTATCAGGACTAAAAGGAGCTGTCAAGAATAATTATGATTACCTCCTCTATCGTTAATATAACTAACATGAGGTAGGTAAGAAAAGGGCTCTATAATATTTTGTGTTGGTGGAAATTCCTAAAGGAAAACTCACTAACACTTTTTTGAGTGTTCAAACACAAAAAAGGAACAACTAACTGATAAAATGAAATCGACTAAAAACCAAATC
>NZ_JADOEQ010000021.1 GCF_016745255.1 Enterococcus sp. BWR-S5 | reverse complement strand
AAGAAAGACATTCCTTCTCAGCGGTCCAGTGGGTCCTTGATCAGACCGGAATGCTTTCTCTTTTGACTGCCAGGTACCTAAGCTTTGAGGGAGTCGTCCCTTCTCCCAGTCGCTTTGCTTTGGTGGCTCCGTGCCTGCGCCAGTCAGCACCGGTCCCTTTTCGCAAAAGGATTGTATCAGGTCAAGACCAGGGCCGTCAGAGCATAGCTCAGACTCTTCCGGCCAGAAAGTGGTAGGAAACGTTCGCCTGCAGCTCCCGTTTCTAGGATCACCCATTTTTTCCATTTCGCGCTACATTTTTACCATTGCCCACGGTTCCTAACTGCGAAAGCAGGTCGAAGCTTCTTCCCTTTGGTCAGTTCACCCTGTTTCTCGTAAGGACCTTCGAAAATACACAAGGGTAAAGTGAACAGCTGGCGCTGCCCTTGTGTATTTTCTGGGGCATGGTAAAAGCTCCGCAACGAAACGGCAAAAATTCAGCCTTTCGACTAGCACTGCATAGCACTTAATTACAAAAATTAAAAAAATAAAAGGAGAATAACAATGGAAAAAGGAGAAATCTACACATTAAATAAAGAAATAATAATTGATGGCTTCATTTTGGAGAAAGGAGAAAAAATTCAAATACTTCGAACTCATTTTGATTTAGTCTTTTTCAAAAGACTAAAAACAAGACAAGTCTATGAAACGATTGAAATGAACCTTTTGGGGAATACAGAGGAGTAAGCAAATGGTCACATGCGAAAGAAAAATGAACGCTTTTGAAGCTAAATTCATGAGTAAAATAAACCGATTCATGGGGTATGAAAATTTTGAGTGGTTAGAACGGAAAGCACAAAAAGCATTAGATTTACATTGTGGGTTTGGGTATCAAGCAATCGCTGCAAGAGTATTCATGCGACACATAATAGAGAGTCCTGCAAAGGATATCCTAAAGTTATTGAATGAAAATACATAGAAGGTTAGTTTCTAACCTTCTATTATTCCAGCTGGAGGGAAAGAAAGACATTCCTTCTCGGCGGTCCGGTGGGTCCTTGATCAGACCGGAATGCTTTCTCTTTTGACTACCAGGTTCCTAAGCTTTGAGGGAGTCGTCCCTTCTCCCAGTCGCTTTGCTTTGGTGGCTCCGTACCTGCGCCAGTCAGCACCAGTCCCTTTTCGCAAAAGGATTGTATTAGGTCAAGACCAGGGCCGTCAGAGCATAGCTCAGACTCTTCCGGCCAGAAAAGCGGTAGGAAACGTTCACCTGCAGCTCTCGTTTCCAAGATCGCCCATTTTTTCCATTTCGCGCTACATTTTTACCATTGCCCACGGTTCCTAACTGCGAAAGCAGGTCGAAGCTTCTTCCCTTTGGTCAGTTCACCCTGTTTCTCGTAAGGACCTTCGAAAATACACAAGGGTAAAATGAACAGCTGGCGCTGCCCTTGTGTATTTTCTGGAGCATGGTAAAAGCTCCGCAACGAAACGGCAAAAATTCAGCCTTTCGACTAGCACTGCATAGCGCTGAAATATAAAAAATTTAAGAAAGGAGATAAAGAGCTATATGCAAGGAGGTGAATGGAAAATGGAAGATTCACCCTATTTTCAAGTAAGGTGGAACAAACAAGGCATTTGTACTCATGTAATTCATGTATTGGTTCCAGAAAATCAATTTGAAGACTTAGTAGAAGAGTGTTTCGGGGAAGGACAAGAAGAAATATTCAAAGAAAAGCAAAGCCTGCGAGAAGCAAGTATTAATGCTAAGACACTTGGTAGATTCTTAAAAGAAAAGAATATACCTTGCAAAGTTGGAGTTCTTTTCAAAGGCAGCTACTGAAAAATAATTAAGTGAAAGAAGGAAAACAACATGAAAATGGATAATTTTGTATCAATCGAAGGACGTTTGGCTAAAGATCCTTACGTTAATTTTACTAAGAAAGGAACAGCAGTTACTGAAATTACTGTTATGACTACTACACCGACCGGTAGATCCGTCCCTGTCACTGTCAAGGCATTCTCCACTGAGAAAAACAAAATCGCTGACAATATGGCCGATTATCTTACGAAAGGCAGCCCCGTTCGTATCGAAGGCTTCAACGATTTTTCGTCTTACACAAAGGACGGTAATCCTATCTATGACAAGTACGTCAACGCCACAAACTTCAAAGCCCTGGAGTCTAAACAACAAACAGAAGAACGTCGCGCTAAAAATGCTGAAAAAGAGAAAGCACAGGAGGGGTAAAGATGGATAAAAATGTTTACTTGATAAATGATGAAGGTTGTATTATTGCAAGGAGTCAAGAGGAAGCAGAAAATTTCTACAGTTCTCAGACAAACTTGGATATTGGCTCCTGCGATCAACTTGATACAACAACTAGATGTACATGGGGAGAATTGAAAGAGTACAGTAGAGAATACATTCAGGATAAGGATATTACATTTCCCAAAATACCGGAATTAGGCGATTTAACCGTTCTTGATGGGCATTTATTTGAGTGGCGGAAAATGAATGAAGTAATCGAAGAACTAACGGAAGAAATGCCTTTCTGGTTTTTTTAATGGCCAACAGCTGCAGGAGATTTTTGTCTCTTGCAGCCAGTTAATAAAAAACTATAAAGGAGAACTGATATGATTAAATTATTTCAGGAAAAATGCGATTTTTGTAGATGTGAAGAGACTGTTTCAGAGGGCAATTACATTTTTGAAGGCGAAACAGAAGTAGATAATGATGGTGACATATTTCCTGTTCCTTCCTTCATAAGTAATAGAAGACTTGCGAAGAAATGGTTTAGATCACGTAATTGGCGCTATTACAACAAACTAGTTTTTTGCAGCCAATGCTACAGTAAGTTAAAAAATGGATATGTTGTACTTGATAGATTTAATCAATTTTATGATTTCGAAGCCTGCTCTGACGTTCCAGACATTGACTGTGTAATGACCAAGCAAGAAGCACTAGAATTTTCCCAACACAAACACAACGATGAATCTGTGACTTACTATAAAGCATTGGATACAGTTTCTAAATTTCTAAATGGTGAAATAAAATCCGATGCAGTGGGATTTACTAAAGAACACCCAAACGTTACTATAACGCTCAGTGGTGATTGGTTTTGAAATGAAATCTGATGTTACGGAAGCAGGAAGCCATTGTTTCCTGTGTACATATTTTGAAAATAGGAGATAAAAGCCATGAAAAAAGATAGAGAAGAAATTGAACGAACATTGGATCAAGTGAATGCTGCAGCAAAGCATACTGTTATTTCAGCGATTACGTTCATTGTAACACTTACTGGGAACGTTCTATTTTTTATAAAATTCTCGTTTGTTCTCACATATGTAGCAACTGCATACATGTTTCTCAGCTTCTGTTTGCTTATTAGTTCAGCAATCTCGTTAGATGAAGTAAATTCCAATCTAGGTGATAGTAAGAACGATAACATTGAGTCATAAAGGAGGGGAAACATGAACAAAAAAAAGATAGGCTTAATATTTTTAACCCTGTTTGCAGCAGCTGCTACAATTTTTAGTCAAAGTAAAGAATCTGGGAATAAGGAACTTCCTAGAGAGGAGCTTATTACCGTTTCTATTAGTAAATTTGTTGATGGAGATACAACAGAATTTATTCATAATGGAGAAAAAATGATGGTTCGTTTCTTGCTCATTGATACACCAGAAACTGTTAAGCCCAACACGGAGGTGCAGCCTTTCGGAAAAGAAGCTAGTCACCGAACAAAAGAACTTTTGGAAAATGCAAAGAAAGTTGAACTAATGTTTGACCAGGGTAAAATCCTGGAAGATACAAAAAAATGGGAACCAAGATATTTGGCCTATGTTTTTGTTGATGGAAATTTGGTACAAGAAATTCTTATTAGAGAAGGATTGGCTAAAATTGCATACATTGATTCAGAAAACACGAAATTCTTAAAAGATTTAGAAATGAAGGAGCAGCAGGCAAAAGAAAACAAACTAGGGATTTGGAGTATATCAACTAATATTCGTGATTAAGAGGTTGGCCGAACAACCGGCATGATTTTTCATTCGTGTTTAACCTAGTTACACAGGTTCTGCAGGTGAATGATCACCCGGAAAAAGCAGATAGATCCCGAACAATAGAGGGGGTGTTAATAATTTGCTAGTTTTCACAAATAACGATTCTAGCACAAAAGAACAGGCACGTCTAAAAAGTTTTTATGTACAATCCTGTTAAAAATATTTTGAAACGCTCTTAGAATTGCTCTCTGACACAACAATTAATTAGAGTAGGAGGTATTTTCAATTGAAATCGAAAGTAAAAACACAGGAATTGATCCTAGAGGTAGAGAATGATGAAATAGGTGCAAACCTAGATAAATCAGGTTCGCACCTAAATAGCAAGATCACTTGCAAAGTTTCTGATGAAGCCCGTCTTATGTGGGAACAGATTGTTGAACATGAAAAGAAACACAGTCCAAATAAAAAGCGATACTATCCAGCACACACAATGGAAAGACTCATTAAGGCACACTACGAACTTATAAAAGCAGGATTTTTAAACCCATAATTCAACACAATGAAGAAACAACGAGAACGCAGAGGAAAGGAACGGCACAATGAAGTCAAAATTACAAACCAAAAGGGAACAGGCTAATTTGTCAATATTAGAATTAGCTGAAAAGTCAGCAGTAGGTATTATGGCAGGTTGCTCCGGACATATGAAGCTAACAATAGAATTCATTGAAACAGGTATTGCAGCTTGTCCAAAACCACGTAGGACTTATGAGTATGCAGCTCTAGCTCATGCCTTAAAATGCACTGTTAATGATTTAATTGATTGAAATAATAGTCTTGAGAAGGAGGAGTTTATGAACAAAAAAAAATTTAGAGGTCGTAGCTATTTGAACTCAATAAAAAGAGAAAGGTATAGCACTCTTATCGATCCGGACACATACATTTATCCTCAAAGTGCCTACACATTATCCTGGATAGAATTCTTTGCAATTAGTCATTTTCCTAAAAATAAGCAAGAGTCCATTAAAGAGACCTTTAAGAATCATTATATAGAATCAAATTGGGGAATGATTGATGTGTTAGGTGGCAAAGAATTAGACTTGCAAATATTCGTGAGTATTGACTATTTTATGCTATCCTTTCTAAAGGCAAATTTTCCGATATGTTACACTAATTTTTTGCTGGGATATCAATACATACTCTTGAAAAAAAAGTATCGTATGTATCCAGCTATCCCAAAAGAGCTTAGAAACAGATTTGCGACGACACTATATAACAAGACTGATTCTGCTGTATCGGAAATGAATCAATTTTTTGAAAAAGATCGTTGATAACGAATGCAACACAATCGGATTGTGTTACATTGGCGAAAATGAGAAACCCCTTATGGCTCTAGGGCTAATTCACCATTCGTGAGTAGCCTTTTTATTTCAAGAGCTTTGAACGCAACATAAACTATGTTATAATGTAGTTATGTTACATTCGATTAGAAAGGTGAAAATCATGAAAATTGTAGAACCTATCCGAGATAGAAAACAGATTGACAACATGAAGGCCATTTTAGCAGCTGGAAAAATGGGGCAAAGAAATGTGCTGCTGTTTTCAATCGGAATAAACACAGCTTACAGAATTTCTGATTTACGTCGGTTAAAATTATCTGATGTTCTGACTATCTCACGAAACAAGGTAGTCATTAAGGATCGTTTAGAAATGAAAGAAAAAAAGACCGGCAAACATAATTCGATAATCATATCGAACAAATTAAAAAAAGCAATCTTGGAATATGTAACAGAATTTTTCCCCGGAGTAATGGCCACTCAAAACTTTGATCACTATTTATTTACCAGTAGAAAGGGAATTGATCAACCAATTAGCCGAGAACAGGTTTGGAGAATTTTGAGTGAAGCAGCAAAGAAAATCGGTTTAGAAAATATTGGTAGTCACTCCATGAGAAAAACGTTTGGTTATTCGTTGTACAAAAATGGAATTGACATTGAGATCATTCAAGATTTGCTGAACCATTCTTCACAACGTGAAACATTAAGATACATTGGAATCACCCAAGAGGACAAAGACGTTGCTGTTATGAGTTTAGACTTGTAAGGTACCCAGAAAGCGAGGATAACAAATGAAAACAATAATTTACAAACAAGAATCAAATGTTGAGGCTTTACTAGACATTGTCAACAGGCGAAAACATTCAAACTTTTTACACATTGGAAAATCTGTTGAATCTGCGAACAACAATGATCAAATGCACATTATTGAGTTAATTTCTATAAACAAAACCGATTACTGCGAGTCGATCACACCCTTAGCATACTTTGTTGGAGAAGAAAATCAATTTACTATAGCTGAGGAAGAGCAACTAATCAAACATTTAAATGAAGTGTTGTATTCCATTTTAAAAAAATAATACAACAAGTACCTGGAGGGACAGCAAATGGAAACACAAAAAGTTTTATGTATCATGATCGAAGATAACGGAGACGAACAGGTGAAAGTTACCTACGAGAACGTTTCTTCTCTTATGCTAGTGCAAGACCTTATTAATGATGAGCAGGCTTTACACTTCACTTCGAACAGCGAAAGATATGAATTCGATATTTTTGATATTGAATGGTTTAGATATGTCTCAGTTGACTCTGATATGGCTGCTTATTTTAAGAGCAATAAGACACATGAATGTGCATGGAATGCACAAGGGAAAGAAATTGAGTATTGATTTATGACAAACAATTCTCTATCTGCAGCCAGAAAATTCTCCAACAGCAACTGTGGATCTTCCATGATAACTTTTTTGAAAACGAACAATTATCAACACCAGGGCAACGGCCAACACAGAAAAGACGAAAGAAGGAAAACAAATGAAAACAATTCAAGAATATCTTGCAGCAAGCAAAGTTTTAAATGAAGAGATTGAGCGATCGTTCCGAAAATTGGGGTACAAAAATGAAGAAAGTTTCCAAGATATTGACATTGATTCTTTTACTCCAGACGAAATGTTAGCCTACAATGAACTGAGAAAGGCTTTTGACAAACTGGAAGACTTCAATTATTTAGTACAATACCTTGAAACACCAGTAAAAAAAGAAGGAATTATTCGTGAAAATGAAAATGGGCGTTTTGAACTTGAGAATTACTATGAGTTTACCAGCGGCAGCAGGATTGAAGCACTGATATATGATGATTTTTACGATAAGGATATATGGGTTCGAACGTCCGTTGAGAGTAACACAAACGGCTACTATCTTGTTGGCTACAGAAATGTTTCTATGGAGGGTTTGAAAGTCAGAATAAGATAGAAAAAACTACAAACAACACTAGTTGCCAGAAAGCGGTGGAAAAATGCTAAAGGAGTACAAGGTTACTTTACAATGTAGCGAAACGTTTACAATTCAAGCAGAAAATGAAGAAGAAGCATTGGAAGCAGCATTAGACAAAGCAGTTGAAATAGCTGAGTTAGATTGGGAATGTGACAATGTATCCACAAAGGAATAGGGGGTTAAAAACATGAATGACCATAACGATTTAATAAATGTAGATGGCGCACAGCAATGTCTAGCATGTGGAGTATCATTTAAGGTTTTTAGTGATGATGAAAACAGTCTGAACTTTTGCCCGTTTTGCAGCTCCAGCTCAGATAAATTTACAGATCGACCGGATTTAGAAGAATAGTATTAATTGAGATTAACGGCCAGTATCAAAAAAACTGGAACAGAAAAGAGGACCGCTTGAATTCCACACAATTCAAGTGATCCTTTTTATTTGCAGCTGTTCCAACTGGAGGGAAAGAAAGACATTCCTTCTCAGCGGTCCGGTGGGTCCTTGATCAGACCGGAATGCTTTCTCTTTTGACTGCCTGGTACCTAAGCTTTGAGGGAGACGTTCCTTCTCCCAGTCGCTTTGCTTTGGTGGCTTCGTGCCTGCGCCAGTCAGCACCGGTCCCTTTTCGCAAAGGGATTGTATCAGGTCAAGACCAGGGCCGTCAGAGCATAGCTCAGACTCTTCCGGCCAGAAAGTGGTGGGAAACGTTCGCCTGCACTCCTGTTTCCAGGATCACCCATTTTTTCCATTTCGCGCTACATTTTTACCATTGCCCACGGTTCCTAACTGCGAAAGCAGGTCGAAGCTTCTTCCCTTTGGTCAGTTCACCCTGTTTCTCGTAAGGACCTTCGAAAATACACAAGGGTAAAGTGAACAGCTGGCGCTGCCCTTGTGTATTTTCTGGAGCATGGTAAAAGCTCCGCAACGAAACGGCAAAAATTCAGCCTTTCGACTAGCACTGCATAGCGCTGAAATATAAAAAATTAGTGTTGGAGGGAACACAATGATAAAAACAATTAGAATACTAAGCCCAAATTCCGGTTGGGAAACCGTAAGTAAAGAAGACTATTCAAGTATTATGCGAGAATTAAGAAAGTCTGCAGCCGAGGTAATCGAAAAAGAAAATGTGGCACATGTCATATACTCCACAAATGAGTATGAAGGCAACGAGGAAGAACAGATTTTAAGTGTTAAACCTTATCTTATAAAATGCACAGATGTAGAATTTGAGGATTTCTGTAGTCGTGAAACACCTACCCATATTATTAAAGCGGTTCACAATCATAGCAATGAAAGGAGCGAGTGATTGGATATGAGTATTCCTGAGTTATTAGTAATTGCGCTCTTGATCAACTGGATATTTTCTCTCCGGAGAATAGAAAAAAACATACGAAAGGAGAATATGAAGTGAGAGAAATCAAGTTTAAAGCAAAAAGCATTAAGACAGGTGAATGGGTATATGGTTACTATGTAGACGAAGGCTTGGGGAACCACCTAATTGTATATTACAGTGAAAAGGAGAATAAAGTCATAGCAATTCCAATTATCCGAGAAACCTTATGTCAATATTCTGGCCGAAACGATTGTGCAGGGATTGAAATTTACGAACATGATCGTCTTTGGAATAACTACTGGGATACTTATGGTGTCATTTCATTTAAGAATGGAAAATTTTCGTTCAATTGGGATAACACAAGTACAGACCTATCAGAAATTGAAAAGGATTCTACAGTAACAGAAAACATATTTGATTGGAGAAGAGGGGTCGAAGCATGAACGATATTCGATTCAAAAACCAAAGAATAGTCCATGATTTGAAAATTGATCCAGATTATTTCAGAGATTTAGAGTTGGGATCTAAAACTTTTGAGGTCAGAAAAGATGATAGACCCTTTCGAGTCAACGACTTGTTACTCTTACAGAGTTTCGATCAAAAATCTAAGGAATACACCGGATCAATGGTTTTCGCAATCATTGTTGGAATTTTCGGTAGGAAGGAGAAGGAAAAGGACTTTGTAAAAGACGGGTATGTAATTTTATCAATTGAGTTGATTAAAAGTAGATATGTTCAGGATTGAGACTCTTAAAAGAAAGGCAGGAAATCTATTGAAAAATATGCCCATGACAAAAGATCAGATTATTATTTTTGAGCATTTAAAAGAAACTACTCTACAAAACAGGAGTCAGTCTATTTTCTTCACACTCAACGATTTTCATAAAAATATTTTAGTCGGTTTTGGTTACACAGTTATTCTGGATACTTACAGAAAACTATCTATAAAAGAACAATACGAAATTTTAAAAGAGGTGGCTGCCCACCTGCTAGATCACCACAACATGACATGGATAGAATTAAACAGAAAACAGGAGGTAGTCTATACTTATTTAACCGAAACAGCCATAGAAATGAACAAAAAACCCTTTTTTGCAATCATGGAATTATGTGAGATTGTCACAACTGAATACAAGAAAAAAAGGGTTGTAAATGCGTTCAATAAATTGAGCCAAAAAGAACAGTATGAAGTTTTAGGCGTATTCGCAGACTTTGAATTGGCCGTTAACAGAATCGATTGGGAGACATAAATAAACAAGAATAGAACAAGCTGCTTGAATTTTTCATTATTCAAGCAGTTTTTTTATTTGCAGCTGTTCCAGCTGGAGGGAAAGAAAGACATTCCTTCTCAGCGGTCCGGTAGGTCCTTGATCAGACCGGAATGCTTTCTCTTTTGACTGCCAGGTACCTAAGCTTTGAGGGAGTCGTTCCTTCTCCCAGTCGCTTTGCTTTGGTGGCTCCGTGCCTACGCCAGTCAGCACCGGTCCCTTTTCGCAAAAGGATTGTATCAGGTCAAGACCAGAGCCGTCAGAGCATAGCTCAGACTCTTCCGGCCAGAAAGCGGTAGGAAACATTCGCCTGCAGCTTCCGTTTCCAAGATCACCCATTTTTTCCATTTCGCGCTACATTTTTACCATTGCCCACGGTTCCTAACTGCGAAAGCAGGTCGAAGCTTCTTCCCTTTGGTCAGTTCACCCTGTTTCTCGTAAGGACCTTCGAAAATACACAAGGGTAAAATGAACAGCTGGCGCTGCCCTTGTGCATTTTCTGGAGCATGGTAAAAGCTCCGCAACGAAACGGTAAAAATTCAGCCTTTCGACTAGCACTGCATAGCGCTGAAATTACAAAAACAGGAGGAATAAACATGCAACCATTACATGAAACTTTAGAAAAAAGAGATTTGAAAAACTTACAGAGTGCCATATTTCTTGAAGAATATTACTTAATTCTCAAAGAAGATTGGTGTCATGATGAAAGTTCTCCAAAGGTGAAATACTACCAAAATTTATCAGATGAGGGGAAAAAACACTACGCTGTAACAGAAGCACAGAATCTTGCAGAGAACCTATCAGAATTGACATGTGAGGAGTTCTTAGAGCAGTTTGGGGATCACTACGGCGAAAACATTGTAAAAATGCTCGAAAAGCAAGGGAAGGAGCCTACAGAAGCAATTGAATCAGATAAATCAATTGAAATTCCGCTTAGTGCTGTAAAAACAGTTGTCTTCTCGGTTATTAGAAACGAAGAAGACTGGGAAGGAGAGGAAACAGAATCAATTGTCAAATCGTTCTTTGATAAAGATGAAGCAGTTGCCTGCTGTTTGCAGGAATGTCAAAAACTTATCATGAAATACTTCAAAGAAGGTATTGAATACGATGGACAAATAGAGGAAGACTCTTTCGTAATTGGAAATCTGGATAATCGTTCACGTATTGAGTTTTACATTAAGCCCAAGGAAATCAGCATTTATCAAAAAGGAGAGTTATAAACATGGAATATGATTACTTTTTACAACCCATAATCGAAACTGCAGAAAAATTAGGCTTGACATTTGAAGAAATAATCGAAGCGATTACGTCGTTACATGTCTTAACTAAGCATGATTATGAGTACATTGGAACCTATTTAGCCGACCACTCCGAAGTATATGAAGATTTGGAAAGTGCGCTTGAGAGCATGGTTCCACGTGGTTCACTCACGGCAATTCTCGAAAGCAACACAGAAGAGTTTTTGAAGCATAATGCTATGGTCATACTTCGTAGTGAAAAAGTAGTACGTTTGACTTCATGTTAAAGAGCATGAAAAAAGAAGATTTCTTAGAAGCACTCAAGAATTTAGTTGAAATTGTGCAAAACTCTGAAACTGATTCAGAGTTTTGCCTAAAAAATGAATTTGGTGATACTGTTACAGACTGCAGGATATACTACCCAGAAAATGAATCCTGTAGTAAATACCAAGTAATATTTGAAGAACAACCAGAAGGAGAAAATGATGATTGAACAAATCTGGACTAAATCCGACCAAGAAACATTGGAAATCATGGAGCAACAAATCACAAGTAGAAAGCATTACGATAGTGCTGAACGGCGGTTACTTCAAAAAAACCTAAAGTCTGTTTTACAACAAAGAAAACATTTGATTCTCGCTGAACAAAAAGAAGAAATGGAGAAACTGGCAGAGGAAATAACCCTTCACATTTACAACTTTAAAAGGCGAGACTGGACTTATGATGATGATAAAGCAGATATTTTGTATTTCATAGAAAATAACCTAGGGAATTCTAATGGTGTCGAATTTGCTAAGAATTTACAGGATATGATTATCAACATTTTTTAATTAGAAAATTATCAAGGAGGACAACATGAACAATTTGAAACCATTCAAAAGTAAGTTCTTGGTTACCAATCCACACACGAAAAATATAAAATTTTTCTGGACTAAAGAAAAACGAATCGAACTTGAGGAGGTCCCAGAAGGGTATCACAGATACAGGATTCGTCATGCTGATTACAGCGAAAACATTCCAGTGACTTTAGAGAAAAAAGTCGTAGTAAATCATTACCATGATGTACTAGCGGATCACTGCATTGATTTCTTGGAGCAATCAAATAAAAATTACATTCCGCTGCATAAAGAAGAAACTTAATAACAAAATGAAGCTGTCAAGTTTTGATAGCTTCTCCAGCTGGAGAGAAAGAAAGACATTCCTTCTCAGCGGTCCAGTGGGTCCTTGATCAGACCGGAATGCTTTCTCTTTTGACTGCCAGGTTCCTAAGCTTTGAGGGAGTCGTTCCTTCTCCCAGTCGCTTTGCTTTGGTGGCTCCGTACCTTCGCCAGTCAGCACCGGTCCCTTTTCGCAAAAGGATTGTATCAGATCAAGAACAGGGCCGTCAGAGCATAGCTCAGACTCTTCCGGCCAGAAAAGCGGTAGGAAACGTTCGCCTGCAGCTCCCGTTTCCAGGATCACCCATTTTTTCCATTTCGCGCTACATTTTTACCATTGCCCACGGTTCCTAACTGCGAAAGCAGGTCGAAGCTTCTTCCCTTTGGTCAGTTCACCCTGTTCCTCGTAAGGACCTTCAAAAATACACAAGGGTAAAATGAACAGCTGGCGCTGCCCTTGCATATTTTCTGGAGCATGGTAAAAGCTCCGCAACGAAACGGCAAAAATTCAGCCTTTCGACTAGCACTGCATAGCGCTTAATTACAAAAAAGTGCTAAAATCAAAAAAGAAATGGGGAACAAGCATGACTAACCGAAAAAAATATGATGAAATAGTAAAGAAAATACGTGGACTACTGGCAATTTCAAAGGATAAACACGATGATGGAGAATGTCAGTCAGCATTCTTATTAGCTCAAAAATTGAGAATGAAATATGATATCAGTAAGGAAGATATCCATGATCCCGAACTAGATAAAGAGCCAATCAATCAAGAAAGTATCACTGTTAGTAAGAAACTCTTCTGGTGGGAAAAGAGTCTAGCTCTGATTATTGCAGAAAATTTCAGACTCAAAGTTTTTGTTTCTGGTGAAGTTCTTCCAGGTAATCAAAGAAGAACCAAACAGCTCAAGTTCATTGGGAACCAAAGTGATTTGGAACTTGGAAAAGAATTGTACATTTTAGCTTATGAAGCACTTATTTTCTACAGCAAAAAATTCGTTGACTCCTACTATGAGGAAAATCACCTAAAAAGAAACAGGTACTTCACCGAAAGCCTTAAGAGTAGTTACATAACGGGCTTTCTAAATGGGTTAGAAAGCCGATTTGAAGAGCAAAGGGCGCAACTTACAGAAGAATATGGCTTGATGGTCATAATTCCTAAAGAAGTTGAAGAAGCATACGACGATTTTTTCAACAATTTTGATGGAGAAACTGGAAGTAACACTTACAATGAACCTAACCCAGAAATATCCGAAGCTTACTACAAAGGCGTTTCAGAAGGCGAAAGTATTGATTTTACTAAAAGCAGCATAAGCACTGATTATTCTAGTCTGGTTGGAAACTTCATAAAATTTAATGAGGGTGTTACTCGTGGTTTAGTGGCTAAAATTATTGATGTGAAAGAAAAATATTTTCACCTATTGATAATGAATTACACGTCAGAAGGCTCTAGCTTAGAAACACCAGCTTTTTATGATTGGTCGCTCCATGTGGAACATGACTTTGAAGCAGCTTCTGAAAAGGAAATCGAATGGTTCAAGGCATATGAAAAGAAAGATTTAGATTTCTTCAAAAAAAACATTCACGAATCTTATCGTGAAAGTCGGCTAAACATGTTTGAGACGAACATACAAGAAGCCTTAAGAGCTTTGTCGCGCTATTGATTAACTATGGTATTCCGTTGACTTCTCACGGAATACCATAGTAAAATATATCTATTAATAATATTTAATAGATAGGGGTTGTTTAAATGTACGCTGACAAGCAACTAATCGAATGGCTAAGCTTAGAGAACGACAACACTGACATAAAAGAGATCAGCAAGAAATCTGGGGTTAAAATAGGAACACTCTACGATCTCAAAAATGGGAAAACAAAAATTGAAAATATGAACTTCTCGAATGCTGCTAAACTCACTAGTTACGCGTTAGAAAAAATAAAGAATCAAGAACTTGAGGAATTACTAGAAAAAAGTCCAGAAGAATTGTTAGAAGATGTTTTTACAAAGACCAAAGATACACTACAGGAAAAAATTGATTCACTTGATAAAATTCACATTTCCGTATATCAAAATAAGAAATATATTCAAGATACCCTAAAAAAACTGAAATAGAAGCAACACAATATTATTCAAAGCTATCCTATGATAGCTTTTTTTGTTTGCAGCAGTTCCGGCTGGAGGGAAAGAAAGACATTCCTTCTCAGCGGTCCAGTGGGTCCTTGATCAGACCGGAATGCTTTCTCTTTTGACTGCCAGGTACCTAAGCTTTGAGGGAGTCGTCCCTTCTCCCAGTCGCTTTGCTTTGGTGGCTCCGTGCCTACGCCAGTCAGCACCAGTCCCTTTTCGCAAAAGGATTGTATCAGGTCAAGACCAGGGCCGTCAGAGCATAGCTCAGACTCTTCCGTCCAGAAAAGCGGTAGGAAACGTTCGCCTGCAGCTCCTGTTTCCAGGATCACCATTTTTCCCATTTCGCGCTACATTTTTACCATTGCCCACAGTTCCTAACTGCGAAAGCAGGTCGAAGCTTCTTCCCTATGGTCAGTTCCCCCTGTTTCTCGTAAGGACCTTCGAAAATACACAAGGGTAAAATGAACAGCTGGCGCTGCCCTTGTGTATTTTCTGGGGCATAGTAAAAGCTCCGCAACGAAACGGCAAAAATTCAGCCTTTCGACTAGCACTGCATAACGCTTAATTACAAAAAACTGGAGGAAAAATTTAATGCAAATTGAGGAACAAGAAATTATCATTTTGGGTCACATTATGGCAGTCAATATAGCAAGTGGGCAGGAACTATTTCACCAATCGGAAGAGGGGATTAAAAACTATCTCAATGAAACAGAAATACTTTTTGACGACACTACAGGAGTATTTTCTATAAATTCGTTTTGTATAGACAATCTAAAAATTGTTGTTGATCGGATAGATCTTACAGATGATCTAATTACTTTATCAATAAACAATAAAGTAGTCGCTGAAATTTAGATAATGTTCGTGAATAATTTCTTTTTCAAATTACCGGCATGATATTTTATTCGTGTTTTATTTACGTATAGGTTGGCTGCAGGTGATAAATTTGAAGAAAAAGACAAGAAAAACCAAACAATAGAAGGAGAGAATACAATGTACTCAAACTGGGACGATTTCACTTTGGAGCTTACACTTTTAGGCTCAATCAATCGAAGCGCATTGACCATGATTTTCGCTGGAAATGGTGTTGCCTTTTCAGAAGACAGAACAGAGCTTCTACTAAAAACTTACAAAAAATTACAAGCAATTGATCAAGAATCCCTTTCAAATGAAGAAAAAGAGAGAATCAACACCCTAGTCTCTTTGTACAAATCCACCAGAGAAAATTGTCTGAATGCCAATTTGAGCATTGATACGAATTACCCAAAAAACGAGGTCATTTTTCGGCATTCTACAATCATTTTGGAACCAAAAAAATTACAACTGCAGGAAATGGTTATCCAAAGAGAAATACTTATCAGGGATTCTACTTTAGCAATACTAAAGCAACTGGAAGGAGTGCTTTTCTTTATAGGTAGCCAGTACGTACACAGATGTAGCGGTATTGTGGACGACTTGGATCTATATTCAGCTTACTTGGAAACTGGAAAAGAATTGGCTGATCACTTTTTTTAGAATTTAGCATGACTCAACAAATAAAACCAAATGGAGGGTATCAATTTATGTATTCTTGGGACGGAATGATAAAAATTAGCAAAGAAAAAGCCCTTACTCTTTTCAAATCTGGGGAAACAGTCTTTTGTCTGTATGATGATCAAACGGAAGGAGCTGTTCAAGAAGTACAGGATATTCACAATCATGATGAATGTGAAGGCTTCGGTATAGAGAAGTAAGAAAAGATCACCACAAAGCAGACTTTTGTTTTGTGGTTTTTCTTTTTCATTATCTTTTAAGGAAAGAAAGACATTCCTTCTCAGCGGTCCAGTGGGTCCTTGATCAGACCGGAATGCTTTCTCTTTTGACTACCAGGTACCTAAGCTTTGAGGGAGTCGTCCCTTCTCCCAGTCGCTTTGCTTTGGTGGCTCCGTGCCTGCACCAGTCAGCACCAGCACCTTTTCGCAAAAGGATTGTATCAGGTCAAGACCAGGCCGTCAGAGCATAGCTCAGACTCTTCCGGCCAGAAAAGTGGTAGGAAACATTCGCCTGCAGCTCCCGTTTCCAGAATCACCCATTTTTTCCATTTCGCGCTACATTTTTACCATTGCTCACGGTTCCTAACTGCGAAAGCAGGTCGAAGCTTCTTCCCTTTGGTCAGTTCACCCTGTTTCTCGTAAGGACCTTCGAAAATACACAAGGGTAAAATGAACAGCTGGCGCTGCCCTTGCATATTTTCTGGAGCATGGTAAAAGCTCCGCAACGAAACGGCAAAAATTCAGCCTTTCGACTAGCACTGCATAGCGCTGAAATATAAAAAATAAAAGGAGAACAAATATGTTTATTACCATTGAGAAAGCAATTATAGATGGAAAAGAGATTGCCGATGAAGATATTGATTACTGGAAAATTCTTACATACCTTTCTAGTCAAATAGACACGTTGAAACTAAAGAAATCTGATGATGTAATTGGCCGAGAAGAATCAGAGTTTGAAATTGATCGCCCAATAAAAAATGAAGACGATTTATCAGATTACCTGTTTTCAAATTACAGATACTGGCACCACACCAAAAAAAGAAAAGCCAAATTTAAGATTGGTAATTCCACTCTTTACTTACGATTTAGCTAGAAAGGAGAAATTTATGATACTGCAGACTACTCTAAAAAATCCAATATTACTTGAACAAGGTAAATACCTTAAAATTCTGGAATTGTTTGGTGGAATCGCTTCTGCTAGTAAGGCATTGTTAAAAATGGGAATTCTTTACAAGAGCCTAGATTATGTAGAAATTGACACAAAAGCAGTTCGCTCATACAATGCTCTTTCTACAAATTGGAGAACCAATCAGGCAGACGCGTTATCTGTTTTAGATTATATTGCACACTTAACACCACACATATTAATACACGGATCTCCTTGCCAAGATTACAGCCGATCTGGGCAAAGATGGGGAGGAAAAGACGAAGACAAGACACGATCGTCTTTAATGCACGAAACGTTAAGAATTGTTGAGAGTATGGGAAGACACAAACCAGAAGTCATTATTTGGGAAAATGTAGCAGGTGTTTTAGATAAAGACATGATACAAGGGTTTCAACAATATCTAAAAGAATTAGAAAATTTAGGGTACGAAAATTCATATGAAGTCCTTAATTCTATGGACTTTGGGATTCCACAGAATAGAAATAGAATATACGTAATTTCACTTTTAAATGGCGAAAGCTTTGACTTTAGCACCTTAAAGAGAAAACCTTGTAGACCAATCAGCGATTTCTTAGAACCTGACGAGGAGGTCAGCGATCGTTACACAGTTAAGCAACCTTCTATGTTAAACAAACTAGCTGATTTAAACACCGATCACACAAATAAAAACTATCAAAGATTCATTCCAACAATTAAAGATTTCGCTTGGACTATAACAACAAGACAGGATCGTTGCCCTAATTCTGGAGTGATAAAAAGAGAAAATGGTGATTACAGATATTTAACAGAGAGAGAAACTTTCCGGCTTATGGGATACAGCGACTACGATTTTGATATTTTGGAAAAAGCACACCCCGTTAAGAGACAAGGTGCAATGAACTACACTCTATACAAACAAGCTGGAAACAGTATCGTTGTTGATGTACTGGTTGCTATTTATGAATCGTTAATAGAAAACTACTTAAAAATTCAAATAGATAGGGAGGAACCGCAACTAGATTTATTTGAACATTCACATGGCTTTTAACAGCCTACCTGCAGGGGAGATACAAATATCAAATTTCCTGCAGATCCATATAAGAAAGAAAGACATTCCTTCTCAACGGTCCAGTGGGTCCTTGATCAGACCGGAATGCTTTCTCTTTTGACTGCCAGGTACTTAAGCTTTAAGGGAGTCGTTCCTTCTCCCAGTCGCTTTGCTTTGGTGGCTCCGTGCCTGCGCCAGTCAGCACCAGCACCTTTTCGCAAAAGGATTGTATCAGGTCAAGACCAGGGCCGTCAGAGCATAGCTCAGACTCTTCCGGCCAGAAAAGTGGTGGGAAATGTTCGCCTGCAGCTCCCGTTTCCAAGATCACCCATTTTTTCCATTTCGCGCTACATTTTTACCATTGCCCACGGTTCCTAACTGCGAAAGCAGGTCGAAGCTTCTTCCCTATGGTCAGTTCACCCTGTTTCTCGCAAGGACCTTCGAAAAAACACAAGGGTAAAATGAACAGCTGGCGCTGCCCTTGTGTATTTTCTGGAGCATGGTAAAAGCTCCGCAACGAAACGGCAAAAATTCAGCCTTTCGACTAGCACTGTATAGCGCTGAAATATAAAAAATCTTAAAGGAGCAACCCAATGAAAGAAATCAGAGAAACCATTTCAGAACTGAAAAAGGAACTAAAAAAGCGTGGTGATAACGTTAAGAATCTTTCTGTTAGAGTTTACTCACATTCTACTGAAACAGCTGTTGATTGCTTAATAAAAGGACCACTTAATAACCTCGATTTAGTTTTGATAACAATCAATGGACTTAGAAAAGTAGATTATCAAAATGGAGATATCCTAAAAGGTGGGAACACATTCGTAACTATTAAGTTTGACGACAAATTTATGGAAGAGACTGGGGAAATATTCAAACAACTGTCTGATTCTCTTGCAACAGCTCCACACCAAGAAATGCGTTTAGGAAATTTCACTTTTATTTATTCCAATGAATTTTTAAATATTTACACCGTGGAGCCAAAAAAGGAGCATGTCAAAATGCGATATATTCCTGAAAGAGAAGACCTGCAGAGTTTATCTAAAGATATCTCAAAATCAATCGCGAAATACATGTACGAAAACAACTACTTAAACATACTAAAAGAGGAAAAGGAGAATGAAAAATGAATTACAAAGAATATTTAGAATTAACAGAACCTAACGAGGTCACTATTTTAAACTATGCTGATTATCTTGCAGAGCTTCCAACTGCAGAAGCTGCTCACAACAAATTTGTAGAGGACTGGACTAGTCTTCTATGTCTGGCAACCGAAGAAATCACTGATTCCAGACTCTGGGCTTTAAAAAACAAGATTCGTTTTACAGAAGAATTAGAATCAACTATTTCCTTTTCCTATTTGGGAACTTCTTCTGCTGATTTGATTAGCAAAAGCTTGAGAGCGTATGACAATGTTGTAATAATCCGTGATTATTTTGATGTTCTCAAAATTCGCCGGTATTCTACTACATTTGCAGAAGATATTACCCTTCACTGCTTAAGTACAAAGCTTAACTCAATGTGCTTAACCATTCTTGAAGATATGAAAAAAACATGTTCTGGATATCGTGCAGACATAAAGCTTTTCAACGACTTCATTGCCTATAGAGATGATATTGACTTTGTAAGTCTAAAATAAAGGAGGTAATCACATTAATTCAGTAACAGTTTATTTAGTAGTCGTAACCAATTATTTCGACTGCACAACCAAAGTTTTCACATTTTTAGATCCAAGTGATCAAAATAGAATTTTTCAAGAAGAGGTTACAAATTGCTTGAATGACCCACGTACTACAATTTACAGCAGGGATGATTACACATTGATCACTGATGAAAAAACTATAAAAAGAATGTCTGAAAGTCATAAAATACTCAGCGAAAGAATCGTTCTATAAACCAGGGAAGCTGTCAGAAATTACTTTTTCTGATAACTTCTCTTTTTTATAGCAACCAAGGGAAAGAAAGACATTCCTTCTCTGCGGTCCGGTAGGTCCTTGATCAGACCGGAATGCTTTCTCTTTTGACTGCCAGGTACCTAAGCTTTGAGGGAGTCGTTCCTTCTCCCAGTCGCTTTGCTTTGGTGGCTCCGTGCCTGCGCCAGTCAGCACCGGTCCCTTTTCGCAAAAGGATTGTATCAGGTCAAGACCAGGGCCGTCAGAGCATAGCTCAGACTCTTCCGGCCAGAAAAGTGGTAGGAAACGTTCGCCTGCAGCTCCCGTTTCCAAGATCACCCATTTTTTCCATTTCGCGCTACATTTTTACCATTGCCCACGGTTCCTAACTGCAAAAGCAGGTCGAAGCTTCTTCCCTTTGGTCAGTTCACCCTGTTTCTCGTAAGGACCTTCGAAAATACACAAGGGTAAAGTGAACAGCTGGCGCTGCCCTTGCATATTTTCTGGAGCATGGTAAAAGCTCCGCAACGAAACGGCAAAAATTCAGCCTTTCGACTAACAACTGCATAGCGCTGAAATATAAAAAATAAAGAACCGGAGTGATGGAAAATGTCTACACCAGCAATGATTTTTCAAGAACAAGAAAATGGAACAAGCAAAGGAATTTTTGTACATGCAGATGGTTACACAATGCCACATATAGGTGTTGGTTACACTCTTTGGAATTATTACAGTGACAGAAAAAAAGTTTCTGATTTGCTTGATTTAGGTCACTTGGCTAGTTTAGGAAAAGAAGTTTCAGCCACTTTTGTGGTGAAATATTTAGGTGGATTTTCTTGGTATTCTAACGAAATTTTTAGAGCTATTAAGATTATCGAAAAAAGTTTTGGATACAAAGAAAGATTCACAACCGAAGGTATTTACTATGAATACGTTTCAGAAAATGCAGCAACACCTTTTAAAAATATGAACCAGCAAGAAGTAAATAACTTCCTTTACGAATACGCTGAAAAGATTCTTCCCTATCCACAATACACTGGAGGAGAAAAATTTAAATTCGAACGAAATTCTACACCTTTCAAAGAGCTTGATAGAAACGGTAGCGATTCAACTGTCGCATACCACAGAGACAGGGGAGACGAAAAAGAAAATCCTGTAGAAGTCTCTATGAATAAACTAAATCTGAAAGAACCTAAAACCTATGGTGGAGAACAGTTTCAATATTTACAACGCTTAGATAGCAGCTGGTATTACCGTAAAAGACTTGGTTCCTTTTGGGGAGAATGGAAACGATTAGCTTCTGCATTTTCAAAATGACTTTAACAAAATTTAAAAGGAGAAAAAATATGAACAACAGTATAATGAACTTTCCCAACCGAGGAAAATGGGGGAAATCTGGATATAGAGGAAATTGTAGCGGTTATGTTATCAAAGAATTGCTTGAACATTATTACCCCAGCAAAGCGCCTAAACACTTCTTAGAAGTGTTTAGTGGCGGTGGTACTGGAAAAGATGTAGCGAAAGAGTTAGGGCTTCAAAATAGCACTCACCTTGATTTAATAAATGGTTGGAATGCACTAACAGATGAATTACCAAAAGGCAGTGATTTTACATTTTCACACCCCCCTTACTGGGACATAATAAAATATGAAAGCCAACGTGGACAGTATTCAGAAGACGATTTATCCAACAACATGAGTTACGAAGATTTCATAAAAAAGCTGGATAGAGTAAATGAAAAAATCTATCACAACTTACTAAACGGCGGTCGGCACGCGTTTTTAGTTGGTGATGTAAGAAAAAACAACAAATATTACAGCATTCAAAAAGACATGACCTGGTTTGGAGATTTAGAATCTCATATTATCAAAGTGCAGCACAACTGTATGAGTGACAAAAACTCATACAAAAAAAGTAACATTATCTTTATTACACATGAACATTTACTTATATTCAAAAAGAATTCCATTTGGAATGTACCAATAAAATACACTAAAGATTTCCTGTATGAATTGAAAAAAATGGTAAATGTAACATGGAAGAATCTGATACAAGCAGCCTTAGAACATTTGAATCAAGCAACTGTTTCAGATATTTACCAACTTTTACAAGACTCCGAAAAGGGGAAAAACAACAACCACATTAGAGAAAAAATTAGGCAAACATTGAACAATTCAGAGTGCTTCAAAAAAAATGAAGACTACTGGGAACTAGCAGTTTAAGGAGGTACACATGGAGAACATACTTTTTGATTCAGAAGATTTTCATGAGTTTGATTCAATTTCTTATGAATACTCATTCGTTGTCAACTTGCTAAAAATAGATAAGAGATACACTGGAGGATTTATTGCTATTTCAGAAATTAGCTCACATTACGGGTCAATCTGCGGAAACGGTCTAAAAGGATATAAATTTTTTAGAAAATTTTCCGATTTACTTGAAATAACTAGGGACAGATTAATTATAAAAGAAACAGAAAATCACGAATTAACCCTAGAATTTATTGACCATGACAAAATACAAACCGTTAAACTCTTCCAGCTAAAATCAAAAGAACGGCAGGAACTAGAAGAAGAAAATCACTTTGAAATAATTGACCGTTTCAAAAACAAAACAGCTTTACAAGTAGCTTAAATAGGATAATCCTATTTAAGCTCAACAAAGGGAAAGAAAGACATTCCTTCTCAGCGGTCCAGTGGGTCCTTGATCAGACCGGAATGCTTTCTCTTTTGACTACCAGGTACCTAAGCTTTGAGGGAGTCGTCCCTTCTCCCAGTCGCTTTGCTTTGGTGGCTCCGTGCCTACGCCAGTCAGCACCAGTCCCTTTTCGCAAAAGGATTGTATCAGGTCAAGACCAGGGCCGTCAGAGCATAGCTCAGACTCTTCCGGCCAGAAAAGCGGTAGGAAACGTTCGCCTGCAGCTCTCGTTTCCAGGATCACCCATTTTTTCCATTTCGCGCTACATTTTTACCATTGCCCACGGTTCCTAACTGCGAAAGCAGGTCGAAGCTTCTTCCCTTTGGTCAGTTCACCCTGTTTCTCGTAAGGACCTTCGAAAATACACAAGGGTAAAATGAACAGCTGGCGCTGCCCTTGTGTATTTTCTGGGGCATGGTAAAAGCTCCGCAACGAAACGGCAAAAATTCAGCCTTTCGACTAACAACTGCATAGCGCTGAAACATAAAAAATTAAAGGAGAAAAAACTATGGAATTAAATCAAATTACCTATAAACAAGTAATTCAAAGATTAAGGAAAGAGAGAGCAAAAGTCCACTTAACAAAAAAGGAGTTCTCTTTGATTATTACTGCCATGTTAACGGGAAATTGGAATGAAGTTTTCAAGACTAAAATCTATCAAAAATATGGAGGAGAATACTGCCAAACTCAACTGATCATTTGTCAAATTGAGTGCAATATTGAGTAATACAGTGTTGTATAATATAGTATGCTGATTCTTTTTCGTCTCCCCTACCCTATTATTCGTGTTTTTAGCGAAATACCAGGGGAGATCTCCAGCTGCAGTTTGAAATTACCTTGTAAATAAGCGAACAATTTCGACAAATCATTGCATATAATACGAATTGGAAGGAGAACATTATGAAGCAAAATCAAAACAAGCAAATTGATCTAAAATCAATTCCTGTTGCTGAGTATCTTTTAAGCATTGGTGAACCACTAGTTCAGATAAGCAACTTTTACTATCAACATAAAGAACATGATAGCTTGAAAGTTAACACTAAACACAATTATTTCGTTTGGAACAGCCGCAGAGCTGAAAAGAACTCATATGGCGGCGTTGCTCAATATTTAATGATCATGTACGAACTTACATTTGTCGAAGCTTTGAAAAAAATTACTGCAGATTTTAACAACACTAATTTTGAACTAGTCAAAATTCCGGAGAAAAAATATCCGAAAAATTTCTATTATCGTGTTAAGGAATCACATAAATCTTTGCAGCTTAAACGATACCTAATGGCAAAAAGAAAAATTTCTGCCAGAGTCGTTGATTTATTCATGAAACAGGATCTAATTGCAATGAACAACAAAGACGAAATCATTTTTAAATGGTACAGAGATAGCAAGATTGTTGGATTTTCCAAACAAGGAACGCAGAAATTAACAGAAGAAGAAAAAAACAAATACCACTACAAAAGAGATTATCTCAAGTACGTGGCTCCTACAACAAAAAAGGATACCTACTGGGGATTTAACTTTTTAGTTGGAAAACCACTAAACTTATACTTTTTTGAAGGTGGGGTCGATCTAATGAGTTTCCTTTCACTTTACTATGAAGATCTGATGAATAAGGGAGATTTCTGGCTAATTTTTACAGATGGTGTTGTTGGTGAAAAAATTTACTCCTTCATTGCAGCTGCTAACCAAATGCTAAATGATTCAGATTATGATATTGAGTCTCTTCATTGCTGCTATGATAACGATAAAACTGGATCAGAAATGCTTGCCTTTTTACAAACACGACAATACAGTCGGAAAGATCAAAAGAAAGTTCAATGGACGGACAACATACCACCATTACGAAGAGAAGAAGAAACAGCAGATTGGAACAGCGAAATAGTTTACCAATCGGAAATAGCTGGGAAAGGAGAGAAAAATGAAAAATCGAACTAGAATCTTTAGAACACTAGATCTTACAGAAGATCCTTCGTTTTACCAGTATGAATCTGCTGGAGAACTGTCTACTATGAATTCGATTGAACTAACTAAGAGACTCTACCTGCTGCGCAAAGAAAATCGAAGACTTTCTGAAAAAATTTACCGGACTAAAAACAGATCAAGTGATCAAATTGATAAAGACAACTTAAAAAAAACCGAAACTTACTTGGAACAAATTGAAAATTTGTTGATTGAGAAGCAAGGTTACTTTCCATACCGAGTTGATCAAAGTATGATTGCCAAAGAAATAAAAAAACATGAAGCATGTAGAAAAAAATACAGCTAAATTACAACATTCATTATAACGCGTTATAACTGATTATAATAATAGTTGTAATAACTAGTATAAAGCGTTATAACTATCATTGAAATATCTATTATAATGTGTTATAATAGATTATAACAAACATTATAAAGAGGTGAAAAAATGATTGTATATGACCTTACATTAGATTTGGGTAACGTACAAATTAGAATGGGCAGCAACATAAATAGTTTTCAACTCAAAATCCCTACCAAATTATTGAACAGAAACCTGGCTTCTACTGCAGAAGTTAACTCCTTTAAATCACACTCAGGGATTTATGAATGTCAGCTGGTTGGGGAACTTGACACGTATTTTTTAGGAAATGACATTTACACACTTGAAAAGAACGCCCAAATTACTGACACAATTGAGCTTTCAGTTCAGCATTATTCCGATCCATATTTCTTGAAACTTAGTTCATTCTCTCTTGGACTACTAGCCAAAGAATGTCCTCCTGATGAAAATGGAGAAGTCAACGCAAAGGTTACAATTGGGATCTCTCCAGATACCTACACTGACTCATTGGAAAACAAGTTGAAAAAAGCTTTGCTTAAACAACATTTTATGGTTATTGATGGGAAAAGAATTGTTGTGAATGTTCTTGATATCGCTATCAAACCTGAACCATTTGGAATTCATTTACTAGCAACTACTTGACACAAATTTTACAAAAAAAAACAATTGAGGTGGAAAAATGACAGCAAAAATATTCGCATTAGATTTAGGAAATAAGCAAGTTAAACTAAAAAGCAGCAAGGACCGCGTTAGATTCCCTTCCCGGTTACTAAATAAACACTTAGCAAACAGTGGGAAATTCAATGATTTCGGAAAATTGCTAACGCAGCAAAAAGAACTAGATATACATGAGTATCAGCTGCTAAACGATTCTGAAACATTCTTGTTAGGAAATGATATCGACCAGCTTGGAAAAGATGATTTGGTAACAGACACAATTCAATTTGGGGTTCAACGTTACTCAGATCCACTATTCTTGAAACTATGCTCATATTCAATAGGTCTTCTAGCAAACTCTTTCAAAGCTGCAGGAAGCGAAATGATCGAAGCAGAAATCGTGATTGGTGTTCCTACAGAGGACCGTACTAAATCAGTAATGATGTCCCTAATGGAAGCCTTACACAAGCAGCATTCTTTGTTAGTTGATGGGAAACAAATAAATGTCAAAGTAACTAATGTTATCGTTGTTCCACAGCCTGTTGGAACTTTATATGCAAAATTATTAAATGAAAAACTGAACCTTACAGATGATCAGTTGCTTGAACAGACAATTGGCTTAGTTGATATTGGTGGCGGAACCATTTTAATGGATTCTATCAAGAAAAACTTTGACTTTGAAGAAATTGATCGCGAGCAGCAAGAAACAGGGATATACACTCTGTACAACCGTATCATAAACAATTACTCTGGCAAATATGACCCACCAAACCAGTATGAAGTTGAACACATTTTACGTGCCGGCATTGAGTCTGGTGAAAACAAATTTTACTACTCACCAACTGCTAAAATCTCAGAAGATATCACAGAGCTGGTCCAAAGAGAGCGGCAAATATACACTGAACTCATAATTCAAACTGTTAAATCCACATTCAAAAATCTCGGTAAGTTTGATCTTATTATTTTCACTGGGGGCGGCAGCAACATACTTATCAAGGAATTAGTGGAAAAAGCCATTCCAAATTGCGAGTTTGCTAAAGACAGTGAATTTTCAAACGTTGAAGGTTTTTACAAACTTGGCCGGTTGCAGCAAAAGCAACGAGAGCAAGGTGATTCAAATGGCGAAGTCTAAAAAAGATCCTGATAAAGAACGAATCACTTTCACTCTTGATTTAAAAAAACCGGAAGAAAAAATCATGTTCGATTTCCTGGTTTCTGAAAGACTGGAGCGTAGAGATTACACCTACACTGCTAAAAAGGCTATACAGCTGCTTATGAATAACCTGGGGTATTCTCCAGCAAACCCTATTCACACGCACCAGGAGGAGCAAATAGAGAGCTTTGCTGGTGATCAAAAACCTGCAGCAGCAACAGACAATGATAAACCAATTTTAAATGAGCTTGGATTCACAGGCTTCCAAACAATCGGAAGTAAGGATTTAGGTATAGGAAACGAAAAAGAAGGTGCTTAAAAGCCCTTCTTTTTCGTTTTAAGGCCTTTCAACCAAACAAATGATATTTTACCCACAAACAAAAAGAAACGCTCAAATCGAATTTTAAGAGCGTTTCCTGCGAATGTTGATTTAGTATATTGTCACGTCATTAGCTACTTCGGCTGAATGCTGGTCAAAACGTGGCCCTTTTTCATTAACCACATACCCGTCTATTGATACTGCAGCCATAATCTTAAGCTTCTCTAGTTGTCCTTCTGCTGAAACTCTTAAGTATTTAACTATGTTCTCCTTCCCTTCCTCAGCAGGAATCATATTCTCTTTCAGATCAATTAAATGTTCCCGGATCTCCCTGTAACCTTTAGGCAATAGCTCGCGCATTTGATCATACAGAGAATATACTTGCTTGTATAACCTAATCATTACTTTCCTATCTCGCAACGTAGTAGGAGCAATAAGCATTAACTCCAACAAATAATCGGTATATTTACTCTGCAGTGATTCTGCATAAATTTCTGAATCTGACAATTCTTTTTGTTCCAAAATTTCAGGGTTCTTCAATTCTGGAGCAACCTTTTTCCTTGAAATGTGGAAAGAAAATCCGTAGATAAGGTTTCCCTTTTTCATTTTTTCATATTCAACATTAATGCTTGTTTGCTTATTAATATCCGCAATTGCTTTTTTAATTACTGCTCGATCCAGATTCCTGTTATCCGTATACTTATTTTGAACATTTGCCATAGTTCTAAATTCTTCAATGGATATACATGGATTCTCAAATTTCTTATTTCTATATTCTTCAAACATTCGAAGATTCATAGATAACCATTTGTACAAAATGATGGCATACTTTGTATTTAGATGAATTATTTCGCTGATTGGATATTGCGTAAAATTGTCTTTCAACCCGATTAGAAATGGCATAATTCTTTCATTCAACTCTATTGTAAGTAAGTCCCCATTTTTTTCCCACTCTGCATAACTTGATAAGAGGACAATTGCTTCCTTTTCATTTGGAAGTTCGATAATCATTCCCTGCTGCATTACAGTGTGCAAATGATTTTTAAAATAATTAGATTTTGCTGTAGATTTTGTTTCAAATACAGCATAGATATCGTCTTTCCTAAGTGTTATTTCCCTTTTGGGATTTTTTGTATCCACACATGATACTATGATTTCAAATATTTTTAACGGAACAATATTTAACGTAGACACACTTGTGATCAAATCATTGTGTTGAGCAACCTTATTTGATAAACTAAAATCAGACGTAGACATGGAGAACTCCCTTTCTTAACTTGTTTTGAGATAGATTTCTCTATGTCTTTTATCTTAGCACCAAACGTGTACTTTGTAAATAAAAAGTACACACTTGCATTCATTTTTGTACGCACTTGCATTCATTTTTGTACACATACACATTCATTTTTGTACACACTTGCATTCATTTTTGTACACATACACATTCATTTTTGTACGCACTTGCATTCATTTTTGTACACATACACATTCATTTTTGTACACATTAAGAGCCGGAAACCATTGGTACTAAAAGGTTTATCCGGCTCTAAAAAGGTTTAAAAGATTAAAAAGCTAAAATATCTTAAAAAGAAAAAAGCTTAAAAATATATAATATAAATATAAAGCTGGCACTACGTACCAGGTGTACACAATCAGTTCTCAACGGATTTCAAACCTAAAACCCAAAGACAAGGTCAAAATCACGCAACCAGGTGACTACTGATCACCGCTTTTTAGCTTAGAAGCAAACAAAAGTGCTAACTTCTTTAAATCAGTGTCAGAGTAAGCTTCAAAACCAGGTACTTCCTTTCTCAAAACGTCCCCTACCACCTTATCTTTTTTCGCATGCAGCTTTTTGAGTTCAGCTTTCTGTTTCTTTTGGAGTTCTTTTAGCTCAAGATCAGCAGCTTCTCTTTTCTGTTCAGCTTCTAAAATTCTTTCTTCAAGTGTTCTTTTCTTCCTAGGATTCCTAGCAGGTTCAATTAGTGTATTTTCATTCGTTTTGTTTTGGTCCATGATATTTCTCCTTAAATTTTTTTGGCCTATTTTCTTTTACAAAATTAGCGAAAGTCTTTAACAGTTCTTCGGTATCGTCGAAAGAGTAGGATTCACAATCAAAATACTTTTCTAACATAGCTCCTTTAGTAGCGATACGGTGAGTACGCTCTCTTCGCTCTTGTTTTGAGTCAGCCAACTTTTGTTGATATATAAGACTCTTAAATTCCCTATCGGCCCTTTCCCTTTCTCTCCGAATTTCTTCTAATTTTTTTTCAATTGCATTTAATTCCTTGGAAATATGAATCACCTCAATCTTTTTGGAAAGGTATTTTATTTTAGTATACACAAGGACTTCCAAATATTCAACAAGATATGGTATAATGGTCAGACAAACCAAGAGAAGACACCCCTTAACCGTAGGGTAAGGGCGCACTTATACAAACTCCGTTTGTGTGCTAAGATCATTTATCCTATCTATTCGATATGATGGTCTACGACGTTTATGCCTATTAATTCGAAAGGAGGAGAAGGAAATGGCAATTTATCATTTTTCAATGAAAATTATTTCCAGAGGTAGCGGTCAGAATGCTGTTGCTTCTGCTGCATACCGTAGTGGTGAGAAATTAATTGATGAAAATACTGGAGAAACTAAGTTCTACAAAAGAGAAGTAATGCCTGAGACAATGATTTTAGCCCCTGATTCTTCTCCTTCTTGGGTTTACGATAGACAACGCTTGTGGAACGAAGTAGAAAAGGCAGAAAAGAGAGTTAACTCACAACTATCAAGGGAATTACAAATAGCGTTGCCAATCGAATTGAATGAAGAGCAGCAAAGGGAATTGATGAAGGACTTTTTGCAATCAAACTGTGTTGGAAAAGGTATGATTGCTGATGTAGGAATTCACCGGGATCACCCAGAAAATCCACACGCACACGTCATGTTAACTACAAGGGAAATATCTGCAGATGGATTTACTACAAAAAACAGGGACTGGAATAAAAAAGAATACCTAAATGAACTAAGAGAAGAATGGGCAAAAACTTGTAACAAGCATTTAGAAATGGCTAATTCTTTGGAGCGAATTGACCACAGAAGTTTTAAAGAAAGAGGCATTGAAGCATTACCAACTAAACACGTTGGAGTTGCTGCAAATGCAATGGAATCAAAAGGGATAAAAACGGAGAAACAAAATCGAAATAACATGATTAAGCAATACAATGATAAGATCATTTCTCTTGAACAAAAAAGACAAGAACTTGTCGAAAAAGGTGCAGTCGAAACTAATGTTGAAAAGGATCGGCATTCACTGGTTATTTCGTATACCATGTACATGGGGAACCAACGAGATATTCGGGTTGCTTTGAACAAAATCAACTACTATGAAAAGAAAGAAAAGGATTTAAAGAAGCAGGGTAAGCAGCTCCTTGATTTCGAAAAATCAAGTTTGGAAAATGCCAAGAATGAACTGAAAGAGTCAACAAAAAACAAGTTTGATTACTTGAAACATGTTAGAGATTTCTTAGATGGAAAGAACAGCATTTTTTACAAGTTTGCTCAAGAATTTGGAGATCATGAAGCAAAAAAAATTAAGGAAGAAAACTCCAAACAGGTAAACAGTCGAAAACTAACCGATAACGATTTACAAAGAATTTCGAACAGATACAGGGACGAAATGATTGTTCGATTCTCTTCGAAAATCAAAGAGTTAAACACTACTGATTTCAAGACGATTATCTCTCAAGTGGAGAAGGATCTTTACTTCAACAAAGCCAAATTTATTGTTAAAGGTTGGACTAACCACGAGACTGTTACTAAAAAGATTGCTGAACTACGAGAAAAATTACCAGCGCTTAACAATGATCAAAAAATTAAAGTTATTAAAGACATTTCTATACTGGAGTACACCAAACAGTTTTATGAATTACAAGCTGTTCATGCTCTTAAATCAGGCGGATACCACAACCTTATTGATAAATACGACTCACCTAAATACCAAGCTGTCATTGTAGGTCTTCATGAGGAACTTATAAGACAAGGTGATCAAAAAATGACTTCGCTGCAGTTAGAAAACAGAGTGATTAACAATTTCAAAATCAGAAAAGCACAGGATCTTGTTCGAGGTGATTTAACTGGAACTAACCTGGAGAAACGCCTGCTAAGTTATGATTCGTGGAAAGGCAGTCTTGAAAGGCAGCTCAAGTCATTTACTGATAAAAATGGTGTAGTCGATTTGACGGAAGCCCAAAAATCAAAACTTTCCGCTATTGAAGAGAATTTGAAGACTGTGAAACAAAACATTCAGTTGCTGAACGAAACAAAGAATATTTTGAAAGTTCGTGCTAACGAGTTTCTTAAGGCGAATCCTGAGATTAAGGATATTCTTAAAGAGCTGCAATTGTCTCCGAAGCAGCGCTTAAGTGATCCACTCTCTTTAGACTACAAAATAGAAGCCAATTACGGACTATTCAACAGTGCTGAACGATACGCTCCAGAGGATCTAAAAGCGAAAATGTTTACCAATATACTTGAACTGAAAGAGTTTGAGATTGAACGAGAATCAAAAGGTGTTCTTAGAAAATCAGAGTACGAAAGTTACAGGGCAATCGTTTCTAACCTGGATAACTACAAGCGAACTATAAAGGAAAGCCCAACGACAATTCAGGAATACGAAAAGAAAATTGAGAAGCATAGTAGCACGTTAGAAACCCTAGAAACCAAGTGGAAAGAACGTGACTCTATCGTTAAGCTACCAAAAATTGCACAAGCTCCAAAAGCTAAGCAATTAGCGGAGTTAGAGAATTGGTTTTCGGAACGTGATTTGACAGCTAAATCTTTGATGGGAACCTACAAGCAGGCCAGATATTTGATGAATAATGACCTTTATCAATACAATCAGCTTAAGGCTGCTCAAGAGGTTAAGGTGCCAGCATTAGAGAATATGAAAGTTATTGCAGAGCAAAAAGCTTTAGCAACAGTAGAACGAGATTTCGGCTTAAAACTAACATTCCAATACTCAATTAAGCTCTCAGAGCAGGAAAAGGAAACGATCATTGCCTATTCTGAGCTTAAAAAGACATTAGGTGCTGATCACTTAGATGTTCAAAAGCTTGAAAGATCAATTGCTGCAAACACTGAAAAGTGGAAGGAAGAAGAACGGAAAGAGACAAACTTGGATTCAGTCTTAAACCAGGAAATCGAAAGAAGAAAAGCTACAGTAGCAATGATTGATAGACGTATAGAATCACTTTCTAATGGTTCAATGACAGTGCCGGTAGCTGAAAGACAGCAAAAGCTAAATGATTTGAGAGATCTTAGAAAAACGGAAATGAAGGATCTGGAATCGCTTATTAATCGTGAACAGAAGAAGATCAATGAGCAACGTAGCCACACACAACAAGCTAAGTCAGCTGTGAGAGTAGGAAACAACATGGCTAAAATGCTTGAAGGTATTAAACTGAAGGTAAGCGAAGCGGAGAAGAACCAGGAAAGAATGAAACGACTAAAATCAATCGAAAAAGAAAAAGAGGTTGGATTGGAACTTACCAAGAAGCGAAAATCCGAATAAAAACTATTGAATGTGACGTTACAGACTTTTTGTGTTATACTATCCTTGCGACAATGAGATTAGCTGTTAACAACGGCACAAAAGCCAATTCCTTAATGTATCTGGTCAGAGATACAGGAATTGGCTTTTTTTATTCACTCAGCGACGTTGAGCGTGTGGGCTAGAGACAACTTGCTTAGTTATCGTCTTTCTCTTCTAACCAGTGAGAAAATAGTGCTACCACTAAGCCTACAAGAATAGGCGCGATAACCAATGAGATTAACTGATCCACAAACGACACCCCCTTTGGGGGCAAGTTGCCTTTAACAGTATAGCACAAAATAAATTACAGCAGGAAAAAACCTAAAAATCGTGTGTGATTGCTGAATCAGGTTTATAAGTATCTTCACCGACATAAGAATTATACTGATACAAAACAGCTTCGGAAGTTTTTATGTCTCCAATCTGATTAAAGATTTTTGCAACCTCTTTTAACTTATCTAAGTCACAGATATTTCCTGACTTTTTAAATAGAATCATAGCTTCGTTGATCTGAATGTATAGTAAATACCTAAGATCAGAGTGGACTTTTGCAAACTTTTTATGTTTCACTAAAAGCTCGCTTGCTAGTTCCAAATCATTTTCTAACACAGCAATATCACATATATTATTGTAGATTTTATGTATCTGAGTTCTATAGAGTTGAGTGTCCTCAGCATAATCATAGGGACTAAATTCTGGTAAGCGGTTGTAAAGCTTCTTGATCTCTGAATAAGGTAAGACATGAGTAGCAAAGTCTCCAATTATCTTCAAGTCATACAAGCTGTAGCTATTTTTTAAAGAATTTATGTAAGTTCTAAAATATTCTTTATCAGAATCTTCTAGCGAAGAAATGATACTAGGAAAAGAATTGTGAAGGTAAGATTTGGTCATACCATACAGATGATAGTGTCGATTGCTTAGGAATTTAGAATCTTCTAATACTTGTATCAAGTTTCTCGCCTCTTGTTCCGTTAAGTCACCTTCAAGTCCTTTTAGAAAAAGCTTGTAACACTGATCTACTACATTGTCTCTATTTAGCTCTCTCCAAAAATCAGTGATTTCGTAATTGAGTCTAGCTAGTAATGCTGTCAAAATTTCATAATTTGGTTCTTGCCAGTTATTTTCGATTTTAGAGTACGCAGGTCTTGAAATTATTCCTTTAGAAAGAACGGTTTGATTAAAATTTCTAAGTAAACGAAATTTTTTTAGAATATCTCCAGGCTTGTTCATTTTAATACTCCTTGTTATTTTATTTTGTTTCGAAATAAAAATTTGTAGAAAAAGACATTTTTTTGTTCTAATACTGTTACAAAGATCACTAAAAATTCCGAAATGTTCTAAATTTTTACAAACTCAAAAAATTGATGCTGTTATTCTACCAATTTGTTAAAATTAGAGTATCGAAAGAAAGGAGTTGATTTTAATGGTTGAACTTATGTTGATTCTGTTGGAAATCCAACCAAGAGTACAAGTAGTAGGTGGATAAAAGCGACAGTTACTTCAAATACTGAATTTAATAATTAAGAAATAGAGTTGAAGAGTATTCAAAAAAGCTATGTCTTATTATACTACAACTAATTATTTTTAACGCAGTAAATTTGAAGTAAACAGTGTTATCTAATGTTTAACAAATTTTTCAACTTTAGATGAAAATTACTTAACAGAAAGTGCATGAACTGCTTGAGAAAAGTCAGTTTTTTAAAGAAATTTTGTTGTTGATTACTAAAGGTTGAAAAAGGTTTAACTGAAAATGAATTGCAAAGTTCAATTTCTTGTGCTAGGCTATGTATGTAAAAAATTTATTTTTAACAAACATAATTCACAAAATAAAAACTGCTAAGATTGAGAGATTAGCGGATAACAAAATAGAGCCAGACCTGAAATCCCTCGTGTAAAAGGAGCGCCAACTCTTTTTACAGTCAGCGGAAAATCAGGTTGAGCAATTCATAGTATAACCCTATGAACTGATCTCGGCTCATTTTTGTTGTAACAAATGTACAACACGGATAATTATAACAGAAATTCTGTAAAAGTAACAGGAGGGGTCATGCCATTTTTTTAGGAAAGTTGGTCGGTTTGATCGAATAACTTTGTCTAAAAGGTGTGTGCTTTTGTAACAGTTTTTTTTGTATATAATTGTCTCTTGGAGTGCTTAAGTTGCGACAAATTTGGGAGGGTACACAGTTCATGTGTGCCCTTCTTTTTTTGTTATCCGTTAACTTGTCAATCTTAAAGAAAGGGTGAGGAGTTTGGAAGCAAAAAATAAAAAAGCAACACGCAGCAATCGGAAGGCGGCAGTACAAATCACTGGTATTTGTACCGCGCTGGATATCTCTAAAGAAGCAATAACTGTCAAAACATATGACAAGAGAGTTTGGTGTAACAGAGGTGATGGGACTTTTATTGAAAGAGTCTACGAAGGAAATAAAACACCGGAGATCAAAAGTATTTCTGAACTTTACAATGATATTAAAACTGTAGTTAAGGAATACTCCATTTTTGCAGAGAGGTTAGCCAAGTATGAAAGTGTACAACGATTGAAGTATCGTCGGCCATTACATGCTAAGAAAAAAATCGGCTAGTAAATAAAGAAAAAGGCTCTTTTTATTGATTAGTGAAGATTCCCTGCAAAAACCAAAAACCAAAACACTGGATCTTTGAAAACCGAATAAGGGATAAAAAAATTCGTAATTCATTAGAGCTTCTGTCGGCCTGATGATACCCAAGAGGAAAGGCAGAGACAATTACCTTTTTAGGGAAGAAGGGAAAGTCATAAATGGGTGCTTATTCCCTAAAATAAGCCTGGTACACTTTGATTCCTAAAAGTGAATTCACTAATGAGTAAAGGGAGCCTTTATTGACAAGGAGATCGATTAATTGAAAAAGCTAGTAATCAAACATAGGATCAGCTATGGTTCTATTGGAGTTAGCATGTTTTTACTACTACTTTCATTTGAAACATTTTGGCTGCTTAGTACAATTATTCTTATCATAGGGTTTATTTACAACATGAAAATGTATAAACTAATTATTAATAACGAAAAATAATTATTCGGTATTCCGTTTGTATTTTTCGGTTTGCCGTGGTAAAATAATTTTAATGAATTATCATTTTACCTAAGCAGGAGGGAAAAGAATGGAAGAGAAGAAAATGAATAAAAACAAAAATATCATGATTGGTGGGGTAGTCACATTATCAGTTGGTGTATTAGCCGGCGCTGGTTGGTACCTGAGTGAACAAAGTAAGGCTGCAGCTGCTGAAAAGAAAACAACAGAAGAAATAAAGAAAACCGAGCAAACAATTGAGGACGATCTCAAAGAATTGAGTGGTTACTTTGATTCTGAACAATTATCAGCACTTCAAAGTTCAGTGGATAGCGAAGTGGTAGAAAAAATTCAAAACTATGACAAGAAAGCTTCAATTTCTAGCGTGATCAAAGGAACCAAATTTGAAAATGAGCATGAGAACACTAAGCTGCAGGAAACGTTCCGAACCAAAATGATTGAAGAAATTACTTACAAATACGAACTGCAAAGAGACTTAAATGCAGTCTACAACACTAAAGATGGTGAATCAGTTATTTCAGGAACTAAAGTTCAAAAATCTATTTCTATTAAAGATGATGTCAAAAAAGAAGATATCGACAAGATTGTTGAACAGCTAAAAAATGATCCAAATGTAAAAGAAGGAAATTTCTCAGCAACTTTTACTGCTAAAGAAGGCAAACATATTAGTAACATGATTGCAGCGATTGAAGATCAAGACCAAGCAGACAAGTATTACAACATGCGACTGGAAAACCTGGAAGGTGAGTACAGTTACTTGGAATACATTGAACTACACCCAGAACAAATGAAAACAGCGGCTTCTGAAAATTTTTGGTACAAAAACATGACCGATTTAGCAAACCAAGCTGTTAAGCAAGCAGAACAGGTTTCAACAGCTAAAGAGAAGGTTTTGAAAGTGTACAAGGAAAAAGTGATCAGTACAGACACCAAGCTTTATGACGAAGCGAAAAAAGCCGTAGATTCACTACACAAAGATTCAAAATTGAAAAAAGATTTATCGGATCAACTTACGAAGGTTAAAACTGAAATTGACAAGAAAAAGGCAGAACAAGAATCAAAAGAAAAAGAAACCGCGACTGGAGAAGCTTCTGCAGAAGACAACAACCAAAGTAATTCAGATAACCAGGTAGATCAACCTACAGAAGCTGGTGGAAATCCAGAGTCATACAATCCAACAAATGACTACACTGCTGGAAATGACACAAATACAGGAAATGCAGGCAACAACAGCTACACTCCGGACTACGGAGCAGGATCGGGTGGATCAGGCGCTACTGGAGGTGGATCTGCCGGAGGAAGTACAGGTGGCGGATCAGGAACAGGATCAGGCGGAACTGGTGGCAGTGGAACTGAAACACCACAACCCCCAGTCATTCAACAGCCGTCTCCAGGAAACTCTGGTGTTTGGTTTGATTCCGAAGCAGCTTGTATAGCAGCCAAAAATGCAGCACTTCTGGCAGATGATAATGCTACTTCTGCAAGTCACTGGGGTGCCATTCAATCAGATGGAACTTATAAATGGACATACAGCTTAAATTATTAAGCACAATAAGGGAGAAGAACATTTACATTGTTCTTCTCCCTTTGTTTTTACCAGAAAGGAATGAAAAGTAATGACAAATCAACCTAGAGCGCCAACCTCAACCAGTAGAATGGGATCTCAAAAAAACAAAAAACAGAAAGAGAGAGAAAAAGAATGAAATCTAATAGATTGAAAAAGTTATTTAAGAAAAGTAAAACTTTAGCTACTTTAGGCATTATGCTATCGTCTAGTTTAATAAATGTAGGTTCTATGGTAGTCGAAGCAGCTGAAAATGAATCTCCTGTTACACCTGCAAACATTGAAGCAACTGTACCACAGAATTATTTGCTTGATTCAAGCCGTGGACTTGTTGGGCAGTATTTCGTGGCAGAATGGCAACTCACTAACACAAGTGGGCCACTAGGGTATTACTCAGGACATGGAATCGTACCCCAGAGCATTATGCAATCTGGACTTACTGTACCAGACGAAGTGCAAGGGAATTTATGGACCTGTTTAGAAGCTGGTAAAACCAACACTCAAGGAGAAACAGCTACTATTTACTCCCAACCAACGGACATTGGCTTATCTAAGCAGCTTGATCAGCAGTTAGCCTATCTCTATCATTTTGGTTATGGAGCAGAATCTGTTGGGAAAAGATATGACAATCCTGTAAATTTATCAAACTATGCGTACATGCAAGCTGCAGTGTGGGGATACATTCAACAAGTAGCCGGAAACAGCTTGGCGACGAACAACATTCCTGATAATCGGAACTTTGATTTATTGAGTGCTGCGGAAATTGCAAATATCTTGAAGCAGTGGAAGCCGTCGGCTTTAAATGCTGATATCAGTGGTCACTTGAGCCAAGATGATTGGGCTGTGAGAACAGCAAATGCAATGGTGGCTGAAAGAGATAAAAAATCTTTAAAAGAAGATTTGACTCAAACACCTATTCAAGAGTTGAAGAAAGGTGAAATCGTAAGATCTGAAAGCTCTTCTGTATTGAGCCGTTTAACAAACCCTGCGGTCGTAGTAGACCAGGCTGGAGTTTCAGCTACAATCAAAAATGGTCAATTCGAACTGACATTAGATGAAAATGCTGATTTAAAAGCATTAAACAACGTAGAAGTAACAGTTACAGCAAAAGGTATTTTGGCTGATTCTCTTATTTCTCCTAGGGCTGGTACACCACCGGTTAATCCTGGAGGAGACATTGGTATCGGTGAAGGTGCAACAGAAGCACAGTACGCTAGTGCCACTCAAAAACTAGCAATTTGGAGTGATCCAACAAGCTACAAAGGAGTAGTAACCTATAAAGTAAAAATTATTGGTGTAGGTCAATTGCAAATCGGAAAACAAGACAACCAAACTGGAAACATGGTTCCAAACACTACGTTTGAAGGAACGATCGGTGGAGAAAAAGTGTCCTTTACAACTGGTGAAGATGGTTGGGCACCAATTTCAAATGACTACATTCACGGTTCAGATTATTCTTTAGTAGAAACTGATGTACCTGCTGGATACACTATCAACAGAACTCCGATTACTGGTCAAATTGTAGGTGGAGAACTGACAAAAATTACTCAACGTAACAACCAGCAAAACGCGGTTATTACATTTAACAAAACAAAAGAAATTTTCAATGCTGAAAAGACAACAGAAGAAGGTACCCCTGTTTATGAAGAGGTACCCGCAGAAGGACTTGAGTTCACTAACAAAAATGTAAATGACACAACTGCACCCGACCAAGAGACAGTTATGGTTCCAGCTGGCGAGTACCTTGATTCTATCTTAACTGACAGTGAAGGTAATGGAAAGAGCAACGTTCCATTCGTAAACGGTGAACAAAACTTCTACATTTTTGATGAAGAAAACGAACCAGAAAATTACCGTGAGTTTGAAGCGGTAGAATACGCTGTACCTTACGAATCAAATGAGGTAGCAATTGCTGAATACGACCTTGGAACCTTTAAGAATGAACTGAAAACAGCTGTTCTTTCGTTCAACAAGAAAAATGATTTAGATCTAACTGCAATTCTAAATGTTCCTGGTGCTGAAATTCATATTGAAGGAATCAGTGAAAACACAAAAGACGTAAACTTCGTGTTTACTACTACAACTACAACAAACGAATTGAAGTTGAAAGCTGGGACATACCGTGCAACAGAAGTAAAATACCCTGATGGCTTTACATTGTCTCAAACACAAACAGCGGTAATGATTTTTGAAATCAAGGATAAAGAAGACATTGAAATCAACTGGAATAACACAGAGCTTATTCCTAGCATGGGAACTAAAGCGTATGTCAACGGCGGTGGGAAAGAATTTGATTCAACAGTCGAAAACGTATTTTATGATGAAATTGAGTTTAGCAGTAACTTTGAAGAAGGAAAATGGTTAGTAACTAAATTAGTAGGCGAGAGAACAGGAACCGTCTACGATGAATTCGATGGTGAAGTAGTTATTGACGAAAACGGGAAAATGCTAGTAAAAACAGTAATTCCAGCGAATACTATTCAGAATGAAAATGTCTACTTCGATGAAGCAGCATACAATGACAAAGAAAAAGAAGATTTGTATTGTAAGCATGATGGAAAAGGCGACTACGGACAAACAGTTTTCTGGAAAGGCCACTCAAGTAATGTATCAAACCCAAGTGGAGGAACTAGCTCAGGATCTTACCCAAATACAGGGGAAGAAGCAAAAGCTGCACTAACAATTATGGGAATCGTAATTGCTGCAGCTGCTGGCTTTATTCTATTAAAAAGAAAAAAAGAAACTGTGTAAGATATTTGAAGATTGTATGAGGACAATGATTAGCTAAATCATTGTCCTTTTTTAAAAGGACAACGCCTGAAACCGCTGAGCGAAGCGCCAAACAAGGAGGAACCATTTTGAAAAAAACATTAGCATTACTATCAGTATCAGTATTACTAGCAAGTTCATTCCCAATTACAACTTACGCTGAAATGGGGAACGTGCCAGAAAATCCTGTAACAGAAGAAACAACTACAGAAACAGAAGAGACAGGATCAAGTGAAACAACAGATTCTAGTACAGAAGAGTCTGTGTCTAACCCAGAGCCGGAAACGCCAGAAAGTTCTACAGAAAGCCCTGAGCCTGTTCCGACACCAACACCGCCTACAACAAATGAAACACCAACGCCTGCCCCTACAACTCCTGTGGAGCCGGATACTGGATCAAACGGATACATTAGCGAGCAACCTGCAGCTGTAGTACCGCAAAATGAAAATTCAGTAACAATAAAAGTAGATCCAAGCAGCTTCCACTTTGAAAAATCAACAACTACAGAAGAGTTTGTAGAACAAATTGGAGAACATGCGCGTGAAATCGGCCAAGAAACGGATCTATTTGCTTCTGTTATGATTGCTCAAGCAATTTTGGAAAGTGGGTCTGGATCAAGTCAACTAAGCCAAGAACCTTACTACAATCTATTTGGTATTAAAGGTGAATATGAAGGTCAATTCGTAGTATTCCCTACTTTTGAACAAACAGAACAAGGAGAATCTTACCAAATTGAATCTATGTTCCGTCAGTATCCTTCTTACAAGGAATCTTTCCAAGATTACTCTGAGTTACTGACAGAAGGTGTTTCATGGAATGCTGAAATCTATGCCGGCACATGGAAAAGCAATGCGAGCAGCTACCAAGAAGCCACAGAAGCTTTGACGGGAACATACGCGACAGATATTGAGTACAATCAAAAGCTTAATGGCTTGATTGAGACATATGATCTAACGCGTTTTGACAACAAAAAAGAAGAAGCAGCACCTGCAGCAACAAGTGTTATCAACACTGCAACACATGAAGACAGTGATTTTGAAGATTACGACGGAACAGAAATGGGAGCATATGCTTATGGGAACTGTACAGCTTACGCTTACAACCGTGTTTTCCAATTAGGTAAAACAATTCCTGCTACTTTAGGAAACGGAATGGATTGGACGTACAACGCAGTTGTATCTGGTTTAACAGTTAAAAACAAGCCTGTAAGTGGATCAGTTGTTTGTTTCCAACCAGGAGTTGCTGGGGCCGACAGTAGATACGGTCATGTAGCCTTTGTCGAACACGTTTATGAGGATCAATCAATTTTGATTTCTGAGTCTAATGTAATTGGTCTGAATCAAGTATCATTTAGAGTTATTCCAGCCAGTATTGCGAGATCAATTGATTACATTGTTCCGTTGTGATAGGTGACTAGAATAACTTTTTTTAAAAAAAGTTATTGAGGTGAGATTTTTGTGTAAGAAATGTTTACAAGCAAGTGCAAAGGAAGAAATTAGTCTAATCAACAACAAGAAAGAAATTAGACTCGAATACAACCCCAAAGGGATTTTAAAAAATATTTTTGTTAAGCACAACAAGCTTTTAGAGCTTGAAGAAAACAAACTACTATCCAGGGAATCAATTTCATTGATTCACACAGTCAATTTGATTAAAGCAAAAAGATCAATGGCCATAAAAGTCTGTATTGGAAAATACACTTCAACGAAAGAAGAGGTAAACATTGCTCAGTTCAATGTTCGTGAGCGGATTACTAAAGAAGAGATAGAAAAATACTTTAACGAATGAACAACTAAGCAAAAGCATAACTTACTATCTGGACCTTAAAAATGCCAAAAAGGAGCGGTTTAAAATGTTGCTGCAGTCATTCCTGCAGTTGAGGCCTCAAACAGTTTGAACACGGCCACTTAAAAGCATTAAAAAGTTTAGATTTTAACAAATGTAGATAAATGCTAAGGAAGGAGATTTTTAAATGACTACAAAAGTTACTAAAAAGCAGGCTTTAGTCGCAAGTTTTGTAACTCTCGTTTGTGCTTCTGCTATAGCCTTTACCCAATGTAACAATATTTCAGGTAAAGAAAATGATCCGACTGTTTCAAGCAGTTCTGGTTCAGAGAAGAAGACGACAAGCAGTGTAGAGCCGGAAAAAGGCAAGAAGGAAAAAGAAAAAAGTTCTAAAGAAGTGATCACGGATAAAGAACGGAAAAAAATTGACCAGATCATTTCAAATTCAACTACGTTAGGGGAGTACACGACCGAACGATTAGGACTTTCGGATTCTAACCACGTCACTAGAGTTTTGAATCAAGATATATCGTCAATACTTCCAAAACCTGCAGTATCTAACACACCAACAACACCAGTTCCAGAAACGCCAGTTCAGAATAATCCGCCAGCTCCAGAAAATCCATTACCGGAACTACCAACTCCGCCAGTACAGTCAACACCACAAATCATTTTGGCTGCCAGCGAAATTGTTATTGGTCAAGGAACTGCTTTCAGTGCGTTCAATTATTTTACTGTAGCAGACTCCGGAGATAGCGCTCCAAAAGCTAGTGTAACTGAGATAGACACATTTGTACTTGGTTGGCAAACAGTAAACATTTATGTTCAAAATAAATTTGGCAACACAGCTACTGCAGTCTTGCGAGTATTTGTAAATGCCTTTCCACAAATTACAGTTTCAAACTCTCACGTTGAAATTCCTATGGGAAGCAATGTAAACCTTCTTGATTATGTGAGTGCAACAGATTTTGAAGATGGAGATATATCAGGATATATTGCTGTTGATTCTGGAGGGTTCACAACGAGTAAAGAGGGTGAGTTCGTCGTGACATATTATGTTAAAGACTCCCTGCAGTTTAGCGCTATACCTAAACAAATTACTTTCCATGTTACTAATGCAGCACCGGAGATTATTGCAAAAGATATTGAGATCGAAATTGATCAACCATTTAACCCACTGGAGCATGCTAGAGTTTACGACCGAGAAGGTGAAAACATTGAATTGACAACGGAAAACATACTTGAAAACACGGTAGATGTTACTTCTGAGGGGACGTACACAGTCAAATACGGCAACGTAAAAGACTCTCAAGGAAAAGCAGCAGCTGATGTTTCTATAAAAGTTAAGGTAGTAAATGAAGCTCCGAAGATTTCTGCACCAGAATTCACTTTACACATAGGCGATTCCTTCGATAAGGAAGCATACAAAAAAACAATCAATGTAACAGACCGTGAAGACGACAAGAATGGGAAGGACATTGAAATTACTTTTGATGAAGCAGCACTGAACCTTGTTTCTACAACCGAAGAAAAAGAATTCAGTATTTCAATAAAAGCTGTTGACTCACATGGTAAGGAAACAACCATTACAGGAACAATCAAAATTATCAATGATAAACCGACTATAACGGGTGTAGAAGATACAGAAATTTCAGTTGGAGATAACTTCAATCCGTTAGCTGGAGTAACTGCTACTGATTACGAAGACGGAGACATTCCGGTAACAAGCATTACCGTTGGTGGTACAGTCAACAGCAACATTCCTGGTGAATACACGCTAACTTATTCTGTAGTTGATAGCCACGGAAAAAAATCGGATACCTACACAAGAAAAGTAACTGTCAAAGCGCTAGATAGTAAAATTCTTTCTTCTCCGGTTCCATTTATCACTAATGAAACAAAACAATCCCCAACAAATGAGTATGTTGAAAAGATTGGCACGGTGGAAACTAGCGAAGAAAGAAAAGAAGAGGATTCTACAACCATGAATTCAGAAAAAAAAGAAGAGACTGATGAAACAACCGAAAGGATAGAAGAACATGAAAAGAATTAAGGGAGCATTTTTGAAAGCGAAAGATAAGATCAACTACTTATGGGTTTCAGTTGGGATATTTTTACTAATAAATTTTCCAATTATCGCACATGCAGATCGCGCCCAGGCCGAGAAGGAATTGAAAAATGAGTTTACTGCAGCTGCCAATGCTGTTACGAATATTACTGTCTGGTTAGGGGGAGCTGTAACAGTTCTCGCTGTTGCCGTGTCGCTTTTGAGTGGTCAATTTTATCCAGATGAAGCTGAACAAAAGAAAGCTAAGAAAAATGCTACAAACGCTATGTACATTGGTTTAGCAATTACTGTAGTTTCAGCTCTTGTAATGTTAGTCACAGGGAAGTAGTGGTGAAAAATGGAGCAGGAGAAAGAAGAAAAGAAATACCTGATAAATATTGATGTTGACAGTTCTTATGAATTTTCGAGAGGGTTTGGGCTAAAGCAGCTGAGACATTTTGTTGTTTTAGTTCTTCCCTTGCTGCTTCTTATTTGGTTCTTCCCATTAAAACACCCTAATGTAGTTGTAAATTTCCTAATGAGACTTGTAGCGATTGCTGCAATAGGGATTGTTGGCTACAACCTTGTAAAAATCAAAAGATTTGCAGGCTGTGAAGTTACTCAAGTAGATATTTTGGAAGATAAAATGAGATTTAAAAGAAGAATGAAAACCGGGAAGAACGTTTCCCGGTACAACAAACTGAGGGCAAAGGAGGAATGACAATGTTTTGGCCGTTCTCCAAGGATAAAGACCCCTACATGGAAGAATCGACACAAAAATATGTATGGATCACCAGAATGAACCAAGATTCTGTAACTATTGATAAAAAAGGAAAAGAAGAAAAGAAATTCTTAGTAGCTGGAGTTTTTTGTCCGGATGTTAATAGTAAGCTACTAACCAAAGCACAAAAAAACTCTTTAGTTAAGCAGTTGGGCTTAGCATACAAACGTGCTGGTAAAATGCAGTTTAAGAGAGAAAACATGCCTGTAGACATGTCAGATCTTATCAGGACAGAAGAAGAAAAAATCAACTCGCTTAAAAACGAAACAAAAAAACTTCTTCAAGATAGTTACGTAAACTATTTAAAAAAGGACACTCAGGAAGCAAACATGACCGAAAAAAAAGCATACATTTTACTTTTTGAAAACTTCTATAGTGAAGAAGATCATGAAGAAAAGTATATGTTGCTGTTCGAACGAGTAAGTGAGTTGATTTCTAATATGCAATCAATTCTTGATGAAGGATATTCACCAAAGAGACTGACGGGGACTGAGTTGGTTCAAATATTAGAAAAAAACTTGAACAGCTTGAGAGGAAGATTCAACAGATTTATCAGCTCAAGTCCGGAGTTCATAATTTCAGACTCACTTGTAGATGAAAACGAATTGGATCGCCAAATAAGAGAGTACAAAGAAATGGAAGGAGTAGACGAAGTTGTTCAAAAAGAAAAAAGATAAAATAGAGACTTTAGCTACCTTCGACCTTGCAGATCAAATTTCTCCAATGGAAATAAGAGAAGGTACTGAAAAGATTCAAAAAAAGGACCTTGATTACCTTCGTATCGGAGAAGTTTATGAAACGACTGTAATGGCCGTTGATTTGCCACCTGAGCAACCTTGCGGTTGGTTGGCAGAATTATATGATATGGCTGGAAATGACTCTGTAAACCTACATGTGGTGCCGACAGGTACAGGTCTAGCTCTTGATAAGTTGAACAAAACAATTAAGAAAGACCAACGAAACCTTAATGACCCAAAAATTGAAGCAAGTGACACCCTTAGACTGAAAAAGAATATCAAGAAAATGACTAAAGCAATCGAGAATTTACTGGATTCAAGTGCAAGAGGATTCTTTAGAATAGGGCTTACTGTAAAACTCCAGGCCTACACCTTACAAGAACTATCTCTTCTCAAAAGTCGTGTAGAAAACAAGCTCTTAGGAGCAGGAATCACTCCCTTTGTTCCGGTGGGGTCCTTAATGGATGGTTTTGTCACTGCGCTGCCGTATGGAGAGAATAGACTGGAGAGATACACAAATCGAGAAATGGACTCCGAATCATTAGCTTCTTTTTACCATTTTGATTCACAAAATTTTGGTGTCAAAGATGGCTTTGTTTTAGGAGTAAATCCAAACAACAAAGAAACTAAGATTAACATAGACTTGGATTCGCTACCTAACAAAAACATAGTTATTTTCGGAGACTCAGGACAAGGTAAATCAGTAACTTTATGGGAACTGATATGTAGAGTCTACAAAAAATCTGATGATGTTCGAGTAATTATTATCGATCCAGAAAATGAGTATGGCCGATCAGTCAGAAAAATGGGTGGTACTACAATTACTATTTCAAACGGTACTAAAGATGTAATCAACCCATTACAGGTATTTTATGAAAATACAGAAAATGCCGCTGATGAAGAAGGTGGTCTGGAAGAATTAGCCGAAGAACTGGAGGAACGAGACGTTTTTTCAATTCACCTACAGAACAAACAAGAGTTTTTCCGGATATTAGCGCCCAACTGTGATGAAACAACCATGTCATATGTAGACGATTGTTTGAGTGAAGTATACAACAATTTCAACATTGACGAAAACACCAACTTCGAGAATTTGTCTCCAGAAGACTACCCAATTTTGAAAGATCTATACGAAGTAGTCGAAAAAAGACTAGCCGATCCTGCAGGTCGATTTGAGATTTTAAGAAATTTCCAAGTGATTTTGAAGCAATATGTTTATGGAATAAACAAAAAAATATTTAATGGGTACACAAATGTTAATCTTGACAGCGATTTAATTTGTTTCAACATTAAAGATCTAGGCGAAAACACACCAATGCAAATAGCAGCCATGTCTAACCTGGTTCAATACATTTGGGATCTCATTACGAACAATGTCAAAGAAACATACTTTTTTATTGATGAAATGCACGTCTTAAACAACCCGAACTCACCTCAATCTGCAGCTCTGTTACGATCAATATACAAAAGAATAAGAAAGTATGGTCAAAGTGGAGCTATTTCAGCAACGCAGCAACCAGCAGATACATTGAGTATCGAAATTAACGGGGTAAATTACGGAACTGCAGTATTTGACAACAGCACAATCCAGATACTGTTGCCAATGAAGCCAAAATCACTGCAACTACTGAAAGAAGAAGCCAGTATGCAGTTTACTGATGAAGAAGTAAAGATACTCACAATTATGGAACACAAAGTAGGTGAAGGCTTACTTCTCTACGCTAACAAAAAAACTCCAGTGAAATTTGAGCTTACTCCCTACGAGTGGGAGCTTCTTGGTAAGCAGCCAAAAAATCACAAAAAAGCTGGGTGATTAAATGTACGAGACAAAGAAAAGAAACAAGCGAAGAAAGAGTCGATTCTTAAAGACTTACGGACATTTGAAGTTCTTGACTTTTTCAACGGTCTTTCTAATGCTCTTTGCGTTTTTCCTAATCGTTACGATTATTGATTTAAGGGAAGGCCATATCAATTTTTCTGATACAGCAGTATTTGAAAATGTAGGGAGAGCATTTCTTAATAACCTGCAACACCCAATTGCTGCACTACTTAAACTGATAAACAAACCAGATTTATTGAAAATAATTAGCGTTGTTGAGGGCGCGCTTCTTTTTGTATACCTAATGAGATTTTTTGAGACATACAAAAAAGTGAAGCCACACAAGGTCGAAGATGCGAGTGATTACGGTGCATACGGAACAGCCAGCTTTGCAACGAAAAAAGATATTTTCGAAAAAGGTAAAAAAAACTTCCATTCTGATCTAAAGAATGAAAAAGAGTTTGGTTCTCTGATAGGTCAAATTCCTGAAACTAATGAGTATATTATCAGGAAAGCTTCAAGTAAGATAAATTCTCACACTCTGGGTGTTGCTGGTTCTGGATCAGGGAAAACAACAGCTTTTTGTATTAGTCAAATCATACTGAATAAGTTCAGAAGTATTGTGGCTAGTGATGGAAAAGGAGAGCTGTACAAACTAACCAGTAAAGAAAAAGCAAAACAAGGGTTCAAAATCATATATATTGATTTTGTGAAATTTAGTGGAAACTGCTGGAATCCTTTAAAAGTATTGACATTTGATGAAATAGATAATTTCTCAACAGCTTTAGTAGAGTCCACAAATGATGATGCCAACGATATTTGGGGGAACCAAGCAATAAACTACATTTCAGCTTGTATTGCCTACGTAATGGAAGAGTTATCTCCTATTAAAAGAAACATGAAACATGTTAGACAAATCATGAACCTGGGAGAAGAAGAGGTAAAAGAACTGTTCGAAGATTTACCAGATGATTCTATTGCAAAAGATTACTTTAGTGAAGTAGCAGACGCGTCTGGAAACACTTGGACTGGTATTATGTCTACAGCAAAATCAGCAACAAGATTCTGGAAACAAGAGCGAATCAGAAGATTTACTGAAACTTCTGATTTCGATTTTACAGACTTGGGAACTGAGAAAATCGCGCTATATCTAAGAATTCACCCAACGGATAAAACTTTCCGTGGTTTAATCAACACTTTTTTCAAACAATTGTTCAACACTCTTATTGAAGAAGTTGATCGGTTTGGCGGAAGATATCCAGTAAATATTGATTTTGTTTTAGATGAATTTACCAATGTCGGTGAAATTCCAAACTTCCAAGCTATGCTATCGTTTGTAAGAGCGTTAGGTCTAAACATAATGCCTTTTGTTCAGGATATTGCCCAGTTAGTAGAAACCTACGGAGAACACAACACTAAGAGTATAATTGCCAACTGCGACAACTTCGTATTTTTAGGAACAAACGAGGAATCGAACACAGCACAAACAATTATGGATAAGCTCGGTGAAACAACGATTATTTTAAGAAACGAAAGTGATAAAGTTGCTACAGAATCCCTTTCCAATGAATCACAACAATACAATTATGCTAAGAGAAACTTAATGACAAAAAGGGAAGTTTTAGATCTGGACCAGGAAGAAGGACTTTACTTTGCAAGTAAAACTAAACCAATAAGATTTAGAAAAGTCTGGAGTTACAAGTTGTTTGATCTCGAAGAAGCTCCATTTAACTGGCACCTGCAAAGAGAAAGCTTTGACGACACTATACAACCAACTGAGGAGCCAGGTCCAGCTACAGCTACCAAAGAAAAACTGTCTCAAGATTTAGAGCAGGAGATTGAGAAAAGCAATCCAGTTCCTAAACAAGAACCAGAGGTTGAAAAAGGAGAAGTCTCAGATAACACTGATATTTCTACTTCGGTTGATTTAAAAAAAGGACCAACTTCCAGTATACCAAAGGAAAAAGAACAAGAAATGGACTTTGATAGTACCCTGCCGTACTAAATTGAAAGGAAAGGAGTGATTTAAATGGGAGGAATGATCGTTTTTGCTGACGGAATTCTTGAAGAAAATGATCAAGACGAAAAATTCATTTACTCGATTGAAAAAAAGAATGTAAAAAGGGAAGAATTGTTCGAAAACTTGATTTCAGAACAGGAAGACTATGAATGCCGGTTAGTAAGTGTAAACAAGGAAAATCCAGACTGGGTTGTTTTAACCTATCAGAAACCGGAGGAGCTTTCTCTTCTTACAACGTTCAAAAAGAACAAGAAAAGAAAGCAATATCAAGAATCTCTGGATAGCATTGTAGAGCAAGTAATAAAAATTACTTATGATCAAATCGAGAAAGGATTTTTTGTTTTACCAATTCCTGAAAACTTCTTTCTTTCTGAAAACAACAAAGTTTATTTTCTCTACAAAGGTGTTGAAGGTCTTCCGATTACTGGCTACAACTACAACAGTCTATTTGATCATGTAAAAACTTTAGTCGCTTATTTATATGGTAATTACGATTTTAAAGAACTCACTGGAAGAGGAAAGATCCCAACTGAAAGTGCTGTGCTTTTAGATATATCTACGGCGAAGAACTTTCAAGAACTCTACAAAATACTATTTCAAAAAGAAATTAGCCCAGAACTCTTAGAATCAGAAGAAAGCACTGATTTTCCAGACAAGGAACTAAGTAACTCCAAAGAAAAAAGCTTGCAGGAACAAGAACAATCACTGCACCGGCAAACTGAGGAGTCTTCAAATGCTAAGGTGTCAAAATCAACTAGAAAATTTAGGTTAAAAGAGCCAGAAGGAATTAGCTTAAATGAGAAAGCGGAGCAGATTGAATCTCAACGATTAAGAGTAGATCAAAAGCTTAAAACTGTAAAGTTGCATGAAAGCAGCCTTTTAAAAAAGGAGCAAGAGCTGCAGCTGAGAGAAAAAAATCTGGAGAAGCTTGGGAAAAAGCAAAAGAGTAAAAAAGAAAGACTGATTAACCTGTCAATTCTCTCATTATTAACGATTTCAGTTCTGGGGAACATTTTCTTTATTTATGATAAAGCCACTTATCCCAGTAACGTCTCTTTTTTGAAAAAGGATAACAAGGATCTCCAGGATAAAATCGAAAAACATGAAACAACAAACAGTAGTTTGGAAGAGGAGAATAAATCCTTGACGGATTCAAACGAGGAAATCGGAAAAGAACTTGACGAAAACGTAAAGATTATAAAGGAACTGATCAAAAAAAATGAAGAATTAGAAAAAGTAATAAAAGAAGGGAAGTGATAATGTTGGATTGGTTATCAAGCATAGGTGATTTTTTTAACTACGTTACAAACCCAATTGATACGCTAATGGCCTTCTTAATGCAATTAGCTGTAGAAGCTCTTAACTGGTGTCTAGGGCAGCTTATAAACGTTATGAAGCTCACAGACACCTTTGCTGAGGTGAAATTCACTCAAGAGCTATTTCTACTGATTAATTACTCTTGCGGAATACTGGCAACAGCTGTTGCCAGCTATTATCTATTTTCGAATGTATTGGATATCGCTACCGGAGGGGAAGGGGAGCCAATCACCAAGATACTAGGGAAATTTCTTTCTTATGGATACAGAATTTTAGCTATGCCGTTTTTTCTGTTTGTTGCATTAGAGCTAAACTCTGGATTCATTAAAGTGATCCAGGCATTTGGATTGGATTCACAATCAATAGCAGATAACTTAAAACTCTCTAATGATGATAGTACAGCATTTTTAAAAAGAATCAGTTCACTTTTTTCAATTGGAGAAAACTCGGTGCTGATCACTGCATTCTTTGCAGTTATTATGGCCGTAGTCTTTGTTGTTCTCCTATTCCAACTGATTACTAGAACCGGGGACGTATTTTTCTTATACATGTACATTCCACCAATTGCAATAACAGTTTTCTCAAGAGATTTGGATATGTATAGTACCTGGTGGAGACAACTGATCTCAGTTATTGGCGGACAGTCGCTGCAGCTTATAGGAATATATGCTGGTATTCAGTTTCTTTTAGAAGGACACGGAATCATTGGTATGGGAATACTCATTTCTACAATAAGAACGCCTGCTGTTATGAAGGAATTCGCCTACAACACTGGTGGTGGGGGAATTGTGAGACAAGCAGTTTCAACTGGTTCCCTTATGCTTATAAGGTAACAGGAAGGTGATAAAATGGACCCATATTTGACAATGACACTGATAAAAAACAGAAAAACTATTATAAGGATTGTAACAGCTGTTACAGTCCTTATTTTAGGAATATTTTTTCTATTTTCAGACACAAGCTCATTTAAAAATGACGAAACAGGAACCGGAGAAGCTATTGTCTCTCCAGATGTTCTGCAATGGAAATCTGCTATTGAAAAAGAAGCAAAAGCAAATGATATTCCAGATAAGGTAAACACATTGCTGGCAATCATGATGGTAGAGTCAAAAGGCCGGGGCAATGATGTTATGCAGTCAAGTGAGAGCTTAGGTCTTCCTGTAAACAGTCTAAGCCCAGCGGAAAGTATAAAACAAGGTGTTAAATATTACGCTTCACTCCTTCGCGCAGCAAGAGATAAGGGCTGTGATGAAGACTCCGCACTTGCCAGCTACAACTTCGGTGGTGGGTACCTTAATTACGTTGAAAAGAACGGAAAAAAACATACACTCAAAATTGCTGAAAGCTTTTCTCGTGATGTTGTTGCTCCAAGTTTAGGAAATACCAGCGGAACAAAATATGATTACCCGAACCCAATTGCGAATGGTAACGGAAATTACCTGTATTTAAACGGAGGAAATTTCTACTACGTTGATTTAGTAAAAGAATATTTAGCTCCTGTCAACACAGGCTCTTCTGGGACCAGTTCAGCTTCTACAGCTGTTTTAGACACAGTGATGGGACAACATGTCAACAACGGTGAATGTTACGGCCTAACAGCCTTTTACGTAGACAAATTAGGCGGACCGCAACTAATGGGGTCAGGATTTATGAGTGCTGCAAACATAGGTATAGATTACGACTGGGCCAAATACGGTTGGCAAGTAATTTTCAATCCGAAATTTACTGATCTCAGAGCCGGTGATGTTATCAATTGGTCCCAAGGAGAATTGGCAAACTCTATTTATGGGCATACAGGCATTATAAAGTCGGTAGACGTGGGTAAAAAAATGATTGTGACCTATGAACAGAACGCAGGCCAAGGGCGCATATGCGCGATCTACGTGCGAAATTGGAGTTCTTCTATAACGAGTATTGTAAGGAAAAAATGATGAACGAAAGAGGGAACACAATGATAAAAAAATACATGCCATTTGTAGTATTAGTAACGTCAGCAATTGCAGCAGTGACATTGCTGTTCTTCTATCAAGGGGAAAAGAAGAAAGTCGCGGCTTCTCAAGAAAGTTACACAAAACTAGAGGAAAAATACACAGCTGCAGTATCTAAAGAGCAGGCACTGCTAGATCCTGAAACAGCAAACATTTTAAATGATTTTCTCGAAATTTACTACAACTACAATGAAGAAAGTTACTACACTAGGTTCGAGAAGCTAGAAGCAATGACAACAAAAGAACTTCTGGCTGCACTTCAAGGGAATGATTCCCCAAACCTACCGGAACTTGCCGCAGACACTGACAATCAGAAAGGCTTTTTCACAAAAATATCAAATAAACTGGAAGAGAGTAAATCGTTCCTATCTTTGGGAGACGATTTTGAGTTTATTTCGCTTGTATCCCTATACACAGAAACTGAAACATTGAAGTACAAATCACTGACGGTCGCTAAAATCCACTTAAATAATGATAAAAAAGTAGACAGTTTCGAAGTGTTAGTAAATAAACCAGTAGAGGAGTAAACCAATGAACAGAAAAAATCAAAACCTAAAAAAAAGAATCTTCTTATCAATAGCTACAAATGTAGCTTTTCCAATCACTATTTTCATTTTTTTAGCAAAACTAATGGCGTACATTGAACAATACCGGAAATCTTTCGTAGCACATAAACAGTTGTCATTCCACATTATAGTTACTGCAGTAATCATGATCGTACTTTCTATTGCTTACGGTTTTATTTTGAGCAAACTGATCAGAAAACCGGAAAGCATAGATAGCTTAGGATCAGGCGAAGGAGTAGACAAATGATAGAACACATTAAAATCGATCAGGACAACGAATATCAGTACGTAACAAATCCTGAGAATGTTAGTTCAGAAAATAACTTGAAAGCAATCGATTACTTCAACAGGAAGATTTTTCGCTCCCAAAGAGACGGCCGTTTTTGCAAGACCGGTCATTACTTCTTAGATTTTATTCCTCAAATATTTGTAAAGGATATTTGGAATGATCCGGAAGAACTGAAAAATGGAAGCTGTAAAGTTACAATTACTGACCTGTTCAGGAATAAGAAACTAGCAATTGACATGGGAATTGACTGCTTAGTTCCTAACAAGCAATACATTCACGGAACGATTAAAGGGGGTAACAAGGTATTTGGTGGAGCAAGTATCTTAATTGACTCTTGTCTACATTACAAAGAGGAATTCGACGATAAGGATTTTTTTGATAAAAAAATGAACGCTGCAGTCTTCAAATATGTTTCAGAATTTCCCGTTTATGATTGGCGGCTTGATCAGCATTCTTTTAACAAAAATTACCCTTTAAACTTTTTCGATCGTAGTGATTACAAGAAGGTTCTTGCTGAATCTCAGAAAATCAGAGATGAGATCAACAACGAAAAGAAATACAAATATGGCGTGTTTAGAATTCAGGAAGAGTGGGACTATCCATTTCAGGGGAAGAAAATTAAAATGGTTGCTGCAAAGGTGGTTATGGTCCAAGCCTTTTCACCGGAGTGGTTACAGAGTCAAAACTTACCAGCAGATACTCCTGTATTAGCCGACATTGGAGGTGGAGGACATGGTAGGAAGGATATGAGGTTTTCATACATTCACGGAGATATACAAGGAGAAAAGGAATTACCTTCTCACGAATCAAACATGTTTATCACGCTGGATTTGGATATCCTAAATCCGGATGATAGCATTTTCTTCATTAACACAAAGGGACGTGGTGGAGGAAGAGCCTACAAAGTGAATCAAGAATCTAAGTGGACCGTAAAGAATCCATACCCTTTGAACGAAGTGATTGCCCTGCCGATGTTTAGTCATGCCTTTTCAATTAGATCATTGTTGGAGGGGGAATCATGAGAAAAATAGCTAAAGTATTTGATCAAAAAGCTGCAGAAGTAGAAGCGATACTCTCTACTTATGGAAAAGTTCAAGATGAAACCTGCCACCGTCACCGGTGCCAAACAAGAGAGATAGCACGTCACTACACTGTATATTTGAGTACCAGGTCAGAAGATCTACACGAATATTCATTTGATGTTGACTGGTATTACAATGGAGAATTTAGAATTTCCACAGGTAGTGAGCCTATTTACGTTAAAATGCTTGAAAATTTAATTAGTTTAACGGCGGCGTTCTACGATTCTCCATTTGATATAGATATAAAACTCGTAGCACCACAAATACCTAATTATGAAGTAGACATGACTACAAAAAACGTACTAGGAATCGAAGCAATGGAAAAAATAGTTAGTCAAATGTCAATATGCCTTCGGAAATATGCACAAGAAAAGAAGCGAGAAATCATGAAATATCAGTTGGAATATGATCGTGTTTTATTATGTGATCGCCCTTTTAAACTAGAAAAAACGGGTGAGATCATAACTGATATCTCTTTCTATGTTCGCTTTGGTACCATTTTTCAAGGTGAAACTCTAAATGAACAGAAGGTGGAAGTAGGAGAGACTTTCTCTGATTTATCTAGTTTGTTGCGAGTAAGCTATTCCCAAGAAACCAAAAAATTCGAGTTTCACCTTCATGAAGAATATAAAGATGGGTATGAAATCTGTGAGTATTTTGTAGGAGTTGGAGAAGGAATGACGGTTCCTAGAATCTGCAGCAAAGAAGAATTTGATCAAATTATTGAAGAATACGGGGAGTATTTCTCAAGTGATCCAGCTCTTCAATGTTGTTCATTTTCTTCACATGTAGTTGATGATCAAGCAGAAGTATCGCCAAGCACAAAAAAAGAAGCAGATAAAACATGCCAATCACTTTTCATAAAGCAATTGGAAGAAATGCTGCAGGCTGAAAAAGATAGAGTTGATTCAATTTCGAGAGAAGGTACCATGGCCGAAGAGTACAGATCTGAGTGGGCCAAACTCTACAACCAGATTCAAACAGTTGAAAACAAAAAGGATTGGTTAATAAACCAAGATAACATTCATGAGAAAACTTCTGAAATTGTTGATTGGTATGTATACCTTATCAATTTATATAGCGAATACAAAGTTTTTTTAAACAAGGATAATCTGCGAAAGGAATGATTAAGAATGACAACTACAGTAATTTTTGCTGAGAAGAGAAATCAAGCTGATGACTATGCAAAATGTTTCCAAAAACGGGAAAAAATAGGTGGTTACTATAAAATTGAAGATCCTATTTTTTCAGGAAAAGACGTTTACATAGTGAACGCACTGGGTCATTTAGTAAGTCTGGCTGAACCAGAAACGTACAAGGAAGAATGGAAAAACTGGAATCTTTCGGAGTTACCTTTGATTCCTGAGAACTTTGTTTACCAGGTTAGTCCAGATAAAGAAAAACTTTTCAAAAATGCTGAGAAAATATTGAAAAAGGCCGACGAAATCATTATTGCTACCGACATTGACCGAGAAGGTGAGAATGTCGCATGGTCCTGCTTTAATCTGATGGGTTTAGATAAAAGAAAAGTGACAAAACGTTTATGGGTGAATTCTAATGATTTAGAAGAGATTTACACCGGATTCAAAAATTTGAGAGATTCAAAGGAGACATACAACTATTACGTTGAAGCTCAAACAAGGCAACAGTCAGATTGGCTTGTGGGAATGACTGCCAGCCGACTATACACATTACTTCTACAAGAGCATGGGGTAAAAGAGAGCTTTTCTGTTGGTCGGGTTCAAACGCCAACACTCTTTCTTGTATATGAACGCGATCAAGAAATTAAAAATTTCAAATCGCAGCCATATTTCCAACTATCCGCAACAGTAAGTAATGGAAAAGAGAGTTTTTCTGCAAAGATGATTCCTAATGAAAAATTTGACTCCAGTAAAGAAGTAGAGAAATTTGCCGGAGAAAAGAACTTTACTCTTGGTAAAAACCCAGGAGTTATTTCTAAGGTAGAAATGAAAGAGAAGGAAGAGTCAAGTCCACTTCTTTTCTCTCTTAACGCGTTACAGGGGCAGGCCAACAAGTTATTCAAAGTAAGTCCCCAGGAAACATTGGAAGCAGCACAGGAATTATACAACACTCATAAATTGCTCACATATCCAAGAACGAGTATTAAACAAATTACTGAAAAAGAACACTACTACTTGAAGGAAAACATAGGTAAATACCTTAACTTACTGGGTATTCAAGAAGAAAGTCTGCAACTTTCTCCAGAAAAACGGTATGTAGACAATGAAAAGGTGAAGGAACACTATGCAATTATTCCACAAAAAAAGGTTCCTTCGCCGGAGGAACTGGAGAAATTGCCGGAGTTACAAAGAAAAATATACGATCTGGTTTTGAAAACTACAGTTGCTATGTTCCTGCCCAAATATAAGTATGATGAAAAAACTATCACCGCACAGGTAAACTCTACAGAGTTTAGAGCGATTGGAATTACGCCCAAAAACGACGGTTGGAAAAGATTGTTTGGATCTAAGGATAAAGAAGCAAATCAAGAAATTCTCCCAGATTTAATCGAAGGTGAGAAGGTTGATATTGACATTCTCCAGCAAGAAAAGGAAACTAAACCACCTAAAAAATACACAGAAGGTAGCTTGCTCGCTAAAATGGAAAATATTGGGAAAGATACCGAAGATCAAGAAGAAAAAGAAATATTGAACGAAACACTTGGCTTAGGAGAAGAGTCTACACGATCGGCCATTATTGAATCACTAAAAGATAGGAAATACATTGAAGTAGTCAAAAACAAAGTAGAAATCACAAACAAAGGAGAGCTTTTATGTTCTGTAGCTAAACATGAAAGATTACTTTCCACGCCAAGCATGACTGCAGTCTGGGAAAAAGCTCTCAAAGATATAGGTAAGGGGGAACGTCAGCAAGATCAATTCTTAAAGGATATACAAGGATTTCTAAACCATTTGGTAAAGAATGTTCCTTTAGCTTTTGAGTCAGAAGATGTAAAAAACCTTCTTTCCATTTTCGAAAAAGAAAAGGAGGAACAGGCGGCCGCTTCTATTATAGGAGATTGCCCAATATGCAATGAAAAGGTAAGGGACAAAGGAACTTTCTATGGTTGTGATGGCTACAAGAATGATCCGAGTTGTAAATTTTCTCTACCAAAAAAATGGAGTAAAAAGACTTTACCAAAATCTGCAATAAAGCAGCTGCTGGAAGATGGAATTACAAAAACAATCAAAGGTTTTAAAAGAAAATCAGGAGGAAGTTTTTCAGCTAAATTAGAGATAAAGGACGGGGAACTTGGTTTCGTTGAAAAGAAAAAATAGCATATATAAGAGCTGCCAGTATAAAGTTGGCAGCTCTTATACTTTTTAGCAAGAAAGACATTCCTTCTCAGCGGTCCAGTGGGTCCTTGATCAGACCGGAATGCTTTCTCTTTTGACTGCCAGGTACCTAAGCTTTGAGGGAGTCGTCCCTTCTCCCAGTCGCTTTGCTTTGG
>NZ_JADOEQ010000020.1 GCF_016745255.1 Enterococcus sp. BWR-S5 | reverse complement strand
GTTTCCCTTTTCTCTAAAAAAGAACTTGAAACAAAATCAGAGGTTTTCTCTGTTCTTTTGTTCCAAGCTCTATCATTTTATTCAGTTTTTTGTCCTACCAACACAATTTGACGTAGAACCAGATTAATTACAGCATGTAGCTGTATCTGTTGGTTTGAACCAACAGAATTTTTTGAAGCCTCTGCTAGCTGCTCTTGATAAGAAACTCGTTGATTATCTTATCCTTATACTGGCAGAATCCTCTTTAATCAACGATGCGTTCTACTTAAAAAAGTCGAGAATATGAGTCCATACATCCTTATTAAAAACATCCATCGGATTTCCGCCGCCTACCAGTCCGTAACCAATCATTGTACCGGTAACAAACAAAATAAGAACCAGCGAAATAACTACTAAAATTTTCAACAACGTCACTATAATATAGCGTGTCGAACTCATATCTAACTACTCCTATCTTAATGAACTGCTGAAACTTGCTTTTCTTCAACAGCACTGTCATTTACACGTTCCACTTTTGCACCTAAAGCCTGCAGTTTTTTGTGGAACTCGTAATAGCCGCGATCCAGATACTCAAGATGTGACACGCGAGTAACACCTTCAGCACGTAAGCCAAGCAAGATTAATGCTGCAGCAGCTCTTAAATCTGTCGCATTGACAGCAGCGCCCTGCAATTTCTTGCCGCCGTTGATAATCGCAACATTTCCATCGATTTGAACCTCTGCATTCATATGCAGCATCTCTTCCAAATGCTGGAAGCGATTCTCAAATACAGTCTCTGTTACCACACTTGACCCATTTGCCAGAACCTGCATAGCAGTTACCTGTGCCTGCATATCTGTTGGGAAGCCTGGGTGAGGTAATGTCTTGATATCTGTTGGCTTAATCTCTTTAGGACCGATTACACGAATCCCATCTTCTTCTTCACGAACAATTGCGCCCATTTCAGTTAATTTTGAAACTAGTGGACGATTGTGTTCAATAATTGCTTCTTCGATTAGAACATTTCCTTCTGTCATTGCAGCAGCAACCATAAATGTACCTGCTTCAATACGGTCTTGAACAACAGAGTGCTCTACAGCGTGCAGCTTGTCTACGCCCTCGATACGCATCATTTCAGTACCAGCTCCATATACATGTGCACCCATCTTATTCAGTACATTCGCTAAATCAACGATTTCAGGCTCTCTAGCCACGTTTTCAATGATTGTTGTACCTTTTGCCCGAACAGCAGCCATCATAATATTTTGAGTTGCTCCAACACTAGGAAAATCAAGATAGATTGTATTTCCCTTCAACTCTTTTGCAATCGCTTCGATATAGCCGTTCTTTTGAATGATCTCAGCTCCTAAAGCTTGGAAGCCTTTCAGGTGAAGATCAATTGGGCGCTTACCAATGGCACAACCACCGGGCATCGCTACCTTTGCATGACCATTACGAGCCAACAACGGGCCCATTACAACAATCGATGCTCTCATTTGACTGACATATTCGTAGTTTGCTTCGATTCCTAATGGTTTCGTCGCGTCAATCACTACTTTGTTCTCTTCTTGATTGAAATCTACATCTACATTTAAGTGTTTAATTACTTGATTCATTGTAAAAACATCTGAAAGAATCGGTACGTTTTTTAAAACGGTCGTTCCCTCTTCTGCTAAAAGTGTTGCTGCCAAAATGGGCAACACGGCATTTTTTGCCCCTTCAATTTTTACATTTCCTTTTAATTGGTTACCGCCATGAACAACGATCTGTTCCATTTCGTTCCCTCCAAAAATAAGAATAGGTTGCTCCTACTCAAAATCTTTTCCATTATACCACTATTTTTTGTAAATTTGTATATTTTCTTCTTATTTTTACCACTTATGGAAAAATCGACAGAAAAATATTGCGACATAGCGCGATAAATTCCAAGAAGAATGAGCTTGCTGTATAGCCCAATACGATTGCTGTCAAGATTAGCAGCACACGTATTTGAGAGACATGCTGTACCTTGAAAAACTGATCAATCCTTAGTGACTGAAGCGTCCAAAAGCTCAGATAGATGAACAATAGATGTGCGATAATCCGAATAAACGCATCCATTCCATAATACTGCATAGCTGTTCCCCTTACTTTTCTAAATTCAGCCCGCTGACAAAAAACAGCTGACTGACTCTTCTGCGTGATTACCATGGCACTACAGAAGCTGAAAGCTTTTCCTTATACCACCACTCTTTTAACACAATAGATTTACTTGGCTAAAATTGAAAATGAACATCAAAATAATAGCTCTCATTTAAAACATAGTGCTAGTGTATCATAAATAGAAAGAAAAATATAAAATTCATCCTTGGTTTCTTGTTTCTCTCAATCAAAAAAGTAATGTATTAAATTCCAAAAGATAACTATTATAAACCAACCAAACTTTTTGTATCTTTGATTTATGTATATAAAAGATGGTCAGGATACCAGTCGAAACGGATATCCTGACCTATTTGTCTGAATCAGGAAGAAAAATATCATTTTTCTTCTATTCTCCAGAAATCAGCATTTAAAAAACAGATAAAATTACGTATGCTTTGCCACATTGATTCTGTTGATTGCTCTATGCAAAGCTACATTCGCCCGTTTCAATGCATCGATATTTTCTTTTTCTTTCGCTTCCTGAATCATCTTCTCAGCACGCAATTTCGCACGTTCCGCTCTGGAAACGTCGATATCCCGCTCTCTTTCCGCACTGTCGGCAATGATAGAGACACGGTTATCACGAACCTCCATAATGCCGCCATTGACAGCAATCCAGTCTACGTGTGTATCTGCATCCGTACGTTTGATCCGCACCTCATCAATGGCTAAAGGAACAATGATTGGCGCATGCTTCGGTAAAATCCCGATTTCGCCATCCGTTGTCTTTGCCACAACGATTCTGGCATGGTGATCATAAACCAAACCATCAGGGGTCATCACATTCACAGTTAATACATCTTCCATTATGCTGCGCCTCCTAATAGTTCAGTGTTTTCGCTTTTTCTATCACATCTTCGATTGGACCCACACTTCTGAAAGCCTCTTCCGGAAGATCATCATATTTGCCATCCAGAATTTCTTTAAAGCCTTTAACAGTATCTGAAACTGGAACATATGAACCCGGCTGACCGGTAAACTGTTCTGCTACATTGAAGTTTTGAGATAAGAAGAACTGAATACGACGTGCTCTACCTACTAAAACCTTCTCATTGTCAGAAAGCTCGTCCATCCCTAAGATTGCGATAATATCCTGTAATTCACGGTAACGCTGTAAGACATGCTGAACCTCAGTCGCTACTTCGTAATGCTCTTGACCAACAATTTCAGGTGCCAAAGCACTTGAAGAAGAAGCCAATGGGTCTACGGCAGGATAAATCCCTTGTTCAGTCAAACGACGTTCCAAGTTCGTTGTTGCATCCAAATGGGCAAAGGCTGTTGCCGGAGCCGGATCGGTATAGTCATCCGCCGGTACATAGATTGCTTGAATGGATGTGATTGAGCCCTTTTTCGTTGAGGTAATCCGTTCTTGCAATTGTCCCATTTCAGTCGCCAATGTCGGTTGGTAACCAACGGCCGAAGGCATACGTCCCAGCAAGGCAGAAACCTCAGAACCCGCTTGCGTGAAACGGAAAATATTATCAATAAACAGCAATACATCCTGTCCTTCTACATCTCTGAAATATTCAGCGATTGTCAAGCCGGTCAATGCGACACGCATACGTGCACCTGGCGGCTCGTTCATTTGTCCGAACACCATGGCTGTTTTCTCAATAACACCGGAATCCTTCATTTCATAGTACAGGTCGTTCCCTTCACGAGTCCGTTCTCCTACACCGGTAAATACAGAAATCCCACCATGCTCTTGTGCAATATTATGGATTAGCTCTTGGATTAATACGGTCTTACCAACTCCGGCACCACCAAACAATCCAACCTTACCACCTTTTAAATAAGGGGCAAGCAAATCAATAACCTTGATTCCTGTTTCAAGAATCTCACTACTTGTGCTCAGCTCATCAAAGGTAGGGGCCTTTTTATGAATCCCGCTTCTTATTGCATCCTCCGGAAAAGGTTCTTCCAAGTCGATGGTATCGCCAAGAACATTGAATACTCTTCCCAAGGTCTCTTTCCCTACAGGTACAGAAATTGGCTTTCCTGTATCAATGACCTCCATACCTCTTTGCAAGCCGTCTGTAGACTCCATTGAGATGGAACGGATAACGCCGTCTCCAAGCTCTAAGGCTACTTCAAGCACTACTTTTTGCTTTTCTTTGCCGTTTTTATAAACGACTAATGCATTATTTATATCTGGGAGCGGCTGATCAAGAGAAAACTCTACATCAACAACCGGCCCAATTACTTCAATAATTTTTCCTGAACTCATGTTTCTTCCTCCAGTCTTCCTAAGGTTGTGACGGAAGCGTTCTGTATTGAGAACTACAGCGGAATACACAAAAATAGCTTCTCCTATTTTATGCGTCATTCGACTCAGTTCCGAATAGACAGCTTCCAGAACACCGTTTATTAAGGACTTTGACTGCTGAGACAAGCCCGTCAAATCCGTCTTATTCCAGTGCGGCTGCACCTGCTACGATTTCAGTGATTTCCTGTGTAATTGCTCCTTGTCGAGCACGGTTATAAGAAATCGTCAGATCGTTGATGATTGTCTTTGCATTATCGGTGGCTGTCTTCATCGCGGTCATCCCAGCAGCATGTTCTGCTGTTTTCGCATCGATGATTGCACCATAAATCAGACTTTCGGCATACTGCGGCAACAGGTGATCCAAAATCGCTTCTTTTGAAGGTTCCAGAATATACTCCTGTTCAAAGCCGGTATCCTCATCAGGATCCAAGTCAGAAATCGGAAGCATTTTTTCAACACGAAACTGACTGGTCAGTGAATTGATATGGTGATTGTAACAAACATACAGCTCATCAAATACTTCACTGTCATACATCGCTGTGGCTGCGGAAACAATTTTTCGGACCTCATCAAATGATGGTTGATCCGTCAAGCCTCTCAACTCATAGGCGATATTATATCCTCTTGTTTTGAAAAAATCTGCTCCTACACTGCCGATGGCAATTAAAACATACTCGTTCTGATTCTCATGATCGTCCTGAAGCATCGTCATCGTTTGCTTCAAGATTGAACTGTTATAACCGCCCACCAATCCTTTATCCGATGTAATCACAATATAGCCTGTCTTTTTCACAGGTCTGCTTGCCAGCATCGCATGATATTCGCTCAGCTCAGGATAATTCGGATCATCCGTCAGCTCCTCAAGATCATTCAATTGAGAAGCGACAAGGTGTGTTACGATAGAACGGATTTTAGCAGCATACTCCTGAAAATTTTTAGAGGCTGCTTCTGATTTTGTCAGTTTGGAAGCAGAGACCATCTGCATCGCTTTAGTGATTTGGCTGGTCTTTTTCGTTGAAGCAATACGTTGTTTGATTTCATTCAATGAAGCGCCCATTTCCATTCACCTCTCTAAGCGTTGGACATCTTTTCTTTCAACTCTTCAACAGGTGTTTTTCCTGTATTATTTGAGGCATTAAAGACTTCCTTAAACTCATTAATTACTGTTTTCAGCTTTTCTTCTTCCGGTAGATCCTTTGTTGTTCTGATTTCCTCAAAGACCTCCGGATATTTTCCATCGATATAATCGAATAACTCTTCTTCAAAGTTTAATACCTTATCCACACTGATGCTATCAAGCATTCCCCGCGTCAGAGCAAACAGAATAATTACCTGTTTTTCTACTGCAAGTGGTGCGTGAAGCTTTTGTTTTAGTATTTCTACTGTTCGACGGCCACGGTTCAGCTTTGCTTGTGTTGCTGCATCTAAATCTGAACCAAATTGTGTGAAGGCCTCCAATTCTCGATAGCTGGCAAGGTCTAAACGTAACGTTCCCGCAACCTTCTTCATTGCCTTTATCTGAGCGGAACCACCAACACGTGATACGGATAAACCGGCGTCAACAGATGGACGAATACCGGAATAGAACAAATCACTTTCCAAGAATATTTGTCCGTCCGTAATAGAAATCACATTGGTTGGAATGTAGGCAGAGATATCACCTGCTTGCGTTTCAACAAATGGCAAGGCAGTCATTGAACCACCACCTAAATCATCACTTAGCTTCGCTGCTCTTTCCAGCAGACGTGAATGCAAATAGAAAACATCACCCGGATACGCTTCACGGCCTGGCGGTCTGCGTAAAAGCAATGAAAGCTCACGATAAGCAACAGCTTGTTTTGATAAATCATCAAAAATGATTAATACATGTTTACCGTTATACATGAACTCCTCACCCATAGCAGCTCCGGCATAAGGCGCAATATACAGCATTGGTGCGGGTTGAGAAGCACTTGCTGTTACAATAATTGTATAGTCCATTGCACCAAATTTGCGTAACGTTTCCACTTGTGTGCGGACGGTTGATTCTTTTTGACCGATGGCAACATAGATACAAATAACATCTTGTCCCTTTTGATTGATGATTGTATCAATTGCAATGGATGTTTTCCCTGTTTTACGGTCTCCGATAACCAGCTCACGCTGGCCTCTTCCTATTGGCACTAATGCGTCAATTGCTTTCAAGCCAGTTTGCATAGGCTCACTAACTGATTTACGCTGCATTACACCGGGAGCCGCTGCTTCTACAGGTCGTGATTTGTCTGTTTGGATTTCTCCCAGACCATCAACTGGTTGTCCCAATGGGTTTACAACACGACCAATCAAAGCTTCGCCTACAGGAACTTCCATGATTTTACCTGTACGTTTGATTTTGTCACCTTCACGAATTGACTCAAAATCACCTAAAATAATAATACCGACATCATTTGATTCCAAGTTCTGTGCCATACCATAGGCACCATTGGAAAACTCCAGCAACTCACCACTCATCGCATTTTCCAATCCATGGGCGCGGGCAATCCCATCCCCCACGTAGGTTACTGTTCCTACTTCTTCAACAGCCAATTCATGTTGGTAATGCTCAATTTGTTCTTTGATTAAAGCACTGATTTCTTCTGCTTTGATGGACATCTGCGTCACCTCTTTATTCTACTAAAGTCTATCTCAACAATTGTTCTTCTATATTTTTCAGTTGTTTCCTGATACTGCCGTCGATTACTTTATGATTTGCGCCAATAATCGCACCGCCTAAAATCTTAGGCTCAATCAGATTAATCAAACTGGCCTCTTCATAGCCAAGCAGCTTGGCAGCTTTCGCTTCAATCTGCTGATGCTGCTCTTTATTCAACGGCACCGCAGTAACGACTGTTCCTAAAATAACACCTTTATAATCATCATATCTTCGTTCATACTCGTCAATCATCAGCAGCATATCATTCATACGGCTGTAGCTGTGTACGACTTGAAGAAAATTCGTTGTCGTACCTGTAAAGCCCTTGAGCAGCTGCTCCATGATTTCGTCTTTCTCATACGGTTCCAGTCGCGCATCACTGAGGATATCTCCAATTCCTGGAACCAAATGATAGACTTCTCTCAGCTTCAATAGCTGTTGATAAATGTCATCGGCCTCCTGTTTTTCCAGCGCCAGTTCAAACAGGGCTTTTCCGTAACGTTTACCAACCATGTATTTATCTAATTTCATCGACTTTACCTAACCCATCAATATAAGAATTGATTAACGCTTCGTGCGCTTCAGGTGTCAGTTCCTTCGTCAATATTTTTTCTGCAATTTGAACAGATAATGCAGCAACATCATCCTTGATTGCCGCTATTGCCTTATCGTGCTCCTGAGAAATATCTGCTGTTGCTTTTTCTTTTAACCGAGATACTTCTTCTGTCGTTTCAGCTAAAGTCTTCTTACGGTTTTCATCTCCGCTTTCTTTAGCATTCTTGATAATCTCAGCTGCTTCTGATTTTGAAGCCAGCAGTTTCTCTTGGCGCTGTTTCTCCATTTTTGCAGCAGCGATACGCGACTGCTCTGCAGAATCTAAGTCATTTGCGATTTTATCTTCACGTTGTTTTAGTACATCAGTGATTGCACCCCAAGCAAACTTTTTGATTAAAAGCATCAAAATTAGAAATGCACCGGTCACAACAATAATTGTTCCTAGTGTTGTGCTGGGTGTTGCTTCACCTAAAACGAGATTCATAAGCATGAAGTTTCGCCATCCTTTCCCCTGTACGTTCAACAATATCTAACGGATATTCCTTCCTCAGCTGTCGATCGTGTAGTAATTTTCGTAAAATAGAAGAAAGCAGTGACGATAGTTTTCACCAAAAGCGCCCTGCCTTCCAAAGTAAATTATCTTAGCACCAATAGTAATGCAATAACCACACCTAGAATAGGAACCGCTTCAATCAAGGCTACCCCGATAAACATCGTTGTTCTCAACTGACCAGACATTTCAGGTTGACGAGTCATTGACTCAATCGTTTTTGAAATAACTTTCCCGTTACCGTATGCTGCTCCAATTGCTGCTCCAAATACTGCGATCGCTGCTGCGATATAGTTTAATCCATCCATTTTCTATTCCTCCTGATTTGTATTAATACAATGATTTTTTAATCTCTGAACTTCTATTCTTCCACTTCAACTTTGTGAGCCATGTATACCATAGATAAAGTCACAAAAATGAAAGCTTGAATCCCACCGATAAACAGTGAGAAGGCCAGCCAGATCATTTCTAACGGTATTGCTAAAGGAATAACCCAGAAACCAACTCCTGAAACAAGACTGGCAATCAAACCCAGCAATACTTCCCCTGCATAAATATTTCCGTATAAACGTAAAGCCAGTGTAAGCAGATTCGTGAACTCTTCCATAAATTTGATTGGCATTAAAAAGCCGACCGGTTTTAAGAAGCTGTTCTTGAAATATCCGACAAAGCCAAATCGATTAATACTGAATAAGTGTGTCAGTACAATCATAATCAATGCCAGTGTCAAGGTGACCATAGGGTCTGCTGTGGGGCTCTTCCAATAGGAGTAATCACCCACAACTATTTTTGTTACTAGCCCAATCGTATTTGCAACTAATACGAATAAGAAAAGAGTGAATGATAATAAATGAAAATTCGTTACTTCTTTACTAGGCATATTGTCAGTAATAATTCCACGAACAAAATCAATAAGCCACTCAATCACATTCTGTTTACCCTTAGGCTTCAACTGTAAATTCCTCGTACAAAGATAGACAACGGCAAAAACGATCACACAGGTCAGCAAAACCATCACACAGATTGTCTTGTCAAACCAAATCGGACCGATATTGAAGAGGGGTGTTTTCTCTTCCATTTTTTTCACCTCTTTTCTGCTCAACTGCTTGATGTTTTCTTAAAGTTGTTTTCAACCACAACGTATAATACCACCAACGAATTCGAATTACAAAACATTTTCATGAAAATTTGACACTTTTTCTAATATGACAAAAAACTCATTTCATTTTCTTTTCATTCGATTCGTCAAATAGCTGAAAAAAAGCCGGAATCAGCGGTTTTATAAAAACGATAAGAACGCATCAGTTTCCATTACACTCTAACAAATTTTCCGAGGAATATAAAGCAAAGAACCCAAATATGCGAAAAAGAATATATAACAAAATAAAAACGATTTACGGCACATCATGTCGCAGAAGTCAACATGAGAATTTTCTGAAAAATAAAATAAATCATTTTCATTTGTCCGTAAAAATAAATATGTCTTATTTTCTTAAAAAAGCACTTTACTAAAATAACGGCCATCACCTTGGTAATCCCAAAAATCAGTCCTTCATTTTCATACCTCTATTCTACCATTTTAACGAGCCTCGAACTATTAATATGGTTCCCTCTCGTTTGCTCATAGCGGTAACTCATTTCTTAATTCATACAAAAATGGACTGGAACATTAATATGTCCCAGTCCATTAAAAGCGAATAAACGGTGGTCCCTTCTATCTCGCTCGATTCTTGAGTGTTCGGCTGATTTGCCGATCAACCTCTTTTCGTTTCAGGTCTTCTCTCTTATCGTATTGCTTCTTCCCTTTAGCAAGGCCAATTAATACCTTGGCAAACCCATCCTTAATATAAACCTTCAAAGGTACTAATGTTACACCGGTATTCTTTGTTTCTCCAATCAAGCGAGCAATTTGTCTTTTGTGAAGCAACAGCTTTCTTGTCCGCAATGGATCATGGTTGAAGATATTTCCCTGCTCGTAAGGACTGATATGAACATTATAGAGATATGCCTCATTGTTTCGAATCCGAGCAAAGCCATCCTTCAAATTGATTCGTCCATTACGAATTGACTTGATTTCCGTTCCCTGTAATACGATTCCCGCCTCTATTGTATCGATAATCGTATAATCATGCCGTGCCTTTCTATTTTGGGCAACTAATTGACCTTCCCCTTTTGGCATCAAAAATTCCTCCGATTACTGTTTTTTCTTTTTCATATTTTTTGTCTTTTTCTTTTTAGCGACTTCTTTATAAAATGGCTTCTTACCGCCTTTTTTATTGGCAACTTTCAATTTTTTTCCTGAAGAAGACTTCTGCGTTTCCTTTTCTTGCTGTTGATTTGGCTTTGCCCGTCCCTTATCTTTTCTTCTTCGGCTCTTTCGATTGTTTCCGTTTTTCGGACGTTGAATTTCCAGTCGTTCAAGCTCTTCAGCTTCAATAAGCTCAAAATCAATTTCTCTCGTTTCCGGATCAGATTTCATTACTCGTATCACGACTTTCTGACCAATTTTGAGCGTTAAGCCTGTTCGTTCTCCAACTAAGGCCAAGTGATTCTCCACAAAATGGAAATAATCTTGCTTCAGGTTATTGATATGAACGAGACCTTCGATTGTATTTGGTAATTCCACAAATATCCCAAATTTCGTTACAGAACTGATGATTCCATCGTACTCCTCACCAATCTTATCAGCCATAAATTCTGCTTTCTTCATACTATCTACTTCACGCTCGGTTTCTACTGCCCGACGTTCCATTTTCGAGCTGTGGTCAGCAATATCAGGCAGCTGACTGTTCCATTTCTCCTGCATCGCTTCAGAACGATCATTCTCATAGCTGCGAATCAGTCGATGCACAATCAAATCGGGATAACGACGAATTGGCGAAGTGAAATGTGTATAATACTCTGCCGCCAATCCATAGTGTCCGTAGTTGTCTTCTGAATAACGAGCCTGTTGCATACTGCGTAAAAGCATCGTATTAATAACTGCTTCTTCAGGCTTTCCGTCAATCTGGTGAAGCACACGCTGTAAATCCTTGGGCGTGATATCTGCCTTTGTTCCCTTAACTAAAATCCCCAGCATTGCAGCAAAATCAAAGAAGCGCTGCATTTTTTCTTCCTTCGGCTGCTCATGAATTCGGTAGATAAACGGCAGCTTCAAATCCGTGTAATGCTTGGCCACTGTTTCATTGGCTGCCAACATAAAGGATTCAATCAGGCGTTCTCCGACACCACGAGTTCGCATCAGAATATCCTGCGGATGTCCATCTTCATTAACAACTACTCGGGCTTCTCGATCTTCAAAGGAGATTGCTCCTCGACGCTCACGCATTTTTTCTAAAATTTCGTGCAGCTCCGCCATTTCCTGAAACATCGGAACCAGTGCTTCATAGCGAGCCATCGTTTCCGGGTTTTGCTCTTCTAAAATCTCATTTACAGCAGTGTAGGTCATACGCTCTGTTGTTTGAATCACACTTTGGAAAATATCATGACTCAGAACTGTTCCCTCCGGAGAAATCTCCATCTCACAGCTCATCGTCAATCTTGGAACCTTAGGATTCAGCGAACAGATGCCATTAGATAAACGCTGCGGCAGCATTGGAATCACTCGATCCGTCAGATACACACTTGTTCCCCGTTCATAGGCTTCCTGATTCATTTGGCTTTCCTCAGTGACATAATAGGAAACATCAGCGATATGAACACCTAAAAAATAGTTCCCATTATTCAGCTTTTCTACTGTAACCGCATCATCCAAATCCTTGGCATCTTCCCCATCAATCGTTACGATGACCGAATCACGTAAATCTCTCCGTCCTTTTAAATCGGCTTCAGAGATTGTATCCGGTACCCGATCCGCTTCGTCCATTACTTCATCGGGAAAAACGGTAGGAATGCCATGGGCTACGATAATTGACATGATATCCATGCCTGGATCATTTTTATGACCAACAACCTTTTTAACCAGCCCTTCCAAGCTCTTCGCATAGCCCTGCTCAGGATAATGTGTCACCTCAGCAATAACAATACTCCCATCAACCGGTCGAATTCCCTCTGATGCGATGAATACAGTCAAACCTGTCAGTTTTTTGTCCTTTGGTAAAACATAGCCGTACAAATCTGTTTCAGCAATCTCCTCTTCGTTGTAAGCCGTAAACTCGCCGACTACTTGAGTGATTGCCCGCTCTTTGATTTCCAGAACCTTCCCCTCTGCTACACGATCAGAAAAAGGATCGCCTGGTTGAATAATATCAATCAGCACTGTGTCGCCATTCATTGCAAAATTTGTATTTTCTTTAGAAATATACACATCTGGTTCTTCTTCATCAATGGTGACAAAGCCGAAGCCTCGTTCGTTTCCTCGGAAAATTCCTTCAACTGAAATTCCTGCCTCGACCAGCTTAATCTTACCTTTTTTACTAAACTCAATAAGCCCTTCTCTTTCCAAAGCAGCCGTCGTCTGCACTAAAAGCTTAAAATCTGCGCTCTTTTGCAGCTTCAAGCCCTCTGCCAGCTCCTCCATAGAAAAACTTTTCTTGCTTTGATCCTTGATATAGGAAAGGATCGTTTCCTTAATTGTTTGTTTTGTCATTATATCTCCTCATTCCAAAGCAGCGTGTCCAAATAATTGGCAACATCTTGCTCCAGTTCTTTATGTTCCGGTCCGACAGTTAGGACATGCCCGCTGTTCGGATACCAGTTAAATGTAATTTTGGTTGTTGTCAACGCTTCAATCGTCTGAAAAACACCAGCAGCATCAATCATTTCGTCTTTGCCGGCCTGTGCAGCGAAAACCGGCACATCAATATCCGACAACTTCTCTGCTGTACGAGCCGCGTATGCTTCAATTTGCCCCAACTGCTTCACCGACTGTTGTTCAATTTGCGGCATTCGACGATTGATTTCCGACTCTTCGATTTCAGCCATCTTTAGCACTGATTGCGCGTACAAAGCAAAATTCTCCGGTACGTGATTTTTTACCGGAAAAATCGGTGAACAGAAAAATCCGCCGCCAATGATTTCCTTACGCTTTTTCGTCAGTAGATTCATTGCAAAAACGCCGCCCATTGAAAGTCCTAATACAGCTATTTTGCTATAGCCACGAGCTTTTAGAAATTCAACTGCCTGCAAAGCATCCTGCTCCCATTGGGTAACAGACTCGCTCAAAATATCTTCCGGTGACAAGGTAGCATGCCCCGAGAAAATTGGCGTATAAACAGTGTACTTCCTTTTTTCTAAAAAACGGCACATCATGCGCACATCATTGCTGCTACCGGAATATGCATGGAATAAGATAACGGCCTTTTCTCCGTTTTCAACAAATAACGGCTCTGGTAGTTTGATTTTTCTTTCCACTGTCTTTCACCTCGTTTTCATTTTATCATATTCTGACAGTCTTGCCTTGTGAAAGAGAAGGTAAAAATTTCAACAAAAAAAGTCTGAAACGATTCTGTAATGAATACGTCCAGACTTAAAACTCAAAACACATCCTCTATGGGTTCCGTCAGCCTTTCAAGAATCAGAATCTTCTTGCACACCAAACGGAAAAATAGCCATAGAATGTCGATTGCTTTTTAGTGCTTATTTTGATGACATGATTGTTAAAACAAACAATAAAATCATCCATACAGCGCCGATAACCGTCGTTGCACGTTGCATTACGGCTTCGAATCCACGAGCTTTTTGCTTACCGAAAAGCTTATCAGCTCCACCGGTAAAAGCACTTGCTGCACTATTTTGCTTGCTAGGCTGCATTAAAATCGAAATAACCATAACTACTGAAAGAACGATTACAGTCGTTAAAATAAAATTATACATCTATCCAGACTCCCTTATTTACAAATTACATCTATTATACTTTAGCATAATTTGAGGTCAATTACTAGTTGTAATTTACTTTTTACTTCGATTAGAAAAATCAGCTCACCCAAATAAATTTTGTCTAATTTCTCTATTTGATGAGCTTATGGAACACTCTCCAACACCCAAGTCAGCTCGCCCTGATATTCTCCCATTTTAGGAATCATCGAAGCGTCCACTTCTATACCCAATCCACGTCCATCTGCTTCCCACTTTTCGCTGACATCATATTCTCCTGATGATAGATGGGTATGGGTTTCAACAACAATTCCGTGATTCGTTACTATATGCTCTGTTGAACCATCATCAAATTTGATGCTGTCTCTTAACACTTTGGTTGTATCTGAACTATTTGTCAGAGGTTTCGTTAGGTAGACCTTCAATGTCCATTCATTCCGATCTGCACGATTATCCCAGACCTTGATAGAACTTGAAAACTTTGGTGTATCATTTTTTATTTTCTCAACTCCTACCTCATGATAACCAAAATCCACATTATCCGGAGCTGAAAGTCCAAGTGTTCCTTTGAATAGGTAGTACACATCAGAATCAGTTGAATATACCTCTACTGCTGCCTCATTATCCGGACGTCGTACTATCGCATACCGTCTACTCAATATATTTTGAATTCCTGAAGTAACCTCTTGATTCCCTGTTAAGTCAACAGTGCTCCCTACATCTCCATTGATTGTAACTGTTTCATAAACTTTTTGATTATGCTCATCTTGGAAATGAACATGGATGTTTGCCTTTGCAGGGACAATTTTTGCTGTTATCGTTCTGGAAACCGCTGCTTGCCCTGCTCCATATGTTACCGTTACCGGATATTCCCCAACGATTGGCATTCCAACTGACGGCAACAAGCTCTTGTCGATTCCTATAGCAGTTACCGGCAGCTTTTGTCCTGTTTGAATATCCCAAAGAGCCAATTCTCCTTGACTTTGAATAAGTGCAGTTAACGCTTCTTCCGTTGTAGGGTACTGAGTAGTGATAACCGTAAAATCGACTGCCCGTAAAGCAAAATTTTTATCCGCAGAAATATTTGTGTCTGCATCTTTGATGAAGATTGGTATCGAAATGACAGAACTGTTCTTCGCTTCATCTGTGACAGTCACTTCAAATTTTGGAAGAACAGGTCCATAAACCGACAAATCCGGAATTGGAACTGTCCCATAATCGACTGTAACGGTTGGATGACTGGTTCCAATTGATTTATCGCTGATGTTTTCAACCAGTTGGTCTGCAGATGGAAATTGTTCTTTAGGTGCATCCTTCTCTATAATAGTTGTTACCGGATCTGCTGAAGGAGGTGTTACATCAACTACCTCTGTAGTAATAGGAGCTGCTGTACGGAAATCATAAAATACTTCTCCGGTGATTACCGTATATGGTTTTATATAGGCACCTGTGCTATCCGTCCTTTGAGGAATATCAACAGAATAATTCCCATTATTGTCAGCCAAAACAGTGAGCTTCCTTTCCCCTTCACCATCATCATACGTCAAAACCACAGTGGCAGAAGCAGTTGCTGTTCCTGTTATACGACTCGTCGCATCAGTTACTTCATCAATTCTAAGTTCCGGAACAATTCCCATTGAAACAACTTTCAAATAATCAAAGTCCATTGCTGCAGCATTGATTGTAGCAGGATTCGCGCTATGAATAGTCGTATCATATCCTCCATCGCGAATACGTGTCACGGTTGCATCAAAGTTGATATTGGATAAATCCTCTAATGAAAAATGATTATCCGGTGTTATGTCTGTTTCTTCAACAGGGACAGACGTCCGCCAAAGATTCATACTTTGGACTTCAGCAGTCAAATCGTTGGTATAATTATTGGTTGTTGCATTGATTATTTTGCCTTTTGGATTATAGAACAAGACACTCTTGGCATTATTGACAGATATTTTACCTCCTGAATTGTAAAAACGGAAAAACTCATCTGCCTGCCCTGAGCTATCGGACTTGTTATACACATATAAGCGACCGCCTGTCTCAACATTTAAATCTCCATTCATTTTGAATGTAGGCAAATTATTGTCGGCGCTATTCACAGACGTTGTGCGTACAATTTTCAAAGAAGCATCTTCAGCGACTGATAATTTTTTAAATGCCTGATTACTACTTGCAATATCATTTCGAATCAATCCGCCACCAGTGACTATTGATACATCAGCATTCTTCTCAAGCTCAAAAATACCATCTTTGTTTTCAAAATAGAAAAAACTTCTACCAGTAGAGGTAATATCTACCTTTGCATTCTCCTTTATTCGGAAATGACCACTTACATTCCTCACATTTCCCCCAAAACCAATCCAAGCAATACTATGCTTTCCTTGATGATACATGGAAAAATCCCCGTATATGTTTATAAAATGTCCTTCAACCAGCTCTTGTGTTTCTGTGGACCCTGATTTAGAACTTGGGATTGTGATGTCCATGTTATGATACTCTGTTGTTCCATTAAGATTGTGCGTAAGCTGGGGACCATCATATACAACGTTCGTGTAGGTTAGCGTTACATGATAAGAGCTGTCATTAACATTGATTGGTCCGTAATAATTAAATCCCTCAATATTGATATCTTCAAATCCATAACTAGTAGGAATATTTTGACTTGTCGTATTGCTTACATGAATATTATCATCCGACCAGCCCGACTTGTATTCAGTTAGCGTATGTATCTCACCTGTTTGCGGATTTTTTCCTGAAATACGCATATATTTTTTATCATAAGAAATTTTTTGTCCATATGCATCTAATGTGATATCTGCAGTCAGATAAATATAGTGAATCCCCGATGCACTAATCGCCGCTTTCAATTGAGCTAACGTACCTACCTCTGCTCTGTTATCTGCTGTTTCTGGAATCCCTTGATCTCTAAACATTGGTATCCCACTATTTGAATCATAATTCACAGCTGATCCATCGCTATACTCAAGATAATCAGCAGAACGTTGTATAGCTGTCTCATTATTTTTTATCGAAAAAGAAGAGCCAGTTGGAACCGTTGAATCAATTTCTACATCTATCTCGCCAGCTGAATCTAAAGCTTTTATGTTATCTCCAGTCCAAAAAATTGCTGTAGCCCCTATTAGTAATAGTACACTAAAAAAAAGAATACTATACCTATACCCTCTAAACATTTAGACATTCTCCTTCACTTCACAAAAACAAGTTATTTAATCAATAAAATAATACGTTTTGTTATATAATCAGTCAACACTCAACAAAAATCAAATTTTTTTTAATTTAAAAATTAATCATATCATTAACCAAAAAGCATGACAAAACAAACTTAAAGAAACGATTAAAACAACAAAAGTAAATCAAAATATTTTTTAGTCAATTTTATTAAAATTTTAACTCGAAATAGATTCATTAAATAAATAAAGTCTGAACAGAAAATAAATACAGCACGTTATTTAATGTCTAAAAAAAGAGCTTGGGATAAGAAACATCCCAAACTCTCGATTACTATTCATCTCAAATTATTTTCTCAACACATCGCCATACTCAGGCTTTGTATCAAATTCCTTTTTGGCAAATGGACAAAGAGGAATAATTTTCTTATTCTCCTTACGAGCTTTTTCAACACCGCTCAATACCAATTTCTCTGCCAAACCTTGTCCTCTATATTGCGGATCTACAAATGTATGGTCGATAATCATCATTTCTTCTCCGGCATTGGACCAAGTCATCTCTCCAATTTCCTCATTGCTATCGTTTAAAAGCACAAAGCGCTCTTTTTCTTCTTTAATTTCCATCTTTACTTCGCGTCCTTTCTAATATATTTAAGTGCACCGCTTGGACAAGTATTGATAACACGAATATCATCCTCTACTGTCCCGTTGTCTGCGATGATCCACGGACGTCTTCCCACTTCAAATACATCGGGATTTCCTCGAACACAGTTTCCTATGTGCGCACAGATATCCTTGCTGTAATAGATATCAATTCCTTCACCCACATATTTTCTGTAACCATTTTCTACAAGCATTTCTTCTGTCACAGTTTTACCATCAATTTTACTTCCATCCATCCAGGTTACCTCCTTAGCATTCAGCGGCGGCAATGTCACCAGCTTTATCACTACTATACTTGATTCTATCAAGGAACATTTTATATTACAAATAATTATCCTCCGTGAACAGCCTGTCTCATGGGTTTGCCACCGCTCCCTAATAAGTAGCTCCTTTATCCGATGAATAACAAAAAAGAGCTTTGCTGACAGCAGCAAAACCCTTTCCTTCTCTTCCTATCTATCCTATTTCCAAAAGTCATCAAATACAGTGATTGGTAAATGACGTTTATGCTGTGTCTTATTGTACCAACCTTCCAGCTTTTCTTCAGCCTGAGGAGAAATTTCCTTTCCTTCAAGATAATCGTCAATATCATCATAGGTCACGCCCAAAGCAACCTCATCGGCTATCAAAGGCTTGCCATCCTCCAAATCAGCGGTCGGCACTTTGAGATATAATGCTTCATCTGCCCCCAACTCTTTGAGTAATGCTTTTCCTTGGCGTTTGTTCAATCGGAACAATGGTAAGATATCAGCGCCGCCATCACCATACTTCGTAAAAAAGCCAGTGATATTTTCAGCAGCATGATCCGTTCCAATCACCGCACCAGCATTGTCGCCAGCTACCGCATATTGAATAATCATTCGTTGACGTGCTTTCATGTTGCCTTTATTGAAATCGCTGATTGATTGACCAGCTGCTTCAATTGCCTGAACACAGGCATCAACAGCAGGACGAATATCTACGCTTAATGAACGATCAGGCTTGATAAAATCTAACGCTTTTTGTGCATCGGCTTCATCCGCCTGTGTTCCGTAAGGCAAACGAATCGCGATAAACTGATATGCCTCATCCTTTGTTTCATTGCGCATTTCTTCCATCGCTAATTGTGCTAAGCGGCCTGCAAGACTGGAATCTTGCCCACCACTAATCCCTAAAACAAAGGTTTTCAAAAACGGGTGCTTATATAAATAGTCTTTCATGAAATCAATGCTTCTTCGAATTTCTTCTTGCGGGTCAATCGTTGGTTTTACCCCTAATTCTTCAATAATCGCTTGCTGCATCGGCTTCATATAAGATCCCTCCATTAATTGTTTTCGCTAAATGCCTTAACATCTTTTCTCACTTTTTCCAGTAACCGCATTTTATGATTCCAGCATTCTGTCGACAAATCAACTGGGTACTTCTGCGGATTCAAGTCACGTTTGTACTCTTCCCAAAGAGAACCAAGGTTTTCCTTGGCATAATGCTTGATTTCATCCAGTGTCGGCAGTTCATACACACACTTCCCATCGACAAAGATTTCTTGCAGGACAGGTCTTGCATCAAAATCACGAACAGTCTTATTGATAAAGGTATGAACCGGATGGAACATAAAGATTTCCTCTTCTTTTCTTGGGTCTTCATCCCATAAAGTAACGTAATCTCCTTCAGATTTCTTATCTGATTTGCGGGTAATTCGCCACACCTGCTTCTTACCTGGCGTTGTTACCTTTTCTGCATTACTGGAGAGCTTAATCGTGTCCTGCATCACACCTGCTTCATCTTCGATGGATACTAGCTTGAACACCGCACCTAACGCCGGCTGATTGTAAGCAGTAATCAGTTTCGTTCCGACACCCCAGACATCAATTTTTGCTTTTTGCATTTTCAAATTTAGAATCGTATTCTCGTCTAAATCATTCGAAGCATAAATTTTTGCCTCTGTATAGCCAGCCTCATCCAACTGTTCTCTGACACGCTTTGAAATATAGGCCATATCCCCACTATCAATTCGAACACCTAGGAAATTAATCTTGTCGCCCATTTCATTTGCTACTCGAATAGCATTTGGAACGCCTGATTTCAAGGTATCATACGTATCAACAAGGAACACACAATCTTTATGAGTTTTCGCATAAGCAAGGAAAGCCTCATAATCATTGCCATAAGATTGGACCAGTGAATGCGCGTGTGTACCGCTGACCGGAATACCAAAAAGCTTTCCGGCACGAACGTTACTTGTGGCATCTGCTCCACCAATGAACGCTGCTCTGGTTCCCCAAAGTGCAGCATCCAATTCCTGTGCGCGACGTGTTCCGAATTCCATCAAAGGGTCATCACCGATGACTGATTTTATCTTGGCTGCCTTTGTTGCAATCAATGTTTGAAAATTAACCATATTTAATAATGCCGTCTCAACCAGCTGACATTGTGCTAATGGTCCTTCTACCTGAATTAACGGTTCATTATTAAAAACTAAATCGCCTTCAAGTGCCGAACGAACTGTACAAGTAAAAGTAAAGTCCTCTAGATAAGCCAGGAATTCCTCAGGATAATCCTCCGCTTCTCTCAAATAAGCAATATCCGAGCTTGAAAAAGTCAGATTTTCAAGGTAGTTAACCAAACGCTCTAGCCCTGCAAAGATTGCATACCCATGACTGAAAGGCATTTCTCTGAAATAGCATTCAAATACCGCGTGCAAATCCGCACGACCCAACTCCCAGTAGGTCTTCATCATATTAATTTGGTAAAGATCCGTGTGCAACGTCAAACTGTCATCTTGATATTTTTTCTCCATCTTGAAACCTCGATCCTTTATTTTTAGCACTGGCTCCACTCAATCATAAATCATCCAGCACTTTATTCCCAACGATATATCACACCACAATTAAAATACTGAAGCTCAATGCGTTAGCTTATTTACTTTGCTCTTTTCTTCTTTCAGAAAGAGTTCTTTCCATTTTCAACAGTACTTTCATTTCATTTTATCAAAAAAGGAACAGAAAACCCAATGATTTTGAATCATTTCAGTGTTTTCTGCCCTTTTTTAAAGACTTAGTTCAAATGCTTATAATAAAAAATGGCCAGCTGGGTACGATCTCTCAGCTCCAGCTTCTCCAACAATACACTGATATAATTTCGAACAGTTCCTTCACTCAAGAACAATTCTTTCGCAATCTCCTTATTATTCAATCCCTCTGCAATCAATGAGAGGGTTGTCAGTTCTCTATCTGTTAAATCAATATGGCACCCTTTATGATTTTTTTCTGCTTGTAAAAGGTTTGGCAGTTTATCCACCACTGCATGACCAAATACCGACTGTCCATTTTTGGCTGCTTTGATTGACGGGACAATTGCTTCCATATTTTGCTTAAGCAAATAGCCTTTCACCCCTAGCTTCAGTGCCTCTACAATGTATTCATCATCTGAGAAAGTTGTCAGCAAGAGAATCGCTGCGTCTGGCTTCTCTGATAAGATTTTTCCAGCTGCATCCAAACCTGTACTACTTCCCATACGGATGTCCATTAATAAAATATCCGGTTGCAGCTCGTGATACAGCTTAACCGCATCCTCCGCTGAATGCCCAGTACCAACTACTTCAATTTCCTGACTGGCTTCAATGATTGTTTTCAAGGAAGTCGTCACTAAAAAATCATCATCCACTACAACTAATCGAATCATATATTCTCTCCTTCATATTTAGGAAATACAGCAATCAAAGAAAAACCCGTCTCTGTTTGATGGTGGTTCAGCCTTCCTCCCAATTTGGAAAGACGTTCCTCCATACTGGTCAGCCCAATTCCCCGCTCTGTGATATCCATTATTTTTCTTCGTGTACCATTATCAGAAATCGTCAATTTATAGAAGCCCGGTTGCTGCTTAAAGCTAATCGTTACATCGCTTGCATTACTGTGTTTCATCACATTTGAAAGAGCTTCTTTGACTATCATAATGCAGCCTAGCTTGCATTCTTTATCTAAGTATTCCGGAAATTCACCAACTAACTGGATATCACAAAATTGAAAATTCTCTACTATCTTTTGCATAGCAATGGATAAATGTAATGATTCATCATGTAAATCATGGACACTCACTCTGATGTTGTTCATTCCTTCGGTGACTGTTTCTTTCAGTTGATTCAATGGGGCTTGCAGAGTCTCTTGTTGACTGATTGTTTGAATCGCACCAATTTGAAGCAAACTGCTGGAAAGAAGATGCCCAACATTATCATGAATATCCCGAGCAATCCGATTTCTCTCATTCGAAACTTCCAATGAAATCAGCGTCTCCTGCCGTTTTTCCCGCTCTGCTTTTTGCTGCTGCAAAGAATAAGTTAAACTCAGCAGTTCATCCTCCAATTGCTGCCTTCGCTCAGCTAAGCGATTCTCTTCAATATGACGATAAGCCATATAAGCAGCAATAAAGCATAAACCGCCAATAAAAAATTTATTTCCCACACTATATTGTTCATTAAAGAGAAGAAAGACACTCAATAGTCCAGTATTTATAATCGATATTCCATAATTTTCATCGTAAAAACCATCATAAAATAGAAAGGGAACAAAGAAAACATACTCCTTCCACCAATAGGACGCTGCCAAAAGAATGAATATCGCTACAGCAGATAGCTTCGGCTGCTGCAAAACCCAAACAATCATACTAAGTAGCAGACTCAATAAAATAAAAATGACCCGTTCACTTTGGTAAGAGTCGCTTACCAGCAGCATGAAACCAAAGAAAAGCAGTACCCCTTTTTCTATAAAATTGCTTAACTTGAATGTATTCATCTATTTTTCCCCTTTCAAACAGGAAAACTCTTACGATCCAATCAAACAAGTTAGTCTTGCCATCGTCTTCCTACCTTGGCGTCAACATTGTGACAAATGTCACATCACTTTATGAGGATAGTCACTCACCAATCCCTGTTGACTCCTGTATAGTTACATTATAAAGGAAAACAAGAAAATCTGCGGAACTATTTTAGCTGTTCTACAAAATGAAAAAAGAAGGACTATTGCTCTGTTGTAGGAACTCCTAGATGCAATAGATATCGGACCTCAAAAATGATGAAATAGCTCAGTTATCTGTGCTATTTCTACAAAAACAAAAAGAAGGACTATTGCTCTGTTGCAGGAACATCTAGATGCAATAGATATCGGACCGCCAAAATGATGAAATAGCTCAGTTACCTGTGCTATTTCTACAAAATAAAAAAGGAGTGCACATTATGATTATCGAAATTAATGACCTTGTCAAACGCTATGGAAAGCTGGTTGCCTTAAACCATTTTAATCTTCAGGTACAGGAGGGCGAAATTCTTGGATTACTAGGTCCAAACGGCAGCGGAAAATCAACAGCAATCAACTGTATGCTTTCCCTTCTTTCTTATGATAAAGGGGAAATTAAAATTTTTGGAAAAGATATGGCTCCGGATCAATACGAGATAAAAAAACGGATTGGGGTTGTCCCTCAAGAGGTTGCTGTTTTTGAAGAGCTGACTGTTTTTGAAAATATCGATTACTATTGCGGACTTTATATCACGGATAAAAAAGACCGCAAACAGCATGTAGAGGATGTTATTCAGTTAGTTGGTTTGGAGGATTTCACAAAATTCTTCCCCAAAAAACTAAGTGGTGGATTAAAACGACGACTAAATATAGCCTGCGGTATTGCTCACAAGCCTGAGCTGATTTTTCTTGATGAACCCACAGTCGCTGTTGATCCTCAAAGTAGAAATAAAATTTTAGACAGTATCAAGGAATTGAACAGGCAAGGAGCTACGATTATCTACACAACTCACTACATGGAGGAAGTCGAGCAGCTTTGCGATAACATTGTCATCATGGAAAAAGGACAGGTTATCGCGAAAGGAACCAAAGAACAGCTGAAAGCAATGATCCATATGAATGAAAAAATAACAATCGAAGTACCGATGTTCCCAGACTCGGCCAAAGCGAAGCTGCTCACCTTATCCGGTGTCCTTGACGTAAGCTATGATAATGCCTATGTAACAATCAATACAGAGGAAACGAAGCGGGTATTTACACAGATTCTTAAGATTTTGGAGGAGGAACAGATTGCTTTTGGCAACTTCCAAACGCAGCAGCCGACATTAAACGATGTATTTCTTGAGATTACAGGGCGTGAACTACGCGATCAATAAATATATTTTGTCTTGTTTCTATGAGGAAGCAGGATTTCATGATGACAAAGGAGGATAAGTATGTTTACTCATTTATATGTTTACCGGCTAAAGGTTCTTCTAAAGGACAAGCCGTTAATGTTTTGGACCTTTCTATTTCCAGTTTGTATGGGAATTTTCTTCACTGCAGCTTTTAGCGGCTTAGACGATCAAACCTATTTTGACCAAATACCTGTCGGCATCGTTGAAGAAAGTCATACGCAATCAGATACATTTTTCGACACAATAAAAGCAATTGAAAGTGATGAAACAAAGATGTTCAAGCCAGTTACTCTCACAAAAAAGCAAGCAGAGAAGCAGTTGAACGATGGAGCTATCTATGGCTACTATGTAATCACAGATTCTGATATCACTTTAAATCTAAATCAACAAGGGATTCAGCAAAGCTTACTAAGTGTTTTCTTGAATCAATATAAGCAAGCACAGCAGACAGTCGGTGTACTTCAGGAGGAAGCCCCGGAACTCTTAACGACTGAGTTAGCTGCGTCTATTGGAACCCAACAAAATTTCATTCAAGTGGCAAATAAAACGGCTAGTAAAGGCAGTACAAAAAGCTTCTTCTTTTTCACGCTCGTTGGCATGAGCTGTATGTTCGGCTTTTTCTGGGGATTGTCCAACACGAATGATGAACAGGCGAATCAGTCAGCTAATGGCATTCGCTTAAGTATGGCGCCACAAAATAAAATGACCATCGTTTTAGCCAACCTTGCTGCAGCTTTCACAGTATTTGTCACAGAGCTTTACATCATTCTGGCAATTTTTCGCTTTATCTATCAGGTCGATTTCGGTACCCGCTGGAATTTGATTCTGCTCACTTGTACGATTTCGGCACTGACAGCAATCTCGATGGGTGCATGTATCGGTAATGTCTTAAAAGTACCGCTGGAACAAAAAATTTCACTAGGTGTGACCTTCCAAATTGTTTGCAGCTTTCTTGCCGGTATGATGGTGCCGGATATCAAACACTTAATCAGTAAACATGTGCCGATTTTAGGTCAAATCAACCCTGTGAATCTGGTCAGCGAAAGCCTTTATAAGCTTTACTATTACGAAAATATTGACAGTTTCTACATCAACCTGGTCTGTCTGGTTATACTGACTGTTATCTTTGTGTTGTTGAGCTTTGTTTACGAAAGGAGAGCCCAGTATGTCAGTGTTTAAAACCTTTTACTATATTCTAAGAGAAAATAAAATCAGTGTCATACTTGGTTTTGCTGTAAGTATCGGAATCTCTTTCATGTATGCAGGAAACCTGAATTCTAATGAAAGCTCCTTTGAAGCGACAGAATCAAAAATTGCTGTTTTCAACAAGGACAACTCACCGGAAGCAGCTGCTTTAGTTGACTACCTTAAAGACACGATGGATTATGTTCCTTTCAAGGGAAGTCAGGAAGCCATTGATGATGCTCTTTATTTTGAAGAACTGAACTATGTACTGGAAATTCCCAAGGGCTTTGGCACCTCATTACAAGCAGGAACTAGTGACTTGAAGCTGGATGTTCAGGTGAAAGCAGGAAGCTTTAATCAGGTCTATGTAGACAACATTATTAACCATTATCTTTCAACCTATCAGTTTTACGCAGCAGCCTTTCCCAATAAAACAGCTGAGCAAATCAACCAGCTGACTACTGAAAATGTGACGGTTACAGGACAGGTCAATTTTGATAAAAACTTTAATCAGCTTGAAAAAAATCAAGGAACCGCCGGTGTGTTCAGCGTGATTTCCTACGGGTTGTTTATGACTATTTTTAGCGGAATATCCATCGTAAACCTTGCCTTTAATCGAGATGAGATTCGTCGTCGAAACAGCTGCTCACCCGTTTCCAAAAAAAGTTTCTCCCGCCAGTTGATGACAAGCAGTCTCTTGTTCTCCGGTGTTGTTTGGGCGGCTTTCATTGCATACACACTCGTCTATACACGAATTGGCTTCAACAGCCATACAATGTATTTCCTTCTAAATTCACTCGTCTTTTTAGCCGCAGTAATTGCCTTCAGCATCTTTATTACAGGACTGATTAAGAGTTCAGAGCTGATTGGAGCAGTCAATAATACATTTATTTTGGGGAGCTCCTTTATCGGAGGTGTTTTCGTTCCATCTGAAATACTACCCGATGTTGTAAACAAAATTGCCTCGTTCACACCGACCTATTGGTTTGTTCGAAACAACAAACTCATTGGAGGAAGCCTAAAGCTGGACAGTATATTTTTAAAAGATTTTCAATTCAACCTCTTTGTTTTACTGATATTTGCATTGATTTTCTTCCTACTTGCCATGCTGACGAAAAGAGAACGTGGCGGACTAAAGGTTTCGCTATTTAGAAAAGCAGTATCTTAATCAATAATCGTTTCAACACATAATTTCCATTCAAAAAGCAGCTAAAACTTCAGTAGAAATGAAGTTTTAGCTGCTTTTATTTCCAATCAATTTCTTACTGATTCTTCAAACTGAATGCTATACTTTGCTATTCACTGCATGTTTTCCTTTTTTTGCAATGAATGACTCTTTTAGCCAGAATGCGAATAGTCCCGTGGCTGTCAAAAGAGATACCCAAACAGAGACATGCTGGATAGTTGTTCCTGAATAAACAACCTTAACATCGTGACTGCCGGCTGGAATATCAACAGTTAGAAGCCCGTCCTTTTCATAATTAGTCATGCGTTTATCATCAACAAACACTGTATAGCCAATATAAAAGAATTTTGGTAATTGAACCACTGCGTCATTTAGCAGCTCGATTTGATAGTCACTGGTTTTGTAGCTGTGCTGCTGTGTAGAATGGCTTAAGTAGACTGTGTTGTCAATCTTCGGCGTCGTGTTTTGGAAATATGTAGAAGTATCCGTGTCCTTTACTAGATATTCTCGTCCGTGTCCAATTTCCCCCTGCTGAAATTCTGTATAGTTTTCATTGGTAACAATATAGCTGTTTTTACTGGCCGAAATCTCCATCGTCTGCACATTAAAGCTGTAAGTAAGTACAAAAATCAAAAACGCAGAAAATAAGAAGATAGTTTTTTCCGGCTTCTTTATCTGTTGGAACAGCAGCCTCGTTGCCAAAATACTTCCGAATAAGCTGACAAAAATCAATAGTCGCCATTCGAACTGAATCACAGACAAAAAGGTATTCTGGAATGAGGCCCAAAAAAACAAATTCGTTGAGGCAATAATTAGTGCAACCGTTGCAATAGTCAGCCTTTTTTCCGAGTCCTTCAGCTTTTTATAGTTCAGTAATGCATAGATAATTACACAAAGGATAAGCAAGCCGAAGTTAGGTTTCAGCGTCTCTGATGTTTTCCCGATATTTGACAGGCTGTTTCCCAATAAATCTGCCAAGGTAAAATCTAACCCAATCAGCCAAAGTTTGGCTTTGGTGAAATTGAAGGTCAGCTGTAAAGTCTGTTCAAGATAAGGCAAAAGAAACCATGCAGATAAAAGGGCACTTGCAACGCCTGCCTTGAGAAATGAAAAGAATTTGCCTTTATTCAATAGATTGATATGCGTAAAAAGAAACATTGCGATAAAAATGGTTGTATAAAAAGCAGTAATCAAATGACTCGCAATCAACAAGCTCATCCCCACTGCCAAGGGCAGCCAGCTATCCTTTTCATCGTAGACAATTCGATAGATAGCATACACGATGAGGGGCAAGAAACAAAACGCCATCGTCTCTCCAAGAGCCCCACGTATCGACTGGTCAATTAAACGATAGGTTGCTGTTGTATAAAAAATTGAGAAGAACAGACCTTGATAGGTTGAGCCGGTAATCACCTTCATCACTTTGTAGGCAATCACAGCAGTCGTCAGACTTAACAAAAACTGGTACAGAAAAAACGAAGTGACGAAGGACATCCCCAACAAACGAAATACAGCAAATGGCAACGTCAGAATCGAAGGGTAAAAAAGGTCTGCCGCATACCCATAATTTTCTCCCATCCCTGAAAATACTCTGGGGAAAAAGTCCAGCTGCTTTACAGCTTCATAATAGCTTTCCAAACGCGTTCGATGAAAAAAAATATCATCTTGATGATAAATAAAATTATTTAGAAAGTATGGAAATACTGTTAGTAAACTAAATAGAAGCAGCACCCCAATAACCCGATAGTCAATTTTATTTCTGAATCGTTTCATATCCTTCACCCATCCTTACCAAACAGTTCTATATGTAGAAGCACCTGAATGCTCTTTATCTCTATCGCTCCAATAATGCAATAAGTCCATCGTATTTTATTCCCCTACAGATGTCAATTCCAAACAGTCATTTCACAGCTCTTCGTATTCTCTTATCTGCTGGAAAGTCCTTGACTAAAAAGGCCCCTCAATGAAAAAAATCAAGTTCAAGAAAAAATCTCAAACTTGACTAATTTTACTCCTCTGCTTCCATCTGTATCAAAATAAGATCCTTCACAGGCTTCGATGGCGTAAAGCCTTTCTTTTCCATAATAGCTTTCATATCCAGATGGATATCTACATGTTCTCTTGTGGTATCTAACAAACGCTTGATAACATAATCAATTTCCTGTTTAGAAATCTTCTTCTTGCTGTTAACCAGAACAATATTAATCTTATCGAAGACATCCGCATAAATGACCTGCGTTCTATCTAATGAGTAAAGCTTGTAATATTTGATTGGTTTCTTGCTTGAAAGGTAGCCTGTTACATTTGGATATAATGTTCCTAAATCCAGGTTACTGTGAAGTGGAGTTTCTACTAATTTCATCTGATACATCTCCTCTGTTATTCTTCTATACTGTCATTTTATTCTACTCCTTTTCCCTGTATTTTGACAAAAATTTTTCTAATCTTAATTTTTTTTACAATTTCACTTGACCTTGACGTTACGTAAAGGTTTATTATAAGGATGTCAGGAGGGAACAAGATGGAATATACGATCAATAAATTGGCACAACTATCCGGGGTCAGCACTCGAACATTGCGATACTACGATGAAATTGATTTATTAAAACCTGCGCGGGTAAATTCATCCGGCTATCGTATCTATGGTCAAAGTGAGGTTGACCGGCTACAACAAATCCTCTTCTATCGTTCACTTGATATGAAGCTGGATACCATCAAAGGGGTATTGGCGAATAAAGAGTTCAATTTTGAGACTGCCCTTAAGCAGCATTATCAGGAGTTAATCAAAAAAAGAGAACAGATCGACCAGCTTCTTCTGACTGTCGAAAAAACATTGAGTTATCAAAAAGGAGAGATACGCATGAGCGATACAGAAAAATTTGCCGCATTCAAAAATGAAAAGCTGGCTGAGAATGAAGAAAAATACGGTCATGAAATTCGAGAAAAATATGGCAAAGAAACAATTGAAGCATCTAATAAGAAGTGGAGCAATATGAGTGAAGCAGACTTCAAAGCAATGACTCAAACAGAAGAAGAGCTGTTTACTGCTTTGAAAGAGTTAGTTTTAACAAATGACCTGCACTCTGACACAGCAAAAACAGTGTATGAAAAGCATAAAGAGTGGTTAAGCTACACATGGCCGAGCTACTCAGCGGAAGCACACCGTGGACTGGCTGACATGTATGCAGCCGATGAACGCTTTGCTGCCTATTATAATGAACGCGACGGCAAAAATAGTGCTGAACTACTTTGCCAAGCAATCAAACAATACGCTGTTTAAACACCTTAGCTATCAAGAGGGCATACAGCTGTTGAAGCGAGATAAAACAAAGCCTACAAAAACAGCGCAAAAAATAATGAATCATTGAACACTCCTTGATTCATTAAAAAACAGAAATGCAACCTCAGTAAAAAACAAGCTGAAAGAAAAGATGTGCTCCATCATTCTTTCAGCTTGTTTCGTTTGTATTGACAGCAAAGCTCTCAACACCTTGTTGTCGCTATCCATTCAGCTTTCGATAGAGAGAATTGCCTTATTCGCCACTTGTAACAAGCACGGTCAAGCCATGCAGCGCTCTGGAACAGCTCGTATAAATGGCATTGCTTTTCTTGGTCAGCTGTTTTTTTGTGATATCAGGAAGAATCACTTCATCAAACTCAAGTCCTTTCGCAAATTGTACCGTTGTCAAAATAACGCCTTCGGTCATTTTACTCGTTCCCTCACTAAACTTGGATAAAGAATAGTCAGACAGCTGACGTTCAAGAGCCTCGACCTCTTCCCAGCTTTGACAGATAATGCCGCAGCTTTTATGGTCGCTGGTCAAAAAATCCGCAATCGCCGCCGTCAGCTTACTTATCTTCTCCTCTGAAGTCGTTATCGTTTGAATATTGACGGGTTTACCATGGCGTTTGACAGCCGTTATCTGTTGGTTTGTTGTAAAGTTCTTTGCAAATTCAATAATTTCATAGCTGGAACGATAGCTCATATTAAATGCAGCAAGTCTGCTTTTAGGCAGCTGATTCTGAAGTTCATTCAAAAATGCAGCATTTTCTTCTGCAATATTTTGATTAACATCCCCACAAATTGTTTTATCATTAGGAAACAATTGATTAAGGACATAGAGCTGCAGCAGTGAGTAATCCTGCATTTCATCGATGACCAAATGCTTAATCGCCATCATCGGCTCGATTCCTTCAATCCCCAGCTTAAAGAAAAGAAACGGAAATAGATCGCAATAAAAGAGGAAGCTGCGTTTTGTTGAGGCCTGGTATTTCAGAGGGAACTGCTTAAGAAATCCCTTGTATTCCTGTAAACTATTTTTGATGTCCAGCCGCTGCTTCAGCTTCTGCTCAATTATCTTCTCAAGCATAGAAACCTTTGAAGACCGTTTACTGTTGACGGTATTACTCAAAGCAGATGATACTTCCTTCACTAAAGGGAATAACGCTGTTTCCCGACATTGCTCAATCACTGATTGAATGACTGACTTCTCTATTTTCAGCGTTTCAGAAAGCTCCAAATCATCAATGTAAAAACGTTCTTTGAGCTTTTCAAGATGCGCCTTTGCCAGTTCGAAGAACTCGGTGGAGCGCTTATAGCTGAAGTTCAGCCCTTTATCGGACAGTGGTCTTTCAAGAAGCTCAGCTACTTCTTCCTGACGACTGGATACTTGAAGCTTTTCTTCAATAAATCGTTTTCCCAAGGTCGTGATGTCCACTTGCTGCAGCTCTTCTTCCCCCAGTTCAGGTAGCACGGTAGCGATATAATCGGAAAACACACGGTTTGGTGACAAAATCAGGACCTGCTCAGAGGTCAGCGTTTCTCTCTGACGATACAGAAGATACGCCATTCTATGAAGAGCAATCGATGTTTTTCCAGAGCCTGCCACGCCTTGAATAATTAAATTTTTTGTTTGTGTGTCTCGAATCACTTCATTCTGTTCCTTTTGAATCGTGTGAATAATCGTCTTCATTTCATTTGTGGTGTTTCTCCCCAGCTCCTTCAAAAGGAAATCATCATTCAAGGATTCCTCTGTGTCCACCATCCACTTCAGGGTTTGATTTTCTATTTCATATTGCCTCTTTTGCTTGAGTTCTCCGGGAAATGTTTTTCCAAAAGATTCGTAAAATGCAGAACCAAGGGTGAAGTCATAATAGAGGGAGGAAATTGGCGCCCGCCAATCATAAACCAGTTGTTCTTCGTAGTCATCTGCGAAACCAAATCGACCGATGTAAAAATCCTCCTGCTCATTTTCCCCTGCAAACTGAAAGCCGATTTTAGCAAAATAAGGAACCTCTTTCTGATAGGCTAATTTTTTCAGCACACCCGTTTCCAGCACACTTCTCTTATCAATGTAATTCATGTTTTGATGAAAGTTATATACCTCGTACTTGTCCAATTCGTTTTTGTAATCGACTGTGTATTTTTGCATACTCCTGTAGCTTTGCTCATTAGATTCAATCGTACTTTCCAGTTCCTCCATTCGCTGTTCAATCGCAGCAGCCACATGGGCTAAATATTTCTGCTCCTTTGTTTTGTCCATAACAACCACCCCTTTCGTGGCATTCAGTATAGCACCTCGCTGAACGTTGGTGGGTTAGTGTAGGGTTTGACCGTCGCATTTCATAAATGAATCTGATAAACTGATGATGATTCTGTTACTCTGAGAGAGGTGTTCACTATCAAAACATATAAAACAGCCGAAGTTGCAAAGCTAGTCGGTTTACACCCCAATACCATACGACGCTATGAAGAATGGGGGCTAATCCCAACACCCAAAAGAGCTGAAAATGGTTACCGGATTTTTACTGACTATCACATTGACACAATCAGGATTGCACGTGTTGCCTTTCAAATCGAAGTACTACAAGCCGGCTTGAGAAGACAAATGGTTCTTGTAATCAAAGCATTAGCTGCCTATGCCTTCAAAGATGCCCAAGAAGCACTTGATAGATACATCGTGTTAGCTGACCGGGAAATGAAACGAGCCGCAGAAGCAATCACTATCGTTGAGGAGACTTTAGCAAAAAAAGAAGAAACAGCACACATCGAGCTCACTCGAACAGAAACGGCCAATAAGCTGAAAATCACCACCGATGCCCTACGAAACTGGGAATTGAACGGTCTGCTTACTGTCAAACGAATGAAAAACGGGTACCGTGTCTATACAGAAGCCGATCTCCAACGCTTGAAAATCATCCGCACATTACGTACAGCTAATTACTCTCTTGAAGCGATTCTACGTCTGCTGCATGCTCTTGATGCGCCAAAAAAGCCCAATATAAAAAATGTGCTCGATACTCCTGACTCCTCTGAAGATATTGTCAGTGTCTGTGACAAGCTGCTTTCTTCTTTAGAACAGGCCAAAACCAATGCTCGTAAAATAAAGAAAGAGATTGACCAGCTTGAAAGAAAGTATAGCAAGTCTTTATAACAAAAATACTGTGTACAGCACTCGGTCACAGACTGATTTCCTCAGTTGCGACGGCCTTTCTGTACACAGTATTTTCAGCTCTAATCAGCTGTTTATTTACGCAGGATTTATCAGGTGCTTAAAGATGAACTGTCCGACACCACCCTCAAGACACTCCGGAGCAATAATATCCGCTTGTTCCTTGACACTTTCTTTAGCATTTTCTACTGCCACAGCAACATCGACAGCCGCCAGCATTGCCAAATCATTTTCACCATCACCAATGCCGTAGCTTTTGGCTTCAGGGAATTCTGTCATAAAATGGTTCACTGCATGACCTTTACTGCTGATTGGGTTAACGATTTCCAGACACTGGAAATAAGAGGAGAAGACATAGGTATCCTCTCCATTAAGGGCTGCTCTCAAATAGTCAAGCTCTTCGTTACTCGCTTCCATAATTTCTATTTTCAAGGCCTTCAGCTCAGGATGAGCCTGTAAATATTCAATGGGATCTTCAACATGAAGACACTCTTCTTTAAAGAACTTTTCTTTAAAGTCCATAATTTTCGTTCCGATTTCTCCCATTGGCTCAAATGTTTCTCTTAAAGCGGTAAAATGGTTCGTATATCGCTCATACGGCTTCATAATAATTCCTTCGTCGGTATGAATAAAATAGAAAATTTCACGCTGATCAAGAAAAGCCGCTGCTTCTTGGCATTTTTCCAGCGACAGCCATGCGCGGTAGACAGGTTCTTCACCCATTAGACGATAGCCTGCTCCGTTACTGAAAATGACGTCACAATCGCCTTTCAGCATCCCTAAAATCTCGTGAAGCTGATCGTAGCCACGCCCACTGATAAAAACAAAATGATCACCTTGCTTTTGTAAAGCCTCTATGGCATCGAAATTAACAGCAGGAATATCCCCGCCAATGTCTTGAAATGTACCATCAATATCACAAAAAACTACATTCATTCCCTTTTCTCCCTCTCTTTCAATCCCCTCAAGTATACCATAATTGAAAAACCCACATTGACTTTCTCTCAGCAGTAAAAACAAACTATGGTAAAATAGTAATGCTATGTATCGGGGACACGATTAGTGAAAAGCTCTAGTTGATTTTGAGATTTCAAAAACACCGATATGCCATTAACTCATTAAAAGGAGCTATTTTATGGAAAAGAAAGGGTATTTTTCCGGAAGTACACTAAAATGGATTGCTATTATCACCATGTTCATGGATCATTCAGCTAAACTGCTTTATGTTCCACAGAGTCTGATTAATACGTTTACTCCTGGAATGGCTACATTCTATACAGCCTTAATTAAGGTCTTTGATGTATTTTTAGTTCTTGGTAGGCTCGCCTTTCCACTATTTTGTTTTTTATTGGTACAGGGCTTCATCCATACCTCAAATATAAAAAAATATTTTATTCGTTTGTTTGTCTTCGCATTAATTTCGGAGGTCCCTTATGATATGGCCTTTCGCCTTTCCTATTTCTCGTTAGAGAAGCAAAATGTCTTCTTCACCCTGTTAATTGGATTGGTCGTGCTAATAGGTCTCAAAAAATTTGAGGAACGAACGCCCCTCAACCTATTGATTTCACTTGGAATCATCGGCTTGGGAATTTTCACTGCAGAGTTTCTCCAAACCGATTACGGCGGCTGGATTGGTATTTTGATGATTTCGGTTTTGTACCTTTTAAGAGATTATCCCCTCGTTCAAAGCTTGGCGGGCTGTGGGGTTATTTTACAAAATAGTATCGCGGGGATGTTTTCCTTTCTTTTTATCTATTTTTATAACGGGAAAAGAGGGAGACAGTGGAAGTATTTATTCTATTGGTTCTATCCTCTTCATCTTCTATTGCTGTTATTCATTCAGCAGCAACTTTTATTGCCATATGTTCGCTCTATTCTTACCGCTATTCCTTGATTTAAGCAGTCGTAAGAACTCCATCCTACTGTTCGTTTAGAGGCTATGGTATGCTATACTTCTTTTAAACACATGTATTGGAATGGAGGAAACGCAATGACTGTCGCAGAAGCAATCAATCATTACTATAATAATAAAGACTACACTCAAGTTGTGGTTACTTACAAAATGGGAGAAGGAGACTTTACCGATCAAGTCAAAATTACCGAGCCTGCTGAGATGCTAGGTAATCTAGTTGTACTGACTGAGAAGAATAAGTCTGTCCACCTATTTCCAGAAAAAAACCTAATTAGAGTACTGGCTACGGCAAGAAAAGGAATCTAAGAAATTACTATTTATAGCTAGAAAAAACATCAACGGACGAAAAGCTTTTATTTGCTTTCATTCGTTGATGTTTTTTTATAAAGCCAACTACAGTAAAAATAGTATTGTCAGACATAAATTAATCATTACTATGCTTATCCAACCCATCAAGTCATCCGTTTACTTTATTTTCTATCGTTCCTTCCAAGAAGCTGCAAAAATTAGCAACAGCAATCTGCATCAATCTTTCTCTGGTCTCAACAGGAGCCCACGCAATATGGGGTGTCAGATAGCAATTCTTTGCATGTAGTAGCGGATTGTCCGCTTCGATTGGTTCTTTTGAAACAACATCTGCACCTAACGCGGCCAGCTTGCCGCTGTCCAAAGCTTGAGCAACAGCCGATTCATCAATCAACCCACCTCGTGAGGTATTCAGAAGAATAACCTGTTCTTTCATCTTTTCAATCGCTGCCTGATTAATCATTTTCTCAGTTTCAGGCATTTGCGGAATATGGAGACTGATGATTTCGGCCTCTTGATAAAGCTCATCCAAGGATACCTGACGAAGCCATGCTGCTTGAGGCTGCTTGGGACGATGATTATAGTAAATAACGTTCATTTGAAAAGCATGGGCAATCTCAGCCACCGCGTGGGCGATTGCACCATAACCAATCAACCCTATTGTTTTTCCTGATAATTCCATCAATGGCGATTTCCAGTAAGTGAAATCTTTGCTTTTTTGCCAATCGCCTTCATGCACGGATTGGTTATGACGTCCAACCTGACTGACGATTTCTAAAAGCAAGGCAAAGGTAAATTGAGCAACCGCATCTGTTCCATAACTTGGTACGTTTGTCACCGGAATGTTTCTTTTGGCAGCCGCCTCACAATCAACGACATTATACCCAGTCGCTAAGACGCCAATATATTGGACTGTCGGACAGGCCGCCAGTATAGTTTCTGTGATTTGTGTTTTATTGGTAAAGACAGCTTGTGCAGTACCAATTCGCTCGATAATTTCCTCTTCATCCGTATAAGATGTTCGATCATAAATCGTCACTTTCCCTAATGCTTTCAACCCTTGCCAGCTAATGTCTCCGGGATTTAATGCATAGCCGTCTAAAACAACAATATTCATCCTACTCACTCTTCCCTTTTTGATAATAAAATACAGGAATACCTACACAAGTAATTCCTATCCCTACTAAAGCTAAAAGAGGTGCAGTAACCATCGTCATTATCAAGATGAAGCCGCCGCCCAGCATCGCAATTAAAGGGATAATTGGATACAAGGGTACCTTATATGGACGAGTTAAATTCGGTTCTCTCTTGCGAAGCAGAAGAACACCATAAAATAAAAGCAGGCTGAAAAACCACATCACGAATACCAGCATGTCTGTCAGTAAATCAAACGTTCCGAAAAACATCATGATACAGGCAATGCCCAGCTGAACACAGGCCGCCACGTAAGGCGCATTAGTTCGCTTCGTCATTTTTGTAAACGCCTTGCTGAAGGGCAGCTCATTTTCCAACGCCATTGCATAAGGCACTCGAAGTCCTGTCATCGTGTAGCCATTCAATGCACCATAGACGGAAATCAGAATACCGATTGTAACCAGTTTTCCGCCAAAATTACCAAAAATTACCATCGCTGCTTCTGAAGCACTGTTCAGATTTCCGGCAATCGAATCAATTGGTAATGTTTTTAAAACAACAAAATTGATTAAAACATAGACAACTGTAACAAAGCTCAAACCAAATATAATCGCTTTTGGCAGATCCTTCTCAGGATGCTTCATTTCGCCGGCGATATTGCCGACGCCCAGCCAGCCATCATAAGCAAAAAGTGTAGCCAACAGCGCCGCGCTCACTCCGGCAGCTAAAGACCCGCCTTGCCCGGAAGAAAAGGGTGTAAATGAGACTGCAACTTCCCCCGGAGTCAACAAGCCGACAATGATGATTAATGCAATCGGAATCAGCTTGATTGATAATGTAAAGGACTGCACCGTCGTTGCTGCTTTGGTACCAAGCAAATTGATTCCTGTGATACTGGCCGCTGTTACTATTGACAGCGGAAATAGAATACCTTCTGATAAATGAAATAAATTGATTAATTGCGTGGCAAAAATAATACTTAGAGCAGCAATATTCGCCGGAAAATAGATGATACTCTGGGCCCAACCCAATAAAAAGGAAGGCAGCTTTCCATAGATTCTTTCAATATAGCGAATAGGTCCCCCTGTTTCAGGAATCGCCGTCGCCAGTTCAGCAACCGTTAAGCCGCCGCAGATAGTCAAGAAGCCTGCCAACAGCCACACCAGTACAGTTAATCCCGCTGACTGAGTATGGGCAACGACCGCAGCTGCTTTAAAGAATACGCCGGCACCAATAACCGTCCCCATGACTGTTGAAAGAGCTCCGAAAAATGAAATTTCTTTTCTTAATTGGTTTTTCACTTAGTCACTCCTCATTTCCATAATACTCAAAGTATACTGGATAATGAATGGAAATTCCATGCTTGATTTGAAGTAAGAAAAGCTTTACGAGTTCGTCCAGCTCTCGAGCAATAAGCTCGAGTCAGACACATGATGCTTTCTATCATGAGGCTGATTCGACTTATTGCCGAAGAGAGCTATGCCAGTTCGACTTATCTGTTACTTTAGTCGAATGGTATGCGTGACGTCAATCAGACAAAATTTTCTTCTTTAAAAGTTTTGTACTCATCTTAAATGAGATAGCTGCTCGTAAAGCTAGACAGTCAGAAAAGCCGATCAAGCCCGAGTAGCTTCCGAACAATAAGACGAAACTGCGCGTGGCGTTCTTTGCCGCGAGACACGTTTTGACTTATTGTTGAGAGAAGCTGGCTTGTGAAGCTAGACAATCAGAAAAGCTGAACGAGCTTATGAAGCTAGACGAGTAAAAAAGCAGCCATGAGTCTGCATACTCATAACTGCTTCCACTGACGTTTTCTATAAAGAGTCATAGCCTTCTCGATAAGTATCACGAAACTCTTTCGGTGTGATACCATTCAGTTTTTTGAACATCTTTGAAAAATAATTTGTATTATTGTAGCCAATTGCCTCAGAGATTTCATTAATTGTCTGCTGTGTATGCAGCAGCAAATGCTGCGCTTTCTTTATTCGAACATGATTCAAATACTGATTGAAGCTAAGCTCTGTCTCCTTTTTGAAAATCTGGCCTAGATAAACTACGCTCAGATGCAAAGATTCAGCAGCCGATTTCAACGAAATTTCTTCTGTATAATCATTCGTGATGATATCAATCGCATGCTGAACCGTCTCAGAATAACGTTTTTGGTCTGTCTGTCCCTTCGTTTTTTCTAATATCTCATCGAATAGGCAACGCAGTTCAACAATTGTATTGCCTTTTCTAATTTCGGCAATCATTGTCTCGTAATCATCGACTGAAAGTGCAGGTGACTGACGATAAATATCCGTAAATAATAAAAATGAAACATATTTTACTTGCTCCGGATCAGCCTGCGCAGCTAAAAGCTGATCAAATATTCTATCCAGTTCTTGACAAATCGTTTTTATGTCTCCTATCATCAGAGCTTTATTGAAGGAGAGAAACGGCAGCTCCTCTTCCTTGTTGACTGTATCTACCTTCAAGACTCTTTCGTGGGGGAGAAGATCCGGATAGAAGGCTTGAAGAGACTGAATCTGCTTGATTTTCTCATAGCTTTTATACAGCGTCTCCCACTCCTCAATCGTTTCACCTACGATAATCTGCCAGTGTTCCCCACTAAAATGCTGTTCCAGCTCTCGAATTAGCAGCAACAGCTGTTGTCGGCTGCCACTGTAGATAAGAATCAGCTGATCCTCATTCAGTCTGCCATAAACAGCCATCTGCTGTCCTCGATTCCAAAAATACTCTGCAGCAGTCTCCACGATTGCTTTTTCGCTGCTGAAAAGCAATGGAGTATACGGTGGCTGAGTTCCTGAAGAAAACTGCTTTAACAGACCTTGGAATTCTCCGTCGTTTAACTCATTATTCAGCCACAAAATCAGACCGGTTTCTCTGTACAATTCTTTTTGCTCCTGCTGCTGACGTTTTTCCAGCTCCGCATGAATCTCAAGAACGCTCCTTTTTAGCTCTTCCTTATTGACAGGCTTCACCAAGTAATTCTTTACGCCCAATTGCATCCCTTTTTTTACAAACTCAAACTCCTGATACCCCGATAAAATAATCGTAAAAAAATCTCGATTCTTTACCTGAGCCTGCTTCACCAGCTCAATTCCGCTCATTTCAGGCATGTTGATATCTGTAATCAACAAATCAATGGCATGGCTTTCCAGATATTGCAGCGCTTCCGTCGCACTTTTCACCGTTTCGACGACCTCGAAGCCCAGAGCAGACCAGTCAACAATCATCTTCAGACCTTCTAAAATCATGTACTCATCATCCACAAACATTACCTTGTATTTTGTCACGCCTTCAGCACCTCTTCATCCAGTATGATTGTCACATTAAATCCCTGCCATAGGGTAGAGTCAATATGCATTTGATAACGCTCGCCGTAGAAGCCTCTCAAACGTTCGTGAACATTTTTCAATCCAATCGAATTTTGCAGCTCCACTTCTTTATCTGCCAGCTTCTCCTTTACAGCAGCTAACTGTTTTGTGTCAATTCCTTTTCCATTATCAGATACCTGAATATAGATTTTTCCCTCAGCCAAATAAGCTTTAATACTAATCGCATTATCATTTCTTCCATAATCTATCCCATGAACAAAATAGTTTTCAACAAGCGGTTGTATCGCAAACTTAGGAATAACCAGCTCCTTCAAGCTGTCTTTAATGGTTACAATGTATGCAATTTTATCCGGATAGCGCATCTGATACAGATAGACATATTTCTCACAGAAATCCAGCTCCTGCTGTAAGGTCGTCGTTTTTTCCTGAGTCGTATTGTTTCGCAGTAAAGCAGAAAAGGCATAGACGACATCTGCCAATTCCTCCTGCTGACGACTTAGTGCATACATGCGAATATACTCCAACGTGTTATATAAAAAATGAGGATTAATCTGAGATTGCAAGGCACGCATATGCGCGTCCCGCTGCTTAATCTCCAGAGTATAAATATCCTCGATATAGTCATTGATACTCACCGTCATCTGGTTAATTGCTTCAGCAATTTCCTTCAGCTCCTGTTGCACACTATCCGTGTCAATCTGTTCTTTAAAATTCCCTTGGCTCACTCGTTTGGTCGCAGCAACAATATTGCGAACCTGAGAAGAATAACGTTTAAACGTCCGATGCAGTACCAACAGCAAGAGAGCAATAATCAGAAACCCAAAAAAGAAGATCATTCCGGTAAACGAAAGAATCTCTTTCCAAATAATTTTCTTACTGAGCAATACTAAAATTGTTCGGTCTTCACGACTTGCAATTTCCTTAACATAATAATCTTCTTCCAACGAAGCAAGTGGAACTTCCCGCCCTTGCTGCATCTGCTCATCTAGCGTTGACAGCTCCTCTTTCGTCATGTGTGCACTATTATCATAAAGTCGTTGACCATTACTTGAATAGAGAAAACTGTTGATTCCTTTTTGAAGATTCTCTTTTCCTTGCGTTCCCAGAACCATTGAATCATCAAATGCAACAAACAGCTGCCCAACAACTTGCGTTAAGTTTCCGGGACTGTAAATGGAGCGAATCAAATACAGACTTTCATCCATCTCAATCGCAGTTCCCACCATCTTTACCCCTTCCGGGCGTTCCTTCGTTGCTTTTAAATAATGATCACTTTCCTCAAGACGAATCGCAATCTCCTTGATTTCTCCATGAATATTGAACAATCGGGAAAGCGTCGTTGGAACAAAGATACTTTCCCCGGTTGTGCGATAGACTTCATTAGTGTACTCAAAATACTCTGCCGGACTCAAATTCAAATAATTTCGTAAGGTTTCAAACTGACGATCAGAATTCGTAAATTCTCCCAAAATATCTGTCATCAGTCCACTTTTATCTTGCGTGTAATTATCCAGCTGGACACCTGTATTTTCCACCATTTGCCAACTGCTGTGAAATCGCTCGACTCCTGTATAGAGACTGAGTGTCAGCATAATGAAAACAGAGACTAAAATCAGCAGCAGACTATAAAGCTGCATCAGCTGATTGATTAGAAAATCACGCTTGAAAAATGCTGTTATTCTATCCTTCATACGTCAGCTTTCCATCAATCAGCTCACGATTTTTCCGACTGACAAAAGAGGCCCATAGCACCATCAGACTGAAGCTGCCAAATACGAGAAGCCCCTTCATACTAAAAGTAAACAGTACGATTCCTACCAATCCAAGAATGATTTTCAGGAAAACACCAAAATTCAAGAAGATACTGACAAACGAAAGCTTCAACAAATTAATTAAGCTCAACTCATAGCTTGATTCATTCATTAGCATATACAGATAATAAACAAACAGCAACAGACCGACAAACAGCAGAATAAAATCAATAACCAGCCAAAGAAGACCTTGAAGCCCTGTGGAAAGATATAAATTATAGCTAACTAAAGCAAACAGTGCTGAAAATAAATAAAAGTGAATATTTCCTTTGATGAAATTTGCTTTCCAACGATCGAATCCCAAACGCCAGCTCGACTCTCGATAATCCAGCTGATTTTCCTGAATTAAGTCACTGATTGTTTGAAACGCAGGACCAATACCAAAGAATACCCCTCCAAGAATGGTAAATGCAATAAACATTAAGTTAAGCTTTACAATGGCCCAAATCATCGAAAATCCTTTATCCAATCCTGAACTAATCATCATTGCTTCCTCCTTTTAATTTTTAAACTATCTTGTTGCACTGTTTATTATATCGTTGATACTCATTTTGACAATGTTTTCAGATTATGTAGAAAGAGGCAGAGGCAATTTATTGATGCTATTGCCTCTACCTCCTATAGCAGATACAATCGTATCCTTTGCTTTATTATTTAAAAACTATTCATTTGCTTTACGAAATTCATCAAATTGTGTTTGCATTTCTTCACCGACTTTTTCCCAGCCGGCAGTTTTCAAATCTTCCAATAATTTAGGAATGTTTTCTTCCGGATCAATCGTTCCTGTTGCCAAGCTTGATTTGTAACGATTCATCACATTTGCGATATTGGTAATTTCTGTCTTCACATTGTCCGTCTTGAAGTTGAAACCAAGAATCGGAGATGCTTCAGATGCAGCAATATTTTCATCGCGTTCCTTAATCATTTCATCAGTAATCGTATCTTGTGTATAAAGAATCAGGTTGTTCCCAGTGTTCCAAGCAGCCATGTGATTGTTTGGTTTGTAGCCGTCCAACAGTTTAATTTTGCTGTCCTCACCATCAATTTTCTCCCAAGCTTCTCCTTCGACACCATAAACCAACCCATTCAGTAATTCTGGGTCGCTGTTTAAAAGACCTAGAAACTCCATTGCTTTTTCTTTGTTTTTAGAGACATTGGAAATCACAAAGTTCGCCATTTGTGCTTGAGCTGTCGATTTCAACGGTGTCGTGATTGGACGTGATACCAATTCCTGCCCAGCGGCATTTGTTAAAATCGTATCACCATAATCCATTGGTCCTTGTGTTTCTTCACGCATGAACCAAGTGTTTCCTTCCAGTGGGAAACCAGTTGTATTCGTTGCAGCATCCGTTGGAATCAAACCGGCAGTATACCATTTGTGCATTAGCTTGAATTTCGCCATTTGATCCTTGTCTGCATACTGATTGACAATTTTTGTTGTGTCGCCATCCAGCTTCACAGCAAACGGATATTCTTTCCCAATGACATAATCAAAATCTCCGGACATTTCAAAGGTTTGTCCGATTGCAAATGCCGGAATATTTGGCTCATTTTCGTGGAAGGTGGTCAATGCTTTTTCAGCATCTGCATAAGAGTTAACAGAACTGATATCAATATTGTATTTATCCAAATATTGCTTGTTGAAGGTCAGCATCTGCTGTGCATAGATATTGCCGTTGACAGGAAAGGCATACAGCTTGCCGTCAATGGTATTTCCTTTGATATAGGCTTCATCTAATTGTTCGTAAGCCTCTTTTGCATATTTTGGTGCTAAATCTGTTAAATCCGCATAGGCACCCTTTTGCGCGTTGGCTACATAATCCGAAGCGAAGGACAAATCATAATTTTCACCGGAAGCGATAATCGTACTCATCTTCTGGTTCCAATCTCCCCAGCTGATATACTGCAAATCAATTTTCGCATTGATTTTCTCTTCAATCCGCTTATTCGCAATATCCATCAGTTCATCATAGTTATCAGGCTTATCGCCTACCTGATACATCAATAGCGTCGTTACACCATCGGAATCTGAGCCTGAGCTGCCAGTACCGCTCTTACTTGATCCGCAGGCTGCCAGACTAAGTGTCACTGCGGCTGCCCCTACAAAAGCTGCTGTTTTTTTCCACGTTTTCATTTATATTCCTCCTATGGATTTATATCTCTCATTTATTCTTTGACGCCGCCGATTGTCAAGCCACCGACAAAGTATCTTTGGAAAAATGGATAGGTCACTGCAATTGGCAGTGTCGAAACGACGACAATTGCCATACGGGCTGATTCGCTTGGTAAAGCAGCGAGTCCCCCTTGAACCTGTGCGGCCATTCCGGTACTCTTCGCTAGATAATCCAGATTATTCTGGATACGCATCAGTAGTGCCTGCAATGGAACTAGAGAATCCTTTTGAATATATAGTAATGCATTGAACCAGTCATTCCAGTAACCTAAAGCGGCAAAGAGACTAATTGTTGCAATGCCCGGCACAGCTAAAGGTAACACGATGGAGACAAATATTCTCAGCTCACTTGCACCATCAATCCGTGCTGATTCAATAATACTATCCGGTACGGTTTTTTTGAAGAATGTTCGCATCACCAGAATATTAAATGGACCTAAAGCAAGCGGTAAAATCAAGGCCCAAATCGTATCCTTCAGTTGCAGCAGATTGGTCATTACCAAGTAATTCGCAACCATTCCCGGTGAAAACAGCATCGTAATCAATGCTACCAAGGTGAAGAAACGACGAAACGGAAAATTGGAGCGAGAAATGGCATACGCATAAAGAGAGGTCATCGTCGCATTAATCAATGTACCAAAGACCGTAACAAACACGGTGACACCAAACGCTTGAAAAATTTTACTGCTCATTTGTCCACTAAACAAATACGTATACGCCGCTGTAGAAAACTCTCCCGGCCAGAAACGATAGCCATTCTCTGCCAAAGAGGTTTCACTGGTCAATGAAATCACAATGACGAAGAAAAACGGTAAAATACAGGAAATGGCAAACAATGCAATCACTACATTGAAAATCAAGTTGATGGTCGGGTTGAACGAACGGACTTCAACTTTTTTAACTTTTTTCTTATTCATGTTAAAGCCCTCCTTAGAATAATGCTGAATCCGGTTCAAGCTTACGAACAACAAAGTTCGCTGCGAGAAGCAGACAAGCCCCAACGACTGATTGATATAGCCCCGCTGCTGCGGTCATTCCCAAATCACCTGTAGCAGTCAAGCCATTATAGATGTACGTATCCAATACCGATGTCACTTGGTATAAGGCACCGGAGTTTTTCGGTACTTGGAAGAACAAACCGAAATCTGCTCGGAATATCCCGCCGATGTTCATGATTAGAAGAACGGTCATCATCGGGATTAGCTGAGGAATCGTAACATTTTTAATCTGCTGCCATTTGCTGGCCCCATCAACCATTGCGGCCTCATAATAAGTCGGGTCAATTCCCATAACCGAAGCATAATAGATAATGCTGTTGTAACCAAGACTTTTCCAAACATTCAGTACAACGAAAATCAATGGCCACCATTTAGGATCAGCATACCAATTAATTCCTTCGCCTCCGGCATTCGTTATCCATTGATTTAGAATCCCTTTATCAGGACTCAAAAAGGCATAAACGAAATAGGAGATAACTACCCAAGATAGAAAATACGGTAATAATGACATGGTATGATAGACTTTTACAGCCTTCTTATTTCGTAATTCACTCATGACGATGGCAAATGCGATAGCAAAAAATAAGTTAAATGCCAGAAACACGATATTGTAGAGTAAGGTGTTTCTTGTTATCAGCCAAGCATCACTGGATGCAAATAAAAATTTGAAATTTTCAAAACCAACCCATGGACTGTTTCTCAAACTGGCAAGAAAGCCGTCCGGAGAAATGTGAAAATCCTTAAATGCGACTACATTGGCTAAGACTGGTATATAGAAGAAAAAGACAAACCAGATAAATCCCGGCAAAGCCATTAAAATAAGTGCCTTAAACTGCCAGACCTTTTGCCAAAAGCCCTTCTTTTTTTTGTTCATTTTTTCGCTCCCTTCACTGATATAAATCCTGTTACTAAACAAAACAATTGTTTATACTTATTCCCCAAGTAACTTTTTACGTGTAAAAGAACATATCAGGATTTATATAAAGGATAACGCTTTCAACGAACGAACATAAGAAACAAATTATAGGTCTTTCGCAACAAATTAAAGATATTGATATATCAATCAACAATTTAGCCCAATTCACATTAGAAAAACAGACAGAACGAGCGACCCAATTTTAAAACACCAGATACTAAGGTAACAACTGCAAAAAACTTTCTTATCTCTTTAGCGCTAAAAAGCAAAACAAGGATACGAAAAGTGACAAAGCTTTCCGTATCCCCGTCTTATATTTCAAAGCAAGTAGCGTCTATCTAACTCTATGATAGAACACATCCGCTTGTTATTCCTCTGTGAAACCATTTGCTTCTGAAACCTTCTTAAACCAATGACCAGATTTTTTGATTGTCCGCTGACCATCTTTTTCTAAATCTACAGATATGAAGCCATAGCGATTTTTATACGCATTCAGCCAAGACCAGTTGTCCATACAGGTCCACATATGATAGCCCAGACAATTGGCACCTTCCTGTATCGCTTGATGAACATATTTCAAATGCTCAGAAACAAACTCGATTCGATAATCATCTTCAATCATTCCATCCGCATTCAGGAAACGTTGCTCATCTTCAACACCCATACCGTTTTCTGAAATGTAGCAGCGAATATTTCCATAGTTATCGCGTAGATTAATCAGGATATCATAAACCCCTTTTTCATAAATCTCCCAGCCGCGATAAGGATTGATTCGTTTTTCCGGCCAATCGTAATAATCAAAGTAATCTTCAGGCATCGGACCGTTGCTGTGATCAACAGCGGTTTCTTTTGCCTTTACCCGTCGAGGTTGGTAGTAATTTACACCAAGGATATCAACTGTATTGGCTTTGATAATCGCCAAATCTTCCTCCTGATACTCAGGCAGAATTGCCAGCTCTCTGCAAATTTCTACTAATTCTGACGGAAACTCCCCTTTTACTGCGGGATCAAGGAAGGAGCGGTTAAAGAAAGCATCGGCAATTATTGAAGCCTTCACGTCCTCCGGATTATTCTCATCTCTCGGATAACTTGGTGTCAGGTTCAAAATAATCCCAATCTCTCCATCAAGACCGGATTCTCGATAGGATTTGACTGCCAAAGCACTAGATAACGCTTCATTAAAACCAACTTGTACCGCATGTTTCAAGTTAATTTCTGCCGGATAATGTTGCAAATAAAGATAGCCCATCTCCACTGGAACAACTGGTTCATTATGGGTAAACCAATGCTTCACTCGATCACCAAACAAACGGAAACAAGCTTTTGCATAGTCGACATACGCATCAACTGTACCACGAGCCAACCAGCCGCCCTTTTCCTGTAACGGCATCGGCATGTCAAAATGATATAAATTAATAAACGGCTCAATGCCATTAGCAATCAGTCCATCAATATAGTCATTGTAAAAATCAACAGCTTGTTGATTCACTTCACCTGTTCCCTCGGGAAACAGACGGCTCCATTGAATGGATGTTCGAAAGCTATTGTGCCCGGTGTCCTTCATTAATTGAATGTCTTCTTTATATTTCGTATAAAGCTGTGAGGTCTTTTCAGGACCTACACCATTGAAAAATTTTTCAGGGGCAATCTCATACCAGTAATCCCAGATATTTTTTCCTTTACCGTCGCCCGGAACAGTTCCTTCTGTTTGAAGACCGCTGGCTGCCGATCCCCACCAGAAGCCATTAGGAAATTGATAAGTTGTCATGATGTTCCTCCTTCTATTTGAAGCAGATTGTACTTTTTTATTCAGCTCCATTTTAGCAGAAGTTGTCGGCTTCCACACGAAATAACCTTCTTAACGTGCTGCTTCTTTTCCCAACAGCAAGCTGCCGATAATTCCGCTTTGATTCGGTAATGCCCAACGAACAATATAGTCATCGATTTCCGGCGTTTCCATATAACCGGCCATTTGCTCAATAAACTGGTGGCGAACTTTCTGCAATAAGTGATCCTGATTCATTACACCACCACCCAGAATAATTTTTTCCGGTGCCAATGTCAATGTATAGTTCACCAATGCTTGAGCGATATAGTACGCTTGAATGTCCCAGATAGGATGCTCCTGATTCAACTCCTGTCCTTTGGTTCCAGTCCTATGCTCCAAAGAAGGTCCGGCTGCCAAGCCTTCCAGGCAATCCCCATGATACGGACAGGTTCCTTCGTAATCATCCGAAGCATGGCGTTTTACTCGAATATGTCCCATCTCGGGATGAGCGTTTCCTTGGAAAATTTTTCCATCCAAAACGACACCGGCACCAATGCCCGTTCCTACTGTCAAATAGACACAGCTCTTCTTTCCTTGAGCAGCCCCCCGCTTCAGCTCACCATAAGCGGCCGCATTAACATCCGTCGTCCAAGCAAAAGGAACATTGTAGTGCTGTTTCAAATTTCCCAGAAAATCAACATTGGCCCAGCCTTCTTTAGGCGTTGCCAGAATATGTCCGTAATTTTCTTTCGTAGGATCAATTCCAATTGGACCAAACGAACCAATCCCCATAGCTTTCAACGAATAGCGATCAAAAAAGGCTATAATCTGTGCGATGGTTTCCTCCGGTGAGGTTGTTGGGATAGCCAGTTGCTCAACAATCGTCAACTCTTCGTCGGCAACCGCACAAACCATTTTAGTCCCGCCTGCCTCGATTCCACCATAATACATTAGTTTTCCTCCTTAAATCCGACCGTTCGAATTTCGTAAGGCTGTAACTGCTCTGCAATCCCCTGTTCTTGTTGTTCCTCCAATAAATTCAATAATTCAAGCCCGCAATTATCTTTTTGAATAACCAAATCAGACGGATCTGATGACAAACTATACCCTCTAAGAACCAGCTGATTATCTGCTTTTCGACGTTTTAGCGCGGTTATGGCAAAGGCCTCACCATCTACAGCTAGAAATTGATGCGTTGCCGCCAATGTTCCAGTCTGATGCTCCAGCTGTTTTGTTATAAAGGGAACCTGCAAGCTTTGCGCATGTTTATATGTTTCATAACGGGTTTCCTGTGCCCCATGGCATTCAATACCATACGTAAAAGTATGTTGCCCTTGGCACTGCGCTTCCGGTGTCGGGAACCAGCCCCAATCGCCCAGTTCACCGGTACAACGAATCAAGGTCAACGCAATGGTATCCTCAATAATTTCATATTCATTTAGACCAAAGTTAGATATCGTTACCCCAAATGAGTCATCATGAAGATTCGCAAATGCATGCTGATGCTGAGGGTTTGTCGGATTTTCCCAATGACTGGATACTTGGTTAGGACGAGTCACTGCTTCGTAGATACTGTCCGCTTCATGTGTGTCAACATGAATGCCTGTTGGAAACAGTGCACGTAAACGATGATCTTTGACCTGATTATCAATCGTTGTTTCAAAGGCTACATGCTTATTCTGGCGATCTAATGTGATAATTGTTTGAATAGTGAATGGTACCAGCTCTTTTGAACGTTGTGCTTTGCGATAACGGAAATCAATGACTGCTTTTTGTTCCTCCTCCAGCAAGTCATCTGCCGATTTTGGTACTTCCAACGTTTGAGTCAAAAGAATTCTTCCGACAATCTCTGTATTTTCCAAAATTTCAACGGAATGAGGAAAAGCTGTAGAAAGAATCGCCTGATCGCCTTCCGGCTGCTTGAAAATATACTCATTGGCAATATCTCCAACATCCTCAAAAACTAATAGGTTCTCTAAGGTTTTCCCTGTTTGTTTATCGGAAATTGACAGGCTGCCATTTTCGGTGACCACAACCTTTACCTGTTCATTTTCCAATACTCTGCCATTCTCTGAAATGATTCGTTTGTTATTGCCTTGCGCCTCTCCCTCTACAAGAGCCAGCGCTTCCCATGAAAATTCTGCCATGTCTGAAATTTCTACGGTTACTGTGACAAAGCGTTTCATAAACGGAATCCGGAAAGCATCCTTAGGCAGCTCATAATCAAACAGCACCTCTTCCGTACTAATCACAGCTTTCACAGGCTGTCCCTCTTGGTTAACCACGTGATAACTCTTTGAAGGGCGCTCCTTCAATTCCTGATAAAGCTTCACCGGAATTCCTTCTTTAAAAGTTTTTCGTTCCAGCTCAATTTCGACAGTTGCAGTACCAGACCGTTCCAGTCCCACCGTATTAAAAATCACAAACGGCTTGCTGTTTTCCGGAAACATAGATGTATCCATCGCCTGCGTTAACTGTCTAACTGCTTCATCAGCCACAAATTTACCGACCTCATCTGCTTTTTCAAAGCGCGGCATCATTTCTCTATGCACCTCATCAAGTGAACAACCGCAAATACTATCGTGAGGATGATTTTGCATCAAGGTTTTCCATGCATAATCCAACATATCATGATCATAGCTGCCTGTTACTTCATAAGCCATCGCCGCCAATGGTTCACTGATATTCTCCAGCTGTCTGGAAACTCTTGTGTTCCATTGCTTTAGATAAACCCTTGAAGAAGCGGTGTTTGCCAAGGTATACCAACCATCTGTTTCCTGACTGGTCAGCTCACCTGTGATGGTTCCAATATCTTCCGGCAGCTCTTGCTGAACAGCCTCAAGATATTCCGTAAAGCCGGCATGAATAAACTCATATTCAGGGAACAACTTGTTTGCGGTGCGAATTGCCGCTGAGATGTCCTTTTGTACCGGCTGATGGTCAACTCCATTCATCATTAAATAATGGTTGGTTGAACCAAACTTTTCAACATCTGCCAGCTTTTGCTGCCAGAAAATTGTTGCTTCTCCTTCATCAACCGGGATTTCATTCCCGTTAGAATACCAGTTGGCAAAAAGCAGTCCAAAGATTTTGCTGCCATCCGGACCTTCCCAAAACATCTCAGAATATTGAGAAGTAAAATTGTCGTCCGCCAACACTTCATTATCAAAGCCGATTGGTTTTACCCCTCGACCATATGCTGCGCTCTCCAAGCCTGCCTGCAGCATCATTTGCGGTGTCTGTCCCATATTACCGAAGGTGTCCGGGAAATACCCCAACGCTACCGGTGTGCCCCACTTTTTACTTTCTTCCATCCCAATCAGCATATTGCGTGTATTGGATTCTGAACTAATCAGAAAATCATCCTGTAAGATGTAAAACGGGCCAATTTGCAATTTCCCTTCATCAATTGCCTTTTGAATTGCGGCTCTTTTCTCAGGTCGCACTTGCAAATAATCATCCAAAATAATCGTTTGACCATCTAAATGAAAGCTTTTAAATGAGGGATCTGTTTCAAACAACTCCAATAAATCATCCATTAGCTCAATCAATCGCATGTGATGTTGTTCATAGGGCATATACCATTCACGATCCCAATGACTATGAGATACAATATAGACTTTTTTCTTCATTTCTTCCTGTCCTCTCTTTTTCTAATCGGTTATTTTTCCACTCGAATATCAAAGTAATCCATTACTAATTCACAAAACATCATATTGGCCCACGAGAACCATTCTCGTGTGTATTGATTCGGATCATTCACATCAAAGCCTTCATGCATCAAATGAGTGCCCGCATCCGTCGCTGTAAGAAGATTCAAAATTCGCTCTTTTTCCTTTTTGTCTGAAGTTGTCATGCCTTCCATCGCTAAAGCAATTGGCCAAATGTAATTCTCAGGTGTATGGGAGCTGCCAATTCCCTTAGCAAATGTTCCCTCATAAAAATATGGATTTTCCTTACTCAGTAAGGTTTCGCGAGTATTTTGGTAATACTCATCCTTTTCGGAAATATAACCAAGGTAAGGTGCCGCAATCAGATTGGGAACATTACTATCATCCATCACTGTGGCATTCCCTTTTCCGTCTACTTCATAAGCAAAGATTTTCTTTCCCTCTTGATTTGTCGTCATACCGTATTGAACAATCCCCTGCTGAATCTCGTCCTTCAATGCTTTCGCCTGTTCTGCAAGAACTGAGTCTGCGAGCACTGTTGTAAACAGCTCTTCCAGATAGCCAAGAATCACCACCGCAAACATATTGGAAGGTACAAGGTAGCCATATTTACAGGCATCGTCGCTTGGCCTAAACCCAGACCAGGTCATTCCTGTCGGTACAACCTCAGCGCCTAATCCCTCATTAATTAACGTATCTTCGCCTCTTGTTGTGTCGCGTGTAAAGCGATATGGTGAGAGGGAATGATCCTGTTCTGTACGGAAAACCATCAAAATTTTCTTCACGCCCTCAATAAAATCGGTATTGAACTGATCTGTACGTCCAGTGTTTTTATAAAGAAGATAGGCAAGCTGTACAGGGTAGCAAAGTGAGTCAATCTCATATTTTCGTTCCCAAATCCAGTCATTCATTTCTGTATGATCGGACTGATGTCCTGCACCATTTGCCTCTTCATTAAATGCATTGGCATATGGATCTATATTGATATAGTAAAATTGCTTCTTCACTAACCCACTAATCATATCCGCCAGCTCTGCGTCTTCTTTGGCAATGACCAGATAAGGTCGTACCTGTGCAGTAGAATCACGCAGCCACATCGCCGGAATATCTCCTGTTAATAAAAATGTTGTACCATCTGAATGTCTTTTCACTGTTGTCAGCAGTGTATTAGCAAACGCCGCATTAAAGTTTTCCGCCCAATCTTTATGAGCTTCTCCACAACGTTCTGTAATGGCTTCCATAAATTTTTCTACTGAATTAGGTATGCTTTTATATACCATGTTATCACCTATCCTTATAATTTGATATATCATTTTAGCACACTCAGTATACCTTGCTTTTTTCTCTATGTCTAGTAGTCAATTAAAAATTTAAAAGGGTTTTCATTTTTTTTGTGATATGTTATCATCTCAATATGATATATCAACTTAAGAGGTGTAATCGATTATGAAACAACCTTTATACAAAATAATTTATGGGGATCTCCAACAAATGATTGAATCCGGAAAGCTAGCTCCGGATAGCAAAGTACCAACAGAAATGGAACTTTCTGAAAAATATCAGGTAAGTCGTATCACATCTAAACGGGCACTAACCGAATTGGAAAATGAAGGCTATATCTATCGGGAGCAAGGTCGCGGCAGCTTTGTCAAAAGTCGAGAAGCGGCAACAGAAAAAACAGGAAAAATTCTTTTTGTCCTGCCCTTTGCGAACGATTTATCTCTAGGGAATTTTACGGAAGGAATCTATCCTGTTATTCAGGAACAGTCCTTTGAACTGTTGATGACACCTTCAGATTATTTAGAGCAGCGTTCTGCTCAGATGATTATGCAGGAATTCGACGGACTTATTTATTATGCAATTACAACAGATGCTCAGCTAGATTTGCTCTTTGAACTGGCAGCTCTTGATTTTCCCGTGGTTACCTTGGATAAAAAGCTCTATGATTTTTCTTTTCCGGCAGTTCTCTCGGATAACTTTCAAGGGGGACAGCTTGCGACTCGTCAGTTAATCAGTAACGGTCATCAGAAAATTGGCTATATCTTTGGTGAAGCACATCATCCGCAATCGGTCAGACAACGTTATTTGGGCTATGTTGATGGTCTGAAAAAAGACGACCTTACCTTTCGAACAAAGCTGGATGACCCTGATGCAACGATTGAAACAGCTATTGCCTATATCCGCACACATCAGCTGACAGCGGCTGTCTGTGAAAATGATTTAGTTGCTATTGCACTCATGCGCCAGCTGAAGCAAGCCGGTTTTCAATTGCCGCAAGATTTTTCAGTCATCGGCTTTGATGACATTCAAGCAGCCTCGTTAGTCGATCCTCCGTTAACAACGATTGCTCAGGATTTTGCTGAGCTCGGTCGACTTGCAGGCGAAAAAATCATTGCACTCATCCAACAAACGCCGACTCCTGATGAGAAAGTTCCTGTAACGCTTGTTTTGCGACAATCCACTATCAACAAATAAGGAGCTCACTTTGTCATGAAAATTTCAACAATTGATACACGACACGGAACAGATAACCAATACAGCTTTTCTCACGGCAATTGCCTGCCCTACACCGGAGTACCATTCGGCATGAACTTTTTTGCCCCGCAAACCACCAATCAAAAGGGCAGCTGGTGGTTTCATCCTCAGGATCACACGTTCCAAGGCTTCCGTATCACTCATCAGCCAAGTCCTTGGATGGGTGATTTTAGTCAGTTCGTCTTGCTCCCAATCAATGGAGCGCTCAGTGAAAATAATCTATTTCATGCTCAAAGCTCTTACCGCCCTGAAGAAAGCACCTTCAACCCTGCATGTCTGGAAATCACCAGCTGCCGTTATCAAATTACCTCGCAGCTGATTCCAAGTATGTATGGTGGTATCCTCTCTCTTTCCGGCATGAAAGAGAACGGTGGGTTAGCTTTATCTCTTCCCGGTCGTTATAAGCTGAAGAAGTTAGACGAAACCACTGTTTTAGGACAAATCATCAACTATGCCGGCTGTGAAGACGAGCAGTTCACGTTCTATTTTGTATTGAAATTTGAAAGTCCGTTAACGGCTATCGAAGGCGCCCCTGAAGGCGAAGATGGTTTTGTCATTCTACGTTTTAGCGGTGGTTCTACTCAGGAAATCCGCTTAGGAACCTCATTTATCTCTGAGGATCAGGCACAATTGAATCTATCCAGAGAAATGGGCTGGGAAAAAACAGACTATCTAAAGCATGCTCAAACGGCTTGGGAGGAATACTTAAGCAAAATAGAGATTACCCATCATGACAAGGAGCAAGTTGCTACTTTCTACCATTGTCTCTATCGAACCTTTTTGTTTCCACAAACCTTTTACGAATGGGACGAGGAGAACAAACCCATTCACTACGATACCTTCAACAAATGTGTTCGTGAGGGTGTCTTTTATACAAATAACGGTTTCTGGGATACTTTCCGAACAGTGTATCCTCTCTATTCATTGATAGCTACGGATAAGTACGGAGAGATGTTGGAAGGCTATTTGAACAGCTACAAAGAGACCGGCTTCTTACCAAAATGGCTCTCTCCTGATGAACGGGGTATGATGCCCGGCACATTGATTGATGCAGTGATTGCAGATGCAGCTGTCAAAGGTATTCGACCTGATTTAATGCCCGAATTCTTAAGCGCAATGAAAAAAGGGGCAACAGATCAGAGTGAACATGCTAATTACGGTCGACGCGGAACCTACGACTATTTAAGTCATGGCTATGTGCCGAATACACATCACGAATCTGTTAACCATACACTGGATTATTGCTACAGCGACTTTTGTATTTATCAGGTCGGAGCAATCCTAAATGACAACACGGTTGCTGAATATAGAACTCAGGCAAAAAATTACGTGAATATTTTTGATAAAGAGTCCGGCTTTATGCGCGCAAAGGATACGGAAGGCAATTTCAGTGTGAACTTCGATTCTCATCGTTGGGGAACGGACTATGCGGAAGGCAGCGCATGGCAAAGCAGTTATGCAGTCTACCATGATTTTGCTGGATTAATTGAAGCACATGGAGGAAAAGAAAAGTATCAAACGAAACTGGTTGAGCTTTGCAATCAAAAACCTCTTTATCATACAGGGGGATATGGCTTTGAAATTCATGAAATGAGTGAAATGGCGTCGATTGAATTCGGACAGGTCGCTTTGTCTAACCAACCAAGCTTCCATTTGCCATACTTATTCAACTATCTCGGCAAACCTGAGATGGCTCAACCAATGATTAAACAACTGATGACTCAGTGCTTTAGTGCTTCACCACAAGGCTATCCTGGAGACGAGGACAATGGCAGCATGTCTGGCTGGTTCATTTTCAGCTCGTTAGGCTTCTATCCTGTCACAGCAGGAAGTGGTGAATACGTGATTGGTATTCCATTGTTTGATAAAGCAACCCTTCATTTATCAAACGGAGAAACACTAACGATTTCCAGCTCACCAAACTGTGTACAGCAGCAGTTTGTTCATGAAATAAAACGAAACGATAGCAGCTATACTTCACTATTCTTTTCACATGAAGATTTACTGCAAGGCGGAACAATCGAGTACCAATTAGGAGTTGTTCCAAACCCAAGAGAATATACAGAAGAAGAGCTTCCCTTTAGTTTGAAATAAGAAAAAACCTCCGTCAAGATGCAATCTGACGGAGGTTTTTAGTATTTTACTCAAACATAATAGAAATTCTATCGTTCAAAACAGAATGCACCTATTCAAAGCACCCTTCATTGAATGCTTCAACTATAGTCTTCAAAAGTTTTCATCTTCTTCATTGTTGATTTCGTGCGCCAAAAGAATCTCTGCTCTCTAATTCTGTCCAATACATACTCCTTATTAATTTTTTCCGGCTCCGTTGGATAATTATCTCGAGTAATGATGTTTTTGAAAAATGGGTCCTTTAAAAACATGTGATAATATTTTTCACCATTCATTCTATCTTCCGCAAGAAAACAGAACATTGATTTTATATATGGATTCCAATTACTGTCATCAAGCTCCTTTATCATATAGTTCTTCGCATGGTTGATATCTTGGAACATTCTATACTTCAAAATATACTGACTCGCACGTTCAATGTATTCTTGTATTTCATTCTCAAACTGTCGTTCATCTCTAAACTCAATAAATTCGCGACCCACTCGAGTATTATTGTTGTACGCGTATGAAAAGGATAAATAGTCTGTATTACCAAAGAGGAACGACAACCCTATATTCAGAAAAGTCCCTTTCTTTAGCGAGTAAGGTTGAAACTCTATCATTGTAAAGTAGTACCCATTATCATCTAAGTAGACTCTGGAGCTTCCTTTTTGAAAAACATCAACAGGAAATATCTCTTTACAGCTTCTTTTAATGATTTTATTGATCATCGTGCTTTCATTCACTCTAGTTCCCCCATTTTTTTCACAAAAGAAAGGTTTTGACATTCAAAAATCACATGTTGGTTAGGCCAAAATATTGTTGCATTTGCTATTCGCATTACATACTGTTTGGATTAAGCCTCGCCTATTTTCAGACCTTATATACCAAGAGTTGTAGCGGTCATTTCTGTCGACCTCTCATTTTCTTGTTCTTCTTTTACTATTTTACCTGACAAAAAGAAAGGAGGTCAATATTGGCTGATGATTTTTTTGCTTGCTTATGGGTGAAAAATCTTATATGCCCGCCTTTCTAACTGTATATTGAAAGAAATTTTTAATTAGAAAAAACTGCCGACCTCCTATATTTTTCTCAATATCGGAGGTCAACAGATTATTAATATGATAAATTAGTTATCGCTCTTATTAATTGCGGATCTCCAACTCAGTCAAATGACTTAGGCTATCCATATTTGTCACTGGTGTTTCCCAAATTCGTAACTCTCTTAAGTTAACTAAACCTGCTAAAGGAGAAACATCTTCAAAGCTATTCTGACTCAAATCAAGAAACTCAAGGTTTGTCAGCCCAGCCAGCAAGGAAATATTCTCTAAGCCATTGTCACTCAAATTCAGATGCTCCAGATTTGTTAAATATTCTACCCCTTGTATATCGCTAAACTGAGGGTTGCTGCGCAAATCTAAATAAGTTAGATTTGTCAGATTTTTAATCCATGACAGATTTTGCAAATCACCGGACCCATGAATTGTCAGCGATTCTAAATTTGTTAAATTTTTAAGCAAATCGAAATCAATACTCATACTTGTACCATCGCCTCTATCACCATGGAAATTCCCCAAGTACAATGTTGTCAATCCAGTTAAATACTCAATCCCAGTCAAATCAAATACCCAGTTCTTATCTATTAAACTAAGATCCGTAATTTCAGTAAGATCAGCTTTTGTTACCATGGTATTGCCATTCTCGTACCTATTTAGCATCATAGCCATATAGCGCGCAAACTCAGTATCAGGGAAAATATCACTAATTTCTTGTGCAATATTTACTTGATAACGTCCCAACTCTTCGCCATCTTCAGTTAGGATAGCCACTTTTACATCATCTTTGAATGTTAGAGAAAGACGTTCTGTTGCTAAAGAAAAGCCACCATTGCCATCAATTGCCACTTCACTTGTACGACGGCGATTTACAAACAATCGTGCAGTTTTTGCTTTTGCCAATCCCTTGCCGGAAACAGTTCCAGTCACAGAATTATCAACTCCGCTGGCAAATGTATTAATTGCCGCACTTAAATCAATAGCGTTTACAGGAATAACGATTCGAGCAAGCTCTTTCCCAAACAATGACCCTACAACCTCTACGTGGTCCTCAAGCTCGATGATATCGCCGGATTCCACAGGAAGTGTATAAGAACCATCATTGTTGACAGCTGCAGAACGCATCAAATCACCATTGACCAATAAGCTGACTACGCCCATATTATTACCTGCAACACCACGAATTTCATTATCAAATAGTGTATATTCTTCCGCAGATAAAAGAATATTTTCCTGTTCGATAGATACCTTCTGACGTTCCAGTTCATTGTTACGTCTATCCATTCCCACGATTTCTACATCATCGTTAACAGAAGTGACAGCATCACTTGCCTCTACTTCAAAGCTGCCATCTGAATAAACAACCCCATTTCGAACAAAGCTACCGTTCACATAAAGAGCGACCTTTTTAATAGTCGTATCACTTAAACCGGTAATGAAGTCGTCCACACCTAATCGATAAGAATCAGGAGTCAGTAAAGAATAGTTTTGACTCAATAAGGCACGAGGTACCATCAACTCATCAGCGATACTCCCCTCCGCAAAAGTTGCCATTGGTGCTACCGCCATAGATAAACACAATGTAGAAAACAAAAGACCAACAAATTTCTTTTTCATTTTTTCTCTCCTTCAATATTTATTTTTTACTCAATAATGATAACATCTAAAATTAATGTTTTCCATTCTTTTTTTATCATTTTTATGACATTTATGATGTTTTTAAGATAAAAAAACGGTTGTAATATCTCTTATTTTTCTGATATAGACAGTTTAACCGAAAATGAAAATCACTCGTAAAGAATATTTTTAACATCAAAATGTTTATAGAAAAACATTGTCTTTCACCTCTGCCTTTTGAAAAAAACAAATTATTTTTTAGTTCTCTGCTATAATCAGAAAAAAGGAAAGTGGTGTTCCTCATAGATTATCAAGAATTTTTAGCTAAATTATCAAGACCGGCACAACGCGCATTGCTTCATGAAAAAGTGAACTCCTTTGAAAAGCTGTCTTCACTAACTGAAAAACAAGTACTCTCTTTTCACGGGATCGGTCCATCTTCACTACCTGTGATGAAAGATTGCTTAAGAGCTGTCGGTCTGACATTTGCAGCTTAACCCGCACTATCAGATTAAGAGCTATTTTTCAGAAAACAAAGAACCTCGAAAAATCTTCGAGGTTCTTTGTTTGTTTCTACTAACACATGTGCTGTCCGGATCAAAACACAAGATTATTAATCAATCCTTCTATACTCCATTGGTTTGCTTAACCCTGTCATTTCCGGATTGGTTGTACCAAAGTTTAAAGTAATATTTCCATTCTTCATTAAATCGATGTTGTACCCAAGTTCAGCCTCTTTATTTTCAAAGCGGTAGTAAATAGTTTCTGCTTCTTCAGACTTAGAGACAAATTCCGTTTCGTAACTGTCACTATCCGCATATGCAATCGTTAAACGATTGTCATTCTTAGTTATATGGACCTTTTCCCCTTTGTCGGCTTCATCTAAACACTCCCAGGTTCCAATCAAAGAGGCATATTCTTTTTCAGATATACTTGCTTTAGCACTGCTGCTTGTAGTTTCAGTATTACTGACTGTTGTTCCCTTACTGCTGGATGAACAAGCTGCCAGAGTAATAACAACTACCAAAAATACCGCACTTAAAAATATTTTTCGCATAGAGAACTCCTTTATTTTCTAGTATATCAATTAGTCAAAAGAAATAAAATATAATTCTTGTTACTGATTCATCAACTCATTGCTCATTTTTGGTTCAAATTAAACACCGGAAGATTTGGTAATCCTTAACAATCTTTTGATGAGTCTGATAGCTTCTATTACTCCTAGCCAATCTATAATCGTATAACTAAAAAATCTAAGCAAGAGGTAAGTGATAAGCTGTCAATATTTCCAAAAAGTTCTGTCTCTTTCCAAAAAAAGCTATTTACAAATTAAAAAGAACCTCGAATAATCTTCGAGGTTCTTACACTTGTTTCTATTTTACATCATGCCGCCCATTCCCATTGAAGGGTCCATTGGAGGAACAGCAGCGCCTGCTGGTTCTGGTTTGTCAGCTACAACTGCTTCAGTTGTCAGCAATAACGCTGCGACAGAAGCTGCGTTTTGCAGTGCAGAACGTGTTACTTTTGTTGGATCAACGATTCCTGCTTCTAACATGTTTACCCATTCGCCGTTTGCCGCATTGAAGCCTGTGCCCAATTCGATATTTTTCAGTTTATCAACAATCACAGAGCCTTCATAGCCGGCATTTTCTGCGATTTGACGAATTGGTTCTTCCAATGCACGGATAACGATTTTCACACCAGTTGCTACGTCACCTTCAGCTTCTACTTCAGAAACTTTTCCGATTACGTTTACCAGTGCAGTACCACCACCGGATACCATACCTTCTTCAACAGCCGCACGAGTTGCGTTCAGGGCGTCTTCGATACGCAGTTTTAATTCTTTTAATTCTGTTTCAGTTGCTGCACCGACTTTGACTACGGCAACCCCGCCAGCCAACTTAGCCAGACGTTCCTGTAGTTTTTCACGGTCAAAATCAGAAGTTGTATCAGCAATTTGGTTTTTGATTAATTGAACACGAGCATCGATTGCTTCTTTGCCGCCCGCACCTTCAACAATTGTTGTATTGTCTTTATCAACAACAACCTTGCTTGCATTTCCAAGGTTTTCAATTGTTGTATCTTTCAATTCAAGACCTAAGTCTTCAGTAATTACTGTACCACCAGTTAATGTAGCGATATCTTCAAGCATTGCTTTACGACGGTCACCAAAGCCTGGTGCTTTTACAGCAACAACATTGAATGTTCCACGGATTTTGTTCAATACCAATGTTGGCAATGCTTCTCCGTCTACATCATCCGCAATGATTAGCAACGGACGTGATTGTTGTAGGATTTGTTCCAATAACGGAAGAATATCCTGAATGTTTGAGATTTTTTTATCAGTGATTAAGATATATGGATTTTCTAAAACAGCTTCCATCTTATCATTATCTGTCACCATGTATTGAGAAAGGTAACCACGATCAAATTGCATACCTTCCACAACGTCTAACTCAGTCTCGATTCCTTTTGATTCTTCAATTGTGATAACGCCGTCGTTACCTACTTTTTCCATTGCATCAGCAATCAGCTGACCTACTTTTTCAGAGCCGGATGAAACAGCTGCAACCTGTGCAATTGCTTCTTTAGAATCAACGACAGCTGAAATGTTGTGTAATTCTTCAACTGCAGTTTTTGTTGCCAATTCAATTCCGCGACGGATGCCTAAAGGATTCGCTCCGGCAGTTACGTTTTTCAACCCTTCACGAACGATTGCTTGTGTCAGAACTGTTGCTGTTGTTGTTCCGTCACCGGCGATATCATTTGTTTTAGAAGCAACTTCTGAAACTAGTTTTGCCCCCATATTTTCAAAGTGGTCTTCCAACTCGATTTCTTTAGCGATTGTTACACCATCATTTGTAATTAGTGGTGAACCGTAAGATTTTTCCAAAACAACATTACGCCCTTTTGGTCCTAAAGTCACTTTGACTGTATCAGCTAAAATATCTACACCGCGAAGCATTGCTGCACGCGCATCTTCTGCAAATTTAATTTCTTTTGCCATGATTATTTTCCCACCTTATCTTTAGTTATATTAATTGAATTCTATGACTATCGAGGCTTACTCGACAATTGCAATGATATCTTTTCCGGAAACGATTAAATATTCTTTGCCATCATATTTAACTTCTGTTCCAGAATATTTTTCAAACATAACAGTATCGCCTTCTTTAACTTCTGCAGGAACTTTTGTACCGTTATCAAGAACACGGCCTTCTCCCACTGCGATAACTGTTCCGTTTTGCGGTTTTTCTTTGGCAGCTGAAGCTAGAACAATGCCTCCTACTGTTTTTTCTTCTTCTTGAGCGACTTCAAGAATCACGCGATCGCCTAATGGTTTTAACACAATAAATCCCTCCATAATAGAAATAGTTTTTATTTTTAGCACTCTTATATCGAGAGTGCTAACTCACACTATTTATAATACTCATTTCTCTTTTGTATTGCAAGTCTTTTGTATGGAAAAAAATTTTTTCTTTAAACTCAGGCTTTTAATTACTGTTCTACTATATCCTCTTCGCAGCTTCATGGTAAAATAAGACCAGTAATATGGTCATAAAAAATGACGTCGTACTTCAAGCTATAAAGACAGTGAAAGGAGGACCACAATGAAACAACGATTGGCTCAAACGATCGGATTGACAGCTCTCTATCTTTTAGTCGCCAACATTGGAAACTTTTTTTTCGATGTAGACAGAGAATTTAATTGGACATCCACCTTATGGGAAGCTCTGTTTTTTGGCGTATTTATTTTTCTGCTTTTAGGCTACCGAAAAAAATAATCTTACGACAGCTTTAGAATCCTTTTAATCTTCACATTCGGTAAATAGTCAGCTGCCAGAAGTATTTAACAAGAATTTATAGGTAACATCTTTTACGGAATTTCTATACAGAAATTGTTTTCCCTGTGCTATACTTCTAAGTAATTGCAAAAATTGAAAGGAGGTTCTCCATGTCTGCAAAAAAGACGAGCATCACAATGATTCTGCTTTATCTGGCCGTTTACCTATCACCTTTAGTGGTTGCGCCCTTTTCCCAAAGCCTAGTTATCACAGCATCCACGGTTGCTTACATTTTAGGTGCCGGATTAATGATTTATCTCTACTTTAAGGACAAACAGCCGACAATGATTGAAAAAGAAGGAAAGCTGTCTTCACCGGTATTCATCTTGTTACTAGGTGTCAGCGGCATTTTAATCGCTATTTTCCTGCAAGCAATTGTGATGGGGATTCAAACAGCCATTACCAATACTGAGCCAAGCTCTGAAAATACCGAAAGCATTATTTCAATCATCGTTGACAACAAGTTATTTATTCTGGCAACAGTAATCGGCGGACCGATTATGGAAGAATTTGTTTTCAGACGTTCATTGACTGAACTATTCACATTTGAAAAAACCGGCTTCTGGCTAGCTGCACTTATCAGCTCTGCACTATTTTCAATTATTCACTTTGATGGAAACTTTTTTGTCTATTTCTTCCTAGGGTTGTTCTTTGCAATTCTATATAAAATGACCGGAAAAATTTGGACATCCATTATCAGTCATTGCGGAATGAATACACTAGTCGTTGTCGTTCAATTGATTGTTCATTATGGCATTATAGAATTGCCGAAGTGAACCCTACCTTTGGACACAAAATCTATAGTTATCATGAAAAACAGTAAAACGGCTGAAGCAAATCGCTTCAGCCGTTTTTGTTCTTATTATTCTTTTTCTTCTGTTTCAACAAGATCGTCATTATGCAGGAAATAAATCAATGTCTGCAGCTCATTTGTCAAATCAACATTTTGAATCAGCACATCTGAAGGGGCCGCTAAACGAGCAATCGTAAAGTTTAAAATCCCTTTGATTCCTGCTTCTGCCAACTGATTCACCACATCTTGGGCTTTTCTTGCCGGTAAGGTCAAAATCGCTACCTCAATTTGTTGAATCTTAATCTGCTCCATCATGTCATCGATTGGATACACGGGAACACCGTCCACGATTCTGCCAACGATATCTTCATTGATGTCAAAAGCACAACTCACTCGAATACTGTTGCTTTGATGAAATTTATATTTCAATAAGGCACTTCCCAGATTACCAACACCAATCAACGCAACATTTGTCAATTCGTCATCGTTCAGTGTTTTACCGAAGAAGTTCATCAAGTTTTCAACATCATATCCATAACCGCGTTTGCCCAGTTCTCCAAAATAAGAGAAATCTCGACGAATGGTCGCACTGTCTACTTGAACAGCTTCACTCAACTCGGTTGAAGAAACTTTGCTTTTACCTGCATCGTATAAAATACGTAAATACCTATAATATAAAGGAAGCCTACGAGCTGTGGCTTTTGGTATCGTTTGTTCTTTCACATTCATACCTCCAACTATTCAATATCTCCACATTTAATAATAGCAGTTTTACAAGCTAAAAAGCAACGTTACTGCTCATAAAATACTATTTATTTCTAAAATGGAACATATTCTCAAACTGTATCATTTTACAGACCTGAATTTTTCCACTTTTTATGCTACACTGAGTAGGATTAAACTGAAATGAGGACAAATTTATGATTCTACTACAGGCAAATCAAATTGCCCGCTACTTTGGGGCTGAGACTTTGTTTGAAAATATACAAATGGAAATTGCAGACAACAGCAGGATTGCATTGGTTGGCCGAAACGGGGCCGGAAAATCGACACTTCTGAAAATTATAGCTGGAATTGACCCTACAGATGCCGGTACAATTGCTAAAAGCAAAACAGCAACATTGGGCTACTTAGCGCAGGATACTGGACTTGATTCCGATAAAAACGTTTGGGATGAGATGCTGCAGGCGTTCTCTGCTCTGATTCAAATGGAAAATCGAATGCGGGAACTGGAACAGCTGATTAGTCAAACTGACCCAGAAACAGCAGAATATCCTAATTTAATGAAGGAATACGACCGTTTACAGCAGGAGTTTGCTGATGGTAATGGTTATGGCATGGAGAATGAAATTCGCTCTGTCTTACACGGTTTTGGCTTTGACGAGAGCTTTTATAATCGACCAATTAATGCCCTTTCCGGTGGTCAAAAGACTCGACTTGCGTTGGCACGTATGCTGCTGCAGAAACCGGATATTTTAATTTTGGATGAACCGACAAACCACCTGGACATCGAAACCCTTTCCTGGTTGGAGGGCTATCTGCCTAATTATTCCGGCGCTTTACTGATTGTTTCACATGACCGTTACTTCTTAGACAAAGTGGTCACTGAAATCTATGAGCTGAGCCGCAGAAAAATGCATTACTATAAAGGCAATTACTCAAAATATTTGAAGCTTAAAGCTGAGCAGCTGGCTAGTGAGTGGAAAGCTTTCGAAAAACAGCAAACAGAAATCCAAAAATTAGAGGATTTCGTCGCCCGCAATCTGGTACGTGCTTCTACAACCAAACGGGCTCAAAGTCGTCGCAAGACCTTGGAAAAGATGGAACGATTGGATCGACCGCAAGGCGATGAAAAATCAGCCAATTTTCTTTTTGGAATTGAGAAAACCTCTGGGAACGTTGTCTTACAATTAGAAGATGGTGCAATCGGCTATGATGATAGTGTTTTGTCCGCTCCTATTAATATGGATGTTCGCAGGCAAGAAGCAATTGCGTTAGTCGGACCTAATGGAATTGGTAAATCCACATTACTTAAATCAATCATCGGCAAGCTCCCCTTCATCAAGGGTGACCTCTCCCTTGGTACAAATGTTTCCATTGGTTATTACGATCAGGAGCAGGCAAATCTTCATGGGAATAAAACGGTTTTAGCCGAGCTTTGGGACGAACACCCGACAACACCGGAAAAGGATATCCGTAATGTGCTGGGGAGCTTTCTATTCAGTGGTAACGATGTAGAAAAAACCATCCCTTTACTTAGTGGTGGGGAAAAAGCACGCGTGGCACTTGCCAAGCTGTCAATGGACAAAGAAAATTTTCTGATTCTCGATGAGCCTACGAATCACCTTGATATTGATAACAAGGAAGTACTGGAGAATGCCTTGATTGACTATGAAGGCACGCTGCTTTTTGTTTCCCATGACCGATATTTCATCAACCGTATCGCAACGAAGGTCATTGAACTATCTGAAAATGGTAGTAAATTGTACTTAGGTGATTACGATTATTATTTAGAAAAGAAAAAAGAGGAAGAAGAGCTGGCCGCATTGGCAGCAGCAGACCAAGCATCGGAAGAAGCAGTTGCTACTACTACCAAAAATGATTTTTATCTAAATAAAGAAGCACAAAAGCTGATTCGTACTCTGAAAAGAAAAGTTACTCAAGTCGAAGAAAATCTGGCTTTACTGGATGAACGAATTGATGAGTTAGAAGCAGAAATGAGTCGACCTGAGATGGTAGAAGACCATGTTCAGCTAATGGCCTTGAACAAAGAGCTGGAAGAAAAGCGTGCTGAGCAAGAAGAACAACTGAATGCTTGGGAAGTGCTTAGCTTAGAACTGGAAGAAATGGGCGGGTAATTTTTCTCAATAACCTTGAATGAACGTTTAAAAAGACAGTGAGTACTCACTGTCTTTTTAATATAGTATTTGCATTTTTATATAACAAAAAATGTATCATGGTAATTGTTAAAATGACGCGGCTAAGCACAGTCAAAAAAATTCTTTAATTTACTGATGATTTCTCCAGACAAAAACATGATAGGAATGTTGAATACTTGATTGGCTTTATATCATTATTACTTTACGATATCCAACAGTGCCAACAAATAATACTCCAGCTTTTGGACCAGCTGCTCCCCTTCATGCATTCTTTCTTTTCTTGAAGAAAGAGTCAAAACAATCCTATCTTCAAGAATGCCATAATACAAGCCAAATCCTTCTGAGTCTACCGGACAAAAACTGAACGATTCCAACAGCTCATTTGGAATTCCTGTTGTCGAAATAAAGTTCCTTGTCAGCTTCTTAATGCCTTCTGACTCGAAAAAATAAGTAGCATTAAGTGACTCATCTGCCATCTTTTCCAAACCGAACAAATGTCTCTCCACACCTAACCCTTTTTGGCATCTGACCAACCGATTCGAGTGTGCGGTTATGGCTTGCTGAAATAAATCAGCCAGTTCAGCAGGTTCAAGGGGCTTTTCTTGATTCAGGAACGCTTCTGAAAACTCCTTTTTTTCTTGACTCAAGGAACGTGCGCATTCAGTCCGACCACCATAAAAGCCGCGCATTGCAACTGGCTCGTACACAGATTCCAGCCTTCCAAATACATCCTTTTGGGCTACCGCCAAAGCAACATGGAAATAAGCATCAGGGCTGATTCTGAGCTCCTTTAACTGATTTTTCCCCAGCCCTTCTATCACTCGATGGTAGATATGATAAGCCTTGGATTCTTCCTCTACAGCGAGGCGGCATTGTGCTAAAGCTTTAAGCAACTTTGGCGTGAACTGCCAGGAAAGTTTATTAACCAACAACTCTGTTTGTTCCTCGTTGTCAGCCAGCGGTTCATTATCAAAGTCAGCAAAAGCCTGCGCCAGTATGTTCATGGTTGGTACACCATCTACAGCGGTATGCTCGATATTAAATCCAATGGTGCCATTTTCAGTAATCAGCGCCTGAATTGTTTTCGTAAAAATCTGATCCTGTCCATTTAACAACATCGTTGACACTCGGTTTTCCGGACAATTATCTTCTCCATCCGTAAAGCTTACTACGAACAAAGCATTTTCAATCAGCTCACAATTTCTTTGATTTCCCTCTATTTCTATTAATTGTTGATACACTAGATGAGCGGTTTCTCTTTCCACACCTGTTAAATATGCCAGATTTTTCTCTCCATCATCAGCGGATTGCTCCTCTGCCAAAATATAGTGAATAGCTTCAAGAATATTTTTCACCGAATATGGATTACCTGACTGATCTATAACGTTAAGCTGATAATAGCTTCCTCTATTTAAAACAATGATATGACTATTCTTTTCTTCACTTTTGAAAAATGAATCCTTTTCAAGCCCAGCTATTCTGCAGCTCCCAAACAAATTTCCATAATAGGACATATCTAAGTGCTGACCATTTCTTGTATATTCTAACGGAAAGCTGCCTTCCTCAAGAGCAAGATGAACGTTCGTCAGTTGATAAATTAACTGTGCGGCCTTTTCAGCTCGAGAGAACGCTTGAGTATGGTGCTCCTCTTTAATAACCAAACCAAAATTGGTTTCACTCTGCACACAGCCTCGCCCGCCTAAATAACTGTCCTGCCAAAAATCAGCCAACCAGCTGTCCTCGGTTTGCTGCCAATGACCCTGCAGCCGTTCTTGCAGCTGTAGTCCATCTTCCGCTTGGAAACGCTCCACCAGCTGCTTGAACTCTTCCTGTTCGTAATTACTAAGAAATGGAGCGGCCCATTCCACCAGCTCTCTCATTGTATCGTTCAGTTCCGGTACTGGCAGTTTTTCCAATAGCGGTAATAATTCCTCTTTATAGTGTCTCATTGATACCCTCCTTTTTGTAACCGTTTACCCGATAGCTTATTATACTTGATTCTTAGTGATAAATATAGAACACCTTTATAGGAAATATAGAAACATTCATACTTTCTGCCTCCCTGAGAACCAAATAGGAACCATTCCAGACGCTATGTGCTTCGACAATCGCAACAGAATCCATCAAAGGCTAAATGGTTGGATTACTTGGCTCTTGAAACATACCATGGTGAAACTCGTAAACGAAAAGCGCCTCGATATGATTACAGCTGCCTGAACAAAATGAATAAAACCGACAGATGGTTTCCTTATCAAATACTAAAACTGCCTTCTACTCACGAATCTTCGTAAATAGGCTCTATAATATTTTGTGTTGGTGGAAATTCCTAAAGGAAAACTCACTAACACTTTTTTGAGTGTTCAAACACAAAAAAGGAACAACTAACTGATAAAATGAAATCGACTAAAAACCAAATC